>JAKSDO010000168.1 GCA_022360055.1 Cytophagales bacterium | reverse complement strand
TTTCGTTCTTGGTGTTCAGTACTCCCCAAAGGCCATCCTTTTTAAACCCAATTACATTCTCAAGCAATTGTGTCCCACCATTTGTCCAACCAAGCTCATCATATTCAGGCGGAATAAGTACACGGCCTTTTTTATTTACCAATCCTTTTTTGTCGTTTCTTTCAATAATCGAATATTCCTCACCTTTCCCGGCCAACATCGGTATTTGATACCATAAAAGTCCAAGAAATAAAAGGTAAAGCCATTTTTCAGAAAAAAAACCTTTCCTCACTATAAAAAATTGAATTGTTGCGATTTAACTAAAATATCCTGTAAAACATTGAATGATACAAATAACGGGATTTCCGGGCATTATTAATACATAACCTGTACCCATCCATTACATCTGGTATTTTTATCCTTAAAAAGGATTTCATAAAAATATACTCCGGAGGCCAAATTTTTTGGCTGCCAGTTGTTTTGGTAGTTTTCTGCATGGTATACCTTCTTCCCCCATCTGTTGTAGACATACAATTCAATTTCATCGTCTGCAGTGATCTCAAAGGCATCGTTTTTCCCGTCACCATTGGGCGAAATAAAGTTCGGGACAAAGGTGGAAACTGATGTGACTTCCATCGATTTTGAACTGGTGCAGAAAGATGCTCCGGCTTTTAAGGTAATCGTATAGGTTTTCAGGCTATCCGAATCTTCAAATCGGTGTGTCGGATCCAACTCATCCGATGAATTTCCATCTCCAAAATCCCACACAAAAGCACTGGCATTTTCAGAGGTGTTCGTAAACTCAAGCGTTGGGGTGCCATGACAATCGTATGTTTTCTCGTATTTAAAACCGGCTGTGATGCCCGGTATTACCTTGATTTCAAGCGAATCTTCTCCTGTGCATCCGTTCCGATCAACAATTTTTACATGGTATGTTGTGGTCGAATCGGGGGAGGCCACTGGCGTGGAGGTATTGGCATTTTGAAGGCTGTTTTTTGGAATCCAATCGTAATTTTCTCCTCCGCCGGCTTTCAGGACAATTGATTCGCCGTAACAAATCGAATCGTCCGGCATGATATTAAAATCGTAATCAAAAACTGTAATTACTCCGGTAGCTTTACTTTCCCGGACGCAGGTATTGATGTCTGTTGCCGTCAGGACCACGGGATAGGATCCGGGAGCATCATAAGTAATGGTAATGCTATCTTCCCGGTTGGTAATTGTCCCCTCGCCAAATTCCCAAAGAAAATCTTCGCCGCCAATGCTTTCATTTAGGAAAACCAGCGTCAAAGGATGGCATCCTTTGCGAATTCCCCGGTTTGTAAAATCTTCGGTATCTGTCTCGAATCGTGCAATTAACGACGCAAGATCAAATTTAAAAGCTGCGTTGTTGCAGTTTGAGCTATTGTTTGTCGTAGACCACACGTCCGGTGGATAGGTGGGGAAACCGCTGCTCCCTCCGCAACCTCCGCATACGGATTGATAGACGATACCTTTCTTATCAAACCTGCTTGTTCCACCGTCTACATGTTCTCCTCTTCCACTGATTTCGCCAAAATAGGTTCCGTACAAGAGCTGCTTCGCATCCTGTAACAGAACCACCAGGTAAAAATCCGTCCCGTCGGTTTGATTCTGGAAAGCATTATTTGTAACAGGAAGACCAATCGTATTCCCTCCGATATATCCAAAGCTGGGATGATTTAAAGTACCCCCCCACCCGCTGATGAAAATATTTTCACACTCGTTTACTAAAAATGCGGTAGGAGAAAAATCCGGTGATCCACTTCCCGATCCTATGACCGTTGAAAAATAAGTAGAATCAAGGTCATTGTTCATCTTATGAATAAACTGACCCCCGCGGGCATTGGAATACACGCCATCGGTTACCGGATAATTTCCCTGCGTCTGGCCAAGTAGATAAACCTGATTTGATGAATCCAGTTCCAGAAAATAAACCTGATCGTAAGCGGATGTGCCGATATATGTGCTTTTCAGAAGCTCGGTGCCGTCATTGCTGATCTTTACTACGACACCATCGATGTCAAAGGAGCTTGGTTTTTCCGTCTTATAGGCCCCTTCAGTTACAGGGAAATCAGCGCTGTTGCTGCCGCCGGAAGCAAAAACATTTCCATCCAGATCAACTTTGACCGAAAATAAGGCGTCCATTCCATTTCCCCCTATGAAAGTACTCCAGAATAATTCCGATAGATCCGGATTAAATTTCATGACCATCCCGTCGTTTGTTCCTCCCCCATAGTCGGGAACCGGTCCGTTTTTAATAAGAAAATCTGCTGAACTCGTATTTGAAGCCACATAAATATTATCCGATGCATCTATTATTACCTCCCCCCGGAACTGGTCTCCATAGTTTTTTGTCAATGGCATAAACTTCTCCATGATACCATCGTTTTCCGAGCCTCCGATAAAGGTGGATCCAACCAGTGAATCTCCGTTCTTACTCAGAATCGCAAGGAATATATCAGTGCCATTCAGCATGGGAATACCTCCCACGAGCCTCGGAACCGCGACGAATGCCGTATCATATATTGGATCGCCGCCAAGAAAGGATTTTTGAAATGCATGATCGGTCGTTGGAAAATCCGGTGAGCTTGTCGTTCCATAAATGATAAGCTCGCCTTTACTATTCACAATGATGCTTTGAGGGGTTTCGCTGAAGCTGCCCCCCAAATAGGTGGCCCACAACAGGTCTTTACCGGTCGGGTCGTATTTGAGGATCCCAACGTCCCACGATCCCCGATGGTCAGGCTGAAATACTCCGCCCGTTGCGGGATAGCCGGCGTCGAATACAATTCCTCCGGAATATAAATTCCCCTCATCATCATATGTGGCAGTAAAGCCCCAATTATCGGCAAAGGAACCGGAATATGTAGAAAAAATCAGTTCCGGGTCAATGATGAGCCGGGCATTTGTGTTGTAACCCGATGGGAAATTAAAGCGCACCACACCGTCTTCCATTACAAATTCGGAAGGCACGGATACTTTTCTTGAGTTGGAAACGGAAAAAGACAGGGGCACATTTTCGATAAGCTCCCCATGCACTGTGCCGATTTTTACTTTTCCATCCCTGATCTTTAATTCGCTTTGTCCGGAATATCTAAGTTTAATCGCATCGGGATTAGCGCCTGGAGCGACTATAAAATCATACTTTAACGAACCATTTTCATGATACATTACAAAGTCGATTCCATCGTATAGTTGACGAATCTCGATCCTCGCATATGTGGACACTCCGCGAATCCATTTGTTCTTTTCCGGTCCTTTGAAAAAATTAGTAACGGTGCGATGTTTCCCTTTTCCACCGATGGAAGAGGAAATATTCGATCCCTCAAACGAAAGATCCACTGCGTGGTAAACGTTTTCTTCCCTTGCTTTTTTCCCAAAAGGCGCATCCTCTTGTTCAAAAATCCCCTCGTGATTTTTATATCTGCTGTTATAAAACACATATTTCAATTTATTTTTTAATACATAAAGATCACCGCCCGGAATTTTTGCGCGAAACCGTACTTCGCTTTCCCACTGTCCCCTATTCTCTAAGAACAACAACCCGGAATCATCGTGCCCCGACGCCACGTGGAACGGCAACAGAAGTGTCCAAAGTATTGAAAAATGAAATAACCCGACCTTAAGCATTTCTACATTTTAAGAACTTAAAATTAATTCTTTAAGCTATGCCTCCAAAAATTATGCATGATTCCAAAAAAATAGACGTTTAGTTATAATAACGACAAAAATCAAGAGAGAAAAGTTGCAATCATATGTGATCAAAAAATAGTTTAAGTTTTACATAACAACCTGTATGGTTGAGCAAAAATTTTATATTTGCCATAATTTTTATCTTAGCAACGTTTGTATTTTTAATCTGGTCGAATGACTAAAAAAACTCAGACCACCAAAATATCTTCATTAGATAAGCTTAATGCTTTTTTTGAAGCAAGAAAATCATATATACTCTGGATGAGCCTGGCGCTTACCGCCGTTTTCGGGCTTTTGCTTTTTGAACCCAAGGTTTCGATCGGAGGGGATGATTCGATGTACATCAACAGAGCTTATAATTTTATTTACAAAGGATCATTTCCTACTTTTCAGGGGCCGTTATATCCGATATTCCTTGGCTTGATCATTTACCTCTTGGGGACAAAGCTTCTGCTTTTCAAAATTATATCTTTAGCCTGTTACATGGGGCATCAGTGGTTTACCTTTAAGACATTCAAGAATCACCTGGCACCGATTTCATTGTTCGTTTTTCTCCTTTTATTGAGTACGAGCGCGGCCATACTTTTTTACGCCAGTTCAACCTACAATGAAGTATTCTATTTATTCGTCCAGAGTATTTTCATATATCATTTTACAAAATCCTATGTAGAAAAGGACCGGGCTTTGAATCTGAGAAAAGATTACAAAAGCATATTATTGAGCGGATTCCTTCTCCTTTTGGTGGCTGTAACAAAAAATGTAGGACTAGTCGCCGCCCTTGCGGCAATCGCCTATTTTCTTTTCGTAAAAAACTGGAAGATGTCGATTTCAATGGCAATTTGCTTCATCCTGTTTATGGGAATTTTCAGTTTTGCGAAATCCACATTCTGGGAGGTGAAAGAAATGCAGATATCCAATCAGCTTGATGCCCTGATATCCAAAGTACCTTATCGGCAAGATAGCGAAAAGGAGGACGCCTATGGTTTTTTGATGCGACTGGTCGATAATTCAAAAGCTTATCTTGGTTATCATTTTCGAAACATTTTTGGTTTGGCTTCTCCAAAGAAAATTGAGCCGAATACCGTGTTTACACTTTTGATTTATGCCCTTTTTACGACTGGTTTTTTTATCGCATTGAGGAAATCAAAGTTTTGGCTGTTTATTGGTATATTCACATTTACCGCTTTAGGAGTAACCTTTTTGATTCTTCAGACCTTCTGGCTTCAGGAGCGATTGATTATCGCATTCACTCCGGTGGTCTTAGCATTTCTCTTTTATGTGCTGTTTTATTTATTTACGAATGGCTTAAAAAAGTACTCAATGGTTCTGGTCGTGATCTTCGGGATTGCGATATTTGCCAATCTGTATCGATCAGCTACCCGAATACCCGAACAAATAAAGATCGTCTCAAAGTATCTCTCCGGAGATAAGTATTATGGTTTCCCCGACGATTGGATCTATTATTTGAAGATGACGGCCTGGGTAAGTGAACACCTGCCCGAGGAGGCTTATGTCGCGTGCAGGAAACCCGGAATGGCATTTGTGTATAGCGGGGGAAAAGATTTTTACGGGATTTGGAAAGTGCCGTCAAACGACCCTGAAGTATTGTACAATAAGTTAAAAGATGCCGGAGTCACCCATATAATCATGGCCAGCTTGCGCACGAATTCGGATGATCCGAATGCAAGAATAATCAATACGGTAAGAAGATATCTAAGTGCAATTAACAAGGCGTATCCCGGCAGATTGAAAATGGTACACCAAATTGGCGAGCGATGGCCTGCCTATCTTTATGAATTGCATTGATTTTTAATATAATGAGCGTTTTGTGGAACAAGTAGAAAGGAATATTAAGCAAAAGCGACGAAAAGAATTTCTGGATCATTTCAATAAACTTGCGCCTGATTTAGCAAAATATAGAAAAAGATATGCTTACTTCTGGAATGATATTTTAAGGTACTGCAACTATTTCATTCATGAGGATGATTCGGTTCTGGAAATTGGTTGTGCCAACGGCGATGCGCTCGCAAGGCTTAACGGAAAGAAAAAGACCGGAATTGATTTTTCTTCCGGAATGATTGAAATTGCGCGAAAAAATCATCCGGATATCAATTTTTATGCGGAGGATGCCGAACGCATCAGGTTGGATGAAAAATTTGATACCATCATATTGTCGCATGTTACCGGATATTTTACCGATGTGCTCAAGGTATTTTCTTCGTTGAGAAGCATATGTCATCCCAGAACAAGGATTATCATAAACTACTATAATTTTCTCTGGGAACCCATCTTGCTTTTTGGAGAGGCGATCGGGATAAAGCGAAGCAGCCCGAAGCAAAACTGGTTAACAAAAAGAGACCTTCAGACCTTCCTCTATATCGCCGGTTATGAAACCTACCGTTCCACGCGACGAGTACTTCTGCCGATTAACATACCCGTACTTTCGTGGTTCTTCAATAAATTTATCGGTCGTCTGCCAATAATAAATCTACTGTGCTTAAACCAATATATTTTCGCCAGGCCTTCGATCGGTTTGCCAAAAAGCGAATATTCGACTTCAATTGTAATTCCGGCAAGAAATGAAAGCGGCAATCTTGAAAATGCTTTGAAGCGATTGCCGAAATTCGGATCACATCAGGAAATAATTTTCGTCGAGGGAAATTCGACGGATGATACCTGGGAGCAAATGCAACAACTTCCGGCCAAATATCCGGATTTAGAGATAAAAGTTGACCAGCAACCTGGCAAGGGAAAAGGCGACGCCGTAAGAAAAGGATTTTCGTTGGCCAAGGGTGAGATTTTAATGATCCTCGATGCAGATCTCACCGTTCCTCCCGAGGATCTGCCTGCCTTTTATTTTGCATTGATCAAGAATAAAGGTGAGTTTATTAATGGTTCCAGGCTCGTATATCCTATGGAAAAAAACGCTATGCGCCTGCTCAATCTTTTAGGAAATAAATTCTTTAGTGTGCTGTTTTCATGGCTGCTGGAGCAACCTATAAAGGATACACTGTGCGGGACAAAAGTAATTTTTCGAAAGGACTACGAGAAGCTTATAAAGAACAGGTCTTTTTTTGGAGAATTTGATCCGTTCGGAGATTTTGATTTGATATTCGGAGCTTATAAAATGAACCTGAAGATTATTGATTTGCCCGTACGATATCGCGAAAGGGTATATGGCGATACCAATATCTCCAGGTTTAGTCATGGGTTTTTATTGCTTCGCATGGTGGGATATGCAGCAAGAAAGATCAAGTTTTACTGAGTGGTTTTGCTGTCGGACTCCCCGACCCGGAACGACCGGTATGCCGGTGATATGTTGCAAACAACTGATTAATGACAGGATTTCGACAATTTGCGTTTACAATGTCCAACGCGTAAGTATACATGAATTCCACACTTACAAAGGCGCTTAAAAAACATTTTGGTTTCGACCGGTTTCGACCGATGCAGGAAGAAATCATTACTGCCGTAATGGCTAAAAAGGATTGTCTTGTTATTATGCCTACGGGTGGGGGGAAGTCCATTTGTTTCCAATTGCCAGCCTTATTGCTGCCCGGGACTTTTATAATTATTTCTCCGCTCATTGCCTTGATGAAAGATCAGGTAGAGTCGCTTCGGGCCAACAATATCGAAGCAGCCTTCATAAATAGCGCTTTGGAGTTTTCGGAAGAGAGGCGCTTAATGCAAATGTTGACGGACGGAAGCCTCAAACTGCTTTATTTATCTCCTGAAAAGTTATTGACCAATTCGATGCTTGAAGCTTTACAAGGTGTAGACATTAGTGGGTTTGCAGTGGATGAGGCCCATTGCATTTCGGTCTGGGGGCATGATTTTCGAGCCGAATACAGTAAACTGAATCTTTTAAAAAATAAGTGGCCGAAGGTGCCAATAATGGCTCTTACCGCAACAGCAGATAAAATAACAAGACGCGATATCGTAAAGCAGCTCGCAATTGAAAATTGCGAAATATTCCTTGGATCATTCAACAGAGCAAATCTGAGTCTGCAGGTTCGTCCCGGCCAAAAAGTGTACAAGCAGGTAAAAACCATTTTGGAAAGGCATAACAGGGAATCGGGAATTATCTATTGCCTAAGCCGGAAATCTTGCGAGGAGGTCGCTGCGAAGCTTAAATCTGACGGATACAAAGCAGCATATTATCATGCGGGAATGACAGCCGAACGACGGTCCGGGAATCAGGAAGATTTTGTTAAAGACAACATCCGGATCATCGTGGCGACCATTGCATTCGGAATGGGCATTGACAAATCCAACATTCGCTTTATAATCCATTATAATCTTCCCAAGAATATTGAAGGGTACTATCAGGAGATTGGCCGGGGAGGCAGGGATGGCCTGTCGTGCGAAACGGTTATGTTTTACAGTTACAGGGATGTGATGATTTTACAGGATTTTGCCAAAGAAAGTAATCAGGCAGAGATTCAGATCGCCAAGCTGAAAAGGATTCAGCAGTACGCTGAGGCAAGGGTTTGCCGGAGAAAAATACTTATGGCTTATTTTGGAGAAGACCTTTCGAAGGATTGTGGAAATTGTGATGTGTGCAAAAACCCACCTGAAGTCGAAGACGCTACAATCCTTGTTCAAAAGGCACTTTCGGCATTGAAACGTTTGCAAGAAAAAGTTGGTATCGGTGCATTGATCGATGTTTTGCGAGGATCCCAAAAATCGTACATTTTCCAAAATGGCTATCATCGGATAAAAACATTTGGCGCCGGCAAAGCATTGAGCTACCGGGATTGGCAACATTACATTTTGCAGATGCTGCACCACGGACTGATCGAAATTGCCTACGATCAAAAGCATACCTTAAGGGTCACGAATGCGGGAAAGGATGTGCTTTTTAATGACAGGCATGTAGATCTTGTAAAACCGCTTATAGATGAATCGGGAAGCCAGACTTTTCTAAAGCCCGAGCCTCAAAAAACGAAAAAACAGGAATTCGAGGAGCAATTATTTAATGAATTGCGCATGTTACGAAAAGAAATAGCAGATTCCAAAGGCGTCCCTCCCTATGTGGTTTTCTCGGATGCCACACTCAGGGAGATGGCATCAAATCATCCGATGGATCTCGGAGAGATGGCATCGGTCTCCGGGGTCGGGGAGTTCAAACTTGCCGAGTACGGAGAAGCTTTTTTAAATCAAATCCGGCATTACATAGCCGCTTCGGACATCGGCAGTTCCGCCGTCAAAGGAAAGACATACATACAAACTCTTCAACTGGTCAGGGAGGGCAGGTCGGTTTCCGAGATAGCGCAAGAGCGAAATATACATGTCGCTACGGTTTATGCTCATCTGGTATGCTTATTTGAGAAGAAGCTGATAACAACTATTGAAAACTATTTGACACCTGGAGAGATGGGGAAGATCGAGGCGGCCGTTAGAGCGACCGGAGTGGTTGATAAACTGAAACCACTTTACGAGCATTTAAAGGAGCAGATCGAATATGGGAAGATAAGATTGTATCTGAGTTACAGGAATCAAAGTAAGTGATCTTATAATCTATGTATCCAGTGTTAGGTTGAAGCTACTAATGAACAATAGTTGCAAAGGTCTGATTATCAATAACGATCGACATTCCTAAGTCCTTTGCTTTTTTCTCAATACATTTAATCATAATTAGTTTAAACCGATCTTCGTAGTTCTGCCATTTTCAACATAGTCCATTCCTTTCGTCATAAAACGGTAAAACAATACTGCTAATTTTCTTGTCTCTGACTGCATGTATATATAAATGCAGTCCATTTGATTAACCGGAACAATGACGGAACTGTCACTTCCTGGATTTCCTTTTTTTCTTGCCCGAAGGTTTTCGGCCTTTTTTACGAAATGACGTTATTTTCCATTCAGGGCCGTCGCCAAGCGTTTCCGGTAACTTTAACCGCTGAACTTTTCGTTCGATCAATTTCTCGATCCGGTCGAACCTCGGCATATCCTCTTCATTTACCAGCGTAAGCGCAACTCCTTTGGTATCCGCTCTTGCTGTTCGTCCGATTCGGTGGACATAATCTTCAGCGTCGCCCGGGACATCGTAGTTCACTACAAAATTGATATCCTTGATGTCGATTCCGCGGCTCAAAACATCCGTAGCTACCAGAACGCGCGTTTGTTTTGAGCGAAACCTCAGCAGCACTTCTTCGCGTTCTGCCTGCTCGAGATCGGATGAAATTCCTTCAACCACATAGTTTTTGGATTTTAGCCCCCTCACTATTTCAGATACTTTTTTCTTGGTAGAAGTAAAAATCAAAATGGACCGTATTTCCGGTTTATTGGAAATCATGAGGTTTATTAACGGTGTTTTCTGCTGATCGTAAGTCAGGCAAACCGCCTGTACTACGCCTTCGGCGGGTTTGGAAATAGCGATATTTATTTCATGAGGATTTTTCAAGACCTTTCTGGCTAATTCCCTGATTTTGGGAGGCATGGTAGCGCTAAACATCAAGGTTTGTCGCTTTTTTGGCAAATAGGTAATTATTTTTTGGATATCGTCATGAAATCCCATGTCCAGCATCCGGTCTGCCTCATCCAGAATTAAATGCTGAAGGTGATTAAAATTTACATAGCCCATATTGAGATGGGAGATGAGCTTTCCGGGGGTTGCGACTATGATTTCGGCTCCCTTGGTCAATGCTTTTTTCTGGGTTTCCCAATCCTGGCCTTCGCCTCCACCATAGACCGGCAGCGAAGTCACATGCGTAAAATACGAAAAGCCTTCAATTTGCTGATCGATTTGTATGGCCAGCTCCCTGGTCGGAACTATAATCAATGTATTTAACTGGTCGTGCTTATCCGTAAGCTTATGGAGAATGGGCAATAAAAATGCGGCAGTTTTTCCTGTTCCGGTCTGGGCGCTTGCGATTAAATCTCTGCCTTCAATTATTTTTGGTATGGCTTGTTCCTGAATTGGTGTGGCCTCATCAAATCCCATATACGACAAGGCTTCCAGCAAGTGTTTATTCAGATTAAATTCAGTAAATTTCATAGATTCCTGGTTCTCTCCCTCATGGCAATCTTTCCCAAACCACAAAGCTATAAAATGATCCGTGTTAAAAAATGATTATGCTAAAAATATAAAAAATACCGTCTCTGCAGGAAAATCGGAATCGATCACTGCCAGAGCTCCGATCTTCCAACTTCCGCAACCGCTTCCCAATTTCCGTCTCCCGACAAAAATACCCATATTTGAGCGCGAATAATCTTTAAAACTTTTTGAATAAGCCAGAAATTTCCATTCTTCTTCCTTTTAAAAATGCCGGGGACACACTTGATCGAGCAATCAAAAGCCTCCTGAATCAGGCTTTTTCCAATTTTGAATTACTTCTTATTGATAATAATTCTACGGACAGGAGCTCAAAGATTGCGGAAGCATATTGCAAAAGAGATCTCAGATGCAGATATATTCATGTGCCGACCCCCGGAATAGTATCCGCGCTAAATCGCGGTCTTGAAATTTCAGGAGGAAAATATATTGCCAGGATGGATGCAGATGATTGGAGTTTTGAGGACAGGTTAGAAGCTCAATACGTATTTCTTGAAAATCACGAAGACTATGGTGTTGTATCCGGAAACGCAGAATATATACCACACAAAAATGATACGGACGGATTCCGGCGATATGTAAACTGGTCCAATAGCATCATCAATCACGAAGATATGTATAGGAATCAATTCGTGGAATCACCGATCATCCATCCTACGGTTATGTGGAGAAAAGAAGTGTCGGACAACTTTGGCAGCTATCGGAATGGTGATTTTCCTGAAGATTATGAACTGTGGCTTCGCTGGCTTTCTCATGGTGTAAAGTTTACTAAAATCAATAAACCCGTAATCAAGTGGTATGATTCGGATCATCGATTGACTCGGACAGACGATCGATATGGTGATCTGGCTTTTTACAAAATAAAGGCGAAGTATCTTGCACATTGGCTCAAAAGCCATATTGCACGGCATCCGGATGTAGCGATCTGGGGAGCAAGTAAGCTTTCGAGAAAGCGTGCCTCCTTTCTTGCGGATCATGGGATCAATATCAACGCATACATCGATGTATCAAAAAAACGACAATTGGATCGGAATGTCATACACTACCGGAACCTTCCCGCTCCGGAAGAAATATTTGTTTTGGTGTACCTGAAAGAAGCTTCGATGCGATCAAAAACCGTTGAATTTTTAAATTCCAGGGGATTCATTGAAGGCAAGAATTATTTATTAGCTTCTTGATCCGGGTAAAACTATATTGAGGCGATCTTTTAAATAGTTAACACGATTATGAAAATTAAAGGGACTCTGAAAATATTCCCCTGGCGGATGTGGAGAAAAAACCGGAGATTAAGAGCTGATCGTCGATTGTCTGTCGTCAAGGACGAATCCGCTCTTGATTGTTGGGGACCGCTCCCATTATTTTTCGGTTTGTTCGCGGATTTCTCTTAGGTATTGAATGTTTATAAGTTGTGAAGTATGCCTTCCAGAATTCTATTAAAGCGATCAGAAGCTTCGATCATTGGATAATGACCGGTTAAACCAATGGAGTAAATTTCATAGGAACCGGTACAATATTTTTCCAATTGCGCCTTATTCGTAGGTATAACATCGCTATTGATTAGATGCACCTTGAGGGGCAACTGCTGCATGAGACCGCGTTCTTTAACATTTAATTTTATGAGGGATTCCAAGATGGGAACAGCTATTTCGGGATCCGCATTCAGAATATCGTTTATAACGCGCTCTTTTATGCTTTTGTCTGTGGTTTCGCTAAAGAGCATTCCTTCGGCAAAACCTCCCGCTGTTCCCTTGTAGTCCTGCCGTATCGTTTTAATAAATCCATCAAATTCAGCCGCTTGTTCTTCCGAGTATTCAGCGCCTAAATCTTTAAAATTGTCAACTCCGATAAAACCTATAACTTTTTGCTGATTTCGATTTGCAGCCTCGAGAATTATATTACCTCCCATAGAATGACCGACAAGTACTATATTCTTTAGATCGAGGGCATCCATGATCATGGAAACATCGCTGCCATAGTTTTCTATAGTCCAAAGGGTTCGCTCTCTTCCGGATTTTCCATGTCCCGGTAAGTCAAGGGTTACCACTTTATAATTATTGGAAAAATAATTGACCTGGTTGTCCCAGTAGGTCTGGTCGATGCACCAGCCGTGCACAAACAACAACGTTGTATCGCCATTTCCGGATACACGGTAGTTTATTTTCACGCCTTTATTGAATAAATCAGGCGAAGACTCCGCTTTTTCTTTTTTTTGTGTCGAACAGCCAATAAGAAGAAGCATGACGGTGAAATTGAAGATAATTTTCATGGGTAATTTCCGAATAGAGATAAAATATAAACAAAGGATCATTTGCATTGTTCATTAGCAAGATACCATCACCTCCCGTCTCCTCTTATTTTTCAATCATAAAGTTGTATTCTCCGGACCCGACTTCCAGCTCCACGTAGCCATTGTCACTTCCGAGTATTTTTATTCCTTCCGCGTCTGAAAGCGACGAACCGCCTTCTTTGACCTTGTGTTCCGACGAAGCCGGGACATATACCGTCGAAATGGTATTGGCGGGAACCGACACACTCATATTGATTTTATCGCCTTTGATTTCCCAACTGGATTTTATCATTCCATACATGGAATTGAAACTTGCCCTGGCGTAGGTTAGGTCACCGCCAAGCTCCGGTCTGATGTAAAATGTTTTGAATCCGGGCGAGGTGTTATTGATTCCGGTGATGGTTCTATACATCCAGTCGCCAACCGCCCCGTAAGCATAATGATTAAATGAATTCATTCCCGCATTCTGAAAGCTTCCATCGGTCTTAATGCCATCCCATCGTTCCCAGATGGTTGTAGCCCCTTTGGTTACAGGATACAGCCACGACGGATATGCAGTTCGGTTGAGGAGCATATACGCCAGATCCGTATAGCCGTGCTCGGAAAGCACTTGATTGATCAGGTTAGCCCCAAGAAAACCGGTGGTGATATGCCCGAATTTTTTCACATCCTCTGCCAATCGGTTTGCCCCATCATCGATTTTATCTTCATGAAAAAGGTTAAAAGCCAGGGCGATGACATAGGCGGTCTGGGTATTTGAACTCATCCTTCCGTTTGGAGTAATAAATTCTTTATTAAACGCCTCTTTGATCTTTGCGAACAATTGATCGTATGCTTCAGCATCCTGTTTTTTCCCAAGAATTTCAGCGGTCTGTTTCAACAGGGAGGTTGAATGTGCAAAAAAAGCAGTTGCCAGCAAGTCTTTATCTGTCGTTGCTCCGGGATAATCCGATCGTGTAGTCGCGTAAGCCAGCCAGTCGCCGAAATGTCTGCCGGTATTCCACAAATAAGAATCCCCCGCTGTTCTTCTTTGATACTCGACCCAGGCTTTCATGCTTTCGTATTGGTCTTCCAGAATAGTTTTATCCCCAAAATACTGATATACCACCCAGGGAACGATTAATCCCGCATCGGCCCATCCACAAGCCGCAACGCTATTCGGGCCCAGGTTATTGGGAATTACGTGTGGAATCCTCCCCTGATCATCCTGATCCAGGGCCAGATCTTTCAGCCATTTTTTATAGAATGCCGGCGTGTACATATTAAAACAGGCAGTCGGAGCAAATGCCTGTGCATCACCCGTCCAGCCCAGGCGCTCATCGCGTTGCGGGCAGTCCGTCGGCACATCGACAAAATTACCTTTTTGTCCCCATTGGATGTTGTGCTGCAATTGGTTGATCAAGCCATTTGAACATTCAAAATTGCCTGTAACAGGTATGCGTGAATGTACTACCACTCCTGTAATATTGTCTGCAGTTGGCATCCCGGGAAAACCCTCAATAAGCAAATACCGGAATCCCATGAACGTAAAATGGGGCTCGTACACTTCTTCTCCTTCACCTTTCATAGTGTATTCCAGCAATTGATCAGCGGCGCGTAAATTTTCAGTGTAGAAATGCCCGTTTTTATCCAGGACTTCTGCATGCCTCAGCGATATCTTTGTGCCTTTGTCTCCCTTTACCGTAAGTTTTATCCATCCAACCATATTCTGACCCATATCCGCCAACACTTCACCTTTATCATTTTTCCATATTTTTACGGGTTTTATTTCTTCATTCTTAATTACCGGTTCGCCCTGAGCTCCCACCAAAATGTCCTTGGACTGATCGACAATGCTCGTGCCCGGCCAGCCGGAATCATCGAAACCGACACTTGCCCAGCCGTCCAGATCTTTGCGGGCATCATAAATCTCCCCGTCATATATGGTGGAGGAAAGTATGGGGCCTGCAGACGATTTCCATGAATTATCGGTTATCAAAGTTTCTTTAGACCCATCTGCATACTTGACTTCGATCTGTACAATACCCGCGAGAAAGTCGTAGTAGCTGTCTGCCCTGTCGTTCGATCTGAAATGTCTGAACCATCCGTTCCCCAGTATAAATCCAACCGCATTTTTGCCCTGAACGAACATGTCCGTGACATCATAAACCTGATATTGAATTCGGTTATTGTAAGACGTCCATCCGGGAGTCAGGTATTCGTTTCCAGCCCGTTTGCCGTTGATGAACAGTTCATAGAGACCAATAGAGGAGGCGTATGCTCTTGCCTGGTTAATTTTTTTGTTTAGTGTAAATTCTTTGCGGAAATATGGGGAGGGATCGGGCTCCTCTTTTTGCTTAAATCCGGATTTTATCCAGTGAGCTTTCCAGTCCGGGCTGTCGTAAAGCCCTGTTTCAAAATAAGTTGGCGCACTCCATTGCGAGGCCGATTTGCCGCACCATACACGTACTCTCCAGTATACACGCTGCATGCTTTGCAATTCTTTCCCGGCATATTTTATATGGATCGAGCTTGAAGAATTTGTTTTCTCCGAGTCCCAAAGCAGATTCCTGCCTTTCTTCAAGTCTGACAGATTAAGTGCGGCTTGAATCTGATAGGAATCCTGAAGTGTGTTTCGTTCCGTAGCCGAGATTTTCCAGCTCAGTCCCGGATGTTTTACGTCGATGTTTATTGGAGTAGTCTTATACTCGGTTTTTAAGTCAAAGAAAGAAATCCGGTTTTTGCCGTATGAATAAAAAAAAGCAGCAAATAGGAAGATCGTTGTTAAAACTATGTTTTTCATCCGTTTTTATTTTTTTAGTTTGCTGACAAACAGAGCAATATAATCATGCCCGTGTGTGTCTTAAATTTGCTCCGGCCACGCCGGTTTCATCCGTTTTATTTTTTTAGTTTGCTGACAAACAGAGCAATATAATCATGCCCGTGTGTGTCTTGAATTTGCTCCGGCCACGCCGGTTTCATCCGTTTTATTTTTTTAGTTTGCTGACAAACAGAGCAATATAATCATGCCCGTGCGTGTC
>JAKSDO010000054.1 GCA_022360055.1 Cytophagales bacterium | reverse complement strand
TGAAAACATCGCATTTGGGGACAGAAAACCTCCGGAATAGAAAGGTTTATGTTTACATGTCGTCGGAAGTATTTAGAATTCAGCCAACATCAAATCCCCGCTAAGCTGCAAAAGGGCTAATTCGGCCGTCTTTGCCTGGTATTTTGCCTGGTTGAAATTTAACTGGGCGTTGAGCAGGTTTAATTGGGCCTGGCGAAATTCTATGGAAGTAATCTGCCCCAGTTTCTGTTGTTCGAGCGTTCGTTCGAAATTGCGCTGATTGGTTTGAAGGTTCTTCCTTTCCGCTTCCAGGACAAACAATGCATTCTGGTAGAACGCCCAGGCGTTGTTCACGTTTCGTTGAAGCACCTGCAAATTTTGTTGTCGGGCGATCTCCTGGTTTTGAACTGCAATTTTTGAATTCTGAATACGCACCTTGGTCAAACCGCCGTCGAAAATATTCCATGATAGATTTGCGCTTACATTGGGTCCTATCACTGTCTGGTGTTTGAAGGGAGCCGTAGATCCGTTAAACCTGTCATTGTAATTATAGTTGGCACTCAATCCCAAATTTGGAATCAATGCCGATTTATCTACCTTCATCCCATATTCCGAAGATCGTAAAAGCCCTTCGTTCTGCAATACCGTGACATTGTTTTTCAATGCATTATGCATTAAATCTTCATAATACAGTCCGGTCATATAGGTAATTGCGGTGTCGACCGTAAAGTCTATGGATACTTCCCTGCCCAATAGAACATTCAAATCCCTTTTTACATTACTTAGTTCAAGATTGAGATTTCTCAGGGTAATGCTGTCGTTATTATAATCAACCTCCGCGTTCAGCACATCCAATTGTGTATTTTGTCCGTACTCATACCCGTATTTCATACGCTGGAGCCTTCTCCTTGATATATCGATGGTTTCGTACTGGCTATTCACATTTTGAGTCAGCCTGGCTACTTCATAATAAATCGAAAAAATATTTACAATAGAATTCTCAATTACCTGTCTGGCCTGAAGCTCCGTCAGATTGTAGTTTTCTTTTAATTGCGCATAATTGTATTTTCTTCCCTGACCGTTAAAAATTGTATAGTTAAGTGTCAAAGCACCATTGAAAGAATATGTCTGTACCCCTTTTTCCTTTGCCGATGAACCGTCCTGCAATTCGACCGTATTATCAACCATATTATAGTTTGCGCCTCCGGTGGCAGAAAGCGTCGGCAGGTATCCGCTGTTGTAAATACTGGCGCTATTTTCAGCGCTCTCCACGTTTCCTTCCGCTATTTTTATGTCATAGTTGTTTGCAAGGGCAATATCTACGGCATCCTGTTTTGTAAGTAATACGTCCTGGCTCCGGGCTCCGGCCCCGGTCAATACAAGGATTAAAAATATATATTTAGATAATTTCATTTTGTTCGACTTTTTGTTCTCTGATCGCTTGCTCAACTTCTTCTTTAGTAGGTTTTGTCCCTGTTGTTACGTATTTCCAGTAAACTTTTATGTTGTTTCCCAACGAAAGCATTAAAGGTAGCATTACCAGTGTGAGTACGGTTGCCAGAGCGATGCCGTACGCGATGGCAATGGCCATTGGGATCAGAAATTGAGCTTGTCTGCTTTTTTCGAAAATTAAGGGAGTCAGGCCCGCTATGGTGGTTAGCGAGGTCAGGAAAATTGCTCTGAATCTTGATTTCCCCGCCTCATATAGCGCGTCATCAAACTTCAACCCTTCTTTTAGGAATCCGTTAAACTTTCCAATCAAGACCAGACCATCGTTTACAACAATACCGACCAAAGCAATAATCCCCAGGAATGAAAGCATGTTTATCGGGAAGCCGTGGATCCAGTGCCCCCAGGCGACGCCAATCAGGCTGAAGGGCACCATCAATATAAGCATAAGCGGCTGGCTAAATGATCTGAAGGTAAAAGTTATAATCACATAGATCATGAAAATGACGACCGGCAATACCAGACTTGCAGAACCGGAAACTTTGCCGGCTTCCCGGTTCTGCCCTTCAAATGAAGCGGTTACGGTTGGAAATTGCGCCTGGATAACAGGCATCAGCTCATCCTTGATATTGGTCATGATTTCCGGAGCGCTGTCCTTTGGATTTTTTAAGTCGGCATCGACCCGAATTTCCCTGCGGCCATCCAAATGATTGATTGAGATTTCACCTCTTGCGATTTTGTAGGCAGCAATTTCAGTGAGGGGCACGCGATTCCCGGTTGGACTCACCACGCGCATATTATCCAGATTAGAAATCGAACTTCGCTCTTCGCGGTCATAACGCACCCATACGCGTATTTCATCTCGTCTGCGCTGGAATCGTTGAACCTGCAATCCAAAAAAACCGCTTCTCACCTGGCTGATAACATCATTGAGCGTGAATCCCAGTGGATAAGCATTGTCCTTGAGTGTTATCTCAATTTCCTTAATACCCGCAGGGTCATTATCCGAGACATCCTTTAACAAAGGATTTTCATTTAAGGCGGTTTTTAAGATTTCCTTTGCGCCCTTTAACTCCCGGATGTTATTTCCCATTAATGAGACAGAAACGGGTTTCCCTCCGAAATTTCCACCCGATCCATACTCGACGCTTTCGGCGGAATAAATTGGGCCTACTCTTTCATTAATTGCTGTTGCGATGGCAAAAGATGGGAAATTACGCTCTTCGCCTGGCAAGAGATTGATTCTCAACGAAGCATTGGCAGTCCCCGGTCCGATGGTTTTGATGATATTTTCAATTGCCGGTTTATTATCTTCCTGTCGTTTCGTAAATTCTTTGCCGACTTCCCAGGCTACGGTTTCTATCCGGGTGATCAAAGAATCGGTCAACGCTTCATTTGTGCCCTGGGGCATCTTCAGCGTAATCGACACCCGGTCACTGGCTATTTGAGGAAAAAACGTTACCCGGATTATTCCGCCGTTCATTGATCCGACGGTAACTGCGAGCATGGCAATAGGGATAGCGAATCCCAGAAACTTATTTTGCAGGAAAAATTTCAGGTAAGGACCGTAAACGGTATCCCGCATCCAGGTAATGAAGCGATCGGCATATCGATTGAACCAATATGTTTTTTGATTTTTCGACAGCGCCCTGGAGTGCGCAACATGGGAGGGCAGTATAATTAATGCCTCGATCAGTGAAATACTTAAAGTCAGAATAACAACCAGGGCGACCTCCCCGAAAAACTCTCCGATTCTTCCGTCCAGAAAAAAGAACGTGGAAAAAGCTACGAGTGTTGTAATGATCGCCGAGGTAATAGGAGTAATAACCTCCATGGTGCCATCAATTGCGGCCCTGACGGGATTTTTCCCCTTTTCGTAGTGGAAATAGATATTTTCAGCGATTACGATACCGTCATCTACCAGGATACCGATTACGATAATCATTCCAAACAGGGACAGTACGTTGATGGTTACTCCAAACATATCCGCGAAAATGAACATCCCAAAAAATGAAATCGGGATTCCTACAGCGACCCAGAATGCCAATCGCGGCTTAAGAAACAGGGCAAGAAAGATCAGGACGAGAAAAATTCCCTGCGAGCCGTTTTTCAAGAGTAATTTTGTGCGTTGAACAATCGTTAATGAGGCATCCCGGGTAATGTCGATCTGCACATTTGAATGCGTTTCATTAAAAAAATCGATATATTCCTTGGCAGCATTTGCCACGGAAACCAAATCCTCCGAGTTGGTTGTGCTCACTTCTATCGTTACGGAAGGTCTGCCGTTGAAATAAGATCTGTTGGGATTCTCGTTCCACCTGTCGCTCACTTTTGCGACATCAATAAGTCTCACCTTGTTGCCCGATTCATCTGTTTTGACCACGAGATAATCCAGCTCAACGCCGTAATACGCACGGTTGTTCACCCTTATAAGAAACTCTTCCGTTTCTGTCTTAATAGAACCTCCGGTCATTAGGATATTCGTCCTGGAAACAGCATCTGCGACTTCGCGGAAAGTAAGATCGTAGGCTCGCAATTTGTTTTCGTCAACGGCAATTTCGATTTCCTCGTTTGGGAATCCTCCGATCTCTACCTGCGATATACCCGGTTTTGCCCTCAAATCGGTCTCGATTTCACGGGCAATTTGTTTAAGTGATTTCAAGGAGACCTTTTCGCCGTGTAATGCCATAGAAACGGCTTCTGTCCTAAAAATCATTTTGGAGATCACGGGAGGTTCCATTCCTACGGGATATGACGGTACGCGATCAACTGCATTTTTGATGTCCTGTAAAACTGCGTCCACGTCATAACCCTTCAATACCTCGACCATTATTTGAGCGGAGTTTTCGGAAGAGGTCGATGTAAATCGATCGATCCCAACCAGACCTCTGAGGTTATCTTCAATCTTCAGAACAATACCTTCTTCCATCTCCTGGGGCGAGGCCCCCGGGTATGCCACACTTATACTGATGTTGCGCGATTCATTCAGCGGGAAAAAGGAAGATTTCAGGGTCAAAATACCCGCTGTACCAAGCACAACCATGCTCAGGATAAGCACATTTGCAGCAACAGGATATTTTATGAAATGTTGAATGACCTTTTTCATGGCGTCTATTGAAATATTTTAACTTCCATACCCGCATAAGCCCCCGGAACGGCCTTGGAGACCAATTGCTGTCCATCTTCGAGGCCTCTTACGACAACCGTTTTCTCATTAAAGAAGACGGGATCTATATCAACCAGCAGCAAAGAGCTGTCCTGAACAATATAGACCTTAGATTCATCGATCAACAGACTCCGGGAGATCTCAACCGAATTCTCAATAGATTCTCCCTCCATGACTGCTTCCAGATACATTCCTTCTTTCAGATCCTTCCCGTTCAATTCTATGTACACCATAACGGTCTGGGTGGCCCGATCTACCCTTCCGTTGATACGGATAATTTTCCCTTTCCATTGGAGGGTATGGTTTTCCGTATCTCGTACCAAGACACTTTGGCCAACTTTCAGAGATGGAAGAATCGATTTGTTCACAGAAACTTCCATCTCAAAGACCGTTGGATCAATAAACTCTCCCAATTTTTGTCCGGGTCTGACCAATGAACCGGGGGTTACCAGGGCATCCGTCAATACACCGCTGTAAGGTGCCCTTAGATTGTACTTGCCCAGTACGATTTCCATATTCTTGGTGCTATAATAGGTCGTGTAGATGTTTCTCCCGGTAACAAAAAAACGCTCCTTGTCCGAAGACGGCTCCGGCAACGGCCTGATTGGCTTATCCATGTCGAAAGCTCTGAGATATTCATCCCATTTTTTATAGGCTTCGGGATAATCGAGTCTCAGATCAGGTAAGATTGAGGTGATCAGGTTTTGCAAATTGCTTTTCTGAGACTGAAGGTTGGCATAAAAGTCATCATTCCTAATGCTTACCACAGTTTCTCCTTTCCGGTAGGTGGCGCCCGGTTTAAACTCCTTATTTGTAGGTTGCATTACTCCCTGCACCTCTGAGAAAATCTCAATTCGATGCTTGGCCAGGAGCCTCCCGCTTTCCAAAACCAATACGGTGGTGTTGCTGTTTTCTATGGTTTCAGTAAAAACGGTGGGAGCAACCTTTTCGTTTCTTGGCCTTCTTCTTTGTTCTCTGGTCGACAGATCCCGCGCAATGTAAGCTGCCGCGACGATTAAAAGTATGCCGACAAAAATTGTAATGTATTTTCTCATTTTACTATTTAGTTTCCAGTGCAACCAATTCTTCGGATTTGATATTGTTCATTAATTTTTTTAGAACGTTAATAGTGATTATCTTTTCTTCATCAGTCAGCCCTTCCTGCATTTCATCAATCATTTCCTTCACAACAGGCATAGCTTGCTTCAATATTTTTTCACCGTGCGAAGTAATGTAAATCCGGTTGATTCTTTGATCCGAATCCGAGGGAATTCGAGCAACAAGGTTTTTCCTCTCCATGGTAGTTAAGAGCCTTGCCAGGGACGCCTTATCTCTGTTTGTCAGGAAAGCCAGGTTGTGCTGCGATTCGCCGTTCATTTCTTTTAACCGCTTCAAAAGTATCCATTGTACTTTCGTAAGTTCAATATTATGCCTGGCAAAACGATCCATAAAAAAGTAATCAATGACTTTCATCGATTTGCCTATCCAGGGCATTAATGTCTTTTCGATATCAATCATGTATCGCCTTTAAGAGTCGTAAACGCAAACAGATACCCAAGTATAAATTAATTGCATATGCAACCAATAACGCTAAAACCCCAAAAGTGTTCATCTCACAGGAATTCCGAAGCGATTTTTACTTTACCGGTAGTAATCATCTATATATGGAGCCATACATTGGCCCACTGATCAGAAATGCAAAAATCAGGCATGGGGAGTTGTCATAAAAAAAAAATCAACAAGTCATCGGAATCTTTCAACCAATGAATGGATATCTGGCATTTACGGTCATCCCGTAAGGTTATGTGAAGCAAAAGTCATAATCGGCCGTCCGTCAAATCAATATTTCATCTGTTTATATTTTTAAGTTGCTGACAAACAGAGAAATATAATCATGCACGTGTGTATCCTGAAATTGCTCCGACCCTACCGGTTTCATGTTGTTCCGTTTTTATTTCTTTAAATAGATTTTTATAATATTATTTGCTTTTTTAAAAAAATATCAATTCCGGTTTTGGGTGTAATCAAGAAACAGGCGTTTCAATCTTCGATCTTACTTTATGCAGGGGTCATCATAGGATTTGTCACTACCGGATTATTGGCTCCCAACTTGCTGGGGAAGAGTGAAATAGGGACCCTAAAACTATTGCAATCTTATTCCTCTATTTTCATGAGCGCAGGAGTTCTGGGATTTAGCACGGTCACGCTGCGATTTGTGCCGCATTTCTTTAACCAAATAAAGCAAAATTACAATGGTTTTATTGGCATCTCTATGCTCATTGGTGCAATCGGGAGTATGTTTGCAGTTGCATTTATCCTGGGTATAAAACCATCTATTGTCGAAAACAATATTGAGAAGTCCCCGCAGTTTGCTCAATATTTTTTCCTGATTATTCCTCTTACGGTTTTTCAGATCTTTTACACCCTGTTTGATTCCTACAATAACGCTTTATATCGATCGTCCTTTGGTATATTTCTCCGGGATTTCGTGCAACGCATCCTTATTCTCATAGGTCTTTTTTTGGTATTTCTAAATATTTTTGATTTCAACCGATACATTTATTACTATACCATTGCCCTTTGCCTCCCGACAGTTTTAATCCTGCTTAATCTTGCAAGATATAAAGCATTCGATGTAAGAATCAATTTAAGGTTTCTAAACAAACCGTTAATTTCTTCTATGGCAAGTGTTGGTTTATTCGGACTATTAAATGGTTTTAGTGGAATTGCCGTAGTGCAGATCGATACCATCATGCTGAACGCTTTTATGGATTCGGATGCCGTGGGTATTTACGCGATTACCTTTTATTTCGGAGCTTTGGTTCTGATCCCTTCCAGAGCCTTAAACAAAATAGCTCCTACTTCAATTGCAAAGGCATTTAAAGACAATGATCTGGAGGTTGTAAAAGACATATATTATAAAAGCGCCGGAAACCTGTTCCTGATCGGAACCCTTATTTTGCTTGGATTGGCGGTAAATCTTGAAAATATTTTTTCAATTATTCCTGAGAGCTATAAGGAGGGGAAATATGTGATCTTACTGATCGGCCTTGCAAACCTGATTAAGATGGGAGCAGGCAGCAATGATTCTGTGATTACCTATTCAAAATACTATAGGATGACCACAGTTTTTCTGATTTTACTGGTTGTCTTTCTAGCGCTTTTGAATGTTTTATTTATTCCTTTTTATGGGATTACCGGGGCCGCGATCGCCTCCTGCATTGCGGTTTTTGCACATAATCTGATTAAATATTTTTTCATCAGGATAAGGTTTGGGTTCGATCCGTATAATTATCAGTACCTGTTAATAGTTGTATTGGCCGGTGTGGTCTATTTCATGGTTTCTTTACTCCCCGATATAAAGAACTTCATTACAGAAATTATTTTGGACAGTACCTGCACCATTGTTTTATATTATTTGGTCATAAGGTTTCTGCCACTGGCGAAGGAGGCTGATCAATTCGGCAGGCAACTAATGAGCAAAGCCGGCCGCATTTTAAAATCAAAAATTAAATAGGGATTGTTTTAAATTAAAAATTTAATCCTACCTTTGTACCTCGAAAAATAAGGCGGTCAAATTGTCCCATGGTGTAACTGGCAACACGTCTGATTTTGGTTCAGAAGAGTCTAGGTTCGAGCCCTAGTGGGACAACTAAAAATCCCGAATTTTATTCGGGAATTTTGTTTTAAAATAATTCAATTTGCTTCTATGCCGAAGGTCAAGCTTTTCTCAGGTACCAATTCGAAATATCTAGCCAAGAAAGTTGCCCTTGAATACGGCAAGCCTTTAGGTGAAATCGAGATTCAGAAGTTCAGTGATGGAGAGATGTCGCCGTTCTACAAAGAATCCGTGCGGGGGTGCGATGTGTTTTTAATTAGCTCGACGTTTGCCCCTTCCGATAACCTGATGGAATTGCTGCTTATGATCGATGCAGCCAAGAGAGCAAGCGCGAAATACGTCACAGTG
The DNA here is from genome assembly GCA_022360055.1 of Cytophagales bacterium. Classification (GTDB taxonomy): domain Bacteria; phylum Bacteroidota; class Bacteroidia; order Cytophagales; family Cyclobacteriaceae; genus JAAUQL01. The sequence goes on along the minus strand of JAKSDO010000054.1, from coordinate 45,570 downwards.
GTAATTCCTTATTTCGGATATGCCCGGCAAGACAGAAAAGACCGCCCAAGAGTTGCGATAGCAGCAAAACTTGTAGCCAACCTGATTTCGGCGGCGGGAGCGGACAGGATAATGACCTGCGATTTACACGCCGGTCAGATCCAGGGCTTCTTTGACATCCCCCTGGACCACCTGGATGGTTCGTTCATCTTTGTTCCATATGTAAGAAGTCTCAAACTGGAAAATCTGATGATTGCATCGCCAGACGTAGGGGGAACAAAAAGGGCGCGCGCTTTTGCCAAGCATTTTGAAGTAGATATGGTGGTGATTGATAAATACCGGAAAAGGGCAAATGAAGTTGCGAGCATGCAGGTGATCGGTAATGTGGAAGACAAGGACATCGTCTTGGTCGATGACCTTATAGATACCGGAGGTACCCTGTCCAAAGCCAGTATTGTATTAAAAGAGCAGGGTGCGAGATCGGTAAGGGCTATTGCCACACATCCGATACTGTCCGGCAATGCTTATGAGAACATTGAGCATTCGGCGTTGGAAGAATTAGTAGTCACGGATACAATCCCGCTTTACAGGGAAAGCAAAAAAATAAAAGTGTTGAGTGTTGCAAATCTGTTTGCAAAAGGGATACGAAAAACCCACACCAACGAATCAATTAGTTCATTATTTATTCATTAAAATTTTGTTGAAAAATGCGTACAGTAGAGATTATAGGGTATAAAAGAGCAAATCTCGGTAAAGCAGATGCAAAACGGCTTAGAGCTGAAAGCCAGGTTCCTTGTGTTTTATACGGTGGCAAAGAGCAGATTCACTTCTATGCTCCGATGATATTATTCAGAGAGCTCGTATATACGCCCGAAGCTGCTTTTGTGAAAATTAATGTAGAAGGCGAGGAATATTCGGCTATTCTTCAGGATGTTCAGTTTCATCCTGTAAGCGAAATTATTTTACATGCCGATTTCTTATTACTTGTTGAAGATAAGACGATTAAGATGGATATTCCGGTGAAATTTGTTGGCAATGCGCCCGGTGTTGTACAGGGGGGTAAGTTAATCGTGAAACTCAGAAAAGTTCGCATCAAGGCGTTGCCGGATAATATGCCGGAATCAATTTCAGCAGACATAAGTGGTTTGGATCTTGGGAAATCAATAAAAGTAGCGGATATCGAAATTAAAGATTTTGAAATTTTGAACAGTCCGAGAGTTACCATTGCTTCCGTTGAAATACCACGTGCTCTTAAAGGTGAAGATGAAGATCTTGATGAGGGGGAAGAAGGAGAAGGAGAAGAAGCTGCCGCCGAAGAATCTTCATCCGAATCTTAGCAAAGGATCGTATTTTTGATTTGGTGCGTAAAAAATCCTGCTTATCACATTATTTAAGCAGGATTTTTTATTGGCATAAACAATAATCTGCACAAATGAAGTTTTTGATCGTTGGTTTGGGAAATGTGGGCGCCGAGTATGCCCTTACAAGGCACAATATCGGATTTCTCATTGCAGATCATATCGCGGAGCAGGCCGCAACAGGTTTTGAGGTTTCCAGATTGGCCCATATAGCCAATTTCAAATACAAGGCAAAAAACATCTATCTGGCCAAGCCATCCACGTATATGAATCTTAGTGGAAAAGCGGTAAATTACTGGATGCAGCAGTTGAAGGTGCCTATTGAAAATACACTTATCATTACCGATGACATCGCACTGCCTTTGGAAAAGATCAGAATGCGGGCCAAAGGATCGAGTGCGGGACATAACGGTTTAAAGAATATTGAGGAGACCATAGGAATGAATTACCCACGGCTTCGGATTGGAATTGGAAATGATTTTCCCAGAGGCGGGCAAGTAGATTATGTGCTCAGTCGTTTTACAGAAGAAGAGTTTGAGATTCTTCCGAAGATCATTAAAAATGCAAGTGAAGCCGCCCGCTCTTTTTGTGCGATCGGAATAGAGCGAACGATGAATTTTTTCAATAATTAGTTTGCCCGGATAGCCACCACCGGATCCAGACGCGCGGCCATTAAAGCCGGTATAATTCCGGATGCTACGCCGACAAACGTAGATATGCCAATGCCGAGGACTATATTTTTGACCATAAGTGTAAGCACAAAAGAACCCAGGTCGATGAAAGTTCCGAGATAGACGAGCAGCAGTCCGAAGCCGCCGCCAATCAGACTTAGGAATATCGCCTCAAAGAGAAATTGAAAAAGTATGAAATAGTTTTTTGCCCCCAGCGATTTCTGGATACCTATAATACCGGTTCGTTCGCTGACTGTCACAAACATAATATTTGCAATGCCAAATGCTCCGACCAGAATTGAAAATATCCCGATAAACCATCCGGCGGTAGTAAGCACATCAAAAACGCCCTGCAATTGATTCGTTATGGCTTCCGGCCGGTTAATGGCAAAATCATCCTTATCTTTTGGGCGCAAGCCTCTGAAATTTCTCATCAAACCGCGCACTTCATTTTCAAGCTCGATAAGACCGACGTCATTTTCATTTCCCTTGACCGCGATCAATGTATAGGCGCCCCTCCTTTTGCCCGTATAAAAGATCTTTCGAAACGATCCAAATGGAATGAGCACGCTTTCATCATTGCTTGGTGTATTGAGCAAGGTTTCTCCCGATTCCTTCATGAGTCCGATCACCGTATACTTCAATCCCCGGATCACGATCTCGTTACCTATCGGATCGGAGTGCGGGAACAGCGCATTTTTTATCTTGTGGCCAATTATTGCCGCGTTGGAGGCATAATCGATTTCCCGGTTTGAAAAAAACCTCCCGCGTTCGAGATCAACATCATATAATCCCGTATGCCCTTCGGTTACCCCAAGCAAATCTATTCCTCCGATGCTGTTGCTGTTCCGCTTTATCGTTCTGCCACCGGTAACCGTAAAAACACAAATGTCAGAGGCATTTTTTAGGTTTGCTTCAAGATATTTGTATTCATTAAACGTGATCATGGGTCTCTTCTGGTATTCCCACCACGGAGCATTAGGAGTAAATATATAGGGCCACTTTTCGACGTAAAGGACCTCTGTCCCTAAAAATGAAAGGCTGTCCTTAATATTTGCTTTTAGGGAATCGACAACCGTAAGGGCCGCAATGATTGCAAAAATACCGATGGTGACGCCTGTAAGCGATAAAATCGTACGGGTCAGATTATGTGTCAATGCATTTAATGCAAATCTGAAACTCTCTAAGACTAATTTTATAAAAAGCAATTCCGGTTATTTTTAAAAAGACTTAAAATTTTCGATAATATTAAACAAACAAATTCTTAACTTTGCAGCCTTTTAATTTTTCACTCTTTAAATACTATTTAATACCGTAATATTAAATATGAAACTATCTGAATTCAAGTTCGATTTGCCAGCTGGCTCCATAGCTTTATATCCGGCTGAAAACAGGGATGAATCCCGGTTAATGGTTATTCACAAAGACTCGGGAAAAATTGAGCACAAAATATTCAAAGATATCATTGAATACTTTGAAGAAGGAGATGTGCTCGTGATCAATGATACGAAGGTTTTCCCCGCCCGCCTTTACGGCAATAAGGAAAAGACAGGGGCAAAGATTGAGGTGTTTTTACTCAGGGAATTAAACAAAGAAATGAGATTGTGGGATGTTTTAGTCGATCCTGCCAGAAAGATCCGGGTAGGGAACAAACTCTATTTCGGAGAAGGGGATCTGGTTGCGGAAGTTATAGATAATACAACTTCCAGGGGCAGAACCATTCGATTTCTTTACGACGGAGACGATGGGGAATTCAGAAGCCTGATTGACTCATTGGGTGAAACGCCGCTTCCAAAATACATTAAACGCGACACAGAACCGGAAGACAGGGAACGGTTCCAGACAATTTTCGCAGATAAAATCGGAGCCGTAGCAGCTCCTACGGCAGGGATGCATTTCACTAGGCAATTGGTGAAACGGATGGAAATTATTGGAGCGGATATTACTCCAATTACACTTCACATCGGCCTCGGATCCTTTAGGCCTGTAGATGTAGAAGATCTCACGAAACATAAAATGGATTCGGAGAATTTTTTCGTGAATTCGAAAACCGTAAATATCGTAAACAACGCGCTCGATAATAAAAAAAGAGTTTGTGCGGTTGGCACTACGTGCATGCGGGCGCTTGAATCTTCGGTTTCTGCCAATGGGAGGTTGAAAGAAAGAGAGGGCTGGACCGACAAGTTTATTTTCCCGCCGTACGACTTTAAGATATGTAATGCGCTCATTACAAATTTTCACATGCCGGAAAGTACTCTGTTGATGATGGCTTGTGCATTTGGCGGTTATGAGCTCGTTATGGATGCATACCAAACGGCAATAAAAGAAAAATACAGGTTTTTCAGTTATGGCGATGCCATGCTGATAATTTAGATTATCTTTTGGCTTCTTCTTGAAGCCTTTTTTATATGAAAGAATATGCCATAATTGTTGCCGGTGGTAGTGGCTCCAGGATGAACAGCAGTATCCCAAAGCAGTTTTTATTGCTGGAAAACAGGCCAATTCTAATGCATACGTTGGATGCGTTCAAAAAATATTCTACCGAACTTTCGATTATTTTAGTGCTGCCCGAAGAGGAACGTAATCATTGGACGGCGCTTTGCAGGGAGCATGATTTTGCATATCCCGTAAAGATCGTCGACGGAGGTCATACAAGAACTCATTCCGTCTATAACGGACTAAATGCCATTGGAGCCGATGACAGCCTTGTAGCAATTCATGATGGCGTGCGGCCCCTCGTCAGACAGGAAATAATTAGCGCTTCATTCAGATTGGCGCAAATTCATGGTTGCGCGATTGCTTCTACCCGACTTAAAGAAAGTCTTCGCCTGGTCGATAAAGATAAAACGATATCTATCGACAGATCAAAGTACCGGTCTATTCAGACGCCTCAAACCTTTCAGACCAAACTTATTAAATCCGCTTATTCCAATTTAGCATTAGACTCGGAATATACCGACGATGCAAGTGTAGCGGAGAAAAATGGCATGAACATATCTCTGTTTGAAGGGAGTTATGAGAACATTAAAATAACAACCCCGGAAGACCTCATAGTCGCCGGAGCAATTTTGAAAAAAAATAAGGCGATGAACTTGTAGTGCATCGCCCTGCATGTAAGGTTATGATCTTTAACCACTAATATTCATCCTCATTAAAGAAGAAATCTTCTTTGGTAGGATAATCTGGCCATATTTCTTCAATATTTTCATATGGCTGTCCATCATCTTCCAATTCTTGCAAATTTTCAACAACTTCCATCGGGGCTCCGGAGCGGATCGAAAAATCAATCAACTCGTCTTTCGTAGCGGGCCACGGAGCGTCTTCCAAGTATGAAGCTAGTTCTAATGTCCAGTACATATTTTTATGGTTTCTAAATAATCGTGCAAAAATATAATATATTTTTAAAAAACAAATAGCCTGTAATACAATAAAAGATGAAGTAATTAAATCTCATTTTGAGTGGTTATGAATCGCTGGGGTAAAATACCTTTGACATATCTTCGAGCACTTTTAGGTCTTTTAAGGCCAACTTCCGCATAATAGCCGGTTTTCCTGTTAATATCGATTTCATTATTTTGTGCATGAGCGCTTCATATGGATAAAAGGATAAACCTGATTCCGGAATCTGATTTGACCAAATTCAGATTCCTTGTCTCTGCCGTCAAATCGGGGCTGCCTCGTCCCGGCCGGTCAATCTCCACTAAGTTCCAGCGGGAATAATGAACCGCGTTAATCCTGCTTTGTCAAATTTTGCCCTGAGAAGGATTTCGGCTTCTTTCTACCCTTTGATTCCCCGGAGGGAAGAAGTCGAAATCAATCTGACGCCTTGTAGGGTAGGAGAAAAACAGGTTGATTTCCATAACTTGACAAACTAGGTTGAAGCATTTTCCCGCAAAACACATTGATAACGGTTAAAATAGATTTAAATTCATAATTGTTTAGACTTTAAAATTTTACTGAGACCGATATGAAATCTGCTATAGTTCCCATAATTACTTTTTTAATATTTATAGCCGCCTGCCGTCAGGTTGCAGATAAATCCGGCAAGGCTGAGAAGGCTTTTTATCCGGTCGCCAGGCTTGAACATGCACCGGATATAAATGCGGTCTGGAATAAGTTGCCGTGGAATAGGATCAAACCCATTCAAATCGATCAATTTATGGGAGACAGACCAACCCATTTCCCTTTTACCCAGGCAAAACTAGGATATGATGACGAGGCCATTTATGTAATTTTCCGCGTTGAAGATCAGTACGTAAAAGCCGTGCACACCGATCACCAGGATCCGGTTTATCAGGACAGTTGCGTAGAATTCTTTTTTACTCCCGAAAGCGATATTGATGCGGGTTATTTTAATCTGGAAATGAATTGCGGAGGCACGATGCTTTTCCATCACCAGATGAAACCCGGAACAGATAAGGTAAACATCAACAGTGACGATATTCCTATGATGACAGTAGCGCACTCTCTTCCGGAGGTTGTCGATCCCGAGATTGAAGATAAGACTACCTGGATGGTGGAGTATCGAATCCCATTTTCAATGCTTAAAAAATACCATGATTTTTCAGCGCCTGAAACCGGCGCAATTTGGCGAGCCAATTTTTATAAATGTGCCGATAAAACTTCGCATCCGCACTGGCTTACCTGGGCGCCGGTGGATTTCCCAAGACCAAACTTTCATCTGCCAAAGTACTTTGGCATTCTTGAATTTCAGGAATGATAGAAAATTATCGCGTGGTACTTTGAGGTTTTTATTTTCAAATATCTTGAGATTAAATTGATTTTGGCCGCCTTGTTGACTCAGATTTTATTGAGATCGATGATACTTAACCTAGACTCCAATTAATTGTAATTCAAATTGATGTCCCCATCCGAGGTAATCAGTTCTACTTTCACACCACCTCCGCGTATGGTACCTTCGATCAGGTGATCGCTGGTATCCCCGGAAAAGTCTTCGAGTTTGGTATGAATATCTTCTCCCTTAAGCCTCACATTCATCCCTAAGCCATTCGGAACCGACACGGAAATATTTCCGTCGCTTGTTTTCAGGTATAATTTATTGGTTACGGAATTAAGGTCTCCCCGGATGTCGCCATCCGATGTTTGAGCTGTAAGCGAACCTTGCATTTTCTCAAAAATAATGTTCCCATCGGAAGTCCGGACCGTATGCTCCCCCATGGCATTTTCCAGGATGATGTTTCCGTCACTGGTGGTCGCATGGGTATTGCCATGAAGATCGCTGGCAAAAACTTTCCCGTCACTCGTCCTGAAACTGGATGCCCCCTTGATGTTCAAGGCTTTGATATCGCCATCGCTGGTGATTGATTCAACCGATCCCTCCACATTCGAAATATCTATGTCACCATCGGAGGTTCGCGCGTAAAGATCTCCTTCAATATCTTCGGCCAGGATATCGCCATCACTTGTTTTACATTGCTGGTTGCCTTTGAAACCGATCATTTCGATGTCTCCGTCAGATGTCTTCAGAAGGCATTCCGTTCTTGTCGGCGCTAAAATATGGAGAGATACATAGTACCGGTCTTTCCAGTTTTTAATCCAGCTTGTCTCTTTTTGTTTGATGATTATTTCCAGATTGCCTGAGGAGCTCGATATGTCTATGTTTACATGCTCTTCCAGTTCATCAAGATCGATATCGACTACTCTATTGTCTTTCTTTACAATAAAGTAAACCTCGATTTCATTGGAGTTTTTCCCAAATGCATATATAAACCCATCATTTGTTGAAATAGACATTTCGGCAGGTTCCGATATTTTATAGGTTTGCCGAAATGAAAAATCCCCGGGGATCTGGGCAAGGGCACGGATGCCCAAAAAAACAAGTACGGTCAATAATAAATAGTTTTTCATCTGTTTATTTTTTTTAGTTTGCTGACACACAGAGCAATGTGATCATGCTTGTGCGTGTCCTGAATTTGCTCCGGTCCTACCGGTTTCATTGTTTTATGGTTAATATTGAGGATATACCTAAGGTATAAATTTTGAATAATCTTTGGAACAAAGAATTTGTCAGTGGTTAAATGTTTATTTGAAATGAGGTGTATTTTCTTTAAATACAAAAGATTGAAGGTTAAGCCCAAGCCTGGTGCGCAAAACCAAAGTTCATTTCGGAATGCAGTCAGGCGAGCAGATTTCACCGGGGAAATGAGACGACCGGTCTCTACGCACTCGCCCTCCAGTCTTCTCATCGCAACCGCCAATGCGAAAACTTACCCATCGTAATCCGGTGCACTTAGTTGACCTTGAGCATCCGGGAGCGCTTTGACCCAAAGTGCCCAATACATCACGGTCAAGAAGTCCTTCAAAATCTTCATTGCATTTCATGTAATTTGAAGTTGATCCTCAAGCGCAGAAGCTGACAGGCTGCAATTATGCGAAATAGTTCTCCGCATTGATTGCGAAGATCGTTTCGACAATTTCTAATTCTAATCCCAATTTCATAATTTCAATACGTGGAGTCAAAGATTATAGGATACCGGGGAATAGCCAACTCAGAAAAAGTGATCATTTCAGGGCATGCCTTTGAAAAGCACAAAGTTCGAGATGTAGAACCACATCACGGGAGAAGGCGAAACATAAAACAAACGATTCATCGGTTTAGGGCCAGGCCCCTGAAGTGGACCGCCGTTGATATCAGGCTCCAAGGGATCGAACAACGCGTAAGAACCAATAACAAGGGTTTTTTTACTATTGAGATCAAACACAAATTGAGCAGGCCCGGCTGGTATCCCTATGAGCTGTTCTGGAAGAGAAACAATAAACAATTCAAAAGTGAGTTTTATGTGTCTGATGAGCATGAAACCGGAGTTATATCAGATATTGATGATACGCTGTTAGTATCTCACAGCACCCGGCTCATCAGAAAGCTGGCCCTGGTCCTGTTTCGAAATGCGCATACCAGGAAGACTATTCCGTATATTAAAAACTGGCACGCACACATCCGGGATCTGAATGATACGGCTCATCCCCGGGATTTTTTTTATGTCTCAAACAGTGAATGGAATTTGTATGATTTTCTGGTAGATTTTTTCAGTATTAATGAATTGCCGAAAGGAGTATTTTTTTTGCAACAATTGAAAAAAGGGATCCGGGAACTGATCGTCAACGGAAACATCGACAATAATCACAAGATGAACAGTATTCAGTTTTTGCTGGGATTTTATCCGAATAAAAAATTTATTTTAGTTGGGGACAATGGGCAAAGAGATATGGAAATCTATTCTGAGATTGTTTCGAGATACAAAGACCGTATTAAGGGAGTGATGATCAGAAAATTGCCCTATATCAAGAATGAGAGGAAAATCCATCGGTTTCAGCAGAGTGTACTTCGCAGCAATGTGCCTTTTAAATCTCTTCGGTAAATGTCTTTCCAGGAAAATATTGCTCCACCGGTTTTGTTCAATGCGATCAAGCATCATCGTGCTTCCCAGATCAATTTTGTGTCGGCCTCCAGGCACGGTTTGCTGAGTGCCGCCCGGCAAAATAACCAATTGCTTAAAGTCGGAAATTCCATGATCGACCTTTATTGCGGAGGGTTGTCTGTTGCGCAAATTTGCATGGAAATAGCCGGACAATTGAAATCTATGAAGTGCTATGAGCGACGGGACTATTTGCGATTTGTAAATACATCCCGGAAGAAATTTAAAATGCTCGAACTAAGCGATAAATCGAGCTGGACATTATTGATTGGCAGGGAACCGCAGAGATATATCCATATCCACCCGTCCAGAGCTTCGCTGCATACCGTCCGGGTGAGGGCATTGGCGCTAAAGACTGCCCTCTTGCTATTGATTAATTACGAAATGGCTGGGTGTGAAAATAACCTGATCGGGCTTGTAAATGAAATTCGGGGAAAATATCTGCGGGAATCGCCGATAAAAAATGAAAGTTATGCAAAGGGTCTGAAAAGGGCATTAAATCTTTTTAATCACTCACCTGAAGCGTATATGCTTCTTCGATCCAGCGCATCAGCTCGTCAGTAACATTTTCTACGCGATCCAGCATAACCCGGTGCGCATATTTGAATTTGCCTATTCCCGAGATCTTTATTACCAGAAACACGTCATTGCTCCGGTTCAGTACAAACTCGGTAATGATCCCGTTTTTTTGAGGTTTTATTGCAATAAACCTTTTATGCGCTACAAAGTATATGCAACTTTTTGTGGTGTCTATTTCAAAAGAGGAAAACGCTTTGCATCGTTCCAATAGTTCATTATAAATTTTTTTGGCAAGGGAGAGCTTATTTTCAAACAGATCGTCAACTTTTACAATGGCGCAGGAATGCCATTGATTTCTGGTTTTAAATTTGCGACGGCATTTCGGGCACTTCCACATAAATTCGATCGGTATTTTCTATGGCAAAATACCAATGAAGTAGATAAATTTACGGATTTATGCCGATACGGCGGACAAAGATTTTACCGATTATGAAAAAAACATCATAATGCAATTTTAATCCCTCCCAATCCTTGAATCTTTCAAGATTAAGGAGCATCTTCGCAGGGTCAAACAACGGTATTTTACGGTTGTTGTTGATCGCAAAAGTCATGAGTATAACACAGCCACTAACAATCAAGGTGTTTTTTATTTTTTACGTTGATATAGCCATTTCATTCCTCGGAATTTTTACTGGCAGTTCTTTGGTAGCTTCAGTGTTGCATTCATGGTTTTTTACAGAAACCAGTTGTTGTTAGTTATTTTCAAATATCAATAAAATGCCTAGAGTATATAATTTTTCTGCAGGGCCGGCGACATTGCCGGTAGAGGTGCTGGAAAAAGCACAAAAAGATTTGGTTGATTATCAGGGGGCAGGTATGTCCGTAATGGAGATGAGCCATCGTTCACCGGAATATAAGGGGATTTTTGATGGCGCCAAGGAAAAACTCAAAACGTTAATGTCGGTTCCTGATAACTATGAAATTCTTTTCCTGCACGGTGGCGCTTCAAGTCAGTTTGCGATGGTGCCGTTAAATTTATTTTCGGATAAAAGAAAAGCAGACTACATCAATACGGGGGCCTGGTCTAAAAAGGCAATTGCAGAGGCAAAGCGATACGGGACCGTAAATGTTGTGGCCTCTTCCGAGGATAAAACGTTTAGCTATATACCGGAGCTCTCTGCAGATATGTTTGATCCTGAGGCTGATTATGTTCATATTACTTCCAACAATACCATTTACGGTACGACTTTTCCGAAATTACCGCCGGTTGGCGATGTGCCGTTGGTGGCGGATATGTCGTCAAATATTCTGGCGCAGGTTTACGATGTCAATGATTTTGGCGTAATTTATGCAGGCGCCCAGAAGAACATAGGTCCTGCCGGTGTAGCCATTGTAATTGTCAGAAAAGACCTGGTCGGAAGTGCGCTGGATGTTACTCCGAATATGTTCAACTACAAGACGCATCTCGACAACGGATCCATGTTCAACACCCCTCCGACATATGCCATTTATATGGCAGGTCTGGTATTCGAATGGTTGCTTGAAAGGGGCGGAGTTGTGGAGATGCAAAAGATCAATGAAGAAAAAGCCAGTTGGCTTTACGGTTTTCTGGACAATTCAAGCCTGTTTAAAGGCACTGCAGACCTTGCTTCACGATCTACGATGAATGTGCCTTTTGTGACAACCAGTGAGGAATTGGATGCCAAATTTATCAAGGAAGCTGCGTCTGTTGGCCTGAAAACCCTTAAAGGTCACAGAACAGTTGGCGGAATGCGGGCGAGTATTTACAATGCCATGCCGCCGGAAGGCGTGAAGAAGCTGGTCGAGTTTATGAAGAAATTTGAATTAAGCAATAAATAACTTTTTAATCTATCGGTATTATGTTCAGAATACAGACGCTAAATAAAATCTCTTCCATCGGATTGCAGAGATTTTCAATGGACAATTATGAGGTCGCCTCGGAGTTTTCAGCTCCCGATGCCATCCTCGTTCGAAGTGCTAAAATGCATGATATGGACTTCCCTTCCTCTTTAAAAGCCATAGGCAGGGCAGGAGCGGGCGTCAATAATATTCCGTTGGAGAAATGCACACAGGAAGGGATTGTCGTGTTCAATACCCCCGGAGCAAATGCAAATGCCGTAAAAGAATTGGTGGTAGCTGCCATGCTTCTATCCAGCAGAAATTTAAACACTGGTATAAATTGGGCTAAAACACTTGTTGGTGAAGGTAATGAAGTGCCCAAACTTGTCGAAAAAGGTAAATCCAATTTTGTCGGCCCTGAGCTTCACGGAAAGACATTGGGTGTAATTGGGTTGGGAGCCATCGGGATGCTGGTTGCCAATGCTGCCGAGGCGCTTGGAATGCAGGTAGTTGGATATGATCCCTACATTTCGATCGACTCTGCCTGGTCGCTGTCCAAGGATGTGCAAAAAGCTATAAGTCTCGATTCGCTGTTGAGCAAGGCTGATTATATAAGCCTGCATATGCCTCTGTTGGATTCGACAAAGGGATACATCAATAAATCCAAGCTGGATATCATGAAAAATGGCGTCCGTATTATGAATTTTGCACGAGGCGGTCTGGTAAATAAGGAAGATCTTTTTGCCGCATTCGAATCCGGAAAAGTTGCATCTTTTGTCACGGATTTTCCGGATGAAGATCTGTTGAAACATGAGCAAGTGATCGGGATTCCCCATTTGGGCGCTTCAACTCCGGAGTCCGAGGCTAATTGTGCTGTGATGGCGGTCGATCAGGTAAAGGATTTTCTTGAAAATGGGAATATTAAAAACTCGGTGAATTTCCCAAATACAAGTATGCCCAGAAATGGCGGAAACAGGCTGATCATTGCAAACAAGAATGTTCCGAAAATGGTTGGTAATATTACCTCGGTACTGGCGGATGAGAATATAAATATTGCCGACATGCTCAATAAAAACCGCGGCGAAATTGCCTATAATATTATCGATATCGATGGAGGGATATCGTCCGAACAAATTCAAAAGATCAGGGATATTGATGGCATTATAATGGTACGGCTGTTGCCGCCTGTTGATTAATCGATAAATATAGTAAAAATCCATGGCCAAAATTAAAGCATTTAAAGGTCTCAGACCTGTCAGGAACAAAGTGCATCTGGTCGCAAGCCGGCCTTACGATGTGCTGAATACGAACGAAGCTAAGCATGAAGCTGAGGGGAATCCGGATTCCTTTCTTCATGTGGTAAAACCGGAAATCGATTTTCCATCCGGACAGGATCCGTACGCTCCTGAAATCTATCAAAGAGGCAGGGAGAATTTTGAGAGGTTCTTGCAGGACGGCGTTTTTTTTCAGGATGAAAGGGAAAGTTTGTACATTTATCGGTTGACCATGGACGGGAATTCCCAGTCCGGCATCGTGGCGGCAGCGGCGGTTGACGACTATTTTTGCGACGTAATCAAAAAACATGAGCTCACGCGGCCGGATAAAGAGGAAGACCGCAAAAAGCACGTTCGCGTATCCATGATGAATGCCGAACCGGTATTCTTTGCCTATCCGGCGATGGATACTTTAGATAAAATCGTTGATGAAATTGTAGCGAAGGACGCAGAATATGATTTTGTTGCCGGGGACGGAGTAAGACATGAATTATGGGCCGTGAACGATGAGCGAGTGCCGGACATCATTTCGGAATTTGAAAAGCTGCCGGCTACCTATGTAGCTGACGGGCACCACCGGACGGCGGCTGCGGCATTAGTCGGGAAAGACCTGAGAAACGAAAATCCGGATTATTCCGGAGATGAAGCTTTTAATTATTTCCTTGCCGTACATTTTCCGCACAATCAATTAAACATCATCGATTACAACCGGGTCGTAAAAGACCTGAACGGATTGTCAAAAGAAGAATTTTTGGAGCGATTGGAAGATGGGTTTGAGGTATCGGAGATCGGACCGCAAGAATACAAACCTACTAAACTTCATGAATTTGGCATGTACCTGGAGGGGGTATGGTATAAATTGTCTGCATTGGAAGGGACGTATAACAACAATGATCCCATCGGTGTATTGGACGTCACAATATTATCGAGACAAATACTGGAGCCAATTCTCGATATTGTCAATTTGCGTACCGATAAAAGAATTGACTTTGTCGGTGGTATACGCGGGTTGGAAGAATTGGAAAAACGCGTTGACAGCAGTGAAATGAAGGTTGCCTTTGCACTTTATCCGGTTTCGATGCAACAGTTGATCGACATCGCAGACAGTGGCGAAATTATGCCTCCGAAGACAACCTGGTTTGAACCGAAGCTTAGAAGCGGTCTCGTGATACACAGCCTGAAATAATCATCCGGGACTAAGGCCGGCTGTTTGACCTGGATAGACCGGAGATATGGATTTGGATCTGATTGGTTGGGAAGTTTGGATATGAGCAACCGAAAATATAATGAGTTTTACGCGAACTTCTTCCCTTTTATCCCGCGCGGCGCATCGGAAATAGTAGTAATTTAAGCGGATGATTTGAAGGTCTGGATCGTGTGCAAGGTAGAGGAAAGAATGGCCCGGGTAAGCGCAAAACGACATTGCCAGGTATGAGGAAGAAGTGTTATTTGCTGAAAGACGAATCGAAAAAGATTAAGATGGTTTTTTGTGAAATCGGTTTTGGGGATAAAACAACTGCCGACGTTTGCGGGCCCGCTCTTGCGGACAGGTTCTGCGGATTTTTAAGGTTGAGTTGCGCTGTGATGACGAGACGCCTTAAATTTTATGGTCTCATATAAACTTGATTCTGTAACGTGACCTTCCAGGAAAAATATTTTAGCTTTATCGATCATCTTGATTTCCCGGAATCATTGCCTCATGGTGTGGAAATACTGAATCCTTTTAGCGTTGAAGCAAGCTATGCACTGGCAAAATCCTTTTATAAAAAGTATTATAGCGATCGTGCTCCGAGATTATTCTTAATCGGTATAAATCCCGGGAGATTTGGCGCCGGAGTCACCGGGGTGCCTTTCACGGACCCGGTTCGATTAGAGCAGAAATGTGGTATTTCAAATGACCTGAATAAACGACTGGAGCTGTCTTCGGTCTTTGTCTATGAGGTAATCGAAGCGTTTGGCGGGGTGCATTCGTTTTACGCACACATATTTTTTACAAGTGTTTCTCCCCTGGGATTTATTAAAGATGGTGTGAACTTGAATTATTACGATATTCCGGAAGTTCGAGACTTCCTTGAATCATATATGGTGAAATCATTGAAGCAACAGATTGAAATCGGAGCATTGAGCCATATCGCTTTTAGTATGGGGAAGGGGGAAAACTTGAAGTATCTGAAATATCTGAATAAAAAGTACCGGCTTTTCGAAGATATCCAACCTTTGCCGCACCCGCGCTGGGTGATGCAATACCGGTTGAAGCGAAAGCGGGAATTCATCAATGAGTATATTGATAAAATTTCGTCTGCATTAAAACTTTAATTTCTCCGGAAAGTTATAATATGAAACGCACCAGACGATCATGAAGCATATAACAAAGACCTACGCGATCGATGACTTAGTAGTAAAGTGGGAACCGCATAAGTGTATCCATTCTGCCATTTGTTTCCATGGTCTTCCCTCGGTTTTTGATCCGAGAAAACGGCCGTGGGTGAATGTCAAAGGAGCGCCAAAAAATGATATCGCCGAACAAGTGCGAAAATGTCCCTCCGGAGCACTGTCGCTACAGATGAATGAAAGAGCGTAAACTGCTCCATACCGGCACTTGCCATAGACAAGTCTCCGTTTAGGATGATTTGGGGGATTTACAATCCCGATTCCAATAGGAATGGCCCTGACGGCAATTGGTTGCAAGCTAAACCGCCTCCCGGTGTTATGATCTGATGGAGACCAAATAGGTGTGAGTTTCCTACATTGCAAAGGAAGATGCGAACAAAATGCTCGTGCTGACTGTGGAGAAGAAATTTCCCCGGTGCGGGAAGGTGTTTCGGAGGCCGGCAGTATCGGACAGACCTCTGGATAAATCCGGGATAATCGAAGCGTTTTTCTTTCTCCCTCTGCTGCCTGTAGTGTTCCAGTCACCCACTGATATTTTTGTGTTTTTTTCAATCACATATTTTGGATAAAGATAATATGGTTATTAAATTTGACATAAATGTCAAACATATATGTCAAAAATGAAAAAAATGTCTGAAAATCCAATAGATCCGGAGTCCAGAATTTTAGAAGCGGCCAATAAGGTATTCCTTAAACATGGTGTGGATGGAGCGACAATGCTCCAGATTGCAGATGAAGCCGGTATTAGCAGGACTTCACTGCATTATTATTTCAGGAACAAGTCCCGGCTTTTCGAAAAGGTACTGGAAACGATTCAAAGCAAATTTATACCAGCTCTTTCCAAAATCATTGATGCCGATGTTCCTGTATTCTCAAAGATTGAAATGTTTGTAAACAAATACATCGAGCTTATAATTGACAACCCAATGATTCCCGGATTCCTTCTGATAGAAATGCAACGGGATGCCGAATGGGTCATTAATTTATATAGAGCCAAAAATTTGAATTTTGAAGGACTTCATCAGCAAATTGCAAAAGAAGTTGAAGAAGGAATAATCAAACCGTTCAAACTTGAGGATTTGTTTGCGAATCTCATGGGGATGTCTTTATTCCCTTTATTGAGTAAACCCATTTTTATGGAGTTTTTCTTTGACCATAAAGAGAAAGAATTTTATGATTTTATGATTTCGCGCAAGCAAGGAATCATAGCAGTAATTGAAAACTGGCTTAAACCGAGCCCGTGTTAAGTAAAACGTAACGTGTCATTTCGAGACCTGACTTTTTATACAAAACGCACAAATTTGAATGACGTAGTCTTGTGTATTTATTTGATTTACGGATTATTATAAAAACACGTCATCGGTAACTTGTGAGAAATCCGGTTCAATCGACACCGGGTCACCACGAATAGGCCGGATTTCTCCTGACGTCGAGATGACAAGGTAGGAAATGGCAAAGACGTCGTTTTTAATTTTATTTAACACTAGCTTTTTTTGTTGACATTTATGTCAGACTTAATTGTCAATATAAGAGAAACAAAAAGTAATTCATGAAAGCGAGGAGGTTATCCCGATGCGTATTCGATTATGATTCAATATCTTACAGATATATTGTTCTTTGGAAAATGATTTGTTGAGCGTGTATCGGGATAAGTAATCAATAAAAAGGTGTCTTCTCCGGTGACCTTTACCCCGGGGTTGACAATAGTGTCAAACATAATAGTCAGAAAAATATGGAAATGCAGTGTTTGGGAATTGATTTAGGCTCAACAACCGCTAAAGTTGTTGTAATTGACCGTACGGACGCAGTTACCTGCTCTGCCTACAGGCGTCATAATACGCGCATCGTCGAAACTTTGAAGGAGCTATTGTTGGACATTCTCAACCAAATGGGCGATGTGCAGCTACACATGGCCCTTTCAGGTTCTGCCGGGATGGGAATAGCCGAAAAAACCGGTATTCCTTTCATTCAGGAGGTGTTGGCAGCCAGTTTGGTTGCAAAAAAGAAATATACCGGAATAAAAAGCCTGTTGGATATAGGCGGCGAAGACGCAAAGCTGGTTCTGTTTGACGAACGGAAAAAGCCGGATATTAGAATGAATGGCAACTGCGCGGGAGGGACAGGGGCATACATCGATCAAATGGCCACATTACTCAACGTTCCTGTCGAGGAATTAAATGATCTTGCATGGAGTGCCCGGAGGACCTATCCCATTGCTGCCCGTTGTGGAGTGTTTGCAAAAACCGATGTGCAAAACCTGATCAGCCGGAAAATCAGCATTGAAGAAATTGCCGGATCCATATTTGAGGCGGTGGCCAGCCAGGTAATCGGTTCCCTGGCAAGAGGTTGCACGATCAATGCACCGCTTATTTTTTGTGGGGGGCCTTTAACGTACATCAGCTACTTAAGGGAAGCCATCCTAAAACAGCTAAAGATTGATCCAGGGAATTCTGTTTTGCCTTCAGCTTCCGAACTTTTTATTGCTTTAGGGGCGGCCCTGTCCGTATCGACCTCGCGCCCCCCGGTTTTATTATCCCAATTTTTAAACCGACTCAGCCCGGCTCAAAACATTCGAAAAACCGAGAACGGCTTACAGCCTTTATTTGCCAACGATCAAGAGCT
This sequence comes from Cytophagales bacterium, assembly GCA_022360055.1. Taxonomy (GTDB): domain Bacteria; phylum Bacteroidota; class Bacteroidia; order Cytophagales; family Cyclobacteriaceae; genus JAAUQL01. The sequence goes on along the minus strand of JAKSDO010000054.1, from coordinate 27,460 downwards.
TGATAAATGGAACGATCAGCGAAAAAAAATCCAAATCCCGAACGGAGCTCCTGCCAATGAAGAGAGTTGCTTTCTAGGTATCGATTCCGGTTCGACAACAACCAAGGTGGTGGTGATAAACAAAAGTGGAAAGCTCCTTTACCAATTTTATAAAAACAACAACGGGCATTCGTTGGAAACAGTCGTTGAAGGATTAAAACTGTTTAAACATCAGCTTGACAACGAGCATAAGACGGTCGCCATCACAAAATCGGCAGTGACAGGCTATGGCGAAGACTTGATCCGGACGGCGCTTGGGCTTGATTACGGTATTGTGGAAACCGTTGCTCATTTTATCGCGGCCAGGGAACTGGAGCCGGAAGTATCATTTATTCTGGATATCGGAGGGCAGGATATGAAGGCAATTTACGTACAAAGCAATACCATCTCCGACATCGAGATCAACGAAGCTTGTTCTTCGGGCTGCGGCTCTTTTATTGAAAGCTTTGCCAACACACTTGGATACGATATACCGGAGTTTTCCGAAATAGCCTTATTATCCGGAAAACCTTATGACCTGGGATCGCGATGTACCGTGTTTATGAATTCGAAAGTAAAACAGGCGCTGCGCGAAGGAGCTTCCGTAGAAGATTTGTCCGCAGGCCTGGCCTATTCCATTGTAAAAAACTGCCTGTACAAAGTTTTAAAAATTAAAAACAGTGCTGGTATTGGCGATAACATCGTGGTCCAGGGAGGGACTTTCCGGAACAAAGCGGTTTACCGGGCATTCGAAGTATTGTCGGAAAAGAAAATAGTGACTTCCGATCTGCCCGAACTGATGGGAGCCTATGGCGCGGCTTTGTATGCCGCCAAAAAAGCAAACCATAAGCAGGCGAGCCATTTTACTGGGCTGGACCATCTCGACGACATAAAGAATTATACGACACGGATGTTATCCTGTAAGGGGTGTGCAAATACATGCAGGGTAACAGTTTATACATTTCCTAACGGAAAGAAATGTTTTGCCGGGAACAAATGCGAAAAGTTATTTTCAAACAGCCACTCATCAAAGAAAAGAGGGGACAATATTTTTGAGCATAAAAAACAAATCCTCTTCGGCAGAGATAAATCAACAGCTCCCGGAACGCTTCGTATTGGTATTCCGCGCATCCTCAATACATACGAGAATTACCCCTTTTGGGATAGCCTTTTTTCGCAGTGCGGATTTGAAGTTGTACTCTCCGACGATAGCACAACGGCTTTATACCAAAAGGGAAATCGGTTCATTATGTCCGAAAACATTTGTTTTCCTGCCAAACTATCGCACGGGCACATTATTAACCTGGTCGAAAAAAAAGCGGATCGCATTTTTTTTCCATTTGTTGTTTACGAAAAGAAAGAGTTCCACCATTCGGCCAATAGTTACAATTGTCCGATTGTGACCGGGTATTCTGAAGTGCTTAAAAGCTCATCGGAATTACTTGAGCCGCTTAAAATACCCTTCGATTCGCCCGGGATCAATTTTAACGATAAAGCACTATTGCGAAAAGCATGTCTGAGCTATGTTCTAAAACTGGGAATAAACAAAACCCGGTTTGTAAAAGCTTTCGATACGGCCGTACAAGAACAGGATGAATTCAAACAAATAATCAGGCAAAAGAACAGGGAAATTCTGAACAGGGCCATACGGGACAATGCGCCCGTAGTGCTGATGGCCGCTCACCCTTATCATATGGATACCTTAATTCATCAAAGGGCATCCCAAATACTTTCCGGTCTTGGAGTACACGTGATCAACGAAGAAATCGCATCAGAATGTAAAGAAGGTTTTTCACGCTATTTTGCCGTTTCGCAATGGGCGTACCCCAACCGGATTTTACAGGCTGCCTGGTGGGTCAGCCGTCAGAAATATCCGGTAGGTCTGATCCAGCTAAATTCATTTGGGTGCGGGCCCGATGCATTTATTACGGATGAGATAAATGATCTTGCAAAAAAAAATAATATCCCCTATGCGCTCATCCGCATTGATGAAATTGCCAGCCCCGGTTCGTTAAAACTCCGCTTGAGGTCACTCGTCGAATCACTTAACCTGAGGAGAGGCAGGCATCCGGTATGCAACGAAGATCATATGAATGGAAGTCCCACAGCCGTATTTAAGAAATCCGACCGAAGAAAAACAATACTTGTTCCATGGTTTTCGGATTTCTATTCACCATTCATCCCGGTGTTGGGTAAACTGGCCGGCTATAAGCTGGTCAACCTGCCCCCGTCAGACAGGAGCTCTGCCGATTTGGGACTGAGTCATGCAAATAATGAGATTTGTTACCCAGCCACACTTGTTGTGGGAGACATTATAAAGGCGTTGGAGAGCAGTCAATACAATCCGGATGAGATAGCCGTGGGGATAACCCAGACAGGAGGGCAATGCAGGGCGACGAATTATTTGGCATTGATCAAAAGGGCAATGGCAAAGGCGGGTTACGGGCATGTCCCCATTGTATCCGTTGCTCCGGCAGATGGTTTGTACAACCTCCAGCCGGGGTTTGACCTCGATTGGAAAAAAATGATCCGGCCGGTATTCTTCGGCTTAATCTTCGTCGATAGTCTTACCCGCCTGTATTATGCCACGGTATCGCGTGAAAAACATAAATCCGCTTCAAATATGCTAAGGAATAAATACCTCGCACAGGCAAAAGAATTAATTGGAAAAAATGATCACAGGGCGCTCTATTCATTATTAAAAAACGCAGTTCGCGACTTCAACGCCGTTGAAGTACTCCCTGAAAAAATCCCTGCGGTGGGGGTTGTCGGGGAAATATATATCAAATACAATTCGTATGGACAATTCAATATCATCGATTGGCTCATCCAAAACAGGATTGAAGTGGCAATTCCCCCGCTTTTTGAATTTCTGATGCAATCGTTTGTGAATGGGGAGGCAATGAAAAGTTCACACATTGCAATGAACTCAGGAACCGGCATTATAAGTAAACTCCTGGAATGGGAAGCCGAGCATCATATAAGGCGCTATGAAAGGTTACTTGGTGAATTCCGTTTTTACCGGCCGGTATATCCCATCCGGCAAAACGCCAGGTATGCATCGGAAATTGTTTCATTGGCCAATCAGTATGGAGAGGGCTGGCTTATTCCGGCAGAAATAGCATCATTTGCCCGGCAGGATATCGCGGATATCATCTGTATGCAGCCATTCGGGTGTATTGCCAACCATATCATAGGCAAAGGTATCGAAAAGAAAATAAAGCACATATATCCCGACGTCAATTTACTGTTCCTCGATTTCGACTCCGGTACAAGCAAAGTTAACCTGCTGAACAGGTTGCATTTCCTGATACAAAACCAGAAACAAAGTGTACCATTTTACGAATCATGACCTGGACTAGTAACACAGAAAAGCAAATACCGGAGTCAAAATCAATCAAAGACAAAAAAAGATCCTGCGAATTTTACCGGCCATCGTAGCCTCGAGTTACTATGTGTCCGGTTGACAGCCTCTTTGTCCTGTGCAAATATTCATTTGTTTCTCCAAATCCCGGCGGCAATGCTTCCGATAATAGAATGTGTGGCGCTGGATATGGCCGAAGGAATTGCGATCGCCGGATTTATAAAATTCGCTCTTGCCAAATAAGCACCCAATCCTGAGTTTTGCATCCCTACTTCGATCGAGATGGTCCGGTTTATGTCTTCCCTGGAAGTGATCAATTTGCTGAATAAGTACCCGAGCACAAACCCGGCAAGATGTAAACATAGGATCGAGCCGATCAAGCGGAGACCCGAATTCAGGATTTCATCCTTGCCCTGTCCTATTATGCTGGCGACAATAAGCACGATCACCATCACTGCCACCAGAGGAGCGACCGGCAACATCCGGCGGGTTATCTTTGGCAGATACCTGTTCATCAAAACTCCAAGTACTACCGGAACGACCACTACTTTTACCGTTCCGAGAAATAGTTGATACGCACTCACTTCGATTTTATCCCCAATCAAGAAGGTGGTAAGCAATGGGGTAAGCGCAATGGCCAGCAATGTCGATATAGCAGTCATTGTAACTGAAAGGGCTACATGGGCTCTTGCCAAATAGCTGATGACATTGGAAGCTGTGCCGCCCGGACAACAGGAAACGATGATCAATCCAACCGCAAAAGGTGTGGGCAAGTCAAAGGCATATCCAAGGCCCCAACCCAATATGGGCATTGTAGTAAATTGCAAAGCAGCGCCCGTAAGCGCCCATTTTGGTGATCTCATCACCAGTTTGAAATCTTCGGGCCCCAGGGTAAGGCCCATACCCAGCATGATTATGCCCAGCCCATAGGTAATAAAGGGGCCTGAAAACCAGGTAAACACTTTTGGTTCGATCAATGCAATTCCTGAGCCGAGTATGATCCAGAGCGGGAACGCATTTGTCAGAAGGGTAAGAATTTTACGCATTTAGAAAGTTTTTGGCAGTATATCCGATTTAAAAAGAAAATCGGGGGTTATGCTCGATGATGAACTGTACATAGATTTTATCGGATAAAGCCTACATAACATTCGGAGGCAAGTTATTCGGATCAGATGCCCAGTCTTTGTTTGGTTCGGGCCCCATTTCAAAAATCAACCTGCCTCCGGCGACGATTTCACTATGGTTCAACCAGGCTCTGTCGAATGGTTCACCATTAAAAGTTGCCGATTGGATATAAATATTGCCTTCGGAAATCCCGCTGGCTTTGATCAGGAATTTTTTCCCATCTCCAAAATCGAAAACCGTCTCCCTAAATGAAGGCGTACCAATAATATAATAAGGTGTTCCGGGGCAGACCGGATAGAATCCTGCCATGGAGAAGACCAGCCATGCCGACATTTGACCTGCGTCTTCATTTCCACTTAAACCGCCGGGGCCGATACCGTATTCTTCCTTAATGATATAATCAATCCACTGTTGACTTTTCCAGGGCGCTCCGGCATAGGCATACATATAGGCTGTTTGATGGCCCGGCTCATTACCGTGCCAATACTGATCCTTTTGAAACAGGGTATCCAGTGTTTGTATAAATTTATCCTTACCTCCCATGGCGTCCACTAATCCGTAAACATCATGGGGCACATACCAGGTGTACTGGAAAGGTGTCCCTTCCGTAATGTACGGAGCTCTTGGATCATCGCGAAGGAATGGCTCGAACCAGCTTCCGTCTTGATGTTTCCCCCGCACAAAACCGATGGATGTGTCAAAGACATTTTTCCAGTTTGACGCCCTGTTGAGAAGCGCCTGGCCTTCACTTGTTTTTCCCAGTGACATTGCAAATTTCCCCAAAACAAAGTCATCGTATGCATATTCCAAGGTTCTGGACACTTGCTCTTGCTTGTGAAACGCGTCCGGAACTTTCTCTTCCATAGGCAGAAATCCATATTTGAGATAAGTATCCAAAGCGCGCCGTCCTTTCCCGGAGACATAGGAATTGCGGTCTTCATTGAATTTGAATGCATTCTGACTCATATATTTCCAGGCGAGTTCCTTGTCAAAATCATCAATTCCCTTGGCGGCAGCATCGCAGATCATCGAAGTCGCATGATCGCCGATCATTGCCGCGCTGTAGTGATTCCACATCGGAAATATTGGCAGCCAGCCGCCCTGCTCGGCCTTTGTCAAGAGGGATTTGACCATGTATAAAGTTTTTTCCGGTTCCAATATGGTCAACAGCGGGTGAACAGCCCGGTAGGTATCCCACATGGAGAAATCGTCGTAGTAATCAAAACCTTTGGCCTGATGAATGAGCGTATCCTCTGCAAAACCCACATAACGTCGGTCCGCATCGCTCGCAACCCGAGGGAGTAAATAGGAATGATAAAGCGCGGTATAAAACTTCTTTTTCTGTTCAAGAGTGCCGCCGTTCACCTGTATTTTATTGAGCGCCTTTTCCCAGGCCAGCTTTGATTTTTGCTTGACGGTTTCGAGCTCCCATCCCGGAATTTCGGCATTAAGGTTTGCCAGCGCACCGTCAAAACCTGTAAAGGAGGTACCGACCTTGACAATGAGTTCGTCCAGAAGATCGAAGCCGACAAACGCTCCGACGGTATCTTGTCGTCCGAGAACTTCATGATTTTCGTACGTGGTTTGACCATTTCTATACGTGCCATAAATTTGGACCGGTTTTGAAAACTGTATCACAAAATATCCGTTGAATCCGGCATAATCGCCCCAACCCTGGTAAATTCGATGTACGGGATTATATCCATACACCATATTGTTGTCTCTGTCGATTTTTACAAATGCACGGCCTTCATCACTGTTTGGTTCGATGATGATGTACGGCCGCTTGTTATATTTTTTGAACTTGAATTTGAATATTCCCGCGCGGGACGAAGCGCTGACTTCCGATTCAATGTCATACGTTGATAGGTTGATTTTGTACGAGTACGGCTTCGCATATTCTTCGTCACGAAAAAACTTTGAAGCGCGTTTTTGGGCATCGACAATCAATTTTCCCGCTATCGGCATGATGGTGAATGACCCGTAGTCTTGCGTACATGATCCGGACATCCAGTGAGTGCCACGGAAGCCCTGAATCTCATCGTCTTCGAAGTAATAGGGGGGGAGGCATTTTTTTTCGGAGTATTGGGTTTGCGGCGACCATTGCGTCATTCCGTGCGGGACGCCTGTTGCGGGATAGGTTTGCCCTCTTAGCTCTGAACCGGAAATACTGTGTTTCAAGGCACTTGGAGTCGTTGCAATCCCCGTACCGATAAGCGGATCTACAAAATCAACGGCACTTGGTATGGTAGGTTGTTCATTATTTGAGGGCCGGCAACCGGGAGATGAAATACCAACGACGAAAACCAGAAATACAATTTTGGAATGTACAAAATTCATATAATTTTCAATTTATTGTGCTGAAAATACGATTGGATGCGTTGCGGTGCAAAAAAAATTATAAGCGAATATTGAATGAGCTCCCGGATTTGATTTCAAATTCTTTGATGCTGGTATATTTGCTGCCCTTTGCCTTTTCGGATCTGAATACGATTTTGTACTTACCCGGCTGTATAGTAACCGTATGCCTGGGCTGGTTGGGATTGAGGTTATGGATCCATCGTTGCGATCCGTCGTCCCGGATTTCGTAAATACTTCCAATTCCTTTTGAGCTTGCAACAAAGTTGACAACTCCGGGTTGTTCGATTTTCAGAGGTGTGGTTTGGCTTTGATCGATTTTGATGTTTTTAAATACGGTTCTTGGCAATGTGGTGCATTCGATATTGTATCTTCCAACCAATAGTCTTTCATTTCCGGGTAAGGTAAATGTCGTAATTATCCGCCGGTCGGTCGTATCCCTGATCAGGGCGACGACCCGATCTTTGTATTCGGTATGGCCGGTTTGATCAATGCTTATTTGCCCCTGAGGAGATTTGATTTTTATTACATGATGCTTTCCGGCAGAGATCCCAACGTTGTTTTTTCTTACCGGCGGAATTGTGTTTACAACAATATCATAGGAAAGCACCGGATCGATCTCGACAGAATCAGGCTTCCCGTATCCATCGCGATAATGAACAAACTCGAAAGCAGAATTTTGGGTAAAACGATTAATGAACGATACGTTTACGTTCGTTTCCGTCGGCCTGTCCAGAACATCCAGCAATTCGATGGAGACTGTGGTTTTTCCAAGACTTTGACGCAGCGTCTGATCCAGGGCCCGCCTGAATCCCCGGATATTGGCTGCATCGTAAAAGGATCCCATGCATCCAAACTGCTCTTCAAAATTTCTATCCATTCCAATCCCGATAATGAAAGGCCTCAGGAAAATGCTTTTTCGCTGCAATGCAAGTGATACGGCACACGGATCACCGTCACATGATTCAATTCCGTCCGTAATGATGATTATGATGTTTCTGGCGTCGTCTCCGGCAGGAAAATCATGAGCTGCTTGTTCCAGGGCAAAGGCTATGGGGGTGGTGCCTTTGGGCCCCAGATTTCTTAAAATACTTATAATCCGATCGTGGTTATTTTTGTAAAAAGGAGCTTCGAGCTTTGTGTCGTCACATCTTTGCTGGCTTCTATCGAACTGGTGTCCGTAAATTCTCAGCGCAAGCTCAAGGTGCTCGGCAGTTCTTAACGAATCTACCAGATCGGTTAATAGCTTTTTGGCCGCAGTAATACGGTGGGTATTTTCCCATTTTGCCAGCATACTTCCCGAGCCATCCAGCAGAAATAGGATTCTGGTTTTTTCCGGAAGTTTTTGTTGCGGAGATTGGGCAAAAAGTAAAGCGGGGAGTACCGATATAAAAATCAGTGAAAATACGTATTTCAAAAAATCAGCCATTTTTCTATAACGAAAGAATAAAGTTTGCCGTGTAAAAATAAAAATGTCATCCCGGATTTCTACAAGATGACATGGAGTAATAAGATGATGATTGGTCTTATTTCAATATCTGAGCGGAGTGGTCTTTCGTTTTTACTTTTTCAATGATTTCTTCTATTTTGCCCTCCTCATCAATGATAAAGGTCACTCGGGCTGTGCCCATATATTTTCTGCCATACATTGATTTTTCTACCCAGGTGCCATATTTTTCATGAATATCATTTTCCGTATCGGCAAGTAAGGTAAATGGCAGCTCATATTTGCTTATAAAGTTTAAGTGCGATTTCTCACTGTCTTTGCTTACCCCAAGCACTTCGTATCCCGCTTTCTGCAAGGCTTGATAATTATCCCTAAGGTTGCAGGCTTCGGCAGTACACCCGGGGGTATTGTCCTTTGGATAAAAATACAGGACAACTTTTTTGCCTTTCAAATCTGACAATCTCACAGGTTGACCATTTTGATCATTTACTGAAAAATCAGGAGCGACGTCTCCAACTTTTAATTCCATACTTTAATTTATTATGGTTGAATATATTTTTTCATTATTAACATTATCCCTGACTTTTAGTTCCAGATTTCCTGTAAAAGGTTTGGATTTGTCCAATTTTTCAGCCCAGATGTAATTTCGTTTCGGGTCGTAATTCATGAGCACCCATTTATTATTTATGTACAGCTCATAATCTTTTATTCCCGACATATCATCTGTTATATAACACCTGAAATGATCCCGGTTTTGCTGCACCACTTTTATTTTTGGAGGAATTGTATCTGCCAGCAGGGTATATTTTCCCAGCATACGCGTCATGATCTCGAACGTATTATTTATCCAGATCCCGCCCTGAAAGCTGAAATTCTTTAGATCCGTAGTATAGTAGGCCGAGATCTTGTCCTTGCGATCGTAGCTTCTTTTAGGTTTTAACTTGATTTTTAAACTTTTTTTAAGCGGATATATATCCTTGCCTATTTCAAAAAACTCTTTTTCATCGTCCAGTTCATCCATATAGTCGGTTTTGAGGTACAGGGTGTCAAAAAGTGTTTTTGTATAGAAATGCAGATCGAATTCCGATTTGAAGTATTTGAATTCCGATTCGGAAGGGACAATCATTTCCAATCCGGGATAGATCATATCTCCGCATAAATCAATGGAATCCGGGGTGCCGGTTCTCAGATCCCAGAGATAAACGGAGTAATCGTTTACGTAATAGCTGGAGGAAAGCTCATAGTTCATTCGGTTGGCAAATACATTGGCAAAAAAACCATTATGCTTTGCTTTTTTACCCATGAATACCAGGGTATTATCAACAATCACATGACGGAATGGCCTGAAGTTTTTTACGTTGTTCATGGCAGTCACTTTGGGTTTACAGCCTTTGACCTTTAAATGAACGGCAGAGCTATTCCCGTGCGCATCCATGAGTGTGATTTTTATGTGGTGTACAAGCGTGTCGGTAATGGAAATTATTCCTTTTCTGTGATCCGTATCATAGATATTCAATTCATTGCCATCATCTATGAAAAGTTTCTGAAATGACTTGTTCTCCTGGATTTTAAGGGCGTAGTCCCTGTAACATAAAATGTTCCTGTTCTTGCTAAATGGTATTTTATCTATCGTAATATCAATTACCTGTTCGCCATCCATAGTCATAGTCAAATTGGGAATACCATTTTTATTCAATGCATTGTTAAGCCGGTCATAGCCCATGATCAACACACCGATTTCGCCGTATACTTCGATTGTTTCGCTTACGGTATATTCATTGTTCAGCTTCGAGGGTGAAAATTCAAAAAATCCGAACTGGTGGTTTACCCTGGAGTCTTTATTCATGGTCTTAAGGGCAATTTTCTCAACCGATGGGCGAATGTTATCTTTGATTTCGGAAAAATCATACCCCAGAGGATTGATGGGGCGTTGGTACTTATCCCTGATTTCAAAATGTAGATGCGGGCCTCCCGAACTACCGGAATTACCTGAAAAAGCCACGATATCCCCCCTTTTTATTTTAAAGCGGGTCTTTTCAGGGAATAAGTCTACCGAAAATCGCTTTCGTTTGTATTGTTCTTTCAAAACGTATTCCGCAATATCTTCGTCAAAGGTTTTTAAATGGCCGTAGACGGTTGTCGTACCTAATTGGGGATGAGCAATATATATAGCATTTCCATAGCCGTTCCCGTCTACTTTTATCCTGGATACATAACCATCGGCCGCAGCGTGGATTTTCAGGCCCGTTGTTCCACCGGTCTTGATGTCCATCCCTCCATGAAAGTGTGCGCCGCGCAATTCTCCCATGGTACCGGAAAGGTAGTTTTGCTGCCCGGGTCGTACGGGAAACATATAAGGATTTTCTACTGCCTGGGCCTGCAATACCATCACATGAAAAAACAGCAGATTAAAAAGTATACCTTTACTTGATTTCAACTTCCAATAATTTCTCATCCTCGATAAAAGCCTCCAATTTATTTCCTATAGCGACCGGACCAACTCCATGGGGAGTGCCTGTAAAGATAATGTCGCCTTTTTTCAACATTATGAATTTAGAGATGTACGCAATGATCTCTTCAAAACTAAAAAGCATGAGAGATGTATTTCCATGTTGCTTCAGCTCGCCGTCCAGCTTAAGGCTGAAGTTTAAATTTTTTATATCGCCCAAATTATTTTTATCGATGAATCCGGATATGGGCGCAGATCCGTTAAATCCCTTTGCCAGGTCCCAGGGCAATCCTCCGGACTTTGCTTTGTCCTGCAAATCCCTGGCTGTAAAATCAATTCCAATACCAACGGCATCGAAGTAGTTGCCGGCGAACCTTTTGTCGATGTACTTTCCGTGTTTGCATATCCTCAAAAGTATCTCGACCTCATAGTGAATATTTTTCGTAAAGTCGGGATAATAGAATGGCGCATTTTTTTGGAGGAGCGCAGTTTCCGGTTTGGTAAAAATCACCGGCTCTTCCGGTCGCTCGTTATTCAACTCTTCTATGTGGGCAGCATAATTTCTGCCAATTGCCAGGATCTTCATCAATTTTAGTTAAAGGACGAAAATAGAAATCATAGGTCTACATTTAAAGTCGATGCATGTTATTTCCAATAATTAAACATCTTTTTACGTTTTTATTGTCAAATCAGATGATAACTATTTTTTTTGCATACACAACAATCGACATCAATATGAAAAAGATAATTCTCTTGCTCTTTTGTGCGCTGTTTGGATACAATTGTGCTACAGTTCCTGTTACGGGACGAAAACAGTTATCTTTGATTTCTAACAGCGAAATACTCCCGATGAGTTATGATAGTTATAAGGGAGTACTTGATAGCGCTAACATATCTTCCAATAAAAGTCAGGCCGAGATGGTAAAGCGTGTCGGCGTGAAAATTCAAAAAGCGGTAGAGGAATATATGGCGGAAAACAATGCTTCCGACCATTTGGAGGGATATGAGTGGGAATTTAATCTGATTGATGAAGATATCGTAAATGCCTGGTGCATGCCTGGCGGTAAGGTGGCCTTTTATACCGGAATAATGCCCATCTGCAAAGATGAAACAGGAGTGGCTGTGGTTATGGGGCATGAAGTTGCCCACGCCATCGCCAATCACGGTGCAGAACGCATGAGCCAGGGGCTGGTGCAGCAAATGGGAGGCGCTGCGCTGGACGTAGCCATGGCGAATCAGCCTAATGAGACCAGGGCGCTTTTCGGTGCTGCTTATGGCGTAGCATCCAATTATGGCGCAATGTTGCCGTTTAGCCGCTTGCACGAATCGGAAGCAGATAGAATGGGCCTGATCTTCATGGCAATGGCGGGCTATGATCCGCGGGAAGCGCCAAAATTCTGGGAGCGTATGGCGGCTAACAGCGGAGGAGCGGCCCCACCTGAATTTATGTCCACACATCCGTCGCACGATACGCGTATCGAAGATCTGAATGAGCAGATCCCCGAAGCCATGAAGTACTATAAGAAATAGCTGAAAGCAAATTGCTCATGGCCCTGAACCTATCAATGCGCAAAAATTTTTTACACGTTGTACAAACGGCGTTGTTCATCGCGTTGTATATTGAATCTCATTGCCAGGCAAATGACGCTTATGTTTATATCCGGGATAAAAATGCAGATTCGGATAATTGGGAAGTTGTCTGGCAGGATCATTTTGAAGGTCCGGGGCTTGATACGACCAAATGGACAAAAATCCCTCCTAACAATGCGGATTGGGGAAATTACATGACCAGCGATCCTGCCTGCTATGCTTTGAAGGGTGGGAAGTTGTTATTAAAGGGCATTGTAAATCCGGATACGCTCAAAGATCCCAGACCCTATCTTACCGGCGGTATATATTCGAAAGGGAAATTTGCATTTCAATACGGAAAGATCGAGATACATGCCAAGCTGGAGTGTGCCCGAGGGGCCTGGCCTGCGATATGGATGCTGGCCGAGCGGAAGAAATACGGCAATTATCCGAGGAACGGAGAAATTGATATCATGGAGCACCTCAACTTTGATGACATTGTTTATCAGACCACGCATTCGTATTATACGCTTGAGCTCGGTAAAAAGGATCATCCGAAACATTATGGAACAGCCAAAATCGATATTGATCAATTCAATACATTCGGACTGGAATGGTATCCGGATAAACTGGTTTTTACACTGAATGGAACCGAGACTTTCGTATATCCCAGGGTGGATGGTGCGGATCCGTCTCAATGGCCGTATGATCAGCCCTTTTATATTTTAATTGATCAGCAACTCGGAGGATCCTGGGTAGGGCGCGTGGACCCGAAAGACCTGCCTGTAAATATGATTATTGATTGGGTAAAAGTCTATCAATAATCCATTATTTTTACGTCCTCATTTTTATATCATTTTGCTATGAGATGCTTTCTCGGATTATTTTTTCTATACACAATTTCAAACAATGTAATAGCACAGGATCTCCGAACATTATTGTTTGAACTTCCCGATGTAATTTTTAAAAAAGTTGAAACCGACCGGGATTCCAGTATTATCTATGAACTGAACGTAAAGCAGCCCTTGGATCATGGCGATCCTGCAAAGGGCTATTTTTATCAAAAGGTTTTTTTACGCCATTCGGGTTTTTACAAGCCTACTGTGATGGCTACCGAAGGATACGGTTGCGCTAAAACCCGGGTATATGAGCTTACGAGGTTGCTCGATGCAAACCAAATACAGATAGAACATCGCTTTTTCGGAGAAAGTATGCCGGACTCGTTGGATTACAATTACCTCAACCTGGAGCAGGCGACTGCCGACCTGCACAAAATTAACCAATTGTTTCGCCGGATTTATTCCGGAAGCTGGGTTAGTACGGGCATTAGCAAAGGCGGTGCTACCACGATTTTCTACAGATATTTTTATCCGGATGATGTCGATGTAAGCGTTCCGTATGTGGCGCCAATAAATACGGAATTTGAAGAAAAACGGATATATGATTTCCTGGATAATGTGGGGTCCGAGGAATGCCGGGAAAAAATCAAGGCCTTCCAGGTACGATTATTGAAAAATCGCAACGAAATATTGCCGCTGCTGAAATTTTACGGCATTGGAGCAGGGCTGACCTTCTCTTATTTGACCTTGGAAGAAGCATTTGAGTTTGCCGTTCTTGAGTACCCGTTTTCGTTCTGGCAATGGGGACACGATTGCAAGGATATTCCATCTTATGAGATGTCAATTCAAAAATCACTGGAGCATTTTATAGAAGTATCTGAGATCGGTTTTTTCAGCGATAAATCCATGGAGAAATACGCTTCGCATTATTACCAGTCAGCCACTGAAATGGGTTATTACGGTTATGAGATTGATGAATTCAAGGGTTTGCTCCGGGCATTGCCGACAAATAAAAACCCTCATGCGGCCTTTGTCCCCGACAAAATGAATGTCAGATTCGATAAGAAACTTCTGGACGATGTTAACAAATGGCTCGAAACCGATGGCAGCCGTTTTATCTATATTTACGGCGAATTGGATACATGGTCCGCTTCCGCTGTACCACCGTCGAATCGTGTCGAATCAATCTGGTTTTTTTTAAAAGGAAAACACCATGGAAGCGCCAGGATCAGGAATATGACAATTGAAGAAAAACAAAAGCTGACCCATTACCTTGAGCAATGGCTGGAAGTGGACATCAAGTAACCGCTGATCCCTTTCGTTTACAATTGAGTTGCGAACAGTGGCTTTCTCTTTTTTTGCGTCTGACCAAAACGCAAAAGAATCCCGCTTTACCTTTCGGATAAAGGATCGTCTATTCTTCAGTCAAATCCCTTAAAAACCCGCGGACTTCTTTAAACGCAGGAACATTAAACTTGGCAGCGGACGAGGTACTTCCTACTTTAATTGTAATCGCATCCCGAGGCATGGCCTTAAAGGTATCTTCATCGGTCCAGTCGTCTCCCAACGCAAGTGTAAAGTCCGGCTCATAGCTGTCGATCCATTTTTGGGCCGCTCTGCCTTTATTTACATCCGCATTTTTCACCTCAACTACCATGTCACCTTCCAGCACTTGCAGGTTTTTACCTGTCGAAAGATATTTTAAGTGGCTTGTAAGCTCCCTGGATCTCAATTCTCCCAGCCCCGTTTCAACCTTTCTGAAATGCCAGACGAGGGAATGGTCTTTTTCTTCGATAAATGATCCCGGCGTTCGGTTTACATAGGCATCGAGAATCGGTCTGAATTCATCTTTCCATTTGCTTTTTAATTTGGTTATAGTTTCCCAACCACCATCTCTTTCTTTTAGCCACACCCCATGTTCCGCGATGATATCGAGTTGCATATGGCCAAGCCAGGCATCCAGTGTCTCCCGGTCCCTGCCACTAATGATTACAATCCTGTTTTTCTCGTTTGCAGTCAGCTTTTTAAGCAAATTGATAAGTGTATGGTCCGGCTTTGCCATTTGCGGGTCGGGATGGAAGCCGACGAGCGTACCATCATAGTCCAGGAATAGCATCCTGTTTTGCGATTTGCTAAATTGTCTTTTGATCACAGCACTTGTCTGCTCATCCAGTTTTTTAGTAGCCATGGATTTTTGTTCTTCAATTACATGCGAAAGTCTGTCCATGAACATATTAACCCAATGATTGATGTTATACCGCTTTAGAGTTTCCTGCATGATGCTGATGTGTATCACCTGTTCCTCTTCCGGCATTGTAAGGGCCTTAAAAATGGCATCGACCATCTGGTCCGTGTTGTTTGGATTGATGAGAATCGCATCGGATAACTCCTTGGATGCTCCGGCCATTTCGCTCAAAATGAGCACTCCTGTTTTATCCAATTTGCTTGCAATAAACTCTTTACATACCAGGTTCATTCCATCGCGCATTGGCGTAACCAGCGCGACATGTGCCATACGATAAAAAGCAGAAAGTGATTCCAAAGCGAACGATCTGTAGAAGTAGTGAATGGGGGTCCAGTTCAGTTTGCCAAATTTTCCGTTTATTCGCCCGACCAGTAAATCTACTTCTTCCTTCAACTCCTTATACTGCGCCACATTATCTCTCGAAGGAACAACAATCATAATGAGCGAAACCTGCTCTTCAAATTCGGGATATTTGTTGAGAAAGAGTTCGAAAGCTTTCAGCCGTTTCGGAAGCCCCTTGGAGTAATCCAGCCGGTCGATGGAGATAATTAACTTTTCTTTGCCTAATGAAGCCCTAAACTTTATCTCCTTATCGATGGTTTTGGGGGAGGCTGCGGCAATCGCATATTTATTGTAGTCTATACCCATGGGAAAAGAGTCGACTTCTATAATCCTGTTGCCGGTTTCTATCCGCCCTCTTGAGTTTGGGATTCCCACAAGTCTGCTTACGGACGATAAGAAGTGCCTCATGTCATCATAAGTGTGAAATCCTACCAGATCGGCGCCGAGCATTCCTCGCAGAATTTTTTTTCTCCAGGGCATCATTCTGAAGACCTCGTACGAAGGGAAGGGAATATGTTGGAAAAAGCCAATGCCTATATCCGGTAATTTTTTTCTTACCATCTGAGGCAGCAAAAGCAATTGGTAATCGTGTATCCAAATCGTATCTTTTTCAGATGCCACCTCAATTACGGCATTGCAAAAAACCTTGTTCGCCTCGACATAAGCATCGAAGAAGTTTGGATCAAAATTGGCATATTGAAGGAAATAGTGAAAAATGGGCCAAATGGTATCGTTGCTGAATCCTTCATAGAAATTTTCAATTAGTTTTTTTGAGAGGAAAACGGGAATCATGTTTTCCCGCTTCAGGTCCGATTTAATCTGTTGCTTTTCTTCATCTTTTTTCACGTTCTGTCCGGGCCAGCCGACCCACAGATTATCCCCTTGTTTATAGATAGAGCTCAACCCTGTGGCAAGGCCTCCCTCACTGGGGACATAATAAAAAGAATCATCCTCCCGGATAATTTTTACGGGTAGCCTGTTGGATACGATGATGGTTTTGCCCATAGTTTCTTTATGATTTTTTACAATATGATCCAATCGTTTTCGATGAGGATCACTTTTGATTAAACTGCCTCAGTTTGATCTCCGTGAGTTTGCGTTTTGTATCCAGGGAGAAATCGTTTTTTTGAATCCAATCGTAATACATCGGTTCGTTCCTGAGTACTTCAAGCACACTTTTGCCTTTATGTTTTCCGAAATTAAATACTTCTTCCCCGCTGTCGTTAAATACCATTCGCCCGGCAAGATCCACCATCTTTTGAAGGGTGATTTTGTGAACGGCATCCATATCGTTTTTAATCACGCCCAATTTATTCCCTTTCATATCGGTCACTTCCTGACCATCATACAATTTGATTTGCTTTTTCAGGATTTCAAATGTTGCGACAGCATCTGCTTCAGCGCTGTGGGCATTTTCCAGGGTTTTGTTGCAATAGAATTTATAGGCGGCCGACAAATTGCGCTTTTCCATGAGATGAAAAATCTTTTGGGCATCAATTAGATTTCTTTTTGAAACATCGAAATTGATGCCTGCCCGCAAAAATTCCTCGACGAGCATGGGCACATCAAATTTCAATATATTAAAACCGGCGAGGTCGCAACCTTCAAGAAGTTTGGCGATCGATTTTCCCAGATCTTTAAATCGCGGAGCATCTTTTATGTCTTCATCGTAGATTCCGTGGATCAAACTCGTTTCGGCAGGAATCGGTTTCCCGGGATTTATTCTTTCGGTACGGAGCTCTTCCTTCCCGTTTGGCGAAACTTTGAGGATGGATATTTCAACAATACGATCTTGAGAGATGTTAATCCCCGTGGTTTCCAGGTCAAAAAATGCAAGTGGATTCTTTAGTTTTAATTCCATTTAAATAATCAGTTTGTAGAATCGATAATTTTTGTTGCGATTCCCAGTAAGTCCATATTGCCAAAATGGCCTGAACTCATCAGGAGTAAGTTACTGTCTTGCCAATCCTTGCCGAGGATACAATTTTCCAAATCCTCAATATTTGTGAAGATCTCCAGCCCGTGAAAGTTGAATGCATTCTCAACGTCCTGAGCATCTATCTTCGTATCGGATTTTTGTTTATTATTTTGAGGATTAAAGTAAATGCAAGCTTCGTCAGCGGCTTTTAAGGTGTCCTGGTAATTATTGATGAATTTTTTGTTCAGGCTACTGAATGTATGCAATTCCAGGCAGGCCACCAGTTTTCGCCTGGAATAACGCTCTTTAAAGGCTGAGGTGGTCGCTTCAACCTTGGAAGGTGCATGGGCAAAGTCCAGGAATACGGAAGTGTTCCTGCTTTCTTTTAGTAATTGCAACCTCTTGGATGCGCCCTCAAATGAACTAATTGCTTCATAGAAAACATCATCTGTGATCCCGATTCTGCTTAAAAGCCTGCGCGCTCCATTCAGATTCAGCATATTGTGTTGCCCAAATACCTTTATTGGTACCAATCCGGTTTCTGTTTTCAGATAGGTAACTTCATTTTTGATTACATAAGGGTGAACCGGGTAGTGCAACTGAACGACATCCGTGCGTTGATTACTGGCGATAACCATCGCCATGTCATCCTCTTCACAAAATATAAGGGTGCCACCCTTCGGTGTCGAGTCGGCAAATATTTCGAACTGCTTTACATATTCATCAACCGTTTCATAGGCGTTAATGTGATCCCAGGCGATGCCACTAATTAAGCCGATGTGATGTTCATAATTCAGGAATTTTGGTGTTTTGTCCAATGCGGAGGAAAAATATTCATCACCTTCGATAATGATGATCGGAGCGTCCGACAATTTCACAATGTTGTGAAACCCATCCAAATGTGCTCCGACAACATAGTCAAAGTCCCTGTTTGCATAGTTGAGCACATGCATGATCATGGCGGTAATGGTTGTCTTGCCATGGCTGCCGGCGATAACAATTCTTTGTTTATCATCAGATTGCTTTCGGATATACTCCGGAAAGGAGTATATTGGCAAGCCAAGCGCTCTGGCCCTTCTCAATTCGGGATTTTCATCGCGCGCATGCATTCCGAGAATCACAGCGTCCAGATCTTCGCTGATGTGGGCTTCGTCCCAACCTAATTTTTTTGGCAGCAACCCATGATCTTCAAGCCTTTTTTTTGATGGATTATAAATGTTATCGTCCGAACCTGTGACTTCCAACCCTTTCATTTTCAGGGCTATGGCCAGGCTGTGCATGACGCTTCCTCCTATTGCGATAAAATGTACTTTTTCTTTCTTCTTGGAAATCATTGATTTGATAATTATTGTCTCAAATATAGAACAATTTGGAATGGTGACAAACTTAATAAAATAGTCCGGTGTTTAATGATTTATCAATAGTTGCAGACCTGTGCTTCACTGTGGATTAGTTGTGTGGATAATGGAGATATACCGTGGAAAAAAACTGGGGTAACTATCTGCGAAATTCTTTTCAGAACGTCGACAATTGATCTAAGTTTGTGTTTATCTTATTACCATTTCCGGTAAATTATGAGTAACTTTTATCTATGGAATCAGGGAAATCTCAATCAATAAGGTTAGGATCTAAGACGAGAACGCTTATCAGCCAGGATTTGGGAGAAAGTCTGGGTAAAATACCTCCGCAGGCGATCGATCTTGAAGAAGCGGTTCTCGGCGCTCTTATGCTTGAGAAGGACGCCTTGACAAACGTAATAGATATCCTGAAACCCGATACTTTTTATAAAGACAGCCATAAGGAGATTTATGCATCAATTGTGGATCTGTTCAATAATTCGGAGCCGGTTGATCTTCTTACGGTTACCAGTCACCTGCGCAAAAAGGGAAAGCTTGAGCTGGCCGGCGGAGCATATTATATCACTGAGCTTACTTCTAAAGTAAATTCGGCAGCCCATATTGAGTATCATGCCCGGATAATTATCGAAAAAGCCATCAAACGGGAATTGATTCGAATTGCTTCCGAAGTGCACAGAGATGCCTATGAAGATACGGTCGACGTATTTTCGCTATTGGATAAAACCGAGCAATCCCTTTTCGAAGTTTCCGAGATAAATATAAGAAAGAATTACGCCGATATGCGTTCCATAATGCATGAAGCGATCATTGAGCTCGAGACAAAAAAACAGCAGACAGACGGATTGACCGGAATACCTACGGGTTTTACCGCGCTCGACCGGATTACCTCCGGTTGGCAGAAATCAGACCTTGTGATTATTGCCGCAAGACCGGGTATGGGGAAAACCGCTTTTGTAGTTTCGGCAATGAGAAATGCTTCGGTCGATTTTGACAAACCGGTCGCAATTTTTTCTTTGGAAATGTCGAGCATACAATTGGTAAATCGATTGATTTCTGCCGAGGCTGAGCTTGAAAGTGATAAGATTAAAAAGGGAAATCTGGAAGACTACGAGTGGGAGCAGTTAATACACAAGACGGCCAAGTTATCAGAAGCCCCGATATTTATCGATGATACACCGGCATTAACAATCCTGGAATTAAGAGCGAAGGCGAGAAAACTGGTCGCACAGCATGGAGTTGAGCTAATCATAATAGACTATCTTCAATTGATGTCCGGTGATACCACCAAGAGTGGGGGTGGACCTGGAAACAGGGAGCAGGAGATTGCTTCTATTTCACGATCGCTAAAGAACATAGCCAAAGAATTAAATGTTCCGATAATTGCGCTGTCACAGTTGAGCCGGGCCGTAGAGGTTCGCGGCGGAGACAAGCGGCCGCAATTGTCTGATCTAAGGGAATCCGGATCTATCGAACAGGATGCGGATATGGTGCTGTTCCTTTATCGGCCGGAATATTATGGAATAAATGCAGACGAGGAAGGCAACAGTATGCAAGGTGTGGGAGAAGTGATCATTGCCAAGCATAGAAACGGATCGCTGGATACCGCAAGATTGAAATTCATTGGTAAATTTACCAAATTCTGTGATTTGGACGTGGGTAATCCTTATGGAGGATTCCACTCCGGCGGAGATTTTGAAGGACAATTCGACCGCAACACAAATACCATCACCTATCAAAGCAAGGCCAATGGAGGTGTTAGCGGTGAAAAGCCCGACCCCGGTGAAGTCCCGTTTTAGTCCAGTTTTTTAAGCTCTACTTTTGCTTTTTGGCGGATACTGTTCCTGTAAGGGTAATCGCGATAGCTGTTTACCAGTTTCAAGTAATAAAACGCATCCCTGTTATTGCCTTTTGACAGGAAAACAAGCCCCAGTTGCAGCGCTGAATTTGGAGCGAAATACCATGCATTGTCGCCCTGGAGCTCTATTGTTTTTTTATAGAGCGCAATTGCTTTTCCGACCTGGTTGGTCTTGTGATACAATCTGGCCGAGCGATAATAATATTCGCAACGCTCGACCTCGGAAAGCCTGCCCGTATCTAATTCAAGTAAAGTTTTCAAGGCGGTTTCATAGAATCCCCCATCGGTCGCGAATCTTATTTTCATAAGCTCAACGGAGATCGGCACATCCGATTCAAGGGATATTTCCGCATACTTATCCGCTTCGTTTTTTGCCCAGTCAAATTCTTTGGATTTGCTAAAATAATAACTTGCACGCTCCTTGTCATTTTTCATTGAATAGCAAATGCCAACCTTATAATACGTATCTTTTATGAGGTTTTTCCCCCAGTGAGCTTCAAGAAATTCCCTGTAGTAATGGATGGCAAGATCCGGCTGGCTTTTCTGTAATCGTATTTCACCGAGTAAATAATAAAGCTGTGGAATATTTAGCGGCTTATCATTTTTTTCAAGGCAATCTTCCAATATTTTCAATGCAAGATCACTTTGACTGTTTTTCATGAGGATTAAAGCATAGGCGTAATCCAACAAAAGATGTTCATTTTTTTGATAGATCTTTTTAATAATTTCAACGGATTTGGCCTGGTTATTTAGCAGGTATGCATGTAGAAGACCAAGGGTCAGATTTGCTTCAAAAGCCAGAAAATGCCCGCTCCTTCCCACTCGATCCAGTTCGGAAAGTCCGAGTTCCACATTCCCTTCAATTCCAAGCAGAGACAGAAGCCAATCGTACTTATCCGGTAAAACACCGAATAAAACGTGAAGCAATCCCATCGTTTTAAATGACGGGATAAAATCCGGGTGCGCTTTCGTATTTTCTTTCGAAATAGCAAATGCTTGTCTCAGATTCCAGAATGCGGCAAACTCATCGCCGTTTTTTAACTTTAATATGGCCCACTGCATTTTTATTTCCGCACGGAGGAAATTATTGTATTCGTCATTCAACCTGAGCGTTCTCAAAGAGTTCAGAAGTTCGCCTTCAATCTTCTTGCTCCGTTTAAAATCATCAATATCATCCTTGACAAATATGCTGGTCGAGGCCAGGAGCGTTTTCAAATAAAATGCTGTTGGCGACTCCGGCAACATCTCAATGCTCAGGTTGCAGGAATCAAATTTAAAATCCAGGTACTGATTATACGCGACCTGTAAAGCGTTGTCGCTTATGTGCTCTGCCCGGGAATGACCGAGGGATACGATGAATGGGACCAATAAAAAAAGGCGAACCGCCGGATTCGCCTTTGATATTAATATTGTTAAGAAACAAGCCACAAGCTATTTTCTTGCTCTTCTTGTCTTTTTTGCCTCGGGTTCAGGAAGATCTTCTATGTCGACAAAGATCCTTCCACAGTGTTCACAAACGATAATTTTCTTGCGCTCTCTTACTTCAGCTTGTCGTTGAGGAGGAACTACATTAAAGCAGCCGCCACAAGCACTTCTGGTGATAGATACAACACCAAGACCGTTCCTGGCATTGTTCCGGATCTTGTTATAGGAGTTGAGCAGTCTCTCTTCGACCTTTGCAGCAGCTTTTTCTCTGCTTTCTTTGAGCTTGGTTTCCTCCTCCATGCTCTCCGAAGTAATCATAATAAGTTCCTTTTTCTTGCTGTCGAGATCTTTTTTGCGCTCATCGAGGATGGATTCTGTTTCAGAAATTTCCTCCTTCTTTGTCTCAATTTTTACCTCCGATTCCTTGATGCGTTTTTCACAAATCTGGATTTCGAGGGTCTGAAGTTCAATTTCCTTAGTAATAGCATCGTATTCCCTGTTATTTCTAACATTCATCTGCTGTTCCTCGTACTTTTTTATAAGCTTATTTGCCTCGACGATAGCGTTTTTATTATTTGCTATCTCATCGTTCTGCTCATCGATTTCCGAATTATACTTGGAAATTCTGGTTTGATAACCCATTATTTCGTCTTCCAAATCGCCAACCTCTTCCGGCAACGCCCCTCTTATTTTTACGATATCATCTAATTTTGAATCTAATTGTTGAAGTTTTTTAAGGGAATCTAGTTTTTGAGCTACAGTACTTTCCATTAATAATTATGCGTAAAATATTGGATTCGTATTTACTTCCGTAAAATGGAGTGCAATATTAGCAAAATTTTCACTTATTTTCTCATAAATTAATTCTTTTGTGAACTGCTCACTTTCGTAATGACCGATATCCGCTATGATGATATGATTTTCCGCATCGAAAAATTCGTGATATTTAAAATCTCCGGAAATAAAAATGTCTGCCCCGCCTGAAATCGCATCCTTCAACAAAAAGCTGCCGGATCCTCCGCAAAGAGCAACCTTATGCACTTCTTCCTTTACAAGCGCAGTATGCCGAATTACGGAAATATCCAGGCTTTCTTTCAGGTATTTCATGAATTCGAGCGTTTCCATGGGTTTGGGCAGCCACCCTTCCATGCCGGCGCCAACTTCGTTGCTGGTATTGATCAACTGATGCAGATAGTAAGCGACTTCCTCGTATGGATGCGCGTCGAATAAGGCTTTTAATACCCGGGTTTTTAGATATTTCGGAAAAATAACTTCCACTCGCTTTTCGTTTACCTTTTCCACGGTTCCAATTTCTCCAATGGTCGGATTCGCATCATCTACAGGAAGAAAAGTGCCCGTCCCTTCAAGCTGGAAGCTGCAGTTTTTATAATTGCCAATCATCCCGGCTCCGGCTTCGTGTAGCCGTTCCATGACAACATCGGTACGATCTATCGGAATAAAGGTTGTCAGCTTGTTGAGCACTTCCGTGTTGGGTCGAAGGACTTTGGTGTCCTGAAGATTTAGCTTATCGGCTATTTTTTTATTTACGCCTTGCGCTACATTGTCCAGATTCGTGTGAATGGCATAAATGGCTATATCATTCTTTATAGCTCGGATAACTGTCCGCTCAATGTAATTTCCTCCGGTTATTTTTTTTAGACCGCGAAAAACGACCGGATGATGTGCGACAATTAAGTTGCAACCTTTTTTAATTGCTTCTTCAACCACCTGTTCGGTACAATCAAGAGTGACCAAAACGCCGAGCAGATTAAATTCGGGGCTTCCGGTGATAAGGCCGGAATTGTCATAATCTTCCTGCAATGAGGGCGGAGCCAAAGATTCCAAATATTGGATGATGTCTTTTATTTTAATCATAATTATAGAACTTTGTATCGACTCAAAAATAAGCAATTCTATTTACCGAAAATGCCTGTACTGCGGATACTTCTGTTCCCTTTTGCGATGCTCTATAAACTGGTTACGGATTTGAGAAATCATTTGTATGACATTGGAAATAAGAAATCCGTTACTTTTAACAGGTTTGTAATAAGCGTGGGTAATTTAACCGCCGGCGGGACAGGTAAAACACCATTTGCCGAGCTGTTAATCAGGGAATTGAAACAGGACCACCGGTTGGCTGTCTTGAGTAGGGGGTACAAGAGAAAAACACGTGGATTTAGGATGGCGGCCGATAGCGATGACGCAAAATCGATCGGAGACGAACCCTTTCAGTTTTTTACCAAGTATGGACATAAGATACGTGTTGCAGTTGGCGAAGACCGGGCACTGGCGATACCGGAATTGCTTTACAACGATGATTCCATTGAGGTGATAATCCTTGACGACGCTTACCAGCACCGGAGTGTAACTCCTCAATTGAATATTCTGCTCAGCGATTACTCCAGGCCTTTTTATAATGATTTCGTTTTGCCGGCCGGAATGCTCCGGGAATCAAGGAAGCACGCATGCCGGGCCGATCTGGTTGTGGTTACGAAATGTCCGGCCGAATTGACCGAGACAGACATGGAAGAGGTTAAAAGTGACATACATCGATACGCCCGTACAAATACATCCGTTTATTTTGCGGGCATCCGTTATCTTGAACCTGAACTTGCTTGTGGAAATGAGAGATTTTCCAAGGATGTATTTCTGTTTTCGGGAATAGCAAACCCGGGTTCTTTTGAACAGTATGTGGATCAAAATTTTAATTTGCTCGGGCACAGAAAATTTCCGGATCACCACGCATATTCCAAAAAGGATTTGCAAATGCTCATCGAGAATTTTGAATCGATCAGATCGGATAACAAATGCCTGTTGACCACCGAAAAAGATATCGTCCGAATAAAGAGCATGAAAGAAGAGGCAAGGTTTTTGATGAGTTATCCTGTATTTTATTTACCAATTGAATTGTATTTTCTTAGAAATGGAGATTCTTTTGCCAGAGAATTAAAAGAGAAAGTGAAGGTGCGACCGGAACATATCAAGCTTAACTAGGTATTATGTGGGTTAGGAGAGGTTTCATAGTTCTTTTATGTGTTTTGTCGATAGACCTTTTTGGTCAGAGCAGTATTGTTGACGATACTACGAAGCAGATCTACGGGCCGTATACAACCTTTTTCCAGCGTTTTGATGACATTAAAAATAATCGTGATAATCTTCATCAGGTCGACTCGACGATTGGAAATATGCACAGGTTCAGTGTGGTGGAGAAGTACGATCACAAATACCAGGACCTGGGAAATTTGGGGACGGCCCTTCGGCCTGTTTTTTTTACTCCGCCGACCCAGATCGGGATTCGTTCCGGATTTGATGCTTACGTACCCTACTACATCACGGCTGATCAGATCGAGTATTTTGATACGAAATCCCCATACACGCCGCTGGACGTTGTATTGGGAGGGAGTGGACGCGCGATTACAAATGTAAAGCATACGAGAAACATCACCCCCTATTGGAATGCCGGATTCCACTTCAGAAGAATAAATGCCGACAAGCAGGTGGCATCCTTTGGCAAAGGCGACAATCAGACCTTTTCTAACGCGTATTACATCCATACGGACTATCAATCGCCAAAAGGGAAATACCGTGGCTTGTTGAGCCTTTCTCGAATTTACCATAAAGTTTGGGAGCAAGGAGGTATTTTAATCCCCGAGGGCGATCCGATCAACTCCTACTTCGATCCCAATGCAGATGTAAACCTGTCCAATGCCCAAAGCCAGGACTTCAGGGTTGGACTGCATGTTTATAATCATTACAAATTAAAAAATGAGCTTCAACTGTACCAATCCTTTGAATATGTGCAGAACCGGAACATGTACAATAGCATCCCCATAGGCTCCGATGCAGATTTCTATGATCAAATCCTGATCGATCCGGATTCGACAACCGATCAGTTTCAAACTTCACAGTTGATAAATGAATTTGGAATTAAAGGCGATTATGAAAAGATGTTTTACAGCTTTTTTGTGAAGTTCAGAAATGTAAATCATTTCTCCCGATATCAGCCGGGGAATCAACGATTTTTCGAGAATTCCGGTGGGTTTAACTTAAGGTATGATTTTGATTCCTTACAATTGATACGCGCAAGCGGAGAATATATTCTCGGTGGTTTTTACAGACTCGGAGGGTATTACTTCAATAAGTTCTTTACGGTAGAATATTGGAGAACTCAATCCCGTCCGGCAATTATTGAAGATACTTATTTTGGCAATCATTTTGAATGGCAAAACAACTTTGCCACACCCTCTTCCGACCTCCTAAAAGGAAGCCTGATCTACCGCAATAAATTTATGCGCGTTGAGCCCTTTGCGTCCGTAACCAATGTGCAAAACAATATCTATTACGGCTACGATAAAACACCCTCACAAGCGACCGGTTCTGCCCAGATTTTGAATTTTGGCTTGAATCTGGATCTCACTTTTGCCAACAAAATATTCTGGAAAAATGAGGCGATTTATACCGAAATTACGGGCGACACGGAGGCAGTGAATTCGTTCAGAATACCGGAATTGTTTATTAATTCCAGGCTTTACTACGGGGGCTATTGGTTCGACGGAAAGATGTACATCATGTTTGGTATTGACGGGCACTACAAGAGTGACTACTATGCGCCGGCTTATAACCCGGTGCTTCAACAGTATTATCTCCAGGATGATTTTTTAATTCCATCGTATTTAGTTCTTGACGCCTTTTTGGAATTTCAAATTGTTCATGTATCCTTATTCTTGAAATTCGAGCACATAAACCAACCCTCGAGCAATGGATATTTTACTCATCCGCATTACATCGGACAGCCAAGAATATTTGATGCCGGGGTGAGATGGATGTTTTTCAATTGATTGCAATATTTGGAGCGACCAAGGTCAAACTGAAGTGTCAATAATACACGGATCAAAGCCGCCGGCGGAATGCGGACAGGTACGTCCGGCGTCAGCGGTGTCAGTATCCTGGAAAAGACGATCAGGTTTTAATCGAGCCCGGAGGGGGAGAAATTCCATGAATTTTTCGGATTAAGTCCGTTCACGATCAACCCGGAAGAAAAATCAATCAGGTTTTTTGCTTTTTCTTCTTGGCGGCGGGAAAGAGTATGTTATTCAGGATAAGCCTGTATCCTGCCGAATTTGGGTGGAGGTTCAGGTCCGTAGGTTC
>JAKSDO010000096.1 GCA_022360055.1 Cytophagales bacterium | reverse complement strand
TGGCGCATTGTTATTAAGTCTTTGTATTTACCTGCTCGCTCACAGGGCCATAAAAAGCAAATTGGCGAAACCTCATGAACGCACGGGAAGAGTCTTGTTTCGGACTACAGCCTCGTTGCTGGCACTGTTACTTTCGCTTACATATGCTAACCAACGTGTAAATTACCACAAAATCCAGGATTCGTTGGAATCGGAAGCTTCTCAGCTCGTCGACATTTGGTTGGATCTTCAATTATACGGAACCCGGGAAGCGTTGGATCTACAGGAAAAAGTAAAACATTATATCCGAAGTATCCTCCATGAAGAAGTCGATTATAAGGAGAAGAATCCATTGTTTGGCCCGCCAATAGCTATTTTTATTCAATTGTACAATTCCATCAATGAGTTGGAACCGGGTACCCCGAAGCAGGCCAAACTCAAACAAAACCTGCTGACAGATATTGATGAGGTTTCGGATTTTATGCAAGTGCGAAGTTATCGGTCCAGATCGGAACCATTGGTTTTAATCTATATTGCCGCTTTCGGATTTATTGTTTCGTCCATTCTTTTTGCCGTATACAAGCCCGATCGCATTTCCATTACCTTTTTCATGTTGTACAACGCTTTTATCGCCATTGTTTTGTACTTCGTTCTCATGATGAATAATCCCTTAATCGGGCCCTTAAAAATTCAAAACGAACCTTTCAAAATGATCATTGAACTCGCTAATATGAATTAGCGAATGATTGAATAAAACTCATCCCAAAACATCTGTCTTTCATGCTTCCACGCATACTGATGAGTTTACATCATCATCAGAACTTTTCACCGCGCCTTCTGCATACCTGCTTGTTGTATATCCGATTTTAATGAGCACCATGTAAACGTTCGAATGTGAAAAATCCATTCAATCGAAAAGATAAGATTGAGGACGGAGCTCCTCATAGGTTGGGAACAACCGGACAAAGAGTAAAGGACAAAAAATGTAAAAAAGGTGTTTGGTCAATAAAATCTACAGGAATCAGTGCTCCCTGAATTTCAGTTGACTTTTGCTCTGTACTCTTGTAAACCTCAACAACAGATTGAAAAGCCAACGTATCACCGGATATTTGCTCAGGATGAAGTAGGACATTTGCAAGGTTTTATTCACCATTCTTTGCTTTGTGGTATTAATGACTGCCCCAAAATCTACAAGGTCCAACTTATGGGCTATGGCATACTCGGTCATTTTTACAAACAGAACATCATAAGCATGAAAATTTGAAGATCGCTTTCGATTGAAAGCACCGTGAAGCGCATTCAAGTATTTGCCGGTAATGATCGCTGCCTGGTATCCAATTATTTCTTCATTCAATTTCACAATGAAATAGTGTACGTTTTTGAGCAAAGCTTTGCTTACCCGCACGGCAGCACTTAGGTACAAATCCTGATATGGCAGATAGAAAACACTGTTTTCAGCAGTTGACATAAAACATGATTTTATACTTTTAATTTCATTATCGGCCAGCGGAGGCGAAACAACTTCCATAGTTCCACCTTTATTTTCCAGTTTTCTGATTTTGCGTTTAATGTTTTTGTGCGCTTTAAAATAATCATTAATGTCAGACATATTTTTTGTATCAATCAGCGCATGTGGCAGCGCCAGCAGTTCCGACGCAAAAGTATAATGGTTGCGGTTTTCGGAATAGTCTGTGATTATAGTCAACAAAAACCTATGTTTCATGAAAGCTATCATTTCAGCAATTACTTCATTTGTCTTTTCAGGGTCTTTTACAAATCCGATATTCGACATCATATCCATGCAGCAACCAAATTTAATCCATAAATAACATGGAACTTTTAACAGATCTATAAAGCCTGAAAGATAACTCGGTCTGAATAGTGAACGGCCATATTTCCTGCATTGAATTAATATGATTACACCTGCCAGTTCAGATTTTACATAAGCCTTTAGTAGATATGGTTTTGTAGATGCTGTTTTTGACTGGAACATTACGGAAAAAACTCCCCAAATGTTTTTATGCAGTTGATGAAATTTCAGGTAGTCCCCGAATACAGCCTGTTCTTTCTTTGTAAGAAAATTGTCTGTAAGTTCAAAGGTGTATTTGCTCTTCATAGCTGTGAGGAAAATCAGGAAGAGAAAAACATCGTTTTTTTAATCATCGCATTAAATCTCGTATGCATGTGGGGTGATCCAAATCCCGTGCCGGCATATAACCTCGTCATTTGGAAGTCTGTCGTATAAGCATATAAATACTTCATCTCCAATTCCGGAAGTCAGATTGTGATCGATGCTATTCCAAAAGCAATTTAAGGAGAGATATCATCACTTTTCAATTGATCAGGCAAATATTTAGCTTTTATATGGTCGCCAGACCTGACAAGAGTACATGTGCCCATTTCCACCGATGATGAATCCAACGGCCACCTTATGAACCTTTATACATTCCGTTGCCTGCATAAACGCAGCCAAAGGTACGCTCAAACCGGATGACTATGTTGACTTCTGTTCATGTCTTCCCGGGATATTCCGCCTCTAAGCACACCCCACACATCAGTCAAATGTGTACCACAATACAATCAATTTGGCCACCCCGACAACTTTGAAAAGTTGATTTACAAAAGATCGGATTTCAATATTTATTTGAATTCATGTCCTGTTTAACTATTTTGAAATCCCTGACATACGTTCATATCACTTTTGCCATCTTGAAACACCGGGTGGTTGAAAAGAAAATGAAACCGGTAGGACCGGATCAAATTCAGGACACACGAGTATGACTATATTGCTCTGTATGTCAGCAAACTAAAAAAATAAAACGGATGAAAGATTATTTTCAGGAGTTTTAAGAAGTAACTTAATAAATTATTCAAAAGAAATTTGGAACTGCATGCGTCGAGAAATGGGAATTATAGGATGTGTATTTTTATTTTCTATCGCCACAATCAAACCATTATTTTCACAAGAATTGTATAACGAAAAACAAAAGGGGGGCCTTTTTTCCAGGCCGTCACAATTTGATCATCGACTAAACGGGGCGTATTTTCAATGGTATCTGCACGATACGAAAGAATTGATTATTGCACCGGGAAGATGGAAAAAGAAAGATTGGTTAATATTGGGCGGATCCACGGCAACTGCTGCTTTGCTGGTTTTCACAGTTGATAAACCGGCTCAGGAATTTTTTGAAGAACATCAGGATTCTGATTTTATCAAGGGTATGAATAAAATCCTGAATCCGTTTAAAGCCTTAACGGTCCCGGTTTATTTTGGGGCTATTCCGATTGTCTATGGCCTAATCGCCAGGAGCAATCGGGCCAAAAAGGTTGGGCTTGAAGTTTTAGAGGCGCAATTAGTTACCAGCGTCGTTCATTATCCCATCAATTGGGTCGCCAGCCGAACCCGGCCCAAGGATGGCGGTGCGTACAACGATTTTAACTGGATCTGGAATAAAAAACCATCGGAATGGACAGATGTTGAGACTTCTTTTCCGTCTGGTCATGCCGTGCTCGTATATTCATCGGCTGCGGTAATAGCAGCAGAATACTACGAAAAAAAATGGGTACCGCCTGCCATTTACGCTGCTGCCAGTGTAATCGGCGTGCAGCGTATAGCACAAAATGCTCATTGGATTTCAGATGTTTTTTACGGAGCAATCATCGGTCATTTTATGACTCAAACGCTTGTAAAAGAACACCGGAAGTCTAATGAGAGTTTGAATACAGGAAAACCTGTCAGATCAAGTCTAAGGATTTTTCCTTTACAATATGCCGGGGCAAAGGGTGTGCGAATGGTCTATCGGTTTTAATAGATTATTTTAAAATAATATCGATCTCCGTGCAATCACCATCGAGGACAAAGGATGCTTTTTCAAAATCCGGCGGGCCAAAGGTGGTTTTTGGGTTGTTCGAAAATCCATAGGGCTCTCTGGGTATTCCCATAAAATTGGTATTCAGTTTTCTATTATTATTCACATCGTGAAAAATCGAAATGGCATATTTCCCATTGGGTAATTTCAGTTCTGTTTTAAGATCATCTGTTGTATAAACGGAGATCTCTTTATCTGCAAAATGCTCTTTCATGAATTTATCCTCTTTATCAAATACGGCTACGAAGATCTTGCCCGTGCCATGTTTTATGTTTCTAACATTCAGAACAAGGGATTTCAATTCCTTGGAAGATTGTGTGGCCTTCACAGAAGGACCATAATAAAGTAGTAATAAAGCGATGCTCAAAATGAAAAAATCTTTCATAACTATTTGTTGGTATTATTTACTTTAAAAACTCCGGTTTTTTATATGCAAATGAAAAGATAAAAAATAAAGATCATGCAGTGGCACTTTCGTATAAACCAGAAATCCGCAATCATATTTTTTGTTATTTTTATAACTATACGATTTCCTGTGTCAGGCCCGATTTAAAACCGGGATTGAAAAATAAAAAGGTCGATCCATACTTGTATCGGATCAAGGCAGAATTACTTCTTCGAATTCTTATAATCGTTCATTATTCCCAGCTCGATCCAGTTTGCCAGCGCCTGACGATTATCACTAATTACAAATCGCAATTGATCGCGATAGTTTTTAATATTTCCCAGTTCGATATAAACAATTGGCGGCAAAGTATTTTTGACCATATAGAGACTGCTCCTTGCGGATACCGTCCCGTGATAGTTTCTTCCGGGTTGATGTTGATCGTATTTCGCTTTGAAAACCTTATGAATTTCTTTAGCGAGATTTTTACCTCCTCGGCTGTTATGATGATGATAGAAAAACACATCAATGTTTTGACCTTTACTTCTGCTATCGATGTGTATCGCCAGTAGTCGTTGGAAAGATCCTTTGTTTCGATGATACAATTTATTTACTTCATCAGTTCGTTGCTTCAATCGCGCTTTCTGATTTAGAGGTATTTTTTCACCTGCCATAGTGATCTCCTGTTTATCCATTTGAAGAATGGCATCATCGCGTATGCCATCATTTTTGTCCTGTATAATCAGATACACCGTTGCTCCATGCGATATTAAATTCCTGGCCAGGCGAAGAGTCACGTCATATGCATATTCGTCTTCGGAAAGGGTGCTTCTTCCGTATTTGCCAAGGGCTCCGGGATCAGGTCCGCCATGCCCGCTTACCAGATAGTAAATCGCCCCTTCCAGGGAATTGTCGATTACCGGAACTTTTTCATATTCCTTCCCAAATATGGGATACAGATTACTTTTTGGCTTGGGAACCACCTTTCTTTCAGGTTTGGGCGTATGAATGCGCTTTGGCAACAGGTAGGTATTCCCGGCAATAAGCGACGTATCACTCTTGAGTTTTTCCTTATTCAGATCTACGAAAGGTTTTTTATGAACTTCCGGGACGAGGTCATTGCGCTGCAGTATTTCATAGATTCCTTCCCACTCCTGGGCTACGACGATATTATCACCATCATATTGACAGAAGGCGTCACGGTTTGCAAGTAAAATAGCACAAAGGGAAAGGATGATAAATGCTCTCAATCTCATCAACACAGTATTCTAAATGCGAATATAATTAACCCGATTTATTCACAATGAATCATTTTCAAAAAAATAATGTATCTGTAAAAGATTGAATCATAATCAAATACGCATCGTGATGGGTGGTGTGTCGGCCGGTCTTTAAAATGTCCGTTTCATTGGCTATATACTTCATAAGTATCCTTTACTGAATGTTTTATAAAGGGAGGGTCGTACGGCATAAGCGCCTCCTGCTCCTTGATTTCGGTGCTCTTTTTTATCGTCCTTCTTTTGGGCCTGCCTTTGCGTAGGCAATATATGAAATGGCTGAAAGCACCCGACATGCAGTTGCTCTGCTTCTAATCATTCCTGATAACGCCAGAGCAGTTCGATCGTCATGCCACCGATCTTGCTTAAATCCACATATGCAAATCTTCCGGAACCTCTTTTACCTCTTTCTCCCCACCCCCCGGACATGGATATTTTGTAACCGTTCCTTTCAAAAAACCGAATAGCCTCATCCAAATCACTGACATTGTAACCAAGATGTTGGATGCCTTCTCCGTGCATCCTTATATGGTCCGCATAAACCGTTGGAGGTTTGATGGGGATACACCATTCATACGCAATCGCCCCATGTCGTTGCCAGCCAAGCTTCATATCGAAATCTGCCGATCTTCCAAAATATTGTTTATCCCACACCGGTCCATGTGTAATTTCAAACTCCGGCAATCCGGCAGAAGCCCAAAATCCGGAAACCGAGGCCTCATCCTTGATTGCAAACGCATACTGTGAGATTTTCATTTTGAGCGGATTTCTACCAGTATAGGATGGTATGCCACGACGCCCATCAATCACAAACCCCAAATAGTACTTGCCTTTTTCTTTGGTATCCATAATGGTGTATTTGAGATTTCCGTTTTTGGTCTCCAGGGTGTACGTCGCTATTTTTCCAATATTAGCACGAGCCAGTTGTTGCGTTAGTTCATTAAGTTTTTCCTTATTTTTAACCGTGTGAATCAAAGCGACAGCACCTTCACCATTTTTGTTTAGGTATCGTGAGAAGATCGTCTCTCCGCTAACAGGCTGGATCCACAGGGCTTTTGCCCCTCCGATATAAGCAAATGATGCCTTGACCAATCCTTTTTCATCTCTCAGCCCATGGCTTATCAATTTTACTTTCTTCAATTCTTCCATCTCGGTAAAACCGAGCTCCACCCAACCTCTGCCGACAGATTTCAGGTCTTTAACCACCCACAATATTTGATCGACTTCTTTGTATACGGTGTTCATTTGAGCCGAAGCTTTTATTGCAGATAAAGAAAAGATTAAAGGTAGAAGTATTTGTCCTTTCATAAGTTTATCAAGACAGCCTGACTTTTTTATTATTAAAGATACAAATCAGATTGATGAAATAGAAGATGCTGCCACGGACTTTTTGGCAACGTTTTTCCATCGATCGGTTCACTTGGAAAAATATCGTAACTGGCTCAATAACAAAAGAATCTGATTTATTCTTATTCATATTTTTTTTCCGTATCTTTAGCCTGTTCAGTTATGCATTTTTTAAGCTCCTGACAACTTCTAACTTTTTATTTTCCGCGGCTATTTGAGAAATTATCAGAACATATACCCATTTTTTAGAAACGGAAAGCATTTTTGCACTTCAAATAAATTGAATTATGGACAAAACACCCAACGAGTATCACATTAGTTTTTTTAAACCAACCACGCCGCAGGCCAAAGCGAACAGGAATATGGTTCTCTGGCTTGTTTTGATTTGGTTTTTTGCAATTTTCGGTTTTCAATTTTTGTTATGGATCATCGAAAAGCCAACCCCGGAGCCAGCCTATGCTACATTTCAGGAAGTATGGCCGAACGTGGAATCAAACTCCGCCAGCACCGGTGAATTGCGGAGGTTCGGTCAGGTCACACTTTCGGTCCTGGGAAAATTGGCCCTTTCTCAGGATGACAGAGCCTCCCTGGATAATGCTCTGACCTGGACCATTTATGAACTTACACCGGCAACGGACCGATCGGCGCTCTTGACAAAAATCCGGGAATTCGAAAAAATGAAAGCGGAGATCACGGCATTGTCGGACGTAGACTATGTCAAATTAAAAACGGAACTCGCTCAACAACTGAGCCCTCTGCTCCAAATATCGAAATCGGATGTGAGGTCGAAAATCCTGCCACTTGAATTGGTATCGGCGGATATGAGCAGCATGACAGGTAAAACAAGAGAAAGTATGCCCGTGATCATGAAGAAGTACCTGGTGCACAACCAATCCTTCCTGACTGATTTTAAGTTTCTCGGATTCCCCTTCCATTATTTCTATACAGCTATTTTTCTGCTGATATTATTTGTTGGACTCTGCTGGCTTTACTGTGTAAAAACAGATCGTCTAAACGCCAAAATGGATATCATAGACTAATCACTTTTTAAATCCCAAGCTTGAAATCATGAAAAAAACATATTTATCCCTGCTTCTAATTACAATGCCCGTCCTCACGTTTGCGGCCTCAGGCGCCACTCAGCTTGAAGGAAGTTTTAAAGTTGGACCGGCAATCATCCTGATATCCATTTTAGTATTATTTGTTCTGGTCGGAATACTTTTCAGGGCCAAGGATACCACCGACTTTTATGCCGCCGGAAGAGGTATTTCAAAGGTTGGTTCAGGAATGGCCATCGCATCCAACTGGATGAGCGCAGCGTCATTTTTGGGAATGGCTGCTTTAATGTACGGATCGGGTTATCACGGTTTGGCATACGTAGTTGGATGGACAGGTGGTTATGTACTCCTATTAATTCTAATGGCTGGCCAGATAAGGAAATATGGAAAATATACGGCCGCAGATTTTATTGGAGATCGCTATTATTCTCAAACACTGAGAGCTGTAGGTGCGATCATCGCCATTCTCATTTCCATCTCTTATTGCGTTGGTCAATTTGGTGGGATTGGATTGATGTTTAAATGGGTAATGGGAATTGACTACGCATGGGCGGTGATTATAGGTGGTGCAGTTGTTTTGGCCTATACGCTGATATCTGGAATGCTGGGAGTGACTAAGAATATGCAGATCCAGTATATAATCATTATAATATCATTTATTATTCCTCTTTTTATACTCACATTCAAATTTGATTACTTCTGGCTCTTGCCACAAGTAGGGTATGGAAGTGTAGTTTCTGACGCCGTTGCAGGAATTCCAATTGCTGAGTCTCAACAACTCGTTAATTCATTTGGTCATGATTTTGCTATGGTGCCAGCTCCAGAATATGCTATGCCATGGGATCCTGCTACTGGAAAGACATTTTACCAGTGGATTGCTATTGCATTTTCGTTGATGATTGGAACCGCAGGATTACCGCATGTCATTCAAAGATTTTATGTAGTTCCTAAGGCAAGGGATGCCAGATGGTCAGTTGTATGGGGATTATTCTTCATTTGTATTCTTTATTGGAGTGCTCCAGCTTACGCAGCATTCGGTAAAATTCTATCAGCTCATCCTGAAGTTGGTCAGTTAGCCAAAGATGCCATCGTAGTTTATACAGCACAGCTCGGTGATGTTCATCCGTTGATTGTGGGTTTCCTTGCAGCTGGCGGTGTGTCTGCAGCATTTTCAACTGTTTCCGGTTTACTTGTTGCCGGATCTTCTGCATTTGCACACGACTTATACGTGAAAGTGATAAATCCTAATGCTAAGCCAAAGAATCAATTGCTTGCAGCCAGATTGGGAACAGTTCTCATGGCAATGATTGTAACTGTAATTGCACTGGCTAAGTTGGCATTGATCGGCCAGTTGGTTGCTGTAGCATTTTCTCTTGCAGGTTGTACAATTTTCCCACTGTTCTTGTTGGGTATTTGGTGGAGTGATTCGAACAAGGCTGGTGCCATCGCAGGCCTAGTGGTAGGTGGCATAGTTTCGGCCATTTCGCTATCCTACTTTATTGCAGGAAAATATGGTGTAACATGGCCTTTACACAATTTTGTAGATTATTGGCTAGGGGCCTGGTATTTTGCCATTATCGGAGCTCCACTTGCAATTATTGCTCATATCATAGTTTCGAAAATAACAAAAGAAACACCACTTGAGATTCGAAAATTCTTGATTGAGAAAGTTCATTCGTAATGAATGTATTTGCAAATAGAAAGACAAGGGCACTCATTTTCATAATGTGTGCTCTTGTTTTAAGTGGTATTATCATATCACATTTCTATTACAAAGGTATTAATGCTTCCATTGATCCTAGAGTTGTACCAGCAAGGAAGCTTTATGAAAGGTACAATCAATATGCTCAGCTTGGTCAATATGACTCTGTTCTGTGGTTGCTCGATACAATACAATCAACATATTATGACATAAGTCATTACAAAAGTTCATTCGAAGTAGGAGTTTTGCAAAATAATAGGGCTGCTACTTTTTTGACTATGGGTTTGTTTGATGATAAGATCAAGGCGGAAAAACAAGATTCGTTAATGATTATGGCTGATTCTTGTGTGCGAAAGAGTATTAATCTTTATGAGAATTGGCTTAAAGCTTTTGATTCGAAAAATGAGGATCAAATAAGAGGTATCATTAAAGAAGATTTCTTATCAGGTCTACAGAGCTTTTCGAGCGAAGACAAAGAGCGTTTTTTGAAGAATCGCATTGACGAAATAAAATCTGCTCAAATCGAAACGAAGCGGCGTTTGTCTGTTGCATATACAAATCTAGGCATTGTAAACAGGTACCAACTTCAATATGAATTGGCGGCTCAAAACTATAAAACAGCTATTGATCTATGGGACAGAAACCTTACTGCAGAAAACAACCTTAATAAACTTTTAGGAAGGCCAGAGAAGAAGAGAAATCTAATTCAAAAGCTCTTCCCTCCAGAAAGGGTTCAAAATTGAATGCTAATTTTTTAAACATAATAATATGAGAAAGTCTATACTAATAGTAATCGCTACTGTATTTCTGATCAGTGGAAATATGGTGGCACAAGAAAAAGCTGAATCCAAAAAAGAACCGAAATCATATAAACCGATAAGAATAACCCTCTCGGAAGATGGACAATACTATTTGAGGGTACTGACCTGGGCTCAAATCTGGACAACTCATGTTAATAATAATCCGGGCACTATCGGCAATGACTTACAGCCTGATAACACATCCACTAATATTGGAATCCGAAGAGCTCGCATGCTTTTCTGGGCTCAGATGGGACCTCGCTGGATGATTTTGACACATTTTGGAATGAATAACCAAACCTTCAACAAGGGAGGAGTTTCTGGCACTAATGGCAAAAAGCCTCAACTTTACATGCATGATGTATGGACCGAATTTATGGTAGTCCCTAAAAAACTTTACATAGGCACAGGTCTGCATTATTGGAATGGTGTTTCAAGAGCAGCTAATTTTTCTACACTAAACTTTATGACCCTGGATGCCCCAATCTTTAACTGGTACTCGATCGAAACAAATGATCAATTTGCACGGCAGTTGGGGATTTATATTAAAGGGCAACTTAACAGGCTAGATTATAGATTAGCTTTAAATCAGCCATTTCAGAATGGAAGAAATCCATATTTACAAACCCAAAAAACTACTAACAGTTTTAACGATGAGCTGGCTGCAAAAAATGCGGCAACTGATACATGGTCCCAAGCTGGTTATTTTAAACTAATGTTAAAGGATATTGCAGCTGGTAAGCTCCCCTATGAAATCGGACTTTGTATGGATGGTCAGGAATTGTTGAATATTGGTGCCGGTTTTTACAATCACCCCAATTCGACCTATACCCTGGATCCTGGCACAGGCAATGATTCTCTAAAGTTTTATAACCAGACCATCTTTGGACTAGACATTTTTTACAACCACGCTGTAGGGAACAAGGGTTACATATTCAATGCTTATGGCCTCTTTCAGAATATGAACTACGGCAAAAACTACCTGAGAAACATTGGTGTCTTTAACACTTCTAACATGATCGGAAACCAGGAACAGCTAGGAGATGAGTATGCAAACAGAAGTGCAATGGGCGCTGGCAATGTACAACCAACACTGGGTACAGGAAACATTCTTTATGGACAGCTAGGCTTGAGATTTCCAAGGTTTGAAAATGGTGCGGCCTTCATGCCTTACTTAACAGGTACTTACAAAAACTTTGAAGCTATTGATGAGCCATCTTTTCAGTATGATATAGGGTTAAATTATTTCATCAACAAGCACTACGCGAAGATTACACTTCAGTATGGTGTGCGACCAATTTACAAGTTTGATGCTTCTCAGGAGAATGGTATATCACAAAATGGTTTGAAAGGTCAATTGACTTTACAAACACATATATGGTTGTAATTCAACTAAGAAAAGTATAGATATCAAAATTGGGCAAAATGCTTGTTTATTATAATGACTGGTATTTTGCCCTCATTATTTTTAACCGATCATGAGATTAGCTATAATTTCAGACATTCATGAAGATTTGATTAGCCTTCAAGCAGCACTCAAAGCAATTGACAAACTTAAGTGCGATAAAATTGTATGTCTTGGTGACATCTCTGGTTATAGCGTTCCATACTATGATTATTTGCAAACAAGAAATGCTCATGAATGTCTAAGGCTTGTTAGAGAAAACTGCGAAATTGTCATTCTTGGGAATCATGATATTCATGCTGCCAGCATTATTCCAAAACACTGTTCATTTTTCAATTTCCCCAATTATTGGTATAAGCTGGATTATCACCAACGCCATTCACTTGCCAACGATTCTTTATGGCTCCATGAGGAAAACGATTTAGATCCATTATACAAAGAAAGCGATATTGAATACTTAAAATCATTGCCTGAGTTTTCCACGCTAAAAGAAAATGAGACTAATATCCTTTTTACTCATTATGCATATCCAAACCTTTCGGGATTGAAAAGAGAATTCTTTACTTATACTGATGAGTATACTCAACACTTCAAGTATATGGATTCTCTGGATTGTCACATTAGTTTTATTGGTCACGCACATGTGAAGGGGTTCACTTTAGCAACTCCAAAAAAACTCAGGCAGTTCCGATATAAAGAAATTCAAATTAAGACTTCTCCATGCTGCATTGGAATACCGCCCATAACCAGTCTGAACAAGCGAAATGGGTTTTGTATATTTGATTTAGACACCATGAAAATCTCAGTGGTAAAGCTATAAATTTTTATGCCTGCAGATAATATACGTAAGTTCTATTTGAGCATTGTGCTACCCTCCATAGTAGCAATCATACTTTTCATCATATCCATTTTTGTTGTGATCATTCCATCGGTTGAAAAAAATATCATGGAGCGAAAAAAGGAGATGATCAGTGAGCTGACCAATACTGCATGGAGCCTGCTCGATGAATATCACAATGAGTATAAACTAGGAAAGTTTAGCAAAGAGGAAGCACAACAAAAAGCATCTCTGCGAATCGAGCAAATCCGATACGGCGATGAGCTTAAGGATTATTTTTGGATCATCGATATGCACCCCACCATGATCATGCATCCCTATACTTCTGAATTGATTGATTCTGATCTAACCGAATATGAAGATCCAAATGGTAAAAAACTATTTGTGGAGGCTACAAAAATCGTGTCTTCTGAGGGCCATGGATTTATCGATTATATGTGGCAGTGGAAAGACGATTCTACTCGAATTGTTCCTAAGCTTTCTTATGTTAAAGAATTTCAGCCCTGGGGGTGGATTGTGGGCACTGGTATTTATCTGGAAGATGTAAAAGAAGAAATCTGGATGATTAAGAAACGGTTGTTTGGGATTTCATTTTTTATCTCCCTGACAATAAGTGTGATCTTACTATTTGTCATGAGGCAGAGCCTGAAGATCGAAAAACAGAGAAGGACTGCTGAATCTGAATTGTTGCTTTCACGGCAAAAATATAAAACCCTGGTTGACGCCTCTACAGAAGGCACTTTGATGATCCTAAACAAAAAGATCATTTTCTCCAACGCCAAGCTTCATGAGCTTGTTGGATACACGGGTGATGAAATCGCATCCTTATCGCCAGAAGACATATTCATTCTTAACTGGGATTCAATAATATCTTCCATCAATAATGATCAGAAATCCGCAACAACAGAGACTAAAGTCAAAGTAAATGGAGGCGTGGAAAAAGATGTGATTATCTCTGTTTCCCAGATATCCTATGCCAATGACGATGGATATATTGTTGTTACCAAGGAGCTATCACAACAGGAGCAAGTCATCAAAGAAAAGGAACAATTAACCCATGAGTTGCAAACCTCCTTGTTGCTTATGAATAAACCGATTAAACCGCTAATCAATGAGTGCTTAAAATGCCCCTCGGATACTTCCATTCGTTCGGCTGCTTCACTGATGACTAGAAAAAGGAGAAAGATACTATTTATTGAACAAAACCAATCCTTGATCGGAGTTGTCAATGATAGTGATCTGAAGAAAAGGGTGCTAGCCCAAGATCTTAATCCTGATAAATCAGTCCTGGAAATCATGACTTCTCCCATCATTTCAATCAGTAAAAACGCGCTTTTATACGAGGCAACCCTTTTGGTGAATAACAAGAAGGTTTCCCACCTTGCTGTGAAAAATGAGCAAGGAGAAATCGTCGGAGTTGTTAGTCACAATGCCATTACGAGTATGCAACAAAACTCGGTGAGCTATTTAATCCGCGAGATAGAAGCTGCTGAAGATGTAAAACAATTGCTCAAAATCCATAATCGGGTACCAGCACTTATAAATGCATTGATTGAAAGTGGTGACAAAACGCAAAACATCACAAGAATTATTACCTCTGTTTCTGATGCAATTACAATTCGGCTTCTGGAATTAGCTCAAGAAGAACTTGGCGAACCTCCATGCCGGTTCGCATTTATGGTCATGGGAAGTGAAGGCCGTAAAGAGCAAACGCTCCTTACTGATCAGGATAATGCCATTGTATTTGAAAATGTTGGGAAAGAGAAGCTTGAAGAAGTCACTGCATATTTCAAAAAAATGGGTGAGATAATTTGCCGGAATCTCAATGAAGTTGGATATAAATACTGTGAAGGGGATATCATGGCGCAAAACCCTAAATGGACTCAACCTGTTGCCGTCTGGAAAAAGTATTTTACAGAATGGATAAACAACAGCGATCCGCAAAGCATTTTGGATGCCTGTATTTTCTTTGATTTTAGAGGAGTTTTGGGAGACATGGAGCTAATATCAGATTTGAAGGATCATGTAAATAAATCATTGGAAAACAAATCAGTATTTTTCTATCACCTCGCACAATCGGTAGTAAAGTACAAACCACCTGTAAGTCTTTTTGGGAAAATTATTGATAAGGAGCACACGGGGCAACAGGTAAATCTTGACGTAAAAAAAGTTCTTTTACCGATTGTCAGTTTTATCAGGCTGTATGCTTTATATCACGATATTCCTGAAACAAATTCTCTTTCGCGCATCAAATCTCTCCATGAACTCGGAGTAATCAGCAGAGACATCTATGAGGAATTGGCCTTGTCATATAATTATCTCATGCAATTACGATTCAGATTCCAGGCAAAAAACATCCTTCAAAACCAGGCACCAAATAATAATATTGAAATTGAAAATCTAACGCATATTGAAGTGAGTACCATCAAAAAGATATTTGGAGAAATTGGAAATCTCCAGACCAAGCTCAATT
Source organism: Cytophagales bacterium (assembly GCA_022360055.1). Taxonomy (GTDB): domain Bacteria; phylum Bacteroidota; class Bacteroidia; order Cytophagales; family Cyclobacteriaceae; genus JAAUQL01. Next base: position 62,978 of record JAKSDO010000096.1, on the reverse strand, counting down.
TCGACTTTAAGGGATCCATGTAATTCTCAATTCTTTTATCGACAATGTATCCCGCTAAACATGTATAAAAAATCAAACGGATCAAAGTTCATATCTGTCTTGGATCGAGTTTAACCTGAAAAATTCGTGGAATTTCTTTCGCTTGCCAACCAGCCGGGTCTGCCGCGGCGGATGGACGCCCTACAGGCCAACTAAGCATAAAACGCTCAAAAATGGGACAAAGGAACCCAATTCGCAGACCGCTTTATGAGAATATTCAAAAAGAAAAACCAAATGAGAAATTATCTCCCGGGATTAGGTAATCTATTTATCAAGTCTTTCTATTTTCACTGTTTAAATGACCGATATGGATAAAAATGAAGCACAAGGCATTAAAATCTCCTTATACGGAGCTCTGTTTTTAGCTATTCTTGGCATTTCATTCTCCTTGATAACAGGTTCTCAGGCAGTTTTACTCGATGGTGTTTTTAACTGTATAGCCGTATTTACCGCCTGGTTTGCACTCAAAATATCCAGGATGATGGAAGAACCGTTTTCGGAACGCCTTCCCGTTGGATACGTGGCGTTCGAACCATTTTATATCCTCATCAAAGGACTCATTGTGTTTGGTCTTTCCGCCACAGTTATGACTACGAGTATGCTTACACTTCTTTCAGGAGGGAACGAATTGAAGTTTGGGGTCGTCCTGATCTACATCGGAATAGCTTCAATTGCAAACATCACGATATACCTTGTGATAAAAACCAGGGCAAAGACTTCTACGTCTCCAATGCTGATATTGGAAAAAGAAAATTGGCTTATCAATATGCTTGTAACTTTGAGTATAGCTGCATCCTTTGTGCTGGTAATTCTATTAAAAGACGGTGTGTTAAAACCCGTCACAGTTTATATAGATCAAATCATTGTAATTGCAGTCGTATTGATAAGTATACCGGTACCAATTAAGGCCATTAGAAGTGGATTCAAAGAGCTTATGCTGTTTGGTGTTGATCGGCCGTTGTACAACAAAATCCGGGAATTAATAAGATCAGCCACTGCGCCATTTCCCGAAGAAAACCAAAAGATATTTGTAGTGAAGACAGGCAGAAAATACTGGATATCTTTATTCATTAATCCGTCCGGCGCAACGATTAAGACAACCCTTCCCGACGAGATAAAAGATAGAATTGTCAAGGATTTGGAAAAAGATTTTCCAATTCACAACGTGGATGTCATCGTAACCACCGATATCGGATCAGGCTAGAAACCTGGATGAAATTTCTTTTGTCGGGATCAGACACTTATTGCTTTTACCAAACCATCGATACCTGTTGCCGGCGATGAACTCATACAGGGAATCTCTCCACGATTTAGGCAGGACTTTAAATACGGTCAAAAGTTTCCAGTAACCTCCCAATCCTTCCATAATCTTTAATACGGCATCGGATTTGGTTAAAATAAGGGTATGGTCCTGAAATACCAGGGACTCCAAACTTGTATGGTGACCGTTAGAATATCCCAGGGACTTCCTTGCGTAGTCCGATTGCAGGGGTGCAAAAAAGAACCGGGTTTTCTTATCATGTTTTATCAGGAATCTTACGGCCCAATTGCAAAGCTTACAAACACCATCAAAGTATACGACCTCTTTCACTCCAATATCTGTTTCAATTATTGATAAACCACAATGGGTAAAAAGTGTTCCTATTTTCTTGGTTAATACCGGCAATTAACATAATTTAATAATTATTGATATCCCGTGTTGACCGGAGTCATTATTTATTAATTTTATTCGGGCAGGTACATTTATGATTTCGATCATAAGCAAAATCTGTCTTCAGTATTTGTTTTAAACCTGAATACCAACAAGGCGATGAAAATGAGTGAAAATTCATCAAATGGCGGCTTGAGCCGCCGTCGATTTTTAAAACTGGGAACAGGCGTAACGGCCGTGGGCGGCATGGCGCTTGGAGGCTGGGGACTTACGGAAATCATTGTTGACAAAGGACCTACGAGATCATGGCACAAGTCAGTCTGCAGATATTGTGGAACAGGCTGTGGTATTATGGTAGGCATGCACGGCAAAAAAGTTACCAGGATCAGAGGAGACCTGGAAGCGCACAACAAAGGAGTAATCTGCATCAAGGGCAACATGCTCGCCGAATTGACACAGCTACAAAACCGGGCTACAAAACCAAAAATCAGGAAAAACGGTAAGCTGGAAGAAGCATCTTGGAATGAGGTAATGTCCCTGATTACCGAAAAATTTAAAAGCGCAATTGACCAACATGGCCCAAACAGTGTAGCTTATTATGGCTCCGGTCAACTGCTAATTGAAGAAAGCTATACGGCCAACAAATTATTCAAGGCCGGATTTGGCACCAATAATGTTGACGGGAATCCAAGGCTTTGTATGGCCTCCGCCGCCGTTGGATATACGCAAACATTTGGTAAAGATGAACCTCCGGGTGGATACGACGATATCGACCATGCCGAGTGTTTTTTCCTGATTGGATCAAATACGTACGAATGTCATCCGCCGCTGTGGGAGCGGATCATGATCCGTAAAAAGTCCAATCCGAATGTAAAGATTATTTGTGTGGATCCCCGCAAAACAATGACGGCTAAAAAAGCTGATATTCACTTGCCGGTAGTTCCGGGAACAGATATGCTTCTGCTCAATGCCATGGCTTACGAGATTGTAAGGAATGAATGGTATGATCCGGAATTTTTAGTGGAGCATATCAAATTTAGCGATGGTAAAAGAACAGTTACGTTTGAGGATTACGCCAAATTTCTTGAAGATTATACCCCTCAAAAAGTAGCCGGAACACTTGGGCTTACACCTCGCCAGATCGAAGAAGTGGCGTACGAATTTGCAAGCTCCAAAGCAACACTTTCTATGTGGACCATGGGAATCAATCAGCGATCTCAGGGGGTATTTCTAAACAACACCCTAAACAGCTTGCATCTGCTGTCGCAGCAAATCTGTAGACCCGGCGCTTCGCCCCTTTCACTAACCGGACAAAGCAATGCATGCGGAGGGGTAAGAGATACCGGCTCGCTTTCGCATATTTTACCCAATGGCCGGCTTGTTGCCAATGAAAAACACCGCAATGAAGTAGAAGAGCTTTGGGGAGTTCCAAAAGGAACCATAGCTCCCAAGCCCGGGTTAGATGCTGTAAATCTTTTCAGAGCTATGAATGATGAACGTGTGAAGGCAGCCATCATAATGTGTACAAATCCGGCTCAATCCATGCCTAATTTGAAACCTGTGAAAGAAGGATTGGATAAATGCTTTCTTGTTGTCGCAGATGTATTTGAAGATACGGAAACAGCTAAGCATGCCGATGTATTTCTGCCTGCCGCACTTTGGATTGAAAAAGAAGGCGTATATGGTCAGTCTGAAAGGAGGTATCAATTGATTGAGAAATTGCTTGACCCACCGGGAGAGGCGAAAAGTGACTTTGACATATTGGTTGATTTTGCCAACCGAATGGGCTATGGAAATCTGATTGCTTATAAAACTCCCGAAGAAGCCTGGGATGAATACAGAAAATTCTCAGCAGCAAGCTATTACAATTTTGAAGGTATGACCCGGGCGCGTCTCAGAAAGGAAAGAGGATTGCAATGGCCTTGCCCCACTGAAGATCATCCCGGTACGGAAAGGCGTTACATGAAAGGTGATCCGTTTGTAAAAGCGGGAAAAGACATCCAGTTTTACGGCAAACCGGATGATAAGGCCATTATCTTCCTAAGGCCTTATATTCCTTCCAATGAACAGCTTTCCGAAAGTTCCCCAATGCACCTGACAACAGGGCGGGTTGTTGAGCAGTGGCATACGGGCACCATGACGGACAAAATCCCATCCTTATCGAAAGGAAGCGGGCCAGGAGTATTCTATCTGAATCCACAAGATGCTCAGAATATGGGAATCAAAGATGGGGATAAAATAGAAGTCTCCAGTAGATACGGAAGCATTATCGCTAAAGTAAAAATCTCTGATCATGAAACCAAAGGCGTTGTGTTCGCCTCATTCTATGATCCGAAATTCCTAGTAAATGAAGTCGTGGCAGATAATTTTGATCCGGTATCGAAAGAACCGGAATACAAGGTGACAGCAGTCTCAGTAAAAAAAGTAGTGGAAGTAGAAAAATTATAAGTTATGATCGGAGGCATAGTTGATCTTGTGAAAATATTGAGCGTTGTAATCTTCATCCTCAATTTGGGCTTTGTAGTCTATATACTCAAAAAACGTGAAACGATAAGCAGACGGGTAAAAAAAGCCGTCTTCCCAGGCTTGATCGTACTTCCGGCAGTCATGGTTTTTCTGGCAAATTATCATGTATTTGAGACCAGTAAAACGGTTGAAGCCTGTCAGAGCTGCCATGTGATGAAACCATTTACCAATGATCTTGTGAATGAAAAAAGTATGACCTTAGCCGCCAGACATTATAAAAACAACTGGATACCAAAGGACCAATGCTACGGTTGTCATAAAGATTATGGATTTAATGGCAATTTTAAAGCGAAAACCGATGGCTATCGTCATCTGATGAGATACATCACAGGCACTTATCAGGAGCCCATCGAATACAAAGGTGAATTCAATAATGCCAACTGCATGAGTTGCCACGAAGCCACCGAAAAGTTTCAGGAAGTAAAAATGCACACCCCTATTATGGATCAATTTCATGATAATTCCGTGAGTTGTCTCAACTGTCATGGTAGGGCTCATCCGACCAGATTACAGCGTACTCCGGGGAGTACGGAATATAAAAACCTGATCAGCGATAGACACCGAATTGATTCTGAAGACCTTGGTTCTATGAAAGAGTATATCGAATTGATAAATGAAAAACCAAATTTAGCCAAGGTAAATAATCAATAGAATAATGAAAAGATTTACAATAGAAGCAATATTCATTTTAATCGGAATAATCATTAGCCTGGTTTATGTGTTCAACCCGACACCGGCTTGGATGACACTTTTCATTTTTATAGGACAGCCGTGCTTTATCTATGCAGTTGTAAGCACGGCGCTTACCATAAAGAAAGATTTGAGAAGTAAGAATATTATTTAACCAAAACATCAATTTTTTAACAATTCGCATTATGAGAAAACTAATTCATATCCCAATCGTTGCCTTGCTTATCTTATTCGCAAGCAACGACCTGTCGGCACAATTTACCCTGACCGGCGAGTTGCGCCCCAGAACGGAATTTCGAAATGGTTTTAAACGGTTAAGAGAAAAAAGCACAGATCCGGCATTTTTTATAGAACAGCGTTCTCGCCTGTATTTTGATTTCAAAAGAGAAAAGATCCGGGTAAATATTTCTCTGCAGGATGTGCGAATATGGGGTGCAGCCGATCAAATATATAAAGAGGATCCAAGTTTGACCAATGTATATGAAGCATTTGCCGCTTACTCATTTAATGAAAAATACGGGTTTAAAATTGGCCGCCAGGCTATGGATTACAACAATGCCCGGTTTCTGGGAAATCTCGATTGGGCGCAACAGGGAAGAAGCCACGATGCCCTATTGTTTACCGGTAAAAATGCAGACCGGAAGAGCGAACTTCACCTGGCGTTTGCATACAATCAAAGTATGGATCCAATCGAACCAAGAAACCTGGGCGGCACGGAATACATTGGGGTAAGTAATTATAAAACAATGATATTTGGATGGTGGAATAAAAAATTTGAAAACGGCGGTATTTCTGCATTGTTTCATAACGATGGCAGGCAGGTGCAAACCGATACGTCCATGGCGCACCGACAAACCTATGCAATATTGGGTAACTACAATTTAGGAGGAGTAAAGCTCGACGGAGAGTTTTACTACCAGGGAGGGAAAAACGGGAATGCCGTTGAGGTAAGCGGATTAATGTTTACTCTTCACGGAACATACGACACGGATATTACGCCGCTCACCTTGGGATTCGAATACCTTTCCGGTACTGCACGAGGAGAAGATAAAGATAAATCCTTCAATCCGTTATATGGAACCAACCATAAGTTTTACGGATTTATGGACTATTTTTATGTAGGAAATTACCACGGTCAAGCGGGAGGCGGGAAGACATCCGGCTTGATTGACTTGCATCTAAAAACGAAATTTAAAATAGGGAATAAATCAAACCTGGCGGCCAACCTGCATTATTTTATGAGCCCGGTTAAGATTTATCGCGGATTTGGCACAGCAAACGGAACCTACGGATCGTCCCTGGGAACCGAGGTGGATCTGGTGTACACAGCCGTATTGGCAAAGGATGTGAAGTTTAATCTGGGTTATTCGCAAATGTTTGCTACCGAAGCAATGGAAGCGGTAAAAGACGGAGGAGATCGAAGTGCATTGAACAACTGGGCGTGGGCGATGATCGCATTTAAACCTCAATTGTTTAGCACCGCAAAAGATTAATTCGAAGTATTATGGGCATCAACAAGTTATTAAATTATCTTAAACCGCCATCCAACTGGATCTTTTATGTAAATATACTGATCGCATTTTTTGTCGGCATTTTCATCTACGCGTTCTATGTTTCAAATGCCGCATCATATTTATCGGATAAACCGGAAACCTGTGTCAATTGCCACGTCATGCGGCCGGAATTCGCTACATGGCAGCACAGCAGTCATCGCGAAGTGGCAACCTGTAACGATTGCCATGTCCCCCATAACAATGTTCTGAACAAATACTATTTCAAAGCCAAAGACGGCCTGCGACATGCCACGATGTTCACGTTACGGATGGAACCCCAGGTGATAAAAATGCATGAAGCAGGTCAGGAAGTTGTGCAGGAAAACTGCAAGGGGTGTCATCAAAGGGTAAATCAAAATGTTGGATTGCAACATGTAACTCTTGAAGATAAGCTGCATAACAATGGCAAGCTTTGCTGGGATTGTCATCGGGAAGTACCTCATGGCCGCGTGAAAGGGTTAAATTCTACCCCAAACTCAAAAGTACCGCTTCCGGGGAGTCCGGTACCTGAATTTATAAGAAATCTAAACACGAATAATAAATAAATCACTATGAATACCATCAGAAAATCCGTACAATCCAGACCCTGGCTGGGATGGGTATTATTTATAATTACCGCCCTGATTGTGTTTGGCCTTGGTCTTTTGACCTCCAACATCATCGAACGGCGAACAGAAGCGCAATTCGTGGATCAGAAAAAGGCTGATATTCAGGCATTCGAACCCAGAAATATTGTCTGGGGCCAGAACTACCCAAAAGAATATGAAACCTATATGGCCACCAGGGATACTTCTTTTCTCAGCAAATATAACGGCAATGCACATGTTGATCAGCTCGAACAATTTCCCGCTTTAGTAATTCTTTGGGCCGGATATGGGTTTGCCAAAGATTACAACCAGGCCAAAGGTCATGTGTATGCTGTAACGGATGTTTATAAATCATTGCGAACAGGTGCCCCGACCGGACCAACGGACGGACCCATGCCGGCCACCTGCTGGACCTGTAAAAGTCCGGATGTCCCCAGACTCATGAATGAGATTGGAGTAAAGGAGTTTTATTCCGGAAAATGGTCGCGCCACGGCGAAGAGATTGTAAATCCGATTGGCTGTGCAGATTGCCATAACGAAAAAACCATGGATCTGCAGATTACCAGACCGGCATTGATCGAGGCATTTGAACGGCAGGGGAAAGATATAAATGAAGTAACTCACCAGGAGATGCGATCTCTTGTTTGTGCGCAATGCCATGTAGAATATTATTTCAACAAGAAAAAACCTCATGAAGGCGTTCCTTACCTCACCTTTCCCTGGGACAATGGCATGTCGGTCGAAGAAGTGGAGAAATATTACGACGACATCGAATTCAGCGACTGGACGCATGCATTAAGTAAAGCTCCAATGCTCAAGGCCCAACACCCGGGCTATGAGATTTTCAAAACAGGGATCCATGCCAGGCGTGGTGTGGCGTGTGCAGATTGTCATATGCCCTATAAATCCGAGGGGGGTGTGAAATTCACGGATCATAAGATTCAAAGTCCGCTGAACAATATTTCCAACAGTTGCCAGGTTTGTCATAGAGAAAGCGAAGAAGAATTGACCAACAGCGTCTATGAAAACATGGACCGCGTATTGGAAATTCGGGGAGCATTGGAACACTTGCTCGTCACCACACACCTTGAAGCCGAATTTGCCTGGAAGCAGGGTGCGACCGAAGCCCAAATGAAGGATATTCTGCAGGATATTCGACACGCCCAATGGCGCTGGGATTATGCTGCCGCCAGCCATGGAGGAGCGTTCCATGCCCCTGTAGAAACTCTGAGGATTATCAGCACCGGGATTCAGAAGGCAAATGATGCAAGATTGAAAATTGCGACATTGGCATATGAATTGGGACACAGAGGTAAAATCCCGCTGGCAGATGTAAGTACAAAAACCAAAGCCCAGGCATACGTCGGTCTTGATATGGAAAAGCTGGTGAATGACAAAAAGAAATTCCTGGAGACGTTGGTTCCACAATGGCGGGAAGCAGCTAAAAAGCGTGAAGATGCCATGCCAAAGTATGATTTAAATATGAAAAAGGTTTCTCTAAAGTAGATTTACGGACATTTACGGGACACCCTGAGGACTTCGAATACCATGTAGAAAATTCATAAATAATAAATTGTTGTATTGAGAGAAAAGCCAATCCTACCGGATTGGCTTTTTCAAGTCAAAAACTAAAGATCTTAAGGCAAAAAACATCGCCAAACCCACAATTATGATTCAACACATCGTAATCTTTTTAGATCCGGTAGCTTGATCGACAATCATAATTGTTGGAAAAGTCAAATTCAAACATTCCTCCGGATATTTTTATTATCTTCGTACAATTGAAAACCAACTGCCAACCACAATGAGATTTAAACTTCCCGTATTCGTATTCTTGAGCATTCTTTCGCTCTATCTTCAGGCCCAGGATCAGGTAAAGACCGATCAGGGAACACTTGAATTGCACCCAATTACCCACGGCACATTGGCGTTGATCTGGGACGACAAAACCATATATGTAGATCCGTACGGAGGGGCCCGTGGATTTGAAGGTCTCAAGGCTCCGGACATCATACTGATTACGGATATTCATGGGGATCACTTGGATATTCCAACGCTTGAAAAACTTGAAACTTCAAAAGCAAAATGGATTGTGCCAGAGGCCGTAGCAGCCAAACTTCCAAAAGAGTTGGCAGCCGATGTAACGGTAATCGCAAATGGAGCAAAAACAACTGCTTTAGGTGTTGAGATCGAGGCGATACCCATGTACAATCTCCCCCAATCCGACGATGCTTTTCATACCAAAGGCCGGGGCAACGGCTATGTGCTCACTATGGGAAACAAGCGCATTTACTTGTCGGGAGATACGGAAGATATCCCTGAGATGCGAACCTTAAAAAAAATCGACATCGCCTTTGTGTGCATGAACCTCCCTTACACCATGGATATTCATCAGGCCGCAAGCGCTGTACTGGAATTCAAACCAAAGATCGTATACCCGTATCATTACCGCGGGCAAGGAGGTTTATCGGACGTGAAAAAATTCGAGCAACTCGTAAACGATGGTGATGAAAGTATTGAGGTCCGGCTTCGAAACTGGTATCCATGACCCGAAAGAATTTGTAAATCATTTAATATATAAGGGCTCTTCCAAGTCTAAAAGGGGGCAAAAAGCCTGGAAATCGGGCGCACTCCGGCCATCATATTACTACTACAAGTTTTCCTTTTGCGCGATTGGCTTCCATATATTCGTGCGCCTCGACGATTTGATCCAACTTAAATATGGTATCGATTCGAGGTTTAATGATTCCCTGCTCTACCGTATCAATAAACTCCTGCAGCTTCTCCTGACTTAAATTCCCGGAATCGCCCATATAAACCGTAAGCTTTCCAAGCGACGGGATGTCTCCCATGGGAGTAAACTCTTTCACTGTCCATTCATTCCCCAAGATTCCGGTCATACAAACCGTTCCTTTGTGACCAAGACATTTCAGAGAATCTTTTAGTGTTCGCGTGCCGATCAATTCAAGCACTTTTTCTACGCCTGAAGGGAAAAAGTATTTTAACTTCCCTGAAATTCGGCCGTCATCTACAATCACGTGATCCGCACCATGCTCTACAAGAAGATCTTTTCTGGCAGGATCCCTGGTTGTAGATATCACCTTTAAACCCAAATGACTGGCAAGTTGACCGGCCATCAATCCAATCGATGATGTGCCGCCCCTTATCAGGAGCGATTCACCTTTTTTAATCTCCAGAGCCTCGTGCAGCGATCCTGAAACAGTCTGAAACATTTCGGGAAGGGCGCCGAGCGTAGACCACGGCAAGTCGCTCTCAAAAGCAATTACAATCTCAAGTGGCACGAGTGTATATTCGGCATAACCTCCGTCAAATTCTCTGCCCATCTCACCCATTATCGCAGCAACCTTCTGACCTTTCTCATAGGTTCCGGACGGATCGTCCTCAACTAGCCCGACACATTCAATACCCTGGACCCTGGGAAATTTGACATTCGGTGAATCCCCTCTTCGGGTAAATAACTCCGAACGATTGAGCCCGAAAGCTTTAATCCTGATTAAAACCCAGCCGGGTGTAGCGGTGGGAGCTGGCAAATCGAAAATTTGAATTACATCCGGAGGTCCGGGCCTGGTAGTCACTGCTGCTTTCATATTAATTGGCCGTCTTATCGCACGTTTCCGGAAATCATAGTTTGCTTATAAAGTTACTGGGGGAAACTGACATGATTAAAAGCCTTTGTAACTCAAATTGTTTGAAAAAATGATAACGGAATCCTCTTTGAATTATTTCTGATTACGATGTAATGTCGAACGACCGGTCCAGAAATAGTAATCATGAGTTACCAAAGCCGGTGGGTGGGACCAGTTGATTACAGTGGGATAACCAGCTCCCGGTAAAACATTTCAAAACCAAGTAAATAGAAAAGGCCGGATAAAGTTTGATGAATTACCAAACCTTATCCGGCCTTCCGTTCCGGAAAATTCTTGCAATTTATACCATTGTGTGTTCCAATTCAGGAGCTAGCGGAAAATCAATCTCAAATCCGGTCAGGTTATGAATGTAATTACTTATTGTCTTGTCGCCAATTACAATGACGGCATCAATCAGATTGGCTTCATTATAACCCGCTTCAAAAAATGCCGCCTTAGCCTCCTCGGTTGCTCTTCCCCGATGCTCGACAACCGATTTCGTAAACTTTGTGAGCGCATCCAATTTGGAATCAAACGAGGCCGATCCTCCCCTGATTTCCAAAACCTCTTCCGCTGAAAATCCATTCATTTTGCCGAGAACCGTGTGGGCCGACTGGCAGTATCTACATCCGTTTACCTGGCTTACTACAAGGTTAATTACTTCACGCTCTTTAGCTTTAAGCGTGCTTTTTCGATTCTGAAGCGCGAGATAATCACCTAACGCGGTATCGTTTTTTGCATAATAGGCATATAAATTCGGAACAAATCCCAAACCCTTTTGAAGGTTATCAAAAATCGTTTGGTTATTTTCCGAAACTTCTTCTTTTGTTGGAACTGTGAACTTTTGCATTGTTTTAAATTTTTAGTTTTACATTTGATCTACAATGCATACAAACGCGCATTCACAATATTTTGTGAAGGAAATACTTCCCAATAAAATGTCAATTCTTCCCTTTATTAACCCTTAGCGCTTTTCTCTGAAACTTTGAGGCGTTTCGAGCATGCGTTTTTTAAACAGTTTAGAGAATGTGGCTGTGTCTTTATAGCCCAGCTCATAAGCTATTTCATTAATGTTTTTATCCGTATAGGTCAAAAGCCTGCGCGCTTCCAGAATGATCCGCTCATGAATGATCTGAAGAGGTGTCTTGCTGCCCGATTTGGCAAATATATTGGCCAATGTTTTGGGCGATTTGAACAAAAGATCGGCATACTCCTTCACCGACTTCTTTTCTTTGTAATGCATATCTACCAAAAAATTGAACTGCCGTATTATCTCTACATTTTCAAGGATCAAATCGTCAAGGCCTCCGGCCGCTTTGGCCAACCTCGTGCAAATAATGATCAACCGTTTTAAAAGCATCAACAACATTTCTCCCTGAACATTATCCTCATATTCAAATTCATCAATAAAGACCTGTAGCAGTAATTCAAGTTTTCTTTTAAAAGAAGCATCGAGTTTAATTACGACCAGCTTCTGAGCCCCAAAAAAGATTATGCCGTTGCATGACACCTCGTGGTCGTGATCGTAAACGCAATAGTACGCTCTATTGAATGAGAAAACGATCAGTCGCTCCTGATTTCCAGGTACAAATACGTGGTGGTAGTAAGTTGTGGTGATCAGGCATTGAGGAGGCAACACAATGGAGATGCCATCGATATCTATTTCAACATCCGCGTTTGAGTGGTTCCAGATAATGTGAATTAAATGATCCTGGTTCGACTGTTCCCAATCGATGCAAGGTTCATTTACTGTCAATATAAGCTTACCTCCCAAATTCATGTTGCTATTTTCGAATACCATAGGTGTATGTTGAAGTTCAGCTCCGAAAATTAAAAGAATTCGTATGGAACTTTTCATTACAAGACAAAATACTGTGAGAATTGTAATATGGAGAACATTAAAAATCATATCATGTCCCGCTTAAGGTTCAGATAATCTTTATTTTTGCCGAATGGTAAAATGCATACTTAACAACAAGATCGTAAACTGTTATGAAGCATTTATTCATATAAGCGATCTTACCTTGCTGCGCGGGTACGGAGTGTTTGACTTTTTCAGGCTTGTTGGCCTGGAGCCGCTATATTTCCATGATCACATCGAGCGTTTCTTTCATTCGGCCGATGCGCTTCGATTGAAATGCCCGGTAGGCAGAAAAAAGCTGATATCTATGATTTTGGAGCTGATCGAAACCAACAACATTCGGAATTCGGGAATCAGAATAGTACTTACGGGTGGAGCATCCGAAACCGGGTATTCTATTGGCGATCCATCGCTGTTTGTAATCAATGAACCCATAAACCCATTACCGAAGGATTATTTCGCCAACGGGATAAAATTAATTACACATGAATATTCCAGGGACCTGCCCGAGGTAAAGTCCATCAATTACTTGATGGGCATTTACAAGTTGCCGGAAATCAAAAAAATGGGAGCGCTTGATCTGCTGTTCCACTGGAACGGCAAAATTTCCGAAGTGACACGCAGCAATTTTTTTATTGTCGACAAGGACGATAGACTAATTACGGCCCGTCACGGAGTGCTTAAAGGGATAAACAGAAAGCATGTAATTTCCATGGCAAAAGAGCGCTATATCGTAGAAGAACGCGATCTTTATCTCGAAGAACTGGCGGGTGCCAAAGAAGCATTTATCACAGGCACGACAAAAAAGGTAATGCCGGTTTGCCAGGTGGATGATATTCTTATCGGCAATGGAAAGCCCGGCCCAACTACAGTTCAGTTACAGAAAATGTATGAGGGATATACGGAGGAATTCTTAAAAACAAATTAAAGCTCAGAGTTATCCAAAGGAAATCTGGCTTTAAAGCTTGAACTGTTGAATCGAGGATACCCGTAAGTTGTATTCCCGTTTCCTGCATTTGGGCGCCCAAAGATTTTATAGCGTGGCACAGGGCCCTCGAGCACTTTGGCTTTGTTTTTCGCTCCTTGGATTGAAACAGCTCCAAACATAAATGGTTCGTTGAAAATATCCGGTGTATTGCGAACCGAAACATGTGAAATACATCCCGACCCCTCGAGACAAACCATCCCCGCCCCCAGACCGCCCAGCGGAAATGCAACTTGGTTCAGAAACGGCCCTTTATATGAATCGTTAAAATTGCGGGAATAATTCCCGTCTTTCATCGGATGGGCTTTTGAATTTCCAATTCCGACCGTGGCCCCAACGGTAGTTGCCAATGCTCCGGTTCTAAGGAAATCTCGTCTATTGATGCCGGTCATGCCAAAGATCAGGTTATATACGTCCGTTAAGAATTAATTCAATTTAAGCTCATCTACCTTTTCAAGCGTATCGGGATTGATCACCTCCATGTCTATACTTTCTCCATCAACATGGAAGTATACCACAGCATTTTGAGTTGTAAATCCTGAAGTATAAGGAGTCCACGGCGTCTCTTCCTGAGCATAATAAGGGGCCCCGGCCGCTCCGTTATTTATTTGATAGATCGTTCTTTTTAACTCAATTTTCTGTGGAAGATAAACCTCGGGATATCGATAGGTATCCGGGCCGATCTCCGTTTTACAGTAATTATGCTCATCTCCGGTTAATATCGCCCGGACTTTTGAACTTTCATTTACAATAATATCCAACAATTCGTCTCGGCGCTCAATGATGCCTTTTGGCAACCTTTTACCAGCGACTACGGCGCGGTAATCATTGTTGCCGTCATACCACATATCGTCTTGAACATGGCCGCCGTTTGGGAAAAAAGGCGTGTGCTGGGTAATGAATACATGATCTATATTCTTGTCCTTCTCAAGTTTGGCGATTGTTTTGTCCAGCCAATGAAGTTGATTGTCCATAATATATCCATGGAGGTTTCCACTCACAAATTGCAACAACCGGTGTGTCGGGGCATACCAGTAATTGGAATTTAGAACAACAACCGCAACATTATCATAGGTATAGTAAAAAACATTTTCTTTGTAGGAAGGGAAATCGTCGGTCGAGACCGATGGGTCATAAGACGCCCCATCCTCACTGACCGGTCCGTTGACAGGATTAACGAATTCCCTGGCATACAAGTACTCCGAAGATTCGGATTTATAGGGAAACTTATCCACCATGATACGGACATTCGTCTCGGGATCGAAATAAAAATTCACTAAAGCTTCATGATTTCCCATGCCTGTGACTACGGGGTAGTAATGAGCGAAAGGTTGAATTGCCCGTTTCCAGTTGACGTATTCCAGTTCTGTCTCATTCATGTACGACCGGTATCCCGTGATCATATCTCCTGTAAATTGCATAAAAGACACTCCTTTCAGCATATTCAGAGCCATAATTTTTTTGAGGATATAGGCGTTCACTCCTCCGAGGTCCCGCTCTCCTCCGCCCTGACCGGACCGCGAATCACTGGCATAAGCAAATGTGAATTTCGATCTGCTACCAGGCCTTGGGGCAGTTTTAAATTCATAGGTTTGGGAATTGCCGCCATACTTTACGATGTATTGATAGGTTGTCGCAGGGTCCAGGCCCTTTATTCTTATCTCGTGATCGGTTCCTTTTTTACTACTAAAACTTTTACCATTTACCTCTACTTCACATTTCAATTCAAAATTTGTTTTAAAAGAAACAGTAACTTCGCTATGGGTCAAAAGATTTATAAAGGGACCTTCCAAAATTGTATTATCGATTTCAAAAGGTCCGGTTCCCTTGAATGAAATCACGCCATCGTAAATAATATATCCTGCATCGTCCACAACCCTGTAGCCAAGGCTTCCCTTTCTCTTGCGCTCCCAAGCAATCATATCGTATCTTCCGGCAAGACTCTTTATAGATACCCTCGACTTCCCACCTGTAATTTTAGCAGGCGTCCTAAAAAATACCGGTTGCGGATGCCAGGAGTCCCCATAGGGAATAAATCCATAATATAGCTTGCCATTCAAAAGTGAATCCTGAAAATCAAATGATATGCCGTCGGGATTCCCAACCGGGTTCCCTTTAATATTTGGAAGCGAATGATCTCTCGCCAAGACCGCCTGATAATACTTCTTTCCTCGAAACAGAAAGTGTGGCCCCAGATCGTCATTCTTTAGGTTGTGGTGGATTAGAGGAAATTGAGATGATTCCAACATCTCCTGTCCATTTGCACTTAAATTAATGCTACCGGACGCCAAAAACAGAACGTATCTTAATAGTTTTTTCATTTACAGGTCGAAAATAGGCAGATAATTAGTCACTATAATACAAATCTAAAAATATTGGCAAATGATCACTAAATCCTCCTCGATATATTGGCCCTTGATACGCGCGAAACGGCCTTCCATTTTTAATCAGCCAATCCGCCTTGAAAATGTGGTTCTTCCTCCCATTGATCTTCAATCCCCGGCCATTTATCAACGCTCCGGAAACTATGATCTGATCAAACAAATACCAGGTAACATCAATATCTTTGTATGTAATTGTCCCTTTTCCATCCCGATAATCTTCATAAGATAAATTATACAGACCGGAATCGTAAATAGTATTTGTCAACGGTTGGGCGTTTAATACGTCCGAAATACTGGGATCGCCCGGCTCATCATTGAAATCTCCCATCAGGATTAATTTGGCTTCCCTATTCAGGGATTGTATGCTGTCAATATGAACTTTGAGGGCATTTGCGACCTCTATCCGTCGGTGCTCCGAAAATGATTTTCCGCCAAATCGCGAAGGCCAATGATTTACAAAGAACTGAATGGTATCTTTAGGCATGAAACTAAATGATGCGTGAAGGATATCCCGTGTAAGAAACTCTTCCTTTGTGCCTATTGTGCCTATCCTTAACAAACCGCTATTTATCTTTTCGAGTTTATCCGGTAAATACAAAAGGGCATTATCAATACCTCTGGGGTCCGGCGAGTTTTTGTGAATTACCCGATATCCGAATTTCCTGAGAGGTGTTTTACTTACCAGATCGAGCAGTACGTGCAAATTCTCAACTTCACACAATCCAACGATATCCGGAGGTTTCCATCCGCCAACTGCGATGATGGTTTTTGCGATATTATTTAGCTTTTCTTTATACCGGTAATGATTCCAGTTCTTCTCTCCTTTTGAGGTGAACTGATCATCTTCTTTGGCCGGATCATCAAACGTATCAAACAGGTTTTCAACGTTATAAAACATAATCCTGAGACCTCGCCCTCCTTCAGGTCCAAGATCAAATACGTCTTCTTCATGAATATTCTGGGCAAAGCAGAAGCAAGCGAATACCACCTGATTAAACAAAACCGTTATGGACCTGAACCAATACAAGGGAATAAGATTATGCAGCTTTTTTATCTTTTATATATTCAGTAGGTGTCTGACCCGCGTGTTGCTTGAAGATCCGGTTAAATGAAGCTTTGGAGTTAAACCCGCATTCCATCGCGATTCCCAATAATGTGAGATTGTTGTATTTTGGATCAAAAAAACGGCCCTTGACCTCTTCAACACGGTACGAATTGATGAGCTCAAAAAAGGATTTTCCAAGTTGATCATTGATCAATTGTGAAAGCTGATAAGTCTGAACATGAATGGATTCCGCTAATTCGCCAATGGTCAGATTTTTGTTAAGATATGGTTTTTCATCTTCAAGATATTCAAGAAGTTTTTCCTTCAGTTCCGGGATTTCTTCCTCTTTCAACCTTGTTCTTTCGTACTTATCCGGCTGTCTTGAAACTTTATCAAACTCCAGCGTATTGACTCCTTCAATGTGATACGATCTGTAAAAAGGCGTTTTCCGAATGCTGTAATAGCCCAAAAAGAATATCCAAATCGCCGAGATGGATACGATTATTTTTCTAAGCTGTATCCAATCCGCGACATCAAAAAACACAATGGTTGCATTGATTAAAAATGCCGAGACACCGACCACAAGCATGCTCCACGCGAGGTACCAGAGCCAATCCAGCGTCAGCTTTTCAGAGGTAAAAGAATAAATGTTTTTAAGATTCTTCCGATGAACGGTTAAAACCTTTATCGACCATATGCAATAAAGAATAGGGATAAGAGATCTCAGCATTAAGAATATAGATAAATCCGCATCCGGTTGGCCAGCCATGATTTCCAAGAGGTCTTCAAGCTTTTCTTCTCCGGATTGCAGGTAAAACGTTTTGAATCCAACAAGATGATCGATCGCAAACGGCACAAAATGGAACAGGTATTTTAGTTTAAACTCATGGTTTTGAGAGATATAATTTTTGATGAAAAAAAACAGTAAAGGACCGTAAAGCATAGACATCGGGCCGGCCGTACCCACCAAGTGAATAAATTTTTCTCTATAATCCGTAACAATAATGAAGTTGACGGCCAACTGGTAACAAAGCGTTAAGAACAAAGCGGCCAGAATGTAGTCTGCGACTTCCTTCTTTTTTTTGCTTAAAGCCAGGATAGCAAAGAATAGCGCCTGAATAAATCCTATGGTGATTATGGTGGTCATCTGAAAATGCTGTCGGTTTACAAAATATACTTAATGTTTCATAATAGTAACGTTTATATAGCAATTTTCAATTTATGGGAATTTCACGATTATTCAACGGCTTGTCCGATCTCAAAAATTAATTATGGCTTAAAAGTTGCTTAACCTCAGTGTAATTTAAAATTAGTAAGCTTGCATAACTTTTTTTGTCATGAAAAAGATACATCCGGAAAAATACAATGACACTGAGTTTATAAGACTCTCCAGGCTTCCATTTACTCAGATGCTTCAGCTTAAAAACTGGCTTCCCGAATATAGTATTTTCACCATTCAAGGTGAAAACGGCACTATTCAAAACTGTGTGCATTACGATGATTATGAATTTTGGTTTGACAACTATAAAAGTGAAAACCAGGAGCCTGAATTTTCCCTTTTCTAGATATTCAATTGCAAAAGGTCCAATCCGGGCTGCCCGGAAAAGATAAATATCAATATGCAGATTTAGTTTTGAAGGCCGAGTAAAAAATCTACTTGATTATTAGATACTCCAAACCAGCCGTAAATCGATCGGAAACAATCCGAAAACCCGGCATACCCTGTAATTAAATAGATGATCAGGACTCAATTTGTTTTGTCATTTTTCCCTAACGAGATGTTCCATTTTGTTTTACCTCCGGATTCCATAATGGATGAAGCCGAACATCAACCTGAAAAATAGGATCGGGAATAAGAGCCAATACGAGGGCACCAACTCCATATGTTAATCCAAAATCAGCACGGGAACAAGACGGCCTGTGGGATGGCCAGAAAAATTGAAAGGATCGGTTTCCCGACCCTTTCACACAAAAATGAACACAGATGACTAAAAAGTTGACTACTAAACTTTACTAACCTCGCACTTTACTAGCAAAATTCATGAATATATTCTGGAATAATCATAAAAAGTAACCAAATAATACAATTTTATTTCAAATAAAATGATCAGTCCACTATAATATATTGACTGACAAGCAGTTAGTCCATAAAAATATTCGGCTGAAATTTGAATTTCCCAATTGCATAAATGATATATTCCATTCGTACCTTCATTTTGACCGGAGAAGAAAGGCACGGGGAGCAGCAGCTCAATCCGAAGGAAGTATTCTCCGGACACCGGTCCTCATCGTTAGAAAATATGATCTGAAATCAAGTCGCTTTCCAGCCCAATTGCTGAAACTTCGTAAAACTATACGAAGAAAACATCCGGCTTTGCAATATTCAAAAGCGCTCAATTTCCAATATCACCTTATTACGAATGATTAATGCGGATTAAGTGATCTGTATGTTAAAATGCCGTGAACCTGATTGAAGCTCAAATTTATAATTATATATTTAACATAATAGTAACATTTAGATAATATTAAGTTTATTATTGTAGCCGATTAGCAGAATTGATCGTTTTTATCGGCTAACATTAACTGATCATTTTTTTATTGTGAATTTTATTCAAACTAAATGTTAATTTTTGGGCCAAATCTTCTCCTACAATTTTTATTTATTGCACTTATCTTATTGTTTCATACTACGTTTAGCCAGGAAACGAATATCTCGGACTCAATTTCGACTTTAGCCACAAATAGATCTGCTGTTTCAGAGGAGAAAAATACCAATTGCTCCGGTGCAGATCTTATTAACAATAAGGATAAAAACCATAAAATTAAAAATGGCTTAACCAATCGCGAAATATTTTTTGAGAAGGGTCGGTCATCATTCAAATTTAAGTATAGTGGCAGAATTCAAACCAGATTTGATTTGACAAAGGCTCAGGGACCCGGAATAGAATCGGAAAAGGATCTTTACTTCCGACGTGTTCGGTTCAAATCCGACGGACATTTATTTAATCCGAAATTCGGGTATAAACTGGAAATAGATCTAATTGGGGCTCAGGTACTCGATGCCTATGTGAAGTGGAATTTCTATAGGAATTTTGAAATTTGGGCAGGACAAACAAAACTAAGAGGAAATAGAGAAAGGGTAATATCGTCTCAGGAGCTCCAATTTGTAGATCGTTCCTTACTAAACGCCAAGTTTACGCTGGACCGGGATATTGGTGTTTGGCTGATGCATCAGTTTAACGCAGGACATGGTACATTTAGGCAGGTGTTATCCGTATCTAAAGGAGAAGGTCTTGCGATCTGGCAAGAAAATCCAGCTCCGATAGAAAAAGGTCTTGACTACACTGCCAGGCTCGAATACCTTCCTTTCGGAGATTTTATCGGCAAAGGTGATTACAAAGGCTCGGATCTCGAAAGAGAACCAACTCCAAAACTGGCTCTTGGACTTACATTTGACTATAATAACAATGCGGTAAAATCGCGAGGCCAAACCGGATCTGTAACCGATAATAAAGCCAATATCAGATCATGGATCAGTGATCTGATGTTTAAATACATGGGATTTTCGTTTATGTCGGAATATGTCGACAGAAAAATTCATAATTATAGGGAACAGACAACAGCTCAATACAATGACTTCGTCAATGACTTTTATACAGGTAAAGCTTTCAATGCGCAGTCAGGTTATGTATTCGGAAACAATTATGAAATTGCCGGAAGATATACCGAGGTATGCCCTCAACAGGGATCTCCATTCCCTGATTTAACACAATATACAATTGCGTTTTCAAAATTTATTGTCGGACACAAGATCAAAGTGCAGACAGATTTTAGCTGGCTGCAGGAAGAAAGCAAACCAACAACCCACATATACAGGTTTCAATTTGAACTTTCATTGTAGAAACACATTCCTTATTCAAGTATGGAAAATATAATTTTGTGAATTTTTCAGTTAAAAGAGCTAATAGAAAAGAAGAAGGGTGCAAAACCACTAATAACATAAAAAATTGCCTTTCATTGACAGGTATTTTTTTATTTTTCATTACTAGCCCTAAGACCGAATACTTCTGTATTTAAATTAAGGACGAAAGAACGCCGAACTTTTTACTTTACATGAAACGATAAACCGGCAGGCCCGTTTTCCGATTTGAAAATGATAACTCCATTGATAACTTGTACAAAAAATGCCACGAATTATGGAAATGATTAAATCTGAAGTTCAAGCCTGCATTGATGAATGCAAGCAACATATAAACGACGAATTACTTCCATTTTGGATTAACCGCACTTTAGATACCGCAAACGGGGGATTTATTACCCATTTCGATAAAGATGGCAAGGATACCGGAGAAGACGAAAAATCCATGCTCGGCCAGGCCAGAAGCATATACATTTATTCTTCTGCCTGCAGAAATGGATATCATGCCGAGCAGACCGGCGAATTGGCCCGGCAAGGTGTCGATTTTCTTCTTGATAAAATGTGGGATTCTGTTCACGGCGGATTTTTCTGGCTGACTGACCGGGCCGGAAATATAAAGATCGACGAAAAGATCTTGTACGGACATAGTTTTGCAATTTACAGTTTGAGCGAATACACGCTAGCCACCGGAGATTTAAGAGGAATAGACTACGCGGAAAAAGTTTTTGATCTGATCCAAAAATATTGCCTTGATTCGCACTATGGCGGCTATTTCGAAATGTTTGACCGAAGCTGGGAACTCAAAGGTTCCGGGCCTGCCGGAGGAGACCGGAAAACACTGGATGCACATATGCATCTTATGGAAGCATTCACTGCGCTTTACGAATGTTCGCAAAAAGAAGTTCATCGACGAAAACTCATCGAAATAATCGAACTTATAATTGATAAAATCCTCCATCCGAAATTTAAAACCGGCATACCTCAATTCTTCGCTGACTGGAGCGTGGCTCCTCAGATAAAATTTGATATTGTCTGGGGTTGGGACAGGTTTTCGGAAGATGGTTCCAAAGGACATGCCGAAGATAATACAAGTTACGGGCACAATGTCGAATATGCCTGGCTTTTAATGCATGCCTTAAATATTTTAAATCTTCCATTTACGAATTTTACAGATATCATTCGAAAGCAATATGACCATGCACTGGAAGATGGCATCGACTGGGAATACGGCGGTGTTTTTGTAGAAGGATCACATTCCGGTGGCGTTTATGATCGTGAAAAAGAATTTTGGCAAAATGCTGAGATGCTAATTGCCCTTCCTCAGGCATGCCTGGTATTTGATATTGAAAAATACTGGCCCGCGTATTTGAATGTACACCGGTTTGTTTTTGATAAAATGATACATCACCAGGTTGGAGAATGGTGGCCATTGCTTACGCGCAAAGGTGAACCGATCTGGACACACATGAGCCACAACTGGAAAATCAATTACCATACGGTGAGGTCCATGATTGAGACCATAAAAAGACTGCGATTACTCCGCGAGAGCATTGGGTGATTCGATTTCAGATTTGATCCTGCTGAAGATAACTTATACGTCAGTCAAACTCCCCGTTCTCAGAATTGAAAAATTTAAATGGGAAAATACCATTATGGGATGTGGCCTGAGGCCAAATACTTCCGCGGACGACATAGAAGAGCCGGGGTGCCTCAGCAACGTTAAAGCGATCCTCAGAATTGAAGACTATAATGGAATCCTGAGCGATCGTACCCATGCCACTCACCGGTTTTCAGGCTGAGAACAAATCTTACAACGGGATTGTTGCTGTTTAGAAACAAAATCCGGAAAAGGTGGATGGTGCTAAATACCTGGTCTTTTTAATATGCGCCGGGGAGCTTTGAAAAAGAGCACTAATGAAATTGAAGAAAGATCCATTATATTTCGCTGACAATAATTAAGCGATGAAAATAACCGGCACTTTTATAGACGAAATTAGTCATGATATTCCTTCTGCAAACTGGGGACCCGAAGAATGGAAAAAAGAATTTGATGTCATGAAATCAATTGGGATCGACACGGTAATTCTAATCCGGGTTGGATATAAATATAAAATGACCTTCAATTCAAAAGTATTGTCGGAACATGGGCCGATGCGACCTGCCTGCCATGACCTACTCAAACTTTTTCTTTATGAAAGTGAAAGGTGCGGAATGAAATTTTTTCTCGGACTTTAT
This sequence comes from Cytophagales bacterium, assembly GCA_022360055.1. Taxonomy (GTDB): domain Bacteria; phylum Bacteroidota; class Bacteroidia; order Cytophagales; family Cyclobacteriaceae; genus JAAUQL01. Next base: position 39,856 of record JAKSDO010000096.1, on the reverse strand, counting down.
GACTCGGGAAAATATTGGCATCAACAAAAATACCACAAAGAGGCTGAGCTGAATCTGCGGTTGATCGAAGAAATTCTTAATAAATACGGCCACTATTCATCTTTCAAAGGCTGGTATTTAAGCCATGAAATGACCACACTTGATCCGGGGTTCTTGAAAGAGTATCATGCGCTTATCCAAAAGTTAAAAGACCTCAAAGATATCCCAATGCTTATCTCTCCCTACGTAAAGGGGCGAATGCAATTTGAAAATCCCATAACTCCCGAAGAACACGAAAAGCAATGGGACGAAATATTTGCGGCTCTAAGCGGCAAGATCGATTATGTCGCTTTCCAGGACGGACAGGTTGATTTAATGGAATTGAAAGAATTCTCCGGGATTAATAAATCGCTGGCGGATAAGTACGGGTTGATTTCCTGGGCCAATATCGAAACTTTTGAACGCGGAATGCCTATTAATTTCCTCCCTATTTCATGGGAAAACCTGCATTACAAGATGAGTGTTGCCAGAGACATCGGGGTTGAAAAACTGATCACATTTGAACAACCTCATTTTCTCAGCCCGAACTCTATGTATCATTCGGCTCACAACTTGTACAATAGATATTTGGAGTGGGTCTATTATAACGCTGAGGGATAGGATCAAACCGTTTATCCGGAGAAATTGTGCCTGCTTCATCTCAATCCGCATAGTTCGAATGTCGAGGGTTTGCTTTGAACAACGCAGACAAAACCCCGAACCGGAATTTTATGAATAACCTATAGCCTGTGTGATGCATCATGCGAATTGCAATAATTACGATCTTAAATTCATTCTTTTAGGTCGCAATCATAAGTCCGGTATATTTATTAAGAAACACATTGATTTTTAGGAAGTAATAACGGTTGATAGGGATTATGATGCCGCTTAGGTCGCGTTGAGCCATTTCCAAATTTGAAATTCTCAAACCGTGTCTCATAATCAGATCCGAGAGCATCTTTGTATTGTTTATTTTGGATATTTTTAATAATTTATTGCCGTATAAAATAACCCAAACCATGACCCCCAACCTGACAAAACGCTCCTGGATAATTGCAATTGTTTTTTTATGGACAACGAATGCTTTTTCTCAGGCCGTGAATCCCTTTCATTTATTTAACACCGGATTAAACATGGGCTTTTTATCGGCTCACGTTAAAAATCATACCGGTAAAGCGAATTATGGGACATGGGCCGCAAACGCTGCTGCGGAATGGTTGGAATCTTGGGAACCCGGATTTGTTAAACCAATTACTCCTGACATTACCATGCCATCGGTAGCCCATAACGATATTATTTATAACATTATGCATATGGGAACTTGTTTCAACCCATATTTCCAGGCCAGGCTTGCTTTGTATCGGGCCGGATTTCACATGGGTGAAGCACTTGTACAAACCGGTACTTCTTGCGCGGATTGTCTTCGTTTGGATTTGCAAAAATCAGCTATAGAATTACGTACAATTTCAACTCTGATCCGCAATCCGCTCTTCGCCGAATTAAGCGATAACTTAAACAGTATCGCTGCTTCATTGAAAAGTAATTTATCCGGTGAATTATCAATGCAACAAAATCAAAGTCAATTCGCACCGATAAATTCAATAATTGCTTCAATTCAGGCGGATCTTCCGGACGCGTTAAAACAATGTGAGCAAAAAGAAAATGCGGATGAAATCGTTGAATCTACAGGTATTCCCGTAGCAACCGCAACAAATGAATCTTTGAGTCCAAAAGAAAATGAGAGAAAAAAGAAGCGAGGGGTCGCTTTAAAAATCGGATTAAACTCCGGCTCGTTAAATGGCGATACCGGACATAAAACCGAGGGCAAAACAGGATGGCTGATTGGTCTGGATTATTTCAGAGGTGATCCCGTTTTTTTTGTGGCCGGCACAAAATTTTGGAGAAACTCTGCCGGAGAGGAGCTGATGGTTCCCTTGCCAAGTCAGCAAATTGACGATGAAAAATTTTACATCCAGGGATTTACCGGAGGGTTGGGGCTAGGAGGAAATGTTTATAAAAATGATGAAGTAAAAATTTCTTTTTCGGGAAAATTAAACTATCTGATCTCACATGCGATCAATGGAAACCTTTCCAGCGTTGGCAATACAATATTGAGCGACGGCGCATTTCACCTGGAGATTGGCGGTCAGATGGTTTATAAGTTGCTGTTTTTGGAATTATCTTACGAACACGGATTAAGTGAAGCGTTTACCTCAGGAACTGAAAAATATACATACCGCTTGTTTAACGTAAGTGCGGGCATTTATCTGAACTAGTGAGTTATGTATGTGTAATTCGCCGGTTCAAAGCCTAGGTAAATGAGAACTCAATTTCAACCGTTACCCAAAAATTAAATTCGGTATCTAAAATATCGTGTTCGATTTCAACAAAAAACTGTGTATCCCCTGTCGTAGACGGTGCGGGAGCCTCAAACTCAATGATCCATACATTCCCCCTTTTATTATCGGGACTTAATCCGTCGCTAACCTTGCCAATGCTTTGCACTACATAGGTGTTGCTATACGATGTTTCGCCAAATCTTAGCTTTAATCCGGCAAAAGATTCATCCATTGGAGATTTCTCAAATTCCGACCCGAATTTATCCGCATCTTCCCATCCAAATTGAACCTTGAAATATGCGCTGCACTCAGCACGGGCATTTCGTGTCTTAACATCCAGCTTTTTCGCTGAATTTTCATTCAGCCTTAATACGGCAGACTTTACATCTCTGGTCTCTTTACAAATTTTTTGATCTTCCTCGTCATCACAATCCACGCCAAACAAGGAAAACATCAAAAAAGGAAATATTAAGTATGGCAAAAGCCTGGAAGTTTTCATGGTTGCGATCTTAAATGTGCTGAGTTGAGAGATATCTTAAGTTACAAATATTGTGTACAAAATCAAAGATCAGCACATGTTCATACTCAATTAATCGATCGGATCCCAGCATCAATTTGATTCGACTTCGGATTTTTTTTAGAATAATTGAAATACCATAATCCGTAAATTCCCAGTAGTAGTAAAATCAACGATATATATTGCGCCATTGAAAAACTTAATTTTAAAAAGGTATACCTGGGATTAATGCGTATCCATTCTATTGAGAATCTTTCAATTCCATTTAGAATCAGATAAAGTGAAAACAAGGTTCCGGGAAGAAGTTTTTTCTTGCGCAAATACCAAAGTACTATAAAAAACAGAAAGCAGATCATAAATTCATACAAGGGAGTGGGCCATGCTCTCCCCAAGACGCTTTCAAATCCTCTTTCCTTATAAAAGGAAATCAAATCAATATTTAAAGCATTGTCTGCATAATCATATGACCACAACCAATCCGGAATAAAGAAAAGATTGTCCGGTTTTGGGTGATCATTGGGTATTCCCCAGTCTCCGTCACCTGAAATATGACAACCTATTCTGGCAATTCCGTAAGAGATCATGAGTGCGGGAGCGCAGGCATCTCCGTAATGAAGGAGATCCAATTTATTTTGGCGGATAAACAAAAAGATATACAGGCCACCAAAAATCAACCCTCCGTATATATTCAACCCACCGGAAATTAGTGATTCCAGCGGATTCGTTATCAATTCGTCAGGATTTTCAATGTAATGAAACAACCTCGCTCCGACCAGGCAAAATACGGACGCCATTAATGACATCTTACCGAGCATCTGATAGTGATTTACTAACTTTTGAGGGCGCTTATTCAAGCTCGCAACGTTATAGTAGCAAAACAATAGCCCAATTATAGTACCGGTTGATCCTCCGATTAAATTTCCTTCAATAGAGAAAAGAAAGGTGCCGGGATTATGGACAAACTCCTGATAATTATATATCGCCCCAATCAACTTATGCCCAATAACAAATCCGCTCACTCCACTAAAAAGGTATTTGGAAAAGATAACCCATTTTTTGGTTAAATCAGCATTTCTCACAACCGGTGCTATCTGGCCTTCTTTTTCCTTCCTCCATAATTCTGCCGCAAATAAAAGGTACCCGATTACAAATGCCAACCCTAAAATTGTGCCGAAAGAGGAAAAAGGTAATGCCGGATCTACCCCAAATACATCGTTTATAAAATCAGATAATTCCGGATACATTGGCTGATCCAAATCTTTAATTACTAGTGAACCCGAATCCTACATCAACATCTGAAAATTAAACCCTTCCCAAGCAATCCAATCCCACCCGGTGGCCCCAAAACATGGGCAACAGAATGGAGGAGGGCGGTTGCCTGCAAAATCACACGCTCTTTCGGAAGAATAGCAAATACTCCCTCTCCCCGGCGTCCGGGAATCCGTAACGTAAAGGATTGTCTTTCGACAATAATGCTTTAACACAGATAAATCACTTAACGAATTCACACGATATGTTACATCTTAAGAAGAAGAATGAATATACAACTATTTTTTGATTGCTGCAGTTCGAGCTATAATCCACCAGTCCTTTGTATCACCATTACTAAACTAAAAATTTGTAATTGACTTTTGATGCCGGAAAACTTTTTAAACGATTAACATATCGCGCTAATCTTAATTGCGAAAAAGACTTTGACACAAGCTTACAAGGCTGCTCTCACATCGCCCGATGAAGATGGTGCCTGCCGGTTTTGAAGCGCGATACAACAAACCGGGCGATCCGATAGGCGCTGATTCAACCTTGAACACCGGGCCTCCCTGAACCGGTGAGCCCCGATTCATAAGGCTTTTCCTGTCGGAACTAAATTAAAGCGCCCCGCTCGAACAGCAAGTATTTACAAAAGCATTTATTAAGTATGATGCTTTTCCGGCCTGGGACAGCTTCGCGCATTGCTCCGGATTTCAGGGTGCTTGGAGGAGAGATTCTAAAACCTGAAATTGTAATTCAGCTTCAACCTGGTAAAACTTTCCTGAACGGTAAACCGGTCCTCTTCCGGCCGTTTTATTGAATTGGAATTCCAAACAAATAGGATTTCATTGCCCGGTTTCAATATCCATCTAAATCTGGATTGCCAGCCAATTTCTTCCGATACATTGTCATATTGAACAAAATTGGTGAGTGTTATATCCGGACCAAAAAATATGTTTGCATTAACTCTATAAATTTGGGTTTCGAAATCTCCCTGCGGCAAAAAGACTTTGCTCAATTCATATTCCAGACCTACGAAAACAGGGGTGTTAATTTTATATCCGAAAGCGAATTCAAAATCATGTCGATGTCCATTGAAAAATGACCCCCAAGTATAAGCTGGCTGAAACCAGATCCTTCGTCTTTGAGCACTTTGAAATTCTATGGTGTGTCTCCAGAAATCGTATTTGCCCGAATCAATTACAATTTCCTCCTTTGGAAAAATTATAAAATCTTCATAAATATATTCAAATACCGAAAGTGTTGATATCTCAAACTCATCTCCGGAAACCATTTCGACTTCAAAAGGAGTAATCGGAATTTCCCTGGTCAGCAGTTCATTGTTAAGATCTGTTATAAAATCTCCCGCCGCTCTGAAATTCAGTTGCAAAATTCCATATTTCTTCGGCCTTGGTCCGAGCGCTGCTTCTATATAGGTATCTTTGATTCCAAACCGGGGCACAAAACCTATTCCTGCCCTGTAATTTTCTCCAATTTCCTGATGCCCCGCTCTGAATTTCAGGAGGTCATTCGGATAGTTTACTTCCGCGCCCCAGCTCATATCTTTACCCTCCAAACCTTCTGTAAAAGATTTCATTCCAAAAGCAGTAAATGCAAGCACCTTGTTTCCCTTGAAATTTGCTGTGGCAATTCGCGCATCCAGTCCAACCAACTGATTCCCGGCATCAGAGAGCGCATTCCCGTTCGTTCCAATAAACCCCACATACGATTGATTCCCAATATTTCTGGTTACCCTTGCCACCGTAAAATTTCTGTTGTCGTCCGGCTTGTCCGTGATATTTTGAAACCCAATATTCCAGGAGCCCGTCTGACCCGTAACTTTTACCCCCCAAACTATCGGGATCGGATTCCCTTTGGCATCCAAACCGATTCTCCTGGAGAAAAAGGGGATATTGAGCTCCCCATAATCATTGTCGCGATCGCCGCTTATCCCAAAATTAAAATACTGTGCTCCATCAAGAAAAAAGCCCCTTTTTTCCGGAAACAACAGACTAAACCGCGTAAGATTAATCTGCCGGCTGTCCACCTCGGTCTGGGCAAAATCCGTATTGATGGTCAACGCGGCTTTAATTCCGGGCGTCACGCGATAAAAAATATCTCCCCCAATATTGAATAATGGATTTTTATTCCGGATAAAGGTGCTGTTTTTTGATTCGGGATCGTCAATACCCGTAATCAGGTATGGCCTTATGTCCAATCCAATCCCCTTTGTAATCCCATCCAGTCCGGTCAAAAGGCCGGCGTCTGAGATTTGGAACCTGTACGAATTCAAATTTGCGACCGGCCAATACGTAACTTCCGACTTTCGCTTAATGTTTCTTATCAATTTTAATCCCCATTCCGTCAGTCCAGGTTTAAAATTCAAGGTTTTAAATGGAACCGCAATTTCAGCATCCCAACCGGCCTCATGAATCCTGGCCCGGCCTTGCCAAAGTCCATCCCACTGTTTATTAAAACCAGCTCCATTTTCACTAACCAACGCATCGCCTATGGAGCCCTTTGGTCCGATCTGAAACCAATAACCGTTTCGTTTGTCTAAAAAAGTGTCAAAGATGATTTGAACCCGGTCATCGTTTGCCAGGCTCACATCCCTTGCCAGCTCATTGGCGGTAATTTTTTCCGGATCATCTGCGCACCTCATGCCGATGTATATGAAATCCTTATCGTAAAGTATCAGAAATTCAGTGTCTTCCGTGGCGGGTTCGCCAATTCTTGGAAGCCGTTGAACCAGCTCGGTAATCTTTGCGGCATTGTTCCAAGCCAGATCGTCGAGCCGCCCGTCAATTTTTGGAGCTGAGGCCGTATAAACAGCTTTAACTTCGCTTGAAGCCCGAATAAGTCCTCCGGAACTAAACAATAAAATAAAAAGAAAAAAGGTCTTCCAATGAGGAGCTATCATCAAAAAACATTTTTGGGTTTATATTTACGAAAGTCCGAACGCGTGACTTTCTGATCCATATTAGGGGATCATTTTGATGCATGAGACCCCCTGGTACGAATCGTCGCTTTACTTATACTTCTGAAAACCGGACTGCAAATTCTTTGGCGGAAAATGATTATTTGCTTCATCCACATCTGCTGTTTCCTTGAACGGGTCCAGGACAACATTATCGACAATTTTATCCAGCACGAACACCTTGGTTACTTCCTCCTCATTGTAACGCCATATTTCGGCAGGAATCCTTTTAATTTCGGAAGACCCATCCACATAATTGAACTGGACGATCAACGGCATCACCAGTCCGCCCTTATTTGTAAACTTTATCTCATAAAAATTTTGATCCGGATGCAAAAGCTCATCGGATTCCGATAGCGAAGTCTTCAACGGTTTGGGATTAATCAGTTTTTCTTCCGGGCTTTGAATCTCATCGGGAGCAAATCCGTAGGCATCAATTTTTTCGGATTCCCTGTTTCCGGATTTCTTCCTTTTTCTATTCTTCTCTTTGGAAGATGCCGTACTTTCTTCATCAATTCGCACATCATGTTTGTACCAGTTTACATCCGCAACTTCAATGTCAACATTATCTGTAGAATAAAACCAACCTTTCCAAAACCAATCTAAATCCACTGCGCTGGCATCTTCCATGGTTCTGAAAAAATCAGCGGGCGAAGGATGCTTAAACGCCCATTTCCTGCAATACGCTTTAAAAGCAAAATCAAACAACTCCTTTCCCATAATTGTTTCTCGCAAAATCACAAGACCGGTAGCTGGTTTCGCGTACGCATTGCTTCCGAATTGTTTAATTTGCTCTGAATTTGTCATAATGGGAACCATATAATCCTTGCTCCCTTTCATATACGGAACAATCTTTTCCGGCGGACCTCGCCTTGAAGGATATTCGGGGTCCCACTCTTTTTCGGTCAGGTATTGAACAAAAGTATTCAACCCTTCATCCATCCAGGTCCATTGCCGCTCATCCGAATTAATAATCATTGGGAAAAAGTTATGCCCGACTTCATGAATAATCACTGATATCATCCCGCGCTTTGTCCGGTCGGAATATACGCCGTTTTTATTGGGGCGGCCAAAATTGAAAGAAATCATCGGGTATTCCATTCCGTTTGCAGCTTCAACCGAAATGGCTACGGGATATGGGTAATCCAGTCCTGTATATTTGGAATATGCTCTTAATGTGTGAGCAACCACCTTTGTAGAATATTCTTCGTAAAGTGGATTGGCTTCTTTTGGATAATATGACATCGCCATCACAGTCTTACCGCCAATTTCGACACCCATCGCATCCCATATCAACTTCCTGGAACTGGCAAATGCAAAATCCCGAACATTAACCGCGTGATATTCCCATACTTTCTTACTTGTTGATTTATTTTTTTCCTTTTTCTCCACCTCTTCCTGAGATACGATTATTACAGGCTCTGCAGCGGTCCGGGCTTTTTCAAAACGGTCCATTTGATCTGCGGTCAAAACTTCGGCAGAATTTTGAAGCTCCCCCGTAGATGCCACAATATGGTCTGCAGGAACAGTTATCCTCACTTTATAATCTCCAAATGGCAAGGTAAACTCACCTTTATCTACAAACTGCTTGTTCTGCCAGCCATTTATATCGTCGTAAACGGCCATTCTGGGAAAGAATTGAGCAATCGTGTAAAGATAATTTCCATCTTCAGGAAAATACTCCATCCCCGATCTTCCTCTTACTTCCAGTCTGTCGTTAATGTTGTAAGTCCACTTTACTGAAAACGTATATTGTCCTCCACGGCTCAATTCCTCCGGTAGATCAACACGCATCATCGTCTTATTAATCTTGTAGTTTAGGTTTTTCCCATCAACACCTTTAACCTCCAGGATTTTGAATCCAAGATCATACTCATGACCCAATAATTTCTTCAGACCCATTTTGTTCATATCCTGGTTGACTCTGGAAGTTTCGCTTCTGTAAAAGTCGGAATCGGATCTTCGCTTATTTTGGTCCAATTGCAACCATAAATAGGAAAGCTCGTCGGGCGAATTATTTGTATAGGTTATTTCTTCATATCCGCTTATCCTTTGGTTGTCATCATCCAGTTCAACATCGATTATATAATCGGCTTTTTGTTGCCAGTATTCATGACCGGGACTTCCGGAAGCTGTTCTGTAACTGTTTGGTGTGGGCAAGATTGTTCCCAATTGTTCAAACTTTCTCCCCTCAAAACTATCCTGACTGAAACCATTCTGTATCAAGATAAAAAGAATCAAGAATATTCCGCTACTTTTCATATGCTACTAATATTTTACCAAAACTTTAACTCAAACAAAAGCGTGAGCGCCACTCCGGCAATTCCTGATGATATAACCATGACCCAATCTCTTCTGTTTACCCCAATTATACTGAGAAATATAAAAGCAATTAATAAAAATACAAGTGAAACAATCAATTGGGCGGAACCGACCCCAAGGTTGAACGATATAAACTGATCCCAAAGCCGCATCTTTCCATTGATAATCCCTGTAATATAATTACCATAACTAAAACCATGTATTCCCCCAAATATCAGGGCCAGTACATAATTTTTTCTCATATTTACGTAAAAGCGAAAATTGTCCTTTTTTTTGAAGATATTGGTAAACGAAGTAAAAAATATGGTCAGGGGAAGAAGAAATTCCAACAGCTCCTGATTGTATTTGATTATCCTGTAACTCGCAAGGGAAATTGTGACGGTATAACCCACGATGAAAAATATCAGAAGAATTATCACTCGTTTCCAGTCTTTTATGGTAAATACAACCAATAAGGATATTAGAAACAGTATATAGGCTACACTGTAAATATCCAGAATGTACCTGAATCCAAGCTTATAATAAAGTCCAAACTGTGACAAAAATGTATTTCTTAGTGAAAATTAAAAAATTGTATTTTATAAAGAATCGCAATATTAATGTATAAATTTGAATTTAAATAATAATTTTTTTTTTAATGCTGCTTATAATCAACAGGTTAATTTGCTTCCTTTTAACGACAAACCTACATCCGTTTCACGTGAGTGTTTGTGAAGTATATTATAATGAAAACTCGCATTCTCTTGAGATATCCATGAAAATCTTTGTCGACGATCTGGAGTTGTCTATCCGGCAAGGAGGACATGAAACCTTTAAGTTGGTAGATGTAGAAGATCCTAAACTTGTAGGCAAAGAGCCGATCGAAACCTATTTGAAAAATAATTTTCAGATAAAAGTAAACGGCAAAACAACACCACTTGATTTTCTGGGGCTTGAGTTTGATGATGATGCACTTTTATGCTATCTCGAGGGAAAGAAAATAAAGAAGATCGAAACAATAGAAATTAATAATTCGATTATTACCGAAGTGTACCTGGATCAAATAAATCTGACCCATTTTCAATATAAGGGAGAAATGAAAAGCCTGAAAGCTACATGGAATAAAACAACAGGCAGAATTGACACTTCCGGATGGTAGAATCAACCACCAAACCGAAACTCCCGATATAATTCCCAATGTTTTTGATCGTGCTTCAGTAAAAATAAACTGTGAACGTCAAATTCAGCTCGAAATGGCATGGATTTATATTTTTGCCAGGCTTTGTAAAACATCACCTTGCTCAGGTCTCTGAAAGCCAAAGTCATATGAGGGTTGAATCTTCCGCCATGTTTTCCTTCATTGAATGTCCGATTGAGTTTTTCATATAATGCATAAAGGCTGCCGTTTTCGGATATTTTTATATAAATCACTCGAGGTTTAAACGCTCCGAAATTATTCATGGTTATGTCAAAAGGCTTTGTCGCGCTACATATATCCGTCAGAATATCAAACAGCTCTTTTTCATCATTACTTTTATAATTAAACGGTGGAACCAACGTGATATGTGGTGGAGACCTCAGGGCACGAGATGATTGAAAGACCTCGGCCATATCTATTTTCATTTTGGTTACCTCCTGTCTTATTCCTGCCGGAGGAACAATTGCGACAAAAAAAAGCTCCTTCCCTTGACGGACGACATCGGTTTGAGTTTGCTTGATCATCTGTAGGCTATAAATTCATCTTCAATTTAATAATTTGCATTTTTCCAATTTTTACGTTTTTATTTATACTTTTATACTTATACTCGAATTACAGATTTTTTAGTGCGGATGCCTTTTTTAAAACCATCTTGTCTCAGAATAGTTGCAATTACAATACCCATCCTGATCAGTTTCTCAATTTATGGAAATGGATCCGGAATTGCTGGTTTTGCAGCCGATACTGTAATAAGAATGCATGGTCATATCTATGATACGATTAGTGATCATCCCGACAGGATTCCCCTGAAAGCCAAAATGGTTTTGGAAAGTTTACCACATGCAAGTGAAATCGGGATCATCACGTCGAACGATTCGACGGGATATTATGAATATTACGTAAATCTAAAACATCATTACAGAATTAATATTCGCTGTGAAAATTACAAGCGTTTATTCGAAAATCTTGAGCCAAGAAAAGCCCTGCTAAATGGGGAGATCGCAAGGGATTATTATCTTGAGCCCGAGATCAAAGAAAATCAGGTAATTCGCTTGAATAAATTAATATTTGAGCAAGGAAAATCTGCAATCACTCCGCAATCTTATCAGGAACTAAACAAGCTTGCCCGTCTAATGAATAACCATCCTTCCATGCAGATCCAACTGGAAGGGCATACAGATTACCGGGGGAGTAAAAGACTAAATATGGAATTGTCCCAGCAACGTGTTGAAGCAGTGAAAAATTACCTGGTGGGCAAAGGTATTAGCAGTAGAAAAATTAAAACCAAAGCTTTTGGCGGGACAAAGCCACTCGTTAAGGAAAAATCTATCGAAGCTTCCGAAATAAATCGAAGAGTAGAAGTAAGGATATTAAAGATCGACAAAGAGAACTGACAACATATATTAATAACAAAGATGCTAAAAAAACAACTGCTATTTCCGCTGATTCTTTTATCTTTCGTTAGTCACGCCCAAAGAGTTTATTGGGCCAGCGAAGTATTGGATTTCTCTTCAGAGCTATCAGCTTACGAATATTCTGCCGAGCAGGTTCTCGGCAAGCCCAATGCCTTGCCCCAGGGAGGCGATAGCCCTAATGCTTGGATGCCGGCAAAACCCAACAAGTTAGAGTTTATCTCCGTAGCTTTTGAAAAGGCAATCCGTGTTCAGCAGATCGTGATTGCAGAATCCTACAATCCCAGCGCCGTTTATGAAATTTACTTGTACAATAAAAACGGCAATGAATTTCTTGTGCACACCTTTGAGCCGCGACCGGTCGATATAAAATCGAGACTGTTGAGGATTAATATCGAAAAAACCAAATACCAGGTAGAATCGCTAAGAGTGATCGTAGACGGAAGAAAAGTACCGGGCTACTCGGGGATAGATGCCATTGGTGTATCAGGATCGAATAAGCCAATTGAAATTAAAATTGAGCAACCTCAAAACCTGGTAGAGGAAATTGTGGTAGAACGACTCAGCAACAACGTAAATAGTCCGTACCAGGAAACGAGGCCTTTAATTGCTCCCGATGGCAAAACCATTTACTATAGCCGGGCGCATCATCCCGAAAATATAGGAGGAGCGGACGATGAAAATGATATTTGGTATTCGGAATTGGACAATTCCAATGGAACCTGGAAAAAAGCCGTAAACATCGGCCCACCATTAAACAACAAGGGGCCAAATTATATCAGCTCGATTACTCCGGACGGAAACGCCATGACCGTGTTGTTGGGGAACCAATATGGCAAACGCGACAAAATGAAACCGGGAGTATCCGTATCCACCAAAACCAGCGAAGGCTGGAGCAAGCCCCAACCATTGGACATAATTAACGGATTTATTGAAAGTATGGATGGGAACTATTTCCTGGCTACCAACAGAAAAGTTTTAATAATGGCTGTAGACAGATACGATGCTTATGGAGGGAAAGATCTTTATGTAAGCTTTTTACAACGCGACAATCGTTGGACCGAGCCGTTGAACCTTGGGAATGATATAAATACCGCTCATACAGAATCCTCACCGTATCTTGCAGCGGATAACGAAACCCTGTATTTCTCATCTAAAGGCTTTAGTGGGTATGGGGGCAGCGATGTGTACATTAGCCGAAGGTTGGACGATACCTGGACAAACTGGACCGAACCTGAAAATCTTGGCCCTGATATAAATTCGGCAGGAGACGATGTGTTCTTTAATATACCTCCTTCCGGTCAGTTTGCGTATTACTCCAAAGCCGAGGAAGAAGGAAATGGTGATATCTACAAAATTGCCATGCCGATTTTTTATCAGCCGGCGCCAATTGTAAGTATTTCGGGAAAGGTATTGGATGCTTCATCGCATGCCCCGGTTGTCGCCAAAATATCTTACAACTTATTGCCGGAAAATACAGGTGTTGGCTTTACCGTGTCCGATTCGCTTACGGGCGAGTATGAAATCCTGTTACCTGCCGGATCTGCCTACGATTATAAGACTGAAGCTGTGGGATATGTCAGTGAATCGGATCGTATTGACCTCGTCGATGAGGTAGATTTTGTGGAAATCGAGCGAACAATTTCGTTAAGTAAAGGTGAGGATGCTCAACCTGTTGCGGCAGTTATCTCCGGCCCCGAGGACAACAGGCTTGAAAGTTTCGTTTCCGGTGAGGAAGAAGAATTAATTCTTGATAGTTCCGTTCTATTCGAATTTGCGTCTGATTTTATTAATAAAACCGCTCATCCTATGCTCGATAAGCTGGTAGAATTCATGAAAGAAAAACCTTCGATCGAGCTGTTGATCTCCGGCCATACGGATAATGTCGGACCGGCCCAGTATAATATCAGTTTATCAAAAAGAAGAGCGGAATCAGTGCTCGATTATTTTGTGAGCCACGGGATTTCAGATGCAAGATTTCAAGTGGAAGGACATGGCTCCGAGCGACCTATTGCCTCCAACGATACCAGCGAGGGTCAAAGTAAAAACAGAAGGGTCGAGTTTTCTATCAAAAAAAACGATTCGAATTGAGATAGGAGGCTGACCGTTTGAGAATGACAAGGGCTATTAAAACCCCTCGTCATCCTCTTCCATTTCTTCAGCCTTTTTATCCACTACCGGTTCCAGAAGGTCTTCTTCTGTTTGGGGTTCGTCCGTGTCGGGAAGATCTTCTCCCTGCTTTGGTTCAGCTTTGTCATTTTTCCGAATGTCGTTTAAGCTTTCTTCCGTATTGTCCTCTATTTCCATCGGAAGTACATCTCCATCTTCCGTATTATCAACAGGGATTTCCAGTATATCATAATTATCCGCAACTTCCTCCACCGGCATTCTGATTTCATAGGGCTCTTTTATCCCTAAATAATCCAACCTAAAACGATCAACGAATTTTAACACATCCGGAAGATCGGCGTCAACAAATACATATTCTCCGAAGCCGGCTTTATTAATATTGCTTTTTGAAGCGATAATATCCACAAACTCGCTGTTGGATGAATAGATCATGAGTCGATTATCTTCAAATCCAAAATAGTACCAGCAATCCGAAGATATCTGAATAAACACATTCATGATCGTTCCCTTTTCCGAGGATTTCTTTATCTCAACAAAACCGTCAATTAGAGCATTTAAATCTGCCTTTAAAATATTTGACAAACCGACTCGCTCCTTGCTGTACCATGCCTTATGATCCGGTGACCATTCCAGATTAACTTTTGAAAATACCATGCTTCCGATCATTTTGGGGCTAAAGGAAGCTATTGGCAAGTAATCTTCCTGATTTCGTTTATCGTATTCAAGCGTTGCTCGCTCGCCAATAATCTCCGAAACCTTATACAAAAATGCGTCGGGATCATTTTCCGCTTCCGGTGCGCCAAAATTTTCGATAACTTCAAACAAGTCTGCAGCCATCAATGTCAATGCCTGCTCGGGAAGTTTATAATCAAATTTCAAGAGTGAATTGATCTGGTACTTGCCGTCTTTAATATTTCCACTGCCGAATCCGGAGGCTGTCAGCTTCGCATTATCTGTAGATTCTATAAAATTCAATGGTCCCTCAAACTCTATCGCCCCCGTATTGTCGTTGTATCCGAAAACCTTTCCGCTAAACTTGCTCCCATTGGTTTTGGCAGTATCTTCAATCATGAACATCCCTTTGTCTGAATTGAAATACATGATGCCATCGGGAGTAAAGAAGTCTTCATCCGTATCAAGCTTCTTTTCTTCAGCAAATGTGACATATAATTCATCATTTAAACTGCCAAAATGCATCCCGGCGTTCAGCCTCTGACCATTTTCAGTAACGGCTTGATTGAAATCAAACATTACATCCTGGGTTTCTTCGTCCATGCTCGAATACTTAATCCAGGTATTATAATTTTGTCTTGATGACAAATCAAACTGTACATAGCCATCAAGTTCGAGCGCACGATTTCTGGCATACATGGTAACATCACCCTTATAATACATCCCCTCGGAAATTCTCAATTTGTTCTCTTCACTAATTATTCCGCTTGAAACTGTTTGAAGTTGATCATTTTTAATTGCCGGATCTTCCCATAGTTCAAATTTTCCAAATTTGATGTTAAATGTATCTTTGAGCGCATTTACAAATTCATAGGTGGCATCACCGGAAAAATCTTTCCTTGAATGAATCTGTATCGTTCCATTAATTAACCTGTGGTACTCATTTAATGTATCAATGACAACGGTCGTATTGTACAGCTTCCCGATCTGGGCATTTTCAAGAATTAACACCTCATTATTCTCCGGAGTGATCATTGCATCCGCAACAATGATGTATGGAATTCCCGATACCTTGAGCTCGCTCGTTTGTATGTCGTATTCTGCGGCTTCGGCATTAAATGCCAGGGAATCCAGCTCTTCCCTTGTAGCGTAGAAATATGAATTTTCTATATCGACATCGGGAGGTTTGGTCATATATACTTTCTGTTCCTGGAGATTCCATTGCGCTTTGGATATTGATGTCTTGATTTGCGCGTAAGGAAAATCCAATGCTGCCATTCCTTCAATTTCGGGGCTGATATCTGCAACATCGCGACTAAAATCAAACTCCAACCTGATATCATCGCCCGTGAGCAATGGTTTTTCGGGATTGTCCGACGCCAATTCGAAAAATGAATGTTTGGCAAACAAATTTGTTTCGGAGAATGTGAATTCATCTGATTTTGATTTGAATCCTCGGGTAGTCATTGTTCCCCCGCCATTTACTCCCTGGGTAGTTACATCGATAAACCCATCCAGAGTAGCCGAATTGTTATACAATTGGAAGCTATCCAATTTATTCCTGACATACATATGGTCTTCCCCCGGAACCCATTTCATGTCGAAATTATCCGTATAAATATCGGGATAGGAGATGTTGTTAATGTCCCCTTCTTCGATTTTAAAATTCGTGCCTTCGGCGACCATGGAATCCAGATAGAAAACGTAGTTTTCGGAGTACGAAGAGCTGCTCAGATAATCGATCTTTCCACTTCCGACCAATCCGTTTTTGTCCAGTTGAACTTTGTTATACAATTTCCCCGGCCCTCCGTATAATGCAAATCCTTCTTGAGGAATAATGTGTTCAAATCCAAGGGAATTGTCCGGCATAATTTTCAGTTTTTCTTTAAATTCCGGCAGTATGCCTCCGGTAACAAAAGTTCCGTCAAATCCAATAGTGGAGGGATCGCTGCTGCTCAGGCTATCTATACCAAACGGCGGAACTATAAAATAAACGGACTTGTCGTAGGCACCGCCCAGCGTCTCTTTGGTATCGAAGTAGACAATTGCCCCCCGGTCGGCATCAAAGACCGGGTATTGGGGGAATATTTTTCGACCGGACTTGTTATCGGGACGATTGATATACAACGTGCCGCTCGTACTATTATTTGTACGCATGGTTGTGGTTCCGTCTTCATGCAGCTCCAGGGATACAAGTTTGTTGTCGATTTGCTTTTTCTGATATTGGCTATCACCATCAATATAGAATTTTACGGAATCGATATTCAGGAGATCAACCAGGAAACTATCGTATCTGAAAGTGAAATTCCTCCCTACAAATTCAAAATTCCCGGCAAACAACTGCCCGTCAAATTTGAAATCCCGGTTTCTCAAAAGCTTAATCTCATTGTCCTTGGGATAAATATATACATCGAGTATCTCACTTATAAAAAACTTATCGATCCCGCGAACACTCAACTCCTCGGATTCCAGATGAAGCGTCGCGTTTGGTTTATTCGTCGAAAGTGAAGGAATCAGCAGATCGTCGAAATCTTTTCTGTTGTTTTTTGATCTTACATAATGAAGGGCTTTATCTTTCAGAAAGATCCGCCCTCCAATTTGGTCATATTCAATAAAATCCAGATATAGCAAATGCATCATGGCCCCTCGCACTGCTTTTTCATTCAGTTTGAGATCGTCGATAAGATCTGAAACATAAAATTCCCTTGTCTTATTTTTTGCGCCATAGCTATAGGCGACCAGTAATGGATTAAAATTATATACGCCTGTCAGTTCCTTTATTTCTTCAAAATCATAATATTCCGAGGACTTAAAATATGCCGGCAACAGGCTTTTTGCGTTTAGTATCGAGATATTCATACTATCGCTTTTCATATCCCAATTGATCATATCGGCTTCCATACTCATATTGTAGTAGGATGCATTGAACGGCCTGATGTTGTATCCGTTTTTATCTTTAATAGCCACAAACCTTTTATCATAAGTATAAAATCTGGCCTTTACCGAAGGGTGGGTGATCGAATCTCTGCCGTGATAAACAGCCATTTTGGAGTTGTGGGCCGTAACTACGGAATCTCTAAACTCGACCAGTTTGGAATAAGTTTTGAATTTTCTTCCGTCCGCATCTTTATATTCAAGCTTGGAATCTTTGCCATAAGCCGAAGCGCCCAAAAGCTTCCTTCCTTCGAGGGCAATCCCTCCTATATATATCAAATTCTTATCGCCGATGTTATCCAGACGAATATCGTTCTCATAAGATATAAATTTTGGATAAACGGAAGCCCCCGCACTGTCATGTTTTATACTTTTAAATTCAAAAAATCCACTGGGTTCCGTACTGATTTTTTCTTTATACGAAAGTTTTGCATTACTCGCTTCCAGATATGGATTCCTGGTATTGAATGCAAATTTATCGAAGTTTACGTAGGCTTCGCCAGGATCCAGACCGGCAGCAGTCCAGCCAAATTTTCCTCCTTCACCGATAAACGTATATTTATCAAGCAGAAAAGATCCGCTGGTGCCTTCAAGTATCGTAGAATCGTATTTAGTCGCAATTATCAAATCTGTCCTCGAAAAGGTAATTATTGCTCCCTCCCGGTCCGGCATGTCAGCGCTTAGGGCAGATTCATCAAAAGTGATCATCGCCGCGTCAGGGAGGGCATCCTCTTCAACAGAAATCCAATTATCTGATTCGTCTTCTTCCCAATCATTCCCCGAATCACCCCAACCGTCGCCGCTATCATCTCCCCAGGAATCTTCACGATCACCCCAGCCATCATCTGAATCGTCTCCCCAACCATCATCTTCGAATTCTTCGCTATCATCTTTCTTTTCTTCCGCTTCGTCAAAAATTATATCTTCGTACGATCTTTCAACAACCTCTACAAATTCGAAATCAAAATCCGCATTGGAAACATACAAACTGTTGTATCTCGAATAATGCAGGGCCTCGTGTTCAAAAAATGTTCTGAGGTTTACTAATTCCCGGGCAAAATTCCTCGGTGAACTCACCTGTGCAGATTTTGAAAGCATCGACAGGAAATTATCCAATTTGGAACCTGACAAACCTGCGATGTTTATACCGGAAGTTATTGCGCCGAAAAAGTCGCGTTGATATGGAATTGCCGGTCGTTTTTCTTTTTGCAGTCTTAAGGCAATATCAATAATCCGGACTTGCTGCTGAGCAGAGAAAGAATTCGGCCAAAGGGCATTAAAATCCTGGCCGATACTGGCTGCTTCGGTATTGGCAGTTCGTTCCAGAAGTATGGCCACCTGTCCGCCAAATGAATCGGCAGAATCGCGTAACGCAACATATTGGCCAAAGGCCGCATTTGCGGTTAGTGCTAGTAAAAAAAAGAATTTGACTTTTTTCACCTGTTTATTCTAAACCCTATAAGTCAGAAAAGTTGACAATTTAGTAATTATTGAACAACTACTTTATTCCAGAAATCAGATAAATCTCAACCGAATAAGTTTTCAAGCATAATAACGCTAAATTGAACGATTTGATTATGTGTTTGAAAGAGTTAAACGCATCATTGCCCAATCATTTCTTGTTTCCGTATGTTCAAGATTCATGTTGTAGGCAAAAGCGCTTTCTTTTAAATCATTAAGATCCTTGATATAAAAGCCACTCAAAACCAATTTTCCATCACTTGCCAATAATCCCGCATAAAATTGCATTTCATGGAGCAATACATTTTTATTGATGTTGGCCAGGATAATGTCAAAGTTGCCAGGTAATGTAAGTTCGTCAACGGTTCCTTGCAATATTTTAAGATTCTCAACCTTGTTTAGTTCAAAATTCTCTTTGCAGTTCATAATACACCAATCATCAACATCGGTGGCATATATTGATTTTGCTCCAAGTTTACATGCCATAATCGCGAGGACCCCGGTACCGGTGCCTATGTCTAAAACTTTTTTATTTTTGTGATCGATGGAAAGCTGTTGGGAGATGACCAGATGTGTAGTTTCATGATGACCTGTCCCAAATGACATTTTTGGATTGATGATGATATCGTGCTTAAAATCTTTCCTTTTCTCATGAAATGTAGCTCTGACCTGAACCTCGTCACGAATATAAACCGGCTTGAAATTCTTTTCCCATTGTTCGTTCCAATTAATATTTTCGAGCTTTTTGGGTATAATCAATTGGTTCAACCCATACTTTTCAAGAATTATAAAAAGCTCCTCTTTGTTGAAAAATTGTTTGTCAATAAAAGCTTCAATTCCATTATCAAATTCCTGAAAAGAATCATAATCGACAAGTCCTAATTCTGCAATTAGCAGATCATGAATTTCAGTCGGGCACTCAATAAAGATTTTTAAGTATTGGGTCATGATTATTTATTGCAACCGGCGTAGGATTCTACATCGGTGAAAAACACGGAAAAGTCTGCCAAGCCTTCTTTTGGCTCAAAATATATGGTAAAATCCGCAAAAGCCCGGGTGTCTGTAAAATGCCATAATCCTTCGCGGTCTGCATACACTCTGCTTTCCACTTCGTAGACTTTGATGTCTGAAAAAGCTTCTGATTCTTCTTCATATACCCGAAAATCGGCTTTTTGAGGCGATTTTTCAATGTATACGGATCCAAAAAGCTTACAAAAATCTACCTGAGCTGAAAAAACGGAAGGAGAACTGCCTGGAATGGTCAATGCCAATATCCAGACAATTCTCCTTAAGCATTTGTACAGCATGAATGTCAATACGATTTTCCAATATCAACGAAATCTCTCGATTTCAAAGATGCTCCTCCTATGAGTCCGCCATCTATATCTTTCTGAGCAAACAGGTCGGCAGCATTTTTTGGATTACAGCTACCTCCATAGAGGATCGATGTCCCATCGGCGATCTCCGTTCCATATTTCTTAGCAATATGCGCTCTCAGTTTTTCATGCATTTCCTGGGCCTGCTCTTTTGAGGCTGTGACGCCCGTACCGATAGCCCAGATCGGCTCATAGGCAATTACTATTTTACTAAAATTTTCTACAGAAAGATGAAACAGGCTCTCGGTAAGCTGGTTGGTCACAAAATCGAAATGTGCTCCTCTTTCTCTTGTTTCCAAAGTCTCACCACAGCAGAAAATAGGCGTAAGACCTGCTTCGATTACGGTATTCACTTTCCCGGCGAGGAATTCATTGCTTTCTCCGTAATATTCTCTCCTTTCGCTATGTCCTAAAATCACATATTCCACACCGACGGATTTAAGCATATCTACAGATATTTCTCCTGTGTACGCGCCCTTTAAATTATCATTGCAATTTTGAGCGCCCAACGATATTTTTTCCGCATCTCCGATGATTTTTGAAACACTGCTCAAATGAATATAAGGTGTACAAAGGACCATCTTGACATCATCCGTCAATTCATTGGCGACCATATTTACAATTTCGGAAGCAAGGGTTACGCCCTGTTCCAATGTATTGTTCATTTTCCAGTTTCCTGCAACAATTTTATTTCTCATTTTTCAAATTTTAATTATTAACAAATCGGCTGTAAATTTATTCAATTTGAGTTTAGCTCCACATGTGGCTGTATTAATATTACTTTAATCATGACAAAAATCATGCGTTAGAAGCCGGTAGCCGGATCTACTTTTCCCGGTGAACCGTATCCAGCGAAAATGGCGGAAGACAAACGGACCAATAAATTGCAGGATAGTCGTACGGGTTTGAATATTGAACCCTGGATCCCTTTTTCACCAATATGCTTTGGCCTGCTTTCAATTCGATTTTTTCTCCATCGACGGTTATTCGTTTTTGACCTTTCACCATCAATGTGAATTCATCGAATTCCGGCGTTTGAACGGGTTCTTTCCATCTGGGAGGCACCTCCATTCGGGCAATGCTGCACTTGTCATATTTATTACTGGCATTGCCAAAATGTTCTTCAATAAGTTTCATGTCAACGGTAGGGACGATAAAAGGATCATCCTCCTTGATATAGTTTTTCATCCGTTTATATTTTTTTAGTTTGCTGACGCACAGAGCAATATAATCATGCTCGTGTGTGTCCTGAATTTGCTCCGGCCACGCCGGTTTCATCGTTGGTCTGGTTCTTTATCAAAACAAAATAAATAAATAGATAAGAAATCTGCAGGATTCACAAATATTTTCTGGGACAAAGCAGGTAAATCGCAAAAATTATTAACTATTTATCCTTGTATTTCAGGGCATTCAGAGATCTTATTTCAACTGCGGACGATTGTTTCCAATACCGGATCGTCCGTCCATTTTTTTGTGTCCCTTCACGCGCGAAATTTACCGCTCATCAGGTCCCCGAACCGGGGATATTTAATACTTTAATTTTTTGATCAGATCCCATATCACTACCCCAATCGATACGGAAACATTGATGGAGTGCTTGGTGCCAAATTGCGGGATCTCAATTACATAGTCAGAATTCTCGACGATCTCATCGGCAACGCCCTTCACTTCATTGCCGAAGACAAGTGCTAATTTCTCGCGAGATCTCAATTCGAATTTTTCCAGGGAAATACTCTCATCCGCCTGCTCGACACTCGCCACCTTGTAACCCTGCATTTTTAAAGATTCGATCGCATCTGCAGATCTTTGATAATATTCCCAATCAACTGTTTCCGTAGCGCCAAGTGCGGTTTTGTGAATTTCACGATGTGGAGGTTGCGCCGTAATGCCACATAAAATGATTCCTGTACAAAGAAATGCATCCGCAGTTCGAAATGCTGAGCCGACGTTGTGCATACTTCTGATATTGTCCAGCACAATTATTAGAGGATTTTTTTCAACATTTTTCATCTCTTCAACAGACAGCCGGCTCAATTCTTCATTTCGCAATTTCCTCATACTATTTCGGGAGAATTTTAATATCAATAAATTTTCAGAGCAAAAATAGAATAAATATCTTCGCATCTGTTCATCATTAATCGATAATCGGAAGGAATGTCCAAGACAAAGTCAACGCCAAAGGAAACACCCTTGATGAAACAATATAATGCCATCAAGGCCAAGCATCCGGGTGCTCTTTTGCTATTTCGCGTTGGTGATTTTTACGAAACATTTGGTGAAGATGCCATCAAAGCAAGTAAGATCCTGGACATTGTGCTCACCAAAAGGGCAAACGGTGCGGCGTCTCATATCGAGCTGGCTGGATTTCCTCATCATTCGTTGGATTCCTATTTACCAAAACTGGTAAGAGCCGGCAACCGGGTTGCAATCTGTGATCAGCTTGAAGATCCTAAAACAGTAAAGGGCATTGTAAAGCGAGGGGTAACCGAATTAGTTACTCCGGGACTTTCGTTTAATGACAATGTATTAGAAAAAAAAACCAACAATTACCTGGCATCCGTCCACATAGACGGAAACGATTCAGGTGTTGCCTTTTTGGATGTTTCGACCGGAGAGTTTTATACTTCCACGGGCACACTTGAATATATTGATAATCTCCTTCAAAATTTCAATCCGTCAGAGATCATCTACTCGAAAGCAAAACGAAAGGAATTTGAGGATTTCTTTAAAGATAAATACAATACATTTACTCCCGACGACTGGGTATATGCGTTTGACTATGCCTATGAAATACTTACAAATCATTTTCGGACAACATCTTTAAAAGGATTTGGTATTGAAAATTTGAGGGCAGGAATTATTGCTTCCGGAGCGATCCTGTATTATCTGGAGGAAACGGAACATAAAGAGATTAAGCATATCTCCTCCATTTCAAGGATAGAAGAAGAAAAATATGTATGGTTGGATAAATTCACCATTCGAAATCTGGAATTGATTTATCCGCAGCAGGAAGGCGGAGTCCCTTTAATTGATATCCTCGATAAATCCATCACACCTATGGGAGGCCGCCTCGTGAAAAAATGGCTGATCATGCCGTTGAAGGAGAAAAATCCGATCAATGAACGGTTGCAGGTGGTCGAAGCATTCTATAATAACGAAGAATTGCGGGACCAATTGGAAGAGCGCCTAAAGCATATTGCCGATTTGGAACGATTAATCAGCAAAGTTGCTGTCGGGAGGATTAATCCCCGTGAAATGATTTTACTTAAAAAATCGTTGATGCAGATTATTCCGATAAGAGCGGTTCTTTCCGATAGCAATGTTCCACAGCTTCAAAAATTAGCAGATCAGATAAATCCCTGCGAATTTCTTTTAAATAAAATCGAAGCCGAGCTAAAAGAGGAAGTTCCAATCGTCTCAAATCTGGGTAATTTAATCAAAGACGGCGTGGATCCCGAATTGGATGAATTGAGAAAAATTGCATTTTCAGGTAAGGATTTTCTCGTCCAAATCCAGCAAAGAGAAATACAGAATACCGGAATTGCATCTTTAAAAATTGCTTACAATAAAGTTTTTGGATATTATCTTGAGGTAACAAACAGTCATAAAGATAAAGTTCCACAGGATTGGATAAGGAAACAGACACTCGTAAATGCGGAACGATATATCACTGAAGAGCTTAAACAATACGAAGAAAAGATTCTGGGGGCCGAAGATAAAATTCATATCATCGAGCAGAGAATTTTCAATGAGCTCGTGGAAAGCGCAACCGATTTTGTCGGAATGATCCAACAAAATGCCAAGGCCATTGCTTCGATCGATTGCCTCCTTGCGTTTGCCAACCTGGCCTACAGCCAGAATTATGTAAAGCCAAAGGTCACCGACGAAAAAGTACTCGATATCAAACAAGGGCGCCATCCCGTGATCGAGCAACAATTGCCTTTGGGCGAAGAATATGTTCCGAACGACGTTTTTTTGGACAATGACACGCAACAAATCATGATTATTACCGGACCTAATATGGCCGGTAAATCTGCCCTGCTCAGGCAAACCGCCCTTATAGCGCTTATGGCGCAGATCGGTTGTTTCGTGCCGGCATCTCTGGCTTCTGTTGGTATCATTGACAAAATATTTACGAGGGTAGGCGCGTCCGATAATATTGCAAAAGGCGAATCGACCTTCATGGTGGAAATGACCGAGACGGCCAGCATTCTGAACAATCTGAGCGATCGCAGTTTGGTTTTAATGGATGAAATAGGACGTGGGACAAGCACATATGATGGCATATCCATTGCCTGGTCTATTGTGGAATTTCTGCACAACAACCATAAGCATAAAGCCAAAACGCTCTTTGCAACGCATTACCATGAACTCAATCAACTCACCAATGACTTTCCCAGAATAAAGAATTTCAATGTTTCGGTCAAAGAAGCCGGAGACAAGATCATTTTTTTGAGAAAGCTCAAAGAAGGCGGGAGCGAGCATAGTTTTGGTATTCATGTAGCGCAGATGGCAGGTATGCCCAACCCTATTGTGATCCGGGCCAATGAGATTATGCAGCATTTGGAAAAGGAAAAGATCAGTAGACATACCGATAAAAAAATTGAGGATATTCCAAAGCGCAATTATCAGTTGAGTATGTTTGAGGCGGATCCAAGGATGGAAGAAGTACGGGGGCTGTTAAGTAAAATAGATGTAAATACAATCTCGCCAATCGAAGCTTTATTGAAGATCAACGAAATGAAGGCCATCTTAAGGGGAGGAGATTGATTCCATGTTTCTTATGAAATTTGATTTGTGATTTTTAGCTTCACATGCTCTTCCGCTGTCCTTAATGGAATCGTAAGCCGCTCTGCGGTAAGAAACACCCAAAGCAGTAGCTTACTTGCACCCGACTTTTTTAGCGTGTCCTCACTACGGCGTGGAATTTTGGATCATGCGCTCAACGAAGTTTGAGTTAACCTGAAAATTCACAATTTTTCCCGCCCGGGCGGACAGGTCAACCAAACGGAAGACGGACTTCTGCCGCAAGCAGGTGCTCATGGGCCGATCATTACTTTTAAACTTACAGGAACTACATTTGGGATATATTCTTTTGATCGCTCTTCCTGATCCCAGTCAACGGCAAGGCAGGTTTGAGCAATGTTTAAAGCGATAATCGGGATAACCCGATGCTTAATGACTAATTATTCAATCGCTTCGAAATGCATTCGAACCCATTTTGCAAAATTCCGGTACGTAAATCGGATTAACTTTGTTTAGAGCTTCTTCAACACCAATGTTGACATGCACCGTTTTTCATCGACTATCACGGTTTTAAAAGGTTCGATGAATCCGAATCCAAAATCGTTTATGATCTCATAAAGCTGTTGCCTGGTGAGGAGATACCTCACTGACTTATCGGGGAGCAGGAATTTCCCATCTTTTAAAGGTTGAATTTTATCTTCCATCCCCATATCCGCAGCCATTCGAACAAAAAGAGTACCTCCTGGTTTTAGTATCCTGACCATTTCTCCGATCATGGATAAAAAGTGGCTTTGGTTTTCTGCAAAATGAAGCACAGCGCTTGAGATAACGGCATCAAACTCTTCGTCGTTATAGGGCAAATTTTCAACATGCCCTGAGATGAATCTGTTAATCGGATATTCCTTATCTATGGATTTTACAAGGTATTTTAGCATCTGGATAGCGTCGACATCTCTATCGATAGCCCAAATCCGATAGCCATTCCTGATGAAATAAATGAGATTTCTTCCTTCCCCGCATCCCGCATCCAGAATTTTATGGCTTTTGTGAAACCTAGCCTTCAAAATTTGATCGAGCAAATAAATGTCAATGTTTCCAAGAAGGTGATTCAGCTCTTTGACACTAACGCTCAACATATGAATTCCCCGTAAATTTTATCCATGCCTTTTCAAACGCTGTTTTCCCCTCTTCAATTAGTTTTTCTGCCTTGTAATAATCAAATGTGGAACATGCCGATCTCGATATCTGCACCAAGATATCGGGAGGATATCGATCGATGATGTTTTCTGTAATTCGATCCTGCATCATATCTATGGATTTCATCATCAAATCAAAGAAACCTAACTTCTTTTTGGATGAATTGATCCGTTTGGTCTCTTTACGAAACCATTTTTTAGCCAACTTTTCCAGGTGAATGCTGAATTTCCTGTCTTCGGCTATTTCGGTTTTGGTTCGCCTTGAATGATCGTATGGAATACGTGCATTTACATCGACTGCAACAATCAGATCATTGTCGTCTTTAGTGACGTGGTTAATGGGCAAGGGATTTAAAATTCCTCCATCCAGTAATTCAAGCCCTTCAAACTCCGTGGGTTTTACGACAGCCGGAATCGTCGAGCTTGCTCTTAGCGCTCTGTACAGACTGCCGGTTGAAAATATAATTTCTTTTTGTGCGTTCAGATCCGTCGCCAGAGCTTTAAACGGAATTTTTAGCTCATCAATATTTCTATCCGGAATGTAGGACTCGATTTGCTTGAAGACACGTTCACCGCGGATCAGGCCTTGGCTGGAGAAAACAAAATCATATAGTTTGAAAACATCTGTTCGCTCGAGTTTACATGCCCACGCTTTGAATTTGTCCAGTCCTCCGGCTGCATAAATTCCACCGACTACCGCTCCCATAGAGCATCCTGTCACCGATTTAATGGAGAAACCATGTCTTTCCAGTGCTTCGATCACACCAATATGCGCATAACCCCTGGCCCCTCCGCTGGAAAGCACTAACGCTACAGATCTGGACATTTTACCAATTTTTCGCCCAATTTAATCATTGATAAAAATCAGCAAAAGCTAATTTCTATTTAATTGTAATTGCGATTGGTTTTTGGTCTGAATGGTCTGGAAAGCACTTTAAACAATTTTTTTTCTTTCTCCCAAAAGAAGGCGAACTGACCAAAAAGAGTACCATACACCAATATGAGAATCTGGTACATGGGAAAAATAAGCAGGATGTAAGTAATGGTCTTGAGCCAAAAAGGAGTCTGTTCATTAAACCCGAACCATGAGAAAATGACAGGCCTGATCACAACAACGGTCATACCTGTGAGACTAAATACGATTAAAATGATAATGACCTGGAAAAGGTTTTTCAAACCCCACTTCTTTTTTAACCGCTCCAGAAATGAATGGCTTTCCTCTGCTTCGTTCACAACAATTATTGGCTATAAGCATGCAATTATACATGGAATCTGCGAGATATTTAACAATCGTCATGTTTTCTTTATCGAATATCCGGAAAGCGGACTAATCGGTAATGGGCGTCCTATAGTTTTGAAAAATTAACATGGATAAATTAACAAAATTCATGAAAAGCAGATAAATTGAATTTTATAATCGAATTGAATAATTAATCATTTTTTATGGAAGATATCAAAAGAATACTCGTTGCTGTTGACTTGACTGAAATGGATGAGAGCCTCGTCAGGTACATCACCTACCTGAGCAATAGGATTACAATAGACAAGGTTTATTTCATCAATGTAATGAAAAATATGGAATTGCCTGATGAGATTATTGAGAAATATCCCAACCTCGTTGCACCAATGGATGAGGCTACTAAGAATGAAATCAAATTTACCATTGATGAGGAGGCCGGCAACCAGCTCAACGTCGATTATGAAATAAAGGTTACGGATGGAGATGCTACGGATAAGATACTGAAATGGGCCAGGATCAAAGAAGTGGATATGATTGTGCTGGGAAGAAAATCAGGCCTCGACGGGCATGGAATTGTAAGCAGCAAAATTGTAAAGCTTGCACCGTGTACGGTCGTTTTCGTACCGGAAGTTTTACCGGAGTTGCTGAAAAGATTACTTGTGCCGATCGATTTTTCCGACGCTTCAAAGCTTGCAGTGGAGTACGCCCTGTTTATTGCTGACAAAGTCCCTGGATTGAAAATCACATTTCTTAATGTCTATCATGTGCCTACCGGGTACCATGTGTCTGGCAAGTCGTACGAAGAATTTGCGGATATTATGAAGCAAAATGCTAAAGATTCTTTTAACGAATTTATTTCCGAATTTGATACCGATGGTGTAAATATGGTGGCCGATTTTGTCCTTGACAGGAAAAATGACATAGCAAAAAAAATATATCAATTTGCACTGAAGAATAAATCAACGGCAATTGCTGTCGGTTCCAAGGGAAGAACCCAGGCTGCGGCGGTTTTGCTGGGAAGCATTTCCGAAAAGCTCATTATGCAAAACTCCCAAATACCAACCATTGTAGTCAAGCAGCCCAGGCACAATATGCGGTTTTTGGAGGCCTTGTTAGAGATTTAAGGAGCATCGGGCACCGAAGAATCATCGATGTTTATTTGAAATCATTTATGAGATTGAACATGCTAATATTGATACCTGACCGTATGTACCGGATCAATTCCCGGTAAATTGAGAATAGATTCAATAGGTTATTTCCGATCTTACTACATAGGAAGCAGTATCTTTAGAGATCATTTTTTGCCACCCTTCTGTATGGTAGCTGGAAATTAAACGTCGGCCTTCTACATCCCTGAAATTTAACTCAATGATTTTTGCGCTGTTGAAAAGTTCATTGCTATTGTCGAGCCTGGCATGAATTCTAACTGGTTTCCGGTTTTTGTCAAGCTCAATCACAAGCTCTTCAACTTCAGTTGATGCAGGGTATTTACTTTGATAAACAACCCTGGTAGCATTCGAATCTATCGATTCAGCTATGGAATAACTGTCACTGAGTATGGAACGGTTTATATCGGCCGATTTGAATATAGTCAATTCTTTGGCCCAGCCTACCGAATCCATTGGCCGGATTCGACGCTGTTCTTTTTTGCCGTTGATTGTCGCCGTTTTGGATACGGAAGGACTGATGGAACTCAGCCAATGTATTTGCTCGTCCACCAGTCCGTTTATATCATAGAATTTAGCCGACTTTTCCTTTCTGTTATTGCTTGGTGCACAAGACCAAACGAACCATAAAACAAGGTAAATCAACCAACGATTCAATGCCCGATTACTTTGCTTTCCCTTGATTTGCTACTGCCTGAAGTTTTGCGGCAAGAGCTTCCTGGTCTCCCAAATAATAATGCTTGATTGGCTTCAAGTTTTCATCCAGCTCATAAACCAATGGTACACCGGTAGGAATATTTAGTTTAAGGATAGCTTCTTCGGTCATTTCATCGAGATATTTAACCAGGGCTCTTAAGCTATTTCCATGAGCAGCAATAATCAAATTTCTACCCGCCTTGATTTCAGGAGCGATGACGCCTTCCCAATAAGGCACAACCCTTGCGACCGTATCTTTCAGGCATTCGGTTGTCGGGAGCTCTTCATCGGTCAGATCAGCGTATCTCGGATCATTTCCGGGATAATATTCGCTTGATTTATCCAGTTCAGGAGGAGGAATGTCATAGCTTCGTCTCCATATTAAAACCTGATCATCACCATATTTCTTAGCTGTTTCTGCTTTGTTCATACCAGTTAACCCGCCATAGAATCTTTCGTTCAATTTCCAGGATCTCTCGACAGGAATCCACATAAGGTCCATTCCATCCAGTGTAATCCAGAGTGTTCTTATGGCCCTTTTTTGAAATGAAGTAAAAGCTTTGTCAAATTTAAATCCTTCACTTTTCAGCAATTCACCAGCAGCTTTTGCCTCTTCTTTTCCTTTGTCGGTAAGATCTACATCGGCCCAGCCCGTAAACCTGTTTTCCATGTTCCACTGGCTTTCGCCGTGTCTTAACAAAACTAGTTTGTACATATTTAATTGATTTTTCTATTAAACAAGGATTTCCAAAAATAAATCAAAATTTGTGCGTTGAAAGAATATAAGTAAGCGCATTCTTATATTTGCTGCAAAATTAATCAAATACTGGCATAGATTTAGCTTTATTTTTTCGTTATTTTGAGCAGGTCAGATGGAAAGATCAGTTAGGTATTATTTTTTTGTTGGTACTTTTGTATGTAGCCTTGGGCTTTTTCAGGGAGCTTATGCGCAAAGTGAAGTCATCAATAATATGCGGGCTGCATTGAAAGCCGGGAGTTCAAAGGAATTTGTGAAAAATTTTAACGCCATGGTTGAACTCAATTTTGAAGGAGAAAAATCAAATTACAGTCGCTCTCAGGCAGAATTGGTACTCAAGGAGTTTTTCAAAAAATACCCGCCGACAGATTTTCAGTACATTCATAAAGGAGCTTCAAAACAAGGCTTAACTTATGTCATCGGAAAATATACCTTTGAAGATGGTTCATTTAGGGTTTGGATTTTGATCAAGAAATTCGGTGAAGATTACCTTGTTGACTCGATAGATTTTAGCAGAGAGTAACTTTTCCGGTTATTCTTTCCACTCAATCATATTTTTTCTTTGCTCATTTTCTATTTTTGCGGCGTGAAACCGAGTTACGTTACAAAAGAATATATGGATAGCTTCATTAATCAGGCTATTCAAGAAGATATCGGTGAAGGTGATCACTCTTCATTATCAACCATTCCGGCAGAATTGCTTGGGAAAGCACAACTGAAACTAAAAGAAAGCGGCGTCGTTGCAGGACTGGAGCTGGCCGCGGAAATTTTCGGAAAGATTGATCCGCTCCTTTCAATAGATTTCTTTAAAAAAGACGGTGACAAAGTTGGCGTTGGTGAGATCGCTTTTGAAGTAAAGGGTCAGGTCAGGTCGATTTTAGGAGCAGAACGGCTTGTGCTGAATTGCATGCAGCGGATGAGTGGCATTGCCACCTATACGAATCATCTATGCGAACTTATCGAACATACCGGCGCAAAGATTCTGGATACCCGCAAGACAACGCCTAATCTAAGGCCTTTGGAAAAATGGGCCGTAATTATTGGAGGAGGCGCCAATCACCGCTTCGCTCTGTACGATATGATCATGCTCAAGGACAATCACATCGACTATTCAGGTGGAATTACCA
Organism: Cytophagales bacterium; assembly: GCA_022360055.1. Lineage (GTDB taxonomy): Bacteria > Bacteroidota > Bacteroidia > Cytophagales > Cyclobacteriaceae > JAAUQL01. The sequence continues at coordinate 8,342 of JAKSDO010000096.1, read as the reverse complement.
ATGCGATAACCTCTGCAAATGAGTATTTGGATAAAACGGGCAAGCGCTTGAAAATTGAGGTTGAAACCAGAAATCTTGAAGAAGTAGCCGAAGTGCTGGTCACCAGGGGCGCTGACATTGTGATGCTGGATAATATGGATGCCGCAACAATAAAAAGAGCTGTCGGGTTGATCGACGGGAAAATGAAAACAGAAGCATCCGGTGGAATTACGGAAAAGAATATTTTGGAAATAGCGGAATCGGGAGTTGATTATATTTCCATTGGAGCACTTACACATTCGGTAAAAAGTCTGGATATGAGCCTAAAAGCTGAGATTGAGAAATAGCTTAAATCCAATTTGGAAAAGACTCGAAAACGTAAATGATATGAATTAATGGGGCTAATTTGTGTAATTATCTCATAGATTCCATGTAGATTTGTGCCCCCAAAAAAATTGGAACCAAAATGATAGTAAAAACGAGAAAATATAAGCTTGAAACCAAACAATATATCAAAATTGCCCTGGCAGGGGTGATTCGGCAACAATGGTGGGTGATCCTAATTGCGTTGGGGCTTATGCTTCCCGCAATTTTCATCTGGTCACACTGGTGGATTACCGGCGCTTTGATCGCCTATGCGATTTACATTCTATTCTGGCTGATCCAGTTTGCCGGAATTACTCAATTGGAGCAGGGAAAAATACTTTTTGAGCGATTGAGCTATGAAATTACAAGCCAGCAAATCTTAATAAAAATCAATACAAAGCAGGGAATGCCCATCAAGTGGGAGCAGATACGTCGCGCCAGGAAGTTGAAAAACGGATTTGTCCTATGGATGTCAAAAGTCCAATTGATTTACCTTCCCTTTAAGGTTTTCAATACGGAAAATGAGCGGAAGTTTATTGAGACGATCCTGAGAAGGAAAGAATACGTCAAGTAGCCTTTGGTATTTAATCAATACAAATCCCAGTCTCCCTTCAGGTAATAATTGAACAGGACCGGGTTGTGAATGGTATTCACTTCGACCGATTCTTTTGCATCTTCGGTAAAGTCCTTTCCAAATGAAGTCATCAAAGTCATAGCTTCATTGCTGATCCATTTGGTAGGAATGTCCTCAAACTCTAATTGTACCAAAGCATTTTTAAATTGGGTTTTCGATAAGTTTTTAGCTCCCAGAATCCATCCCCATTCTCCCAAAGTGATTACCTGATTGTGAATTGGAACGGTAGCAAAACCAGCTTCGCTCATGGTCATATCAATGCATTTATACGCTCTTGCGGCAAAGTACGGGCTGCCTGCTTGTGTAACAATCAATCCATTTGGTCTTAAAGACTTATAACAGAGCTTGTAAAATTCATATGAATACAGACGTCCTAATTCAATGGTTTTTGGATCGGGCAAGTCAATGATTACGATATCATAATAGTTCTTTTTGTCTTCGAGAAATGCATATCCGTCCCGATTGATGACGGTTATTTTTTCATGTTCCATTGCATGCTGATTGATTTCGGAAAGTACCGGATGTTCGGCGGCAATTCTCGTCATTTCCGGATCGAGATCGACTAAAGTTATATTTTGAACACTTTTATATTTCAGAATTTCTCTCGCTGCGCAACCATCTCCTCCTCCAAGTATAAGGATGTCTTTGGGATGAGGATGAAGTTTTAGCAAAGGATGTACCAAAGGCTCATGATACATGATTTCATCGACCGTACTTAATTGCTGATTGCCATTGATAAAAAGCCAGTAATCTTCATTGGATTGTGTAATAACTAATTTCTGATATTTCGTTTGTTTGGAATAGATCACCCGGTCTTTGTATCTCATTTCCTCTCCATGATCAATCACCTTGTTTGCATTAAGTATCCCCGTAAATAAAAAAACGAAAACGAGTGCATTTGCAACTCCAAGCCTGGATTTTACCTGTTGTTTAAGATCTTTCCAGAGCACAATTAGTAAAACAATGGCCACGGAATAATTCACAAATCCAAGAACAAACGGTGTGTAAGTTAAGCCGAGAAACGGTAATCCGATAAAGGCAAAAAACATTCCCCCAAGCAAGCTGCCGTAATAGTCATTCTCCATCATGGAAGAAACATTGATTTTCAATGCTTCAAACTGATCATTTATTCTTATGACTAACGGAATTTCCATCCCTATCAGCAATCCAATTATAATGCTCAAAGAATAAATTGCAAAGCCCGTATAGATCGTATATGTCGCTATTGTGTATATAATCAATGAGACAAAAGAAGCCAGGATAGAAAGCGTGATCTCAATCCAGATGAATTTTTCCAAAAGGTTTCCATCCATCATTTTAGTAAGTCTTGCTCCCAATCCCATGGAAAACAGCATAATGGATACGATCATGGTCCATTGAAACACCGAATTACCCAAGAAATAGGTAGCAAGAGTTGAAAGCACATATTCTGCAACAATCCCGGAAAGTCCGGTGGCAAAAAGGCAAAGCTTGAGTATGTTGGAGCGGAGTTTCAATTAATCAAAATAATCATAAAGATTTGCACAAAGGAAATAAAGATAAAAACAGGATATGTCCATAATCACTCGTTTGGTACCGTTTTTAAACAAACAACGTTGAAATTTTTGGCAAGCAAAAATTTCAATCCTCTCCGTAAATGTTTGAACGAGATGCACATCATTCCATATGTCAACACGATCGAGAACCAGTTTTTTTCACACCAAAATATTTTTGCAGGATCTGCAATCCAATTTTACTTCTTGTTATTTAAAGGCATTGTTCTTCTTTTTCCACAGGGACATCCTGTTTGCACCAATTTAAAAACAAAATATTCTTTATATGTACTTGCCAAGGGTCCGGAAGTTCAATATACATCCGGAGCTATGTAAGTTACTTTCGGAGCTCAATTATTTTTACGCGTTCTCGGAGAAGACCTCTGTGATCAACCCGGCGTCATTGGGGTATGTGATCACAAACTCCAGCAAATAAGTACCGATCCGCCAATATAGGCAAAAGCTTCAATTACGCCAGCACCAATATTTGGTTTATCCTGATTGATCAACTCATCGGTTAAATTTCTTCCGGGCAACAAAATCTTATCCGCGATAAAGCGGGCGATCGGTAAAAAGATCAGCCCAATTCCGGCATCTATGGCGATATACTCGGCCGTAATCCACCAATTTTCAAAATCGTGCATCAATCCGTGTCGAACCAGGTTTCCAATGGCAATGATCGCACCAGCCATGGCCACACCCACCGCCACATTATCCTTTTCTACGTGCTCATGCACATCAAATGGTGTAATCCAATTGTACACAAATGCAGTGAGGATCAACAGAATCTGACCAATCACCCAGTAAATCAATACGGTATCAATGCCCCCGCCTTCTCCATACACAGAACCCATAATGATTAAACCGGTAGCGATCGAGCTGGCGCCTTCCAGTAAACCTGTGCCTTCATTCTGATCCTCACAGATTTCCTTCCTGACACTAAATCTTCTTAAAATAACTTTATCGTTGACCATGATCGACAGGTTTAAAAGGATAAGGGAGACAATCCCATAGACGCCGATATATAATAGGTCCATCAACAATCCTGCTGTTTCACCCATCATCACTCCTCCAATCGCCAAGATCAAACCAATGAAATATCCGGTGTGCGCCAGGGCAAAAGCAAGATTATCCTTTTCTACCAGTTCATCCTTGACGTTGTATCCCCGATGGAATAGTTGGTATAAATACTTGCCGATAAAAAATAATGCAAAACTACTGGTGAGATAGACAACAGTAGTTAAGGTGGCATCAATATATGTCATATTCATAGCTAGATGTAATTTAGGGTATGGGTCATATTTGGATTAAGTGAATAATTTTTCTTTTCATATGTTTATATTTTTTTAGGTTGCCGACACACAGAGCAATATAATTATACACGTGTGTGTCCTGAATTTGCTCCGGTCCTACCGGTTTCATATTACGCCGTCAACGATTGAAATTCCGTTTTTATATGTAACTCATTCAATTTACGCACGAAAAGTTTGACGTGCTTTTTATTTTTATCCAGGTGGACAAACCGGATTTTTCCTCTTTTCAACCTGAACATAGCCCTGTATTCTCCACCATAATTTTCTTGCATATTGATTTTCCCGATTTCCTTATAAAACAGCACTTGTTTGTAGGTGCGTTTTATAAGAAAGGGAGTAGCAAAAGCCCAGGTCAGCAATATCAGAATTCCCGAATAATACATAACCGGATTTCCGGCACCGGTATATGCAAGTACACACCACAGACCGTACAGCGTCGAGGAAAAAAAACCGATAAGAATGAGGATTTTCTCCATCCGGCAATTATCGGTAATCTCCAACCTGTCCCTGAGAAACGTAAGATATCCGTATTGCAAAGGGACCCTATTGTCCGTTTTCATTTTGAAAATCATGGTTTATTTCCCGTAACCGCCACTGCGAGACCTGGAGAAATTGCTGTACCTTGATCCGGATTTTGAGCTCTGAGGTGTGCTCGTTCTTACCCGCTGTTTAAAGGAATTATTCGAAGCATTGCTTGCCCACCGAGATGACTTATTGGAAGCAGTATTATACCGGCTATTGGTTCCGTAGGCATATCTTCCGTCATTTCCTCTCGGGCCATAGTAGGTACGTCCTGTTCCGTAATACCCACCTCGATAATCGTTCCAATAAGATCTCTGAATCGGGAAAGCCATCATGTTGAACAGGGAATTCATAAGGGCAAATTTCCCGTAAAACTCCCAAAATGACCCTCCGTCCCGCTGTACCCAATGGCCGTATTTTTCATTGCCTACATATGCTCCATATCCCGGGGGGCTTACTCCTTTGACAACTTTACCATCTTCACCTTTGGCAACTATTTCCATTCCCATATTATTGAGATTGGCCTTGAAAAATTCTTCACCAACGGGTTGCCAGTCAGTGATCTCTTCCTTTACTTCTCCATTTTCGTCTTCCGATATAATTCGATATTGATGGTAGTACTCTTTAAAAATGGTACCTTCCGTATTCATATCGTATAGAATGACTGAATAGGTCGGCACATTTGTCATAGCTTTTACGATCTCATCGACAGGGCTTTTGATTGGTTCACTGTAATCGCTTTCGCATGTACGGCTACAAGCGTACACCAATACAATAAAAAATACAAATAAAACGACTTGTCTCATTATTCTTTAGTTAGACTGTTCCTGGTAAAATATTTGTTATTTCATAGTCATATACAACCTTACCGTAAGAAGCTTCGAATTCGCGCGCTCCCCATTGTTCGACACAAACCGTTAATTTACCATCTGCATCGTAATAGTCCCAAGAAATGAATTCTGTCCAGCTTGCATCATCTTCGGGATCATCAGAAAAATAACCCGGGCTTTCTTTGTCCAACAAATATTCTGTTCCTTTAAATTCGATTTTCTTCGGAGGACGTTTGTTTTCAATGATCTCTTCGGGAATGTCTTCCCCAAGGGCTCTGACTTTTAACTTGCGACTCAACGTCATGAATCCTTCATCGTTATAATCGATATGGAGATAAGCCGTATCATCTGAGGCATCAAGTTTGTATTCCCTTGTAAAATAGTTATCTCCCCAATCGTATTCATATTCTTCTTTGACGATCCAGGTTTTCAGATCATAATCAAACATAAATCCGACGCGAAGGTCTTCTATTCTAAGGTTATTGGGATCGTAGTGAGGATCTTCCTTTTTCTTGAATCTATCAAAAAGTCCCATATTGCTTTTTTGTGGGTGACTTCTGTCACGGTTAGTTGTGCCAAAAATACTAAAAGGCCCTGTCTTTTCCTTGTCTTTGGAACTATAGACAAGGCCTTTGATCAATTGCCATCCCGTCCAAATGATCAGGACGAGCAAGATCATTTTAATTAGAAATCCGATGACTTTGAATTTTAATTGGTCATTCTTCGCCTTTTCCGGCTTTCATTTTCGCTTTTAAAGCCGCAAGGGCATCCGACGATTCCGAAGGAGACTCTGTGCCCAGCACGTCATCAATCTCTTCATCGATACTCCTGTTTTCATTGGCAACATCGGCATATGCTTCGGAAAGGGCTTCATTTTCAGTTACCTTTTCTTTCATTTTTTCCAGCATAGCGATGGTTCCGGTGCTATCGATTTGAGCCATTTGCTTATTGAGCTTTGTTGTGGCCTGGCTTACCTTAGCCCGGGCTTTTAAGGTTTTCAATTCATTCTCATAATGAGAAATCTTTGATCGAAGCTTTTTTACATTTTGCTCCAGGTTAACCAAGTTCTTATCGATCCCCGCTGCATTCTGCTGAGCTGAACTGGCCTGATTTTCCGCATCCTGCTTTTTGTTCAGGGCTTCGGTTGCCAATCGGTCAGCTTCGGCACTGTCCAGTTCGCCTTTTTCCACTTTTGTCAAAAGCATCATGGCTTTGTTTTCATAGCTCTTTGCTCTGTTTCTGGCTTCGGCAGATTCTTTTTTGGCTTTGATCGACATCGCTTTTACTTCTGCCAAAGCTTTCAGACTCTGATCAAGATCTCTTTTCAAATCCCGGATTCCCTGCTCTGTGAGTTTTATAGGATCTTCCAGTTTATCAACAATATTGTGCGCTTCCGCTTGCCCTATTTTAAATAACCTTTTAAATACGCTCATTTTTCTATTTTTTTAGTTCTTTGAAAATTCAATTAATTCGTCTGAATACTCGCTTAATAATAAACTCAATGAGTTAAGAGAGCCCTCCAATTCGTTCAGGTCCAGATTTTCCAACTGTAATGTGTCCCTGAAAATAACTTTCGTTCCGGTTTCGTCCAATACAAATGCACCGTGTATAATATCCCTGTTTTTAATCAAAAGCTTCTTGTAAACATCATTTGAGTCATTTTTTATTTCGAATAAAAACTGTTCCATCACCAGAATGGGATCCAGGCAACCTATCACCAGATTATGTATTCCGGCATCTTCTTTTTCAACCCAAAAAACACCATCTTCCGCATTTTCATTTAAAATATTGAAATCCAAATCGAGGAGATATCCCTGTATTTTTTCAAAGTGGTCGTTCATAATGTTTAAGATTTTTTAGATGTGATTTTTCATTTTTAAAGTTGTTAAAATTAAGAAATTAATCGTTCAATCATATTTGGAATTTATTATTAATATTAAAGTGTTTCGCTTCATTTAAGAATATTAATTTTGTAATTTTAATTCTAATAACGATAGAATTGCTCAAAAGGTTAGCAATATACGAAAAAATATGAGCATCATTGGAAAAAACATCAGAAAAATAAGAACAGTCAAAAAGCTGAGCCAAGCGGCTTTTGCGGAAATATTCAATTTGGCCAGGCCAAGTGTTGGGGCTTATGAAGAGGAGCGGGCAGAACCCAAACTGGAAACAGTGATCCAAATCGCTAACTATTTTGGCATTTCGATCGACTCCCTTTTGACCAAGGAGCTGACGATTAATGATCTTTACAATTTCAATGTTCATCTTGAGGAAGACGTCAAAGGCAACGAACCAATTGAGAAAAAGGCTGAATTTGGAGAAAATTTCATCAAGTCTGTCTTTGTTCCGGGCGATAAGCAACTCGAATATATCGTACACATCAACAATCGCGATTTCATTTCTTCCTTGCCAAAGGTTTTGTTACCAAAGCATCATGACAAAAATGTTCGGGCTTTCGAAATGACCACCGATGACATGCATGACAATTTTCACGGATTGAACCTGGGCGACCTGGTGTTCGGGAAAAAAATGAATGCGCCCTATAGGTTTTCAAAAAACGATCTGAATATTATTATTACCAGGGATAAAATATTTATCCGAAGGGTGAAGCCCGGAAAAGATCATCTGGACCTCATACCTGATAATTCCAATTTCAATCCAATCGAAATATCAAAAGGAGAAGTAATCGAAGCCTGGGAAGTGATTGGATATTTCTCCCGTAAAATCGAAGCCCCGACATTGATATCCGAGCGAATTATGCACCTCGAAAACTTGTTTGACCAGTTGAATGACCGGCTGCTTAAAATCGAAAAATCAAGCTAGCCCTTATGTTTGTAAAAAGTAAAGTATCATTTCGAACGGAGTGAGAAATCTGGTTTAATCAATACCGGATCGCCGCTAATCAGCCAGATTTCTCCGCTGCGCTGCGAAATGACAGTACATAAAGCTGGGACAATGGGAATCGGATTGTCTGTGTGTATAAGACAACCAGATCTCTCCGGACGTCGAGATGACAAGGTAGAAGCTACTAATGAACAATATCTGCAAAGATCGGATGATCAATAACGATCGACATTGAAGTTTCTTTCTTGCTCAGCCGGTGTGTATTACCAATTACGTTCATTTTGTCTAAATTGATTTGCACTTATATTGGCCGCGAGATGAC
>JAKSDO010000238.1 GCA_022360055.1 Cytophagales bacterium | reverse complement strand
GTAGTAAAGTTTATGGTTTGAAGTTAAAATATTTAAACATTTAATGTTGAGTTCGTTTGTTACAATCCGGTTTAATGAAATTTTAAAAATAATAAATCAAATTCACTTTTTATCTTTTGAATCAATAACTAAAAATTAAGAGTGAAATCAATATTTTTTTTAATTTCATTGAAAAGTTAATAATACAACTAATTCTTCCGTTCTTAGTTTTCAAGTTCATTGGTTAAAAGGATAAGATATTTCATTTTTTTAAAAGATGTCTTCATAATTTCCATAGGCGCCTATGGTGGGCCAACGGCTCATCTTGCCATGCTCATTAAGAGAATGGTAAAGAAACGAGCGTATCTCACCGAAGAAGAGCTCATGGAGTTGAATGCATTATGTCAGATCCTTCCGGGTCCTACTTCCACACAAACCATTACTGCCCTTGGTTTCAGAATCGGAGGGCCAATACTTGCATATCTGACATTGCTGGTTTGGTTAATTCCGGCGTTTTGCATCATGACAACTGCCGGTGTACTTATGTCGCACTTTGATAAAATGAATAAATCCGTAGAGTTTACAAAATTTATCCAACCCATGGCGGTAGGTTTTGTGACCTACGCGGCATATGTGATCTCGACAAAAATTGTTAAAACCTATGAGGCCGGAGCAATAATGATCATTTCAGCTATTTTGTCTTTTATGCTTAAGTCACCATATATATTCCCTTTTCTCCTTTTGGGCAGCGGAGCATTGACTGCCATCAAATTTAAACAACAGCCCATTGAAGATCATAAAAAGCTGAAAGTAGATTGGTCCAATTTTGTTTTGTGGGCAGCAGTATTTCTGGTTATTGCTCTGATCGGACATTTCACTAAGATTTTGCCCATCCGGTTGTTGGAAAATTTTTACAGAAACGGCAGTTTGATATTTGGGGGCGGGCAAGTATTAATTCCACTTTTATATACGGAATTTGTAGAATTTAAAGATTATCTGAGCTCAGAGGAATTTCTAACGGGCTACGCAACGGTTCAGGCTGTTCCCGGCCCCGTATTTTCGTTTACCTCCTATATCGGAGCCCTCTCGATGCGCGAATATGGAATTGGCGGAGAAGTCCTTGGCAGCCTCATCGCCACCATCGGAATATTTCTTCCCGGTACTTTTTTTATCTTTTTTGTGATAAAATTCTGGGATCAGCTTAAAAAATATCGAATTGTCCGGGCCTCAATCGAAGGAATAAACGCGGCAAGCTCAGGAATGGTAATTGCTGCTGCATTTTTGCTGTTTCAACCTTTGGACCCCAATTTTCTAAACATGGCTATGATCATCGCTACGTTTTTAACCTTGATGTTTACAAAGATCCCGCCGCCTTTCATCATATTGGCCGGATTGATCGCCGGCTTTCTTTCAACTTAATTCGACCAATCGTTCGCTTACAGAGAGCAGGCCATCGACTCCGACATGGACCGGATAGTTTAACTTTGTATGTCCCAGAGGAAAATTGAACGCCACAGGATATGTATATGCTTTAATATGCGAATAAACAATTTCGTAGGCATCAAGGCCAAACTCCTCTTTATCATCCTCCATTTCTGAAAACTGCCCGACAATTAATCCGGCAAGGTGGTCTAAAAAACCCGCCCGTTTCAATTGTACCATCATCCGGTCCAGATGATATAGTTTTTCTCCCACATCCTCAATGAATAGTATGTTGCCATTCGTATCGATTTCAGATGAAGTCCCAATTGTATGACAAATGATCGACAAATTCCCACCAATCAATTTTCCTGACACTTTTCCCGGCCGGTTTAACGGGTGCGTTTCAATTTCGTATTTTTCTTTGCACCCAAATAAATATCCCTTCAAATAATCCAACGAATTCTGGTCGACCGAATGAAAAAAAGAGGGCATTGGCCCATGAAGGCTTGAAATACCCAAATTAAAAAGATGTAATTGAAGAGCTGTAATGTCGCTAAAGCCACATATCCATTTTGGATGTTCTTCAAAATGGGTGAAGTCGATCGCATCGATTATTCTGGTCGTTCCATATCCGCCTCTTGCTATGAATATAGCCTTTATTCCGGGATCGTCGATCATTTTTTGGAAATCCGCCAGTCTTTGTTCATCAGAGCCTGCAAACTGGTGAAACTCATCGTACAAACTTTTCCCGGGGATTACGTTCAGGCCCCAGGATTTGAGCACATCAATTCCTTTGACTGTGTTTCCTTTACTTACTTTTTTGGCCGTAGCGACAATTCCCACGTTGTCACCAGGTTTTAAATATTCGGGAACAATCATGCTCTAAAATAAAATGAGGCTATCTCAAAAGCCTCCGCATCTATTTTGTGACTCGCATCCTGCAGACATGTTTATACACTTCTGCGGTTAACTTTGATATCCTGAACCACAAAGGTTCACCGGCTTGTCTGACCCGGTCAGGGAAAGCACCACTTTATCAAACGTATTTACAAAATCCCGATCAGAAAAATTTATGAAACCCGGCGCGCTCGCTTAAGCAGGTTTCTAACCAACGGGTAGACTTAACGCAAAAACTCGCATTTCCGATCCTTCTCGTTTCTTCATGAGCTCTTGCTAACACATCTTACCCGATATGGACAAAATTCCGTTGCGTTCACAGCCGTAGACCTTTCACAACTTTCATGCAATCGGAACTTTCAAAATCAATTAATTGAACTGCTGCTATTCCCAATGACTAACATACAAACTAATTCTCAGCCGGTGGTGGTGGTGGTTCAATACCCAACTGTTTCAACACAAGATCTGAGATATTGTCCTCTTCTCTGGCATAGAGCAAGATGTTCAATCCGACTTCGGGCTGGCCGGAATTAAATACATGGGTATATCCATTGGCCTTGGCTACTTCATCAATTGCTTTTTGAATTTTATCGAATGCGGGTTGAAGAAGCTCTCCCTGCTTTCTTTGCAAAGATGTTTGTGCATCTTGCTGAAATTTCTGAATAGATTGCTGCAGATTTTGCAATTCCCTTTCTTTATCGGCCCGTACTTCAGGGATCATATTCTCAGCATTTCTCTGATAATCCTGATACTTCGTTTCCAAGTCCTTTGCCTTTGATTCCATTTGGGCGGTAAGCTGTTGCTCGTACGATTTTAATTCCGATTCAATCTGTTTCGCTTCCGGCATATTGCTTAAGATATACTCTGCATTCGTATATCCTATTTTGAGTCCCCCGTCTTGCGCTTTAGCAGACACAGCCGCTACTAAAAATACAAGAATAAAAATCCATTTAGTTTTCATATGTTTAAAAATTAGTTAATTACTTTATAGTATCATTTTCATCTCCATAGCCCAGTTCCTCCAAAACGTAATCCGTGTAATCATGAATAGGATCCGTATAGAGCATCACCATATCGGCAGCTTTATCAAACATAAACTGGATTCTATGAGCTTTACTTACTTTTTCAGTTGCCTCAAACACGCTTTCCAAAACAGGTTTCATCAGTTCTTTCTTTTTAAGGAAGAACAGCCCTTCATAACCAAAAACCTTATTATTGTATTCCACAACTTCTTTTTCCTTTTTCTTGATCTCTGCAAGCCGCTCTTCCTTCATTTCAGCCGTCAATAACACTTCTTCGGCCTGCAATTCACTATACATTCCCTCAATCACTTTATACATTTGCTGAATCTCACTTCGCCAGCTTTTTAACAATTGATCGATTTCGGCCTGAGCTTCTTTATATTCCGGCATTTGTGCCAAGATATAATCGGTATCGACATAGCCGAATTTCTGTGCAACAACAATCTGGCCAAAAACCATAAAGAATAGCAAAAGTAAAAATAATTTCCTCATTCTTAAAATTACCTGAATTGTTGTCCGATTGAAAAATGGAATTGTCCGCCGCTTGGTTTTGGTTGCCCCGGTAAAGTATCAAATCCATAGCCCCAGTCGATACCGAGCAAACCAAATGCCGGCATAAATATTCTGGCTCCGATTCCAACGGACCGGTAATTATTGAAAGGATCAAACTGTTGTAAGGTATGGAAGTTGTTGCCTGCTTCGGCAAACCCCAACACATAAATTGTAGAAGACTGAGCTAACGAAAGCGGATATCTTAATTCAAAAACAAACTTATTGTAGGCTACACCGCCATTGAGTCCAAATTCTGTCGGCAGGAATCTACCATAACCCGGAGGAGTTACCTGATTATCTTCATATCCTCTTAAAGCGATAAGATCATAGCCAACGATCCAGTTGCTGGCTCCGGATAGTCCGCTACCTCCCATCTGGAATCGATCAAACGGGCCGGTAGGCGCGTAATCCGAATAGGTAGAAATAAATCCGAAATGCGCTTTTGCAGCAAACACCAGGTTCCCGACAAGCTTTTGATAATATTTTGCATCAAACATCCATTTGTGGTATTCAACCCAACCGTACAATTCTTCTTCGGTAGCGTCATCATAGAATGAAGGATCTCGGAATAACGAGTACGGAGGAGTAAGATCTATACTTAAAGAAACCTCAGAGCCGGACCTTGGGAACATAGGTTGATCCACGCTATTCCTGGCTATTGTCAAATTGTATTTCAAATTTCGAGCAATACCGGTACTAAATCCAATCTGATTATTGCTGCTAGACACATAATTGTCAAATACGTAATGCGTGTATGAGAACGTATTTGACATTGTAAAATAATCGTCGGGCCACTTCAATCGCTTTCCAAGACCGGCGCTTATCGTATTCATTACCATTGATCCGATTTCCTGACGGGAATAGTAATTCGTATTTCGAATAACAGACCTGTTCGCACCAATCGTAAGGGAATTCGGCTTTTTGCCGCCTAACCACGGTTCTGTAAATGTCACGGAATAATTTTGATAAATCCTTCCGTTTGCTTGTACGCGCAACGACAACCTTTGTCCGTCTCCGACCGGTAGCGGCTTCCACGCTTTGAAATTGGTAATGTTTCTCAAAGAGAAATTATTAAAAACAAGCCCGACGGTTCCGACAAAGCCATAAAATCCTCCCCATCCACCGGACAACTCGACCTGGTCGGAAGGTCTTTCTACCAGCGAATATTCAATATCGACGGTGCCGTCCAAGGGATTCGGAATTGGATTTATACCGATTTGTTCGGGATCGAAATAACCAAGTTGCGATAAGGTTTGCTGTGTGCGTATCAAAAGAGATCTATTGAAAAACTGTCCCGGAAGAGTTCGGATTTCCCGGCGGATCACATGATCGTTTGTTCTATCGTTTCCGGTAATAATTACCTTGTTGATTCTTGCCTGGTCTCCTTCATAAACACGCATTTCAACGTCAATTGAATCATTATTGATTCTAACCTCCACGGGATTTACGCTAAAAAACAAGTATCCATAATCCATATATAGCGAGCTGATATCTTCACCGTTAGGATTAAAGGTCAATTTCTTCTGGATCAGTTCCATATCATAAACATCCCCTTTCTTAACTCCAAGCACCTTACTTAAGAGTTCATCGCTTCGCACAAAATTGCCGCTCCACGTGATATCGCCAAAGTAGTACTTGTTCCCTTCTTCTACCTTTAAATCGATGTTTATTTCGTTGGCTCTTGCATCATAAATCGAGTCGGATATAATTCTTGCGTCACGATATCCTTTTGAGTTGTAATATGTTATCAGCTTATTTTTGTCTTCTTTATATTCATCCTTCTTAAATTTGGAGGTTTTAAAGAAATTGACATTAACACTTTCTCCGAGATAATGCTTAATATCATCACCTGAAACTTCGTGTGATTTGGTCAGGAAATTCCATGCACTTTGCGGTGTGGTACTTTTGATCATTCTGAAGCCATCTTTGAATACGTCAAACCGCAGCTTCTCGTTGGTTTTCTTAAACTTCGATCTGAGTTTGTCATCGCTAATATCCTCATTGCCGTGGAATGTAATTCTGTCAATTCTAACTTTAGACTTTTTATTTACCCGGATGTTTAGCAGAACACCGTTTGTAATAATTGTATCCTTTTTCTGCTCGATATTGACCTCTGTATTAAGAAATCCCTTATCAACGAAGTAATCTTTCACCGTAAGTTCCGCATTTTTCAATACGGCGTCGGAAACGATTTTACCTTTTATAAGATCGAGGTTTTCTTTTATATCCGTTTCCTGGGTTTTGTTCACACCCTTTAAAAATATCCTTGTGAGTCTTGGTCTTTCAGTAAGCTCCAAAACCAAAAATGCCTTATCTCCTTCTACTTTACTGATATATAAGGTAACGTTGCCAATAATGCCTCTATCCCAAAGTTTTTTTATCGCATTACTCGTGGTTTGGCTCGGTATTCTGATTTTGTCCCCGACTTTTAGCCCGGACAAGGAAATCAGAGCATTTTTATCAATGGTCTCAAGACCGGTCACCTTTATTTCGGCGATCTCATATTCCCGCGGATTCGCATAACTCAACGCGATCTTGTCCTCGGCTTTTAACGCCGGTTTGGCCGTATTGCCAAGCCCCAATTTGAACTGAGCCATTGAACTATTAAAAAATAATAACAGCAGAATCGTGCCAAAAAGCCTCTTCAACAGGTAAATATCCAAATTAAATAACTTTGCCAAACCTTCTTTCTCTTTTTTGATAAGCCACGATTGCTTCATACAAATGTTCCTTTCTGAAATCAGGCCATAAAATATCCGTAATATATAATTCAGTATAGGCAATCTGCCACAACAGAAAATTACTGATCCTCATTTCGCCACTTGTTCGTATTAATAATTCGGGATCAGGGACGTTTTTCGTACAAAGATAGTCGGAAAATGTATCATAATTGATATGTTCGAGACCTATTGCCTCATTTTTAACATCTTTTAACAAATGTTTTACCGCATTCAGTATTTCCCATCTGCCGCTGTAGCTCAATGCCAGAATCAAATTCAGCCCTGTGTTTTTTTTAGTCAATTCCATACTTTCCTCCAATTCCTTTTGGCAGCTCTTCGGCAAAGACGAAGTGTCTCCAATGGATGTCAGTCTCACGTTGTTCTCGGTCAGGGTCGAGGTCTCTTTTTTGATGGTAGAAACCAAAAGTTCCATCAATCCTTTTACTTCAGCTTTAGGTCTATTCCAATTTTCAGTCGAAAATGCGTATAAGGTCAGATGTTTGATCCCCAGTTCCGCAGAAGCTTCCGTAGTTTGACGAACAGCTTCAATAGCATTCCTATGCCCAAAAATCCTTCTTGCACCTTGCTTTTTTGCCCAACGCCCATTTCCGTCCATAATAACGGCAACATGCTTTGGTAAATTGTTTAGATCTATATGGCTCTTCATAGAAAAAAATCAAGGCTTAAAAATTGGAGTGCAAAGTTGGTGGTTTTTTTTCTTATTGTAAAGATTTTACTTACAACACTTTAATAAAAATCGTAGGGACAGGGTATGTCCCAGATAAGATAGCTTACCGAAAAGCCAACAAAGTTATACCAGTCGTTATCATACTTATTGCCATACTGATAATTTTTATTCGTAATATCTCCGTCCGAAAACCCATCCAGGTGGTCAAAAAATAATTTTCGCACACCGATCTCCAGATTTAGAGTGATATTTGGATTAATTGCGTATTTAAACCCGCCGCCAAACGGGATTGCCAATTGAACGGTACTGCTCCCGTTTAAATCCTGATCGCCTCCAAAAAAGGTAAATCCGCCAATACCAAAGAAAAAGTAAGGCGACCACCTGATCCCGACATCCTCACCTTTAAAATCCAGGAAGTTATACTCAAGTATTCCTGAAATTTCTACAATTGTCGATTGAAAAGAACCCTGTCGTCTCACTGCAAATGCATCTATTGGGTTTTCATCCGTGCCACCGATCCATCCTCCGGTGAGACTGGCCCTGAGGCTGAAAATATTATCCAGATTCATTCTGTAATATCCGACAACTCCGGGTTTTACATTTTCAATTTGATACCCTCTCATCAAATCGCCGGCATAATTGAAGCCGCCAATACCAATGCCAAATTCGTTTCTTTGTGAAAATGATAAGGTTGAGGAGAACAACAGGACAAGAAAAATAATTATTCTCAATTGCTAAAATTTAATTTGGAACAATACACCTGAAACGATAAATACAGACATTATTTTGTAAAGATATAAGAAATTTTGATGGACAAAGATGCAATTATGTCGTTTTTATCACCTCCCCGTATAGCTCCTTCATGGCCAAATCCATCAAATACCGTATATGAATTCCCATCAAAAATTGATTCATAAGTAAACTCTTCCGTAGATTCAAGGATCGCTTGCCAATCCCTCAACTCACGCTTTAAAGCCGCATTTTCTTCCCTGGATCTGTCCGATAATGACTTTGCGACTTCATCTTCAAAGACTCCGAGATCTACATAATCGCCGCCAACGTCATCAATATAATCCGATAGTAAATAGCTGAGTGTACACTCTGCCAATAAATCTATCCTATGCCGTATTCGATATCGAAATCCGACCCCAAATGGAATTCCCAGTTGAATGGCGTTGTATTTATTCCCTATGTCGGGATGATTTTGTCCCTCAGTGCCCAAAGCACGTAATGCCACCCATTTACCGGCATTTTCAAATGGAGTTCCGTCAACAGCTTTTTCAGGTACTTTTGATTTTGGGTTACTGTAGTAGAATGATAACCCGGAAAAAAAGTATAAATTATAATCTCTTCTCTTGAAATACTCAAAAGGATCCCGAAGAAGATTGGCGTTCGCCCGAATTGTCAATCCGATGATGTCGTTTCTGAAACTTAGATTTCGAACATATTTTCTGGCCGATATTGACGAATGATGCGGATCTGAATTGAAATCATCTCCAATAATTCGAGCATATGAAAGATCACCGGAGAAAAACAGGTGAGAATTGAAGTTGTAATTTGCAAATACAACCACTCCCGGCCTGGTAACCTTTAAAGCATTTTTAATATATTTTTGATTGGGAGTTAAATCGCCGAAATAGGTGTTGAGATTAAAACCCAACCCTCCGGAAAAGTATCTTGTTTGCTTGCTTGCCTTCAAGTATCCCGCATCGGTGGAATGATTCCTTTTTTTGTATTTGAAATCGGAATACTGCGAGAAACTTTTTCCTGAACCGACTAATACGAAAACCACCCATATTGAAATTCTAATTATCATTCGATCTATTTTTGCCCAATATATAAGAGATCTTAAAGCTGGTGACCAAGTACGTATCATTGCCTGCCCCACCTCGTATATTTCCCCTTTCCTTCAGGATGTGGTATCTATTACCATCAAATTCAGAGACATAAGATTCTTCTTCCAGATCAGCTATATCTCTTTTCTCGTCGGTCATAATTGAATATTCCTCCCTTGACCTGTCAGACATGGACTTTGCCAGGTCGCTATCCAAGGCCCCGGGATCGACATAATTCCCACTCACATCATCTATATAATCGGTGAGCAACAACCTGTAGTTGATCTCAAAAATGAGATCCAAACGATTATTCAATCTAAATACAAATCCGCCGCCAACCGGAACCGAAAACTGAACCTTGCTGTATGGACTTATGTCGTAATGTTCACTGAACTGACCTTCCGTGCCAAGTGGTCGCAGTGCAACCCACTCACCAAAGTTTGGATACCTCGCGTCATTAATTTTAAACTCGGGCACCTTCCCCTTTGGATTGTGATAAAATACACTAAATCCGCCGTTCAGATAGACATTGAAAAATTTCCTTTGTCTGTAATCCAGGTAATTCTTGAATACATAAAATTGCGACATCAGTGAAAAATCAAGGATATCGTTTCTAAAACTTAGATTTCTTATATACCGGCTTCTTGCGTTCGGATCGTTTGGGTCGGCTGAGGTAAAATCATCGCCTGTCAATCTGCCGTAAAGCAGCTCCCCTTTTACGCTCATTCTCGGACCGTAACGATATTGTATGAACGCGCTTACTCCGGGTTGTATTTGACTTATATCCGTACTGAAAAAATTACTCGCCGGAGCCAAATCCCCGAAATATGTAAGAAAATTAAACGAGCCGCCAGCAATAAAATAACGATTTTTTTTGAAATCTTTTTTTTTGACTCTGAACCTTCCCATTCGAGTCTGATAGCTTTCTTTTTTCCCAGGGCTTTCTTTCTGCCCATAAACCGCCAAGGGCAGAGCAATTGCAAGAACGGAAGCGTATGTTTTAAGCCTAATCTGATTCAAATGAAGGTACTTTAATTTCTGGCATCCAAACCCCAATTCAATTTTTTACGCAAGGTATTAACGAAACTATATCCGTCAAATTTTATAAGCTTTGCTTCAAAGCTCTCCTTGATGATCCGCAGCTCCATGCCTGATTTTAAAATTACCGACCTGGAATCGAGCGAGGTCATAAAATAGTTGCTCCTGCTTTCAACTTCTAACCTAATATTACAGGAATCCGAAACGATCAGCGGCCGTACGTTCAGATTATGAGGGCTTACCGGGGTGATGATCAAATTGTTGGAATGAGGCATAACAACAGGGCCTCCGCAACTCAGGGAATAACCGGTCGACCCGGTTGGTGTGGCTATGATGAGTCCGTCTGCCCAGTATGAATTTAAAAATTCGTTGTTGATGTAGGCATGCACCGTAATCATCGATGAAGTATCCTGTTTCAAGACGGTCACTTCATTCAAACCGTAATTTAATTCGTCAAAGATCTTTTCAGACGATTCCACTTTTACAAGCATCCTGGAGTCTATTTCATAATCTTTTCTTTCGATGCTTTGGATCGCTTCAGCGATCATTTCCCTGTTAGTCGTGGCCAAAAAACCCAGTCGACCCGTATTCAGCCCGAGGATCGGTTTTTCAGATCTTCCCACATGGGTTACCGTTTCCAACAAGGTACCGTCACCGCCGATGCTGATCACAAAATCATAATCAGAAAAACTTGTACCAAGGGTGTAATTACCGCAATTATAAAGCTCTATACCATTTTTGACTGCCTGGTCGTAGAATGATTTCGAAAGGCAGACATCATAATTATTGTTATTTAACAGGCTTAAGGTAAACTCAATTACGGGAATTGTATTTTGAGGGAATACTTTTCCGTGGATTGCTACTTTCATCTCAATACGAAATTTGATCCAATTTAAAAAATTGACGGTGATTGAGATTATATATCCAGGAAATTTAACAGATTATCCAATCTTTCCTTTTCCGTATCGGTATTGTTGCTTTCATGGAATTTTGCAACAACTTTATAATCAAATCGTTCGAGCGTAGAAACAATAGTTGTGAGGTCTTCTTTATTGATTTTGAGCGTCAGAAAAATATTGTTTGGATTTTTTTGATCCTGGCTTAAGTAAAATCCGAGAATTTTTGCATCATCAGATTCGACCAGGCGACTTATTTCGGCCATGGAATAATCGATGTATCTCATGGCCAAAACAAGAATCCCTCCCTGTCCCTGGACAGCAAGTGTATTTGAGAACGCCTTCATCGCATCTTCATGCCCTGAAACTCCAAGAAATTCTCCTTTGTGATCAACAATTGCTACCATCTCGGATTCACACTCATGAGCAAGTCTTATGATATCAAATAAATGTTGCTCTTCATTTACATAACAGTGTTCGGCCAGTAATTTGAAATCACCGATTTTACGGTCCAGATCATTACTTTCAAGAATTATATCTTCAGAAATCAATCCTTTAAAGATTCTATTATCTATGACCGGGAGTTGATTGGTCTTTAACTCTTCCATCCAGATGATTGCTTTTTCCGCAGTATCCGTAAGTTTCAGAGCTGGTATCATTTGATTTATAAGATCTTCTGCAATCATGCTACTACCTTTTCATCCGTTTATATTTTTTAAGGTTGCCGACACTCAGAGAAATACGGTCATGCTCGTGTGTGTCCTGAATTTGCTCCGGCCATGCCGGTTTCATACTTCAAAAAATCAAATAATAATTCATTAAATTTCTCGGGTTGCTCCATCATCGGAGCATGACAACACTTGTCGATAAATTTCAGTGTTGTATTCGGAATCAGTCGATTAAAATCGTGAGCGACCATCGGAGGAGTAATTGTATCGTTAAGTCCCCAAACCAATAGGGTTGGAACCTTTATATCCGGTATCTCTTTTGCCATATTGTGCCTCTGAGCAGATTTAGCAATTGCTACGATATTTAAACACTTGGGAATACTTTTTGTTGTCTCAAAAATTTCCTGAATGTACTCTTCTGAAATACTTTTCGGGTCATAAAACGTATATTCTGCCCGCTCCTTCACATATTCATAGCTCCCCCGCTTTGGATAAGATCCACCCATGGCATTCTCAAACAAACCGGAACTGCCTGTCAATATTAATTTTTTAACGGTTTCCTGTCTCCTCAAAGTATAAATTAATGCGACATGGCCTCCCAGTGAATTTCCCATAAGATTTATATCTCTTAGATTCTTAAGATTTACAAAACCTTCCAAATGATCGACCAAAGCGTCCAGGCCAACCTTTCGAAAAGGCAAATCGTAAATTGGCAGCATCGGTATAATGATCCTGAAATCACTCTTGAAATGACTTATGACTGTATCCCAATTACTTAGAGCGCCAAATAAGCCATGGAGTAAAACAAGCGTCTCGCCGGACCCTTCTTCAATATATTTGTATTTCCCCGATTCCTTTAATTCAAATGGCATAAACCCTTCTAGACGTTATGATTGAAAAATAGTCTTATTTTATAAAATATTCAATTGGTTAGGGAATTTATATTCTTCCAGTTCCTAAGTATTCCCAATCCGAATTGTGTTAATACGGCTTCGGGATGAAATTGTAATCCGTAAACCGGCAATTGTTTATGCTTTATCGCCATGATCTCATTTGATTCCGTTTTTGCGATTACATTTAGAGATCCCGGCAGATCCCGGCAAATTAATGAATGATACCGCACAACATTAAGCTTTTCCGGGATATTTTCAAATAAGGGATCTCCGGAATGTGTAATTTCTGATATCTTACCATGCATGGGTCGTTGTGCCTTCACAATTTTACCATTATAGTACTGCGCAATAGCCTGATGGCCTAAACAAATACCTAAAACAGGTATTTTATTCCGGTAGTAATGCAGTACTTCCATAAGATGACCTGCTTTGCCCGGAATCCCGGGTCCGGGAGATAAAACTACTGCCTGATACTTGCCGGATAAATGATGCTCTAATGGCGCATTGTTCCTCACAACATGCACTTCCAGATCCAGTTGATGAAAGTAATCAACCAGATTGTATGTGAACGAATCTAAATTGTCTACTACTAAAATCAAGAAGTGAAGCTTTCAAATAATTCTTCCAGGGTTGATATGAAATTTTCAAATGATGGAAAAATCGTGGAAATAAAATCACTTACCTGTCCCGCGAAACGATTAACAAAGGGTAATAATGTGGAATTGCTTGTGAACTTGTTCGGCAAATCTATGCCTAAGCTTGTCATTACCCATAAGAAAACACTTAATACCAAAGCCCATTTCAGTATACCGATTATGGCACCGGCGGCATTGTCAAGAATTCCAAACGGGGTCCAGTCAATGATTTTTTTCAATATTTGACCGGCCAGATTAACTACAATGAGAATCAGAACAAACAAGACTACGAAAGCAATAAACGGAAGAAAACTTCCGAATCCCCCATATATTTCGGAAATATATTCCATGCCCAAATGAAGAAGCTTAAATCCGCCTATTATCGCCAAAATAAAAGCAACAATGGCAATAAGTTCCAATATCAGGCCCTTTTTATACCCGCTATACGCTCCTAGTATCAGGAGGATTAATATAACGATGTCGGCAATGCTCAATGACCTAGGAAAGTTGTTTTTTTACTATCATCGAAATCTTTTTCCCATCGGCTTTTCCGGAAAGCTCCCTGGTGGCAAGTCCCATGACTTTTCCCATATCTTTAGCGGATGTAGCCCCAACTCTTTCTATGATCTCGTGTATCAAAGGCTCCAACTCTTCTTCAGATAGCTGTTCGGGCAGATACCTCTTGATAACATCCAACTCCATCTGCTCGGCATCCGCAAGGTCATCCCTTTTTTGCGCCCGATACAGAGCAATACTGTCGTTTCGCTGTTTTACAGCTTTTTGCAGGATTTTCACTTCGGCTTCTACGCTCAATTCTTCAGATGCACCTTTTTGGGTTTGTGCCAAAAGAATCATTGATTTTATGGCCCGAAGCGCCCTTAAATCGTCTTTGTTCTTTGCCAGCATGGCTTTTTTTATGTCGGCTTCAATTTGTTCTTTTAATCTCATAATTAATATCCGTATCTTGCCGCAAAGTTATTGATTTTCCCTTAAAGGTATGACCAAGCTTAGTGTAAATATTAATAAGATAGCAACCCTTCGAAATGCCCGCGGCGGGAATATGCCAAATGTTGTTCAGATGGCAATCGATTGTGAGAAATTTGGAGCCGAAGGAATTACCGTACATCCAAGACCGGACGAAAGGCATATAAAATACCAGGATGTGCTGGATTTGAACGAGGTGGTTACAACAGAATTTAATATTGAAGGATATCCCGACGAAAGATATATGGAACTGGTGAAAAAAGTAAAGCCGGATCAGGCGACTCTGGTTCCGGACCCTCCCGATGCAATTACTTCTAACGCCGGCTGGGACACCATTAAAAATAAGGAATTTCTTACCGGAATTATTACTGAATTGAAGCGGGAAGGCATTCGAACATCTATTTTCGTCGAGCCGGCAACTGAGGTCATTGAATATGCCAGGGGAACCGGCACCGATCGTATCGAATTGTATACGGAACCATATGCTGCCAACTATCAAAAGGATCGGGAAGTTGCGGTACGCGATTTTGTTCTTGCTGCTCGTAAAGCAAAAGAACTCGGCATAGGAATAAACGCGGGACATGATTTAAGTCTTGAAAATTTGAAATATTTAAAGGAATGTATTCCCTTTCTGGATGAAGTGTCTATTGGCCATGCACTTATTTGCGATGCCCTCTATTATGGCATCGCAAATACCATACAGATGTACAAACGTAAGCTTAACTAAAAATCGAGGAATCATGTTGCGCTGATTGTCAAAAGATCAGCCGGTTGATAAGGAATAAAATGAATAGAGATAATAAACAAGATTGAATACGCTTATGAATAAATCGATGACAGGATTTGGGGAAGCCCGGTACGAAGATGATCACTACTCGATCAGAGCGGAAATTAAAACACTCAATTCAAAATATCTGGATATTGCCGTGCGCATACCCAGATCCTTTAATGACAAGGAAATTCACATACGAAATTTAATAAGTGAGCATCTCGAAAGAGGTAAGGTAAGTTTGATTTTTGAATTTTCTAATAAGGGCACCTCCTTGGCTAAAGTAAATATCAACGAAGGTTTATTTCATGAGTATTATGATAAACTCAAAGAGCTTTCAGACGGTGTAGAATCAAATAGTGCGGATTTATTCAAAATGGCGGTCCAGTTTCCGGATGTAATCGAAACAACTGAAGATGACGCAAACCTTGAAAAAGAATGGGCTCTGATTTTACCTGTCATCAAAGATGCAATCAACAATTGCAACGAATTCAGGATTAAAGAAGGAAAAGTATTGACAGAAAACCTGAACAAGTACATTGAATCCATCTGCAACAACCTGGAGGAAATTGAACTATTGGATCCTCTGCGCGTGGAACGGATAAAGTCGCGTCTGAATGAAAACCTTAAAGACTTTGCATCCAGAGAAGAACTGGATGTGAACAGGCTTGAACAAGAACTTATCTACTATATTGAAAAGTTGGATATCAGCGAAGAAAAGGTTCGATTGGCAAGTCACCTCAACTATTTTTCCGAAATCCTGAATGGGAAAAGATCCATGGGCAAAAAGATGAATTTTATTGCACAGGAAATCGGCCGGGAAATAAACACCATAGGTTCCAAATCAAATGATGCTGGTATACAAAAGCTGGTGGTCAACATGAAGGAGGAGCTGGAGAAAATCAAAGAACAGGTATTGAATATTTTGTGATCTTCAACTAATTCTGTTTCTTCATATTAGCGCAAACAACCTGTTCTATCGCAAACCGAGAGAGGGGCAGGCTGAATTTCGGCTTCTTTCCTTCGGCGGCAACACGTGAAAAAAAATCGAACGTTTTTATTGGGAAACTTAAAGTAGAATGAACAAAAAAGCCGGACAAGCCGGCTTTCAATCCCTGTTATTATCTTTGCTAATTTGCAACAGTAGCTTCCGAACCCTTACCTTTTAGCTTGGCAATTCTGAATGCCTTCCTTTCTTTATAACCACAATAGTCGCATTTGTAAAATTTCATCAACTCACCCTCTTCAACTTCGGTGGGCGATTCAAGAATTTCTTCCTTCACTACCTTTAAGGTTTGGTAATTGCACTCGGGGCATTGAAGTGCAATCAGGTGACCCGCATATTTTTCGATTTTAGTATAGCCCGTTTCTTCATCTATCCACACATCATAATCAACGGAAAAGACATTCTCCTCCGCCTGCATACCTTCATCCAAATATACGTCCTCCTCATCCTCACTCAGCAACTTCATGGTTTTACCGGTTTTCGGGGATACCCTGGGGGTATAACGCAACCTTTTTAGTCGTTTTTCAACATAAAACGGGTAGTAAAATTTAAGAATATTCGAGATTATTACACCAACGATCAATCCCATCATTATGGTTACAAATATTTGAACCAACACCCATATCAATTCCCCCTCAGGTCTTAGTGTATTGATATATATGCCAATAGCAAAAATCAAAACGACGGAGGTATACCAAAGATTGTTTATTTCATGCTTATTGATAAAGTCATATCTTTTTTTGTAATCTCTGGTTGACAACAAGCTCAGAAAATGGTAGAGCAAAATGATTACAGCAACTCCGGCCAAACCATATGCAACTAATTTTCCCCATTTGTTCCAGGTTTCAAGGTATAGGTATGCGTTCATATTATAATGTTTTAAGTAATTTCTAGGCTTTGATGATTAACGATCTGATGTATAATTATTTAAATATCATTTCTTTCTTTTAAAAACAATGCCAAGGTAAGACATATTTCCATCAATATCATTTTTAAAAACTACTGTTTATCCAATAATACTTACAAAAGTAATCTATGTTTTAAAAATTTTATTAATTACAGTTTTTGCAATATAAAATTCGTCATCATCGTGTAAAGATGCAAGTGAGTATTTCCTCCGTAAATGCCATGGTTCCGGTCCGGATAATAAAACGAATCAAACTGCTTATTTGCTTTTATCAGTGCATCTTGAAACTCGACGGCATTTTGAAAATGTACGTTGTCATCGCCGGTACCGTGAATAAGTAAAAACGCTCCTTGTAACTTATCTGCATGAGTATTTGGCGAATAATCATCATATCCCGATGGATTATCCTGTGGTTTCCGCAGGTATCTTTCCGTATATATCGTATCATAAAATCTCCAATTCGTTACCGGAGCGACGGCAATGGCAGCTTTGAAAACCTCGTTCCCCAACAAAACCGCTAAGGAAGACATATAGCCTCCGTAACTCCACCCCCATATTCCTATTCGATTTTCATCGATGTACGGTAATCTTCCAAAATATTTTGCGGCCGTTATTTGGTCCTCGCTTTCGATTTTGCCCAACTGCTTATACGTCACATGCTGAAAATCACGCCCCTTGCCTCCAGTACCCCGATTGTCAACACAGGCAATAATGTATCCCTGCTGCGTTAAATAGTGATGCCAATGATTGTTGTTCCATCGATTCAAAACGTTTTGAGAACCCGGACCTCCGTATACATACATAAGCAACGGGTATTTTTTTGTCTCGTCAAAATCGGCAGGTTTCATAATGTACGCATTCATCGAATCGCCTGTAGAAAGCCCTATTTTCAAGAATTCCGTTTCTGCAAATCCATACAACTTCGTTTTTGCCAGGTACTCGTCATTCTCTGCCAGAGTTTTAACCTTCTTACCTTTCGAATTATAGAGGGTTTTGGAGAGTGGAGTATCTACGGAGCTATGTGTATCAATGTAGAACTTAAAATCGCGACTAAAATCAGCAGCATGCATCCCAGGTTCAATACTTAGCTTATTTGTTTTTTTCCCGGAAAGATCAGAAACGTAAAGGTGCCTTTCCATGGACGAAATCCGGGTCGAAGAAAAATACAATAGATTTTTCCTAACGTCAATCCCATAAAAATCCGCAATTCCCCATTTCCCGTTCGTAATCTGCGCAATCAAATCTCCATCTACCGCATAATGGTAAAAATGCTTGTAGCCGGATCGTTCGCTTGAAAGGATGAATGACTCACCGTCATCCAGATAAGTGAGGTCGTCCACTTGGTCGATATCGATATAGGTTTTAGCTTCTTCGGTATATACCGTCACGGATTTTCGCGTACGCACATCCGCATGAATAAGATCAAGCCTATTTTGTAGCCGGTTCAGTTTTGTGATCGAGACCGTGGAGCCAACAGGCAACCATTTAAGTCGTGCGATATATACATCTTTATTGTTGCCTGTGGATATTTCTATTGTTTGTTTTGAAGTTAAATCGCAAACATGCACCGAGACGATCGAGTTTTTCTCTCCGGCTTTGGGATATTTGAATCTGTAATCTTCCGGATAAAGACCATTCCACTTTTGCATATTATATTCCTGAACCTCAGACTCGTCAAATTTTAAATAGGCGATCTTTTTGCCATCCGGAGACCAGAAAAATGCCTTAGACATCGATAATTCTTCTTCATATACCCAATCTGCAGATCCGTTGATAATTTTGTTTTTTTTGCCATCGCCGGTAACCTGGATCAATGAATCATTGCTGAGATCTTTGATGTACAGATTATTAGCTCTTACAAATCCCACTTTGATTCCATCCGGAGAAAAAGTGGCATAAGATTGCTTATCGCCTCTTACCAGTAAAGTCAATTCACTAGAATTCAGATCATAGACATAATTTATTGCCTTTGAAGACCTTCGATAAATCTTAACTTCTTCGGATGAAATCAGAACTTTAGATTCGTCATTGTTAAATTGATAAGAGCTAATCGATATCGGAGTTGTATCAGGGGCCATGATCAAATTCTTTCCACATACAATTGTATCTACTACATCACCTGTTCTGGTCGAGTATTTAAGAATATCATAAAGTCCTGTTTGAGGATTTTTTATAAGCGCTGTATAAAAATTACCGTCGTTCATCCATTTCAAACCACGGATTGAATTAATTTTGAATTTATTGTTTCGAAAGATATCCTCTAAAGTGATTTTATTAGGATGCTGGGCATAATTCACGCCCAGGCTCAATGTATTAAGAATGAGTATTATTAAAATATGCTTCATTGGTAAAAACTTTTCCCGAATAAATTTGTCTTAAAGTAAAATCAAAAAAATCTTTTAATGCCTAAGAAAAAAACTTTTTCGGAACTTCTTAAGAATTCTCAGATTCCCGTGTTGGTTGACTTTTATGCGGATTGGTGTGGTCCTTGTAAAACACTTTCTCCAATCGTCCAGCAGGTTTCATCTGCTCTGCATGGTCGTGTAAAGGTAATTAAAGTTAATGTGGATAAAAACCAAAGTGCTTCCGTAAAATACGGAATACGAGGCGTACCAACACTGATATTATTTAGCAGAGGAAATATTTTGTGGAGACAGTCCGGCGTTATGTCGAAAAATGATCTTCAACGCACCATTGAACAGTACCTGAATTGATCAGAAAAAATTTGTGGAATTTTTCCTGCTTCGG
Organism: Cytophagales bacterium; assembly: GCA_022360055.1. Lineage (GTDB taxonomy): Bacteria > Bacteroidota > Bacteroidia > Cytophagales > Cyclobacteriaceae > JAAUQL01. The sequence continues at coordinate 35,786 of JAKSDO010000238.1, read as the reverse complement.
ACAAACCTGCCATGCCGGCGGACACGCCTGCTTAACGGACTGAGTAGCCTGCCTGGCAAGATCGAAGCTCTCCAGGCCGATAAAGCATGAAACACGTATAAGTGACACCTCCGATTGCCATGAGGAATTAAGTTCCCCAAACCGGGCAATTATATTTTATACCTTATCGGGGTACGGCATTTAAATTCAATGCCTTACAGGGATGTACTTCGAATTTTGGCAGATTGACTAGTAATAATTTTATCTGACTTGTTGAGATCTAGGATTCTAAATACCGGCTGCAGGTTTTCCGGTCATGCCAGCGATTATCGCCCCTTCTTCAAGTGAGCGACGCTGTGTTACTTTCCCTGACGTTTAAGATACGGGTGAACGAATCAAACAAATTTTCCAGCGAAATTCCGAACCGCATTAAAACAAATCTCACGCTGCTCGAACAGACTCATATGCGCACTATCCCGGATGAAGTATACGTTGCCTTGGTTGAGAATTTCAGCCATCGCTTTTGACTTCTCTAACGGAACGTTTTGATCATATTCTCCGGATATAAGAAGTATTCGATCCCGGTATTTGCGAAGCAGGTCGATACTGTCTCCTCTGTCTCGCATTGCCGCAGCATATTTCATTACGGATTCCGGCAGAATCGAAAGTCCTTCATCTCTGATTTGATCAATGATCTCTTTATGGTTTTCCGCTGTGTTGGGATAAAAAAGTGATGGGACAAAAGTCTTGAGAAATGGCATTACGCCGTGCTCATTTACAAATTCTATCAGTTTTGTTCTGTTTTCTTTTTTATCGGGAGCATCTTCAAAAGCAGATGAATTGAATAAACCAATGGCGGTTACAAAATCATAATGCTTTCTCAACATTTCCAGTGCAATATAACCGCCCAGGGAATGACCGATAACTATACATCTTTCAATCCCAAGGCCCTTAAGCCAGTCAATGATATGATCTCCGATTTCTTCTAAACTAAAATCTTTTTTTGGAAGCGGGCTTTTGCCAAATCCAGGAAGATCGAGGCAAATAATTCGAAATTCATTTGAAAGATCTTTACTCAGAGCTTTCCAGATATTACTTGATTCACAAAACCCATGAATAAAAACAACCGGAAATCCCTCCCCGGATTCAAAATGAAAAATATTAGGCATTATTAAGGCTTAGCTAATTCAGGTTCTAATAATTTGATAACGGCCTCTCTTATACTTTTAGCATCAAATCCGCATTCCCTATGGAGTTGTTCAGGTTCGCCATGTTCGATGAGTTTATCAGGAATTCCCAATCGAACGACTTGAGCGGCATAATTATGGTCCGTCATGAATTCGACAACAGCCGAACCAAAACCACCGGGCAAACATCCGTCTTCGACCGTTACGATTTTCCTGAATTCCGAAAATACTTGATGCAACAACGCTTCATCCAGCGGTTTCACAAATCGCATGTCGTAGTGCGCCGGGCAAATGTCGGATTTTTTCAATTCCCGGACGGCTTCTTGCGCATAATTCCCTATGTGACCAATCGTCAATATCGCAACATCTTCACCAGAATTAATTTTTCTTCCTCTACCGACTTCCAGCTTTTCGAATGGTGTTTCCCAATTTACTAATACCCCCTGGCCCCTGGGATACCTTATCACAAATGGAGCTCCTTCCGGAAGTTGAGCCGTGTACATCATATTGCGAAGTTCGGACTCATTCATCGGGGCTGCAATCACCAAATTTGGAATGCACCTCATATAGGAAATATCATAGGCACCGTGATGCGTCGGCCCGTCAGCGCCAACGAGCCCCGCCCGGTCGAGACAAAAAATTACAGGCAATTTCTGTATGGCGACATCGTGAATTACCTGGTCGTAAGCACGCTGCATAAATGTGGAATAGATATTGCAGAAGGGGATTAATCCCTGAGCAGCTAACCCAGCAGAAAAAGTAACCGCATGTTGTTCCGCAATTCCAACGTCAAATGCCCGCTCCGGCAAGGCTTTCATCATGATATTCATGGAAGAACCGGAAGGCATTGCAGGCGTAATCCCCATGATCTTGTCGTTTTGCAATGCCAACTCGAGCAATGTCTCACCAAATACATTTTGATATTTTGGCGGTTGAGGCGCCTCCAAATCCCTTTTTCGTATCACACCTGTAACCTTATCAAACTTCCCGGGAGCGTGCCATTTGGTCTGATCCTTTTCAGCAAGGGCATAGCCCTTTCCTTTGGTGGTAATGCAATGTAATATCTTGGGGCCCGGAATCTTTTTCAAATCGTCCAGTACGTGCACAAGGTGATCCACATCATGGCCATCAACCGGTCCAAAATATCTCAAATTTAAAGCTTCGAACAGATTGCTTTGATTTAGGATCAGGGACTTCAGGCTGCTCTCCAATTTGGAGGCGATCTCCTGAGCGCTCTTTCCAAATTTGCTCATTTTCCCAAGAACTTTCCAGACATCATTCTTCAACCTGTTGTACGACTGAGAAGTAGTGATGTCTGTAAGATAATCTTTAAGCGCCCCAACATTCGGATCAATTGACATGCAATTATCGTTGAGAATAATAAGTAAATTGGAGTTTGAAACTCCGGCATGATTCATCGCCTCAAAAGCCAATCCACCGGTCATAGCACCATCGCCTATCACAGCTATATGTTGCCGCGATTTGTCATTTTTGTATTTCGAAGCTATCGCCATGCCCAGCGCTGCGGAAATCGACGTGGAAGAATGACCTACACCAAATGCATCGTATTCGCTCTCGGATATTTTGGGAAAACCTGAAATCCCCCGATAGGTTCTGTTCGTATAGAATTTATCTTTTCGGCCGGTTAATATTTTATGCCCGTACGCCTGATGCCCTACATCCCAGATCAGTTGGTCATACGGTGTATTAAAAACATAATGCAAGGCGACCGTTAATTCAACCACACCCAGGCTAGCTCCAAAATGACCTCCGTAAACCGAAACATTATCAACAATAAATTGTCTGAGGTCATTACAAAGCTCAATGAGTTGAGTCTGATTCAGTTTTTTAACATCCTCTGGTGAATTGATGTTTGCCAGTACTTTGCCAGGTTGAATTAACATAATTTTTTGTTTAACTTTTCATTGAAACCATTAAACAATAATAATTGTTCAAAAAGCGAGAAAAGTCAATGTTCATAAAAAATTTCCAGCGGCTCAAAATTACATTATTTTTTTGTTAATGCTTCAATTTATCATTTTATAATAAATATCTTTGACATCATGGAAGGCAGGGATTAGGGTTAAACGAAAGTACAGATAAAAGTTATTCATTGAGTTTCGAAGTAAAAATACCACTGTTTGAAGGGCCGTTTGATTTGTTGCTTTTTTTCATTGAAAGAGATGAGCTGGATATTTATGATATCCCCATCTCCCAAATCACAGAGCATTTCCTTGACTATCTCAAAGAGCTTGAAAAACTAAACATTGAAGTTGCAAGTGAGTTTATTCTCGTGGCAGCCAAGCTCATGAGAATCAAGGCCAAAATGCTGCTTCCGAGACCACAATTAGACGAAGAAGGAAATGAAATTGATCCTAGGGAAGAGCTTGTGCAACATCTGCTTGAGTACAAAAAATACAAATCCGTTCTTGCTGAACTATCTTTGATGGAGGAAAAAATGCTTCAAAAAGAAAAGCGGGGAAATGTTCTGAATGAAATGAAAAAGCTCAGTGAAACGGTAAATGTTGAGAGTGAGTTACAGGATACAGATCTATACAAGCTGTTGAAAGTTTATCAGAAAGTTTTAAAGCGATTTGAATTTGAATCTGAAAAACCGACCCATCAAATCGTCCAATATCCATATACTATTGAAGATCAAAAGATCTTTATCCTCAATAAAATTCATGAAAAAAGAAAACTTTCCTTTACCCAGATAATTGATTACAATCACGACAAAATCGGAGTAATCTACAATTTTCTGGCTATTCTGGAATTATTACAACTCAACCAGGTAAATATTCGCATTGGAGAAGGTTACAACAATTTTTGGATAGAACGAAAAGAACTGGCAGACTAAATGGATCTTGATGCGAAAAAAATCCTAAAAACCCTGAATCCAAGGAAAATCTGGGTCCCGGTTGTTTTGGGTCTTGGGATTGTGATTTACCTGTTTCTAAGCGATCCTGAAATGAGCGCCGATAAGCTGAGCCTCATCTTTGATGCGACCGCAACCCCAATCCTGCTCGCCATTCTTGTCTTCTTTTCGCGATTTGCCGGCTATATATTCAGAATAAGAAGTATTACGAACAACGAACTTTCCTGGAAAAGTAGCCTTTATGTGATCATTCTTTGGGAGTTTGCCTCGGCGGTTACGCCTTCTGTCGTTGGAGGAACGGCTGTGGCTGTTTTTATTTTATGGAAAGAAAACATTAAACCGGGGAAAGCCCTTGGTTATGTGCTTCTCACAGCGGTATTTGACAACCTGTTTTTCGTTCTTCTCGCCCCTATCGCGCTTTTTTTAGGTATGGAAAGTATTTTTCCATCGAATTCGGAATCCTCACATATTCTGGAAGACAGCCTGAGTGCATTGTTCTTTTTGAGCTATGGATTAATCGCGCTCTATACATTTGTCATGGCGTTTGCTTTGTTAATAAATCCCCGACTATTCAAGTGGGTACTTATAAAAATTACTTCCTTGAAATATCTGAGAAAATGGAGATATGCCGCATACGAACGGGGTACGGAAATGATCCTGGCCTCAGAGCAATTGAAAGGTATGGGGGCGAAATTCTGGATTTACCTCTCGTTGTCTACGGTTTTCATATGGTCTTCGAGATATTTGCTTCTCAATTTTTTAATGTCGGCTTTCACTAGAATATCCCTGAATGAACACGTTTTAATTTTTGGAAAGCAAATTATTTTATGGGTAGTCATGCTTATCTCTCCTACGCCAGGGAGCAGTGGTACTGCGGAAGCAATTTTTCCGTCTTTCTTTAAAATGTACTTGGGAGATTATACAATAATAGTAAATATATTATGGAGGCTTTTTACTTATTATCCGTATTTGCTTTTGGGAGCCATCTTTTTACCCCGATGGATAAAAAGAGTATTTTTTCATGGAAAGGCTGAAAGTTGATGTTGTCTGGAATCAACAACATCAACAAAAAGGCTTAAAATTTTTCGATATTGGAAAAGTAAAAATTTCCTTCAATCTCAGCGTTCTCATCCGAATCCGAACCATGAACGGCATTAGATTCAACGCTTTTGGCATAAAGCTTTCTAATAGTTCCCTCGGCGGCCTCTTCCGGATTTGTCGCTCCAATCAATTTTCTGAAATCAGTCACCGCATTTTCCTTTTCAAGGATAGCTGCAATGATATGTCCGGACGACATATAGTCACACAAACTTCCATAAAAAGGCCTTTCTTTGTGTACCTCGTAAAACTGACCGGCTCGTTCCTTGCTCAGTTTCACCATTTTTAAAGCAACAATTCTAAAGCCAGCCTCTTCAATGATTTTAAGGATAGCGCCACTATGCCCTTCTGCAACGGCATCGGGTTTGATCATTGTAAACGTTCTGTTCGTAGCCATTCAATTATCTGTTAAATCTAAAAAAAGCAAAAATAGAAGATTATCACTTATCGGTGCATAGAATACTTAAATAATATTGATTTGGTCATACCTCATTTCGAGGCCTAACATTTTTTCAAAACGCACAAATTTGAATGACGTAGTCTTGTGTATTTATTTGATTTACTGATTATTATAAAAACACGTCATCGGTAGTACAAGAATCAACCCACCGATCTTTTTATTTGTGTTTATGCTTTTGCGAGAAATTTCACCCTCACGAAGCCGGAAAGATCCTGTTTAAGGTATTTTATGCCAATTATGAACAATACCTCAAAGTGAGATTTGACCATGGATTTATCCAATCATTAATTCGACGCGGCTCCATTTTTGTTTTTACTCTTTTTATTCGCAGTTTTGCAACTTGTTTCATATCAGCCCATTTTTGGGCTTTTTATATGCAAAAATTAAAATCGTTCAAAGAACTTTTAGACACTCCAAAAAAAATTGTGGTAACTACGCATTACAAACCCGATGCCGATGCCCTGGGTTCTTCGTTGGGTCTTGCAAGTTACCTTACCAAGAAGGGGCACGAAGTGCATGTAATTTCTCCTTCGGATTATCCGGAATTTCTAAATTGGATGGATGGAGAAAAGGATGTTATCGACTTCGAAGCAGGGGGCAATGAAGAAAAGTCCGAGAAACTCGTCGGAGAGGCGGATCTGATTTTTTGCCTGGATTTCAATTGCCTTTACAGAATCAATGAATTGGGGGATATGGTGGGTGAATCCAATGCCGTAAAGGTGTTGATTGATCACCACTTGGAGCCTGAGCGATTTGCCGACTATGAGTTTTGGAGCACCCAGGCTGCCGCTACCGCAGAGCTCGTATATAAATTGATTGTCGATCTGGGCGACCGGGATCAAATTGATGCAAGCATAGCCGAATGCCTATACGCCGGCATTATGACCGATACCGGTCAATTTAAACATCCAAATACGACTAAAAATGTACACCTTGTAACAGCAGATCTCATTGAACTCGGCGCCGACATTGCTAAAGTCGGACGGTATATTTACGACAATAACTCATTAGATCGCCTGAAATTTACAGGTTATGCTCTAAATAATAAACTGAAGGTGATTAAGGATCTTCGTACGGCATACTTCTGGATCAGTTCCGAAGATTTGAAAAAATACAATTCAAAAACCGGAGATACGGAAGGCCTGGTAAATTATGCACTTTCATTAAAAGGAGTAGTTTTTTCGGCTGTAATCATCGAACGCCCGGATACTATAAGGATATCTCTTCGGTCTAAAGGCGATTTTTCTGTTAACGATTTTGCAAAAGAACACTTTAACGGAGGCGGACATCCAAATGCAGCCGGTGGTATATCGGACCTGAGCTTACAGGAGACCGTAGATAAATTTGAGAGGATAATTAAAACCTATAAGAAGCAGTTAAATAAAAATTTTCATAAAACAAACTAGAATGAATTTTAAAGTAATACGCATCATTACGGCCATAATGGTTGTATGGGCAAATATCGGTTGTCAGTCGGAAGAGTTCCGTATTTCTGAAGACGGCTATCAGTATAAATATGTAAAAAAGGGCTCCGGAGAAACACCAAAGCAGGGCGAAGTAGTGGTATACAATATGATGTACAAGAATGAAAAAGATTCTGTCTTATTTGAATCGACCGATGTTCAACCCGTGATGTTCCCGTGCGATACAAATCAATGGAATCAAATGGGAATTTTGTATAAGGCATTTTCGATGCTTAAAGAAGGGGACTCAGTATTATTAAAGTTTCCAACCAAACAGTTGTTTGCCGAGTCTTTTAAAGCACCGGTGCCTCCGTATTTGAATACTGAAGGTGAAATTACTTTTTGTGTTGGGGCTTCAAAGTACATGTCCAGAGAAGAGGCGGATGAAATGATGCGGGCAATGCAAAAAGAGCAAATGAAAGGTGCTTTGGAGGAAAGAAAAAAGTATATGGACGAGTTTATTACTGAAAATCAAGAAAAAATAAATTCTGATTTGGAAATCATCGATAAGCATTTAAAAGAAAACCAGATTATAGCTCAATCTACGGCATCCGGTTTGCGTTACACAATTGATAATGAAGGAACAGGCGACCATCCCGAACCCGGTAATTTTGTAAAGGTACATTACACCGGCACTTTATTGGATGGGACCAAATTTGATTCCTCATTAGATCGAAATGCACCGATCGATTTTCAGTTAGGCCTGGGGAATGTAATAATTGGTTGGGATCTCGGTATAATGCTTCTCAAAAAAGGGGGAAAAGGAACATTATATATTCCGTCTTCATTGGCCTATGGCCCACAGGCAAGATCGGAGATCATTAAAGCGAATAGCATTTTGAAGTTCGAGATAGAACTCGTAGATATAAATTAACAAACAAATTTAACTAGTCATGCGGTTTCGTAAGTTTGAAGTGAGAGGTTGGTTTTATCTTGCAGCGATCGGCACTTGCATATTGTTGCAGTCTTGCCTTAACGGCGACGAAGACTTTTATGATTTCAATGCCATACTCGTAGAAGATGTTGGGACAATCAAAGCACATCTTAGTGCCAATGGGATTGACGCTGAAATGGACTCAACGGGGGTATTTTACGATATAAACAGATACGGATCAGGGTATAAAGTCGTGTTAAATGCGGATTTAGAGGTACATTTTCGAGGCTCTACACTGGACGGGGTTGAATTTATCAACACATTCGACGGCGCGTCTCAAACGGTCTCATTAGGGCAGGGGAATTCAATGACCGAAGTGACAAGTGGCCTGCTTATTGGATTGCTCGGACGAAATGAGGGAGATTCGGTCACCATCTATTCTCCATCGCCCTGGGGGTTTCAGGACGATGCATACAAAAACGTTCCTCCCAATAGTATTCTTGTTTATAACGTCAAAATCATTGAGATCAAAACGCTCGAAGAAGATCTTGACGATATCGACGAATATATCGCGAATAACAACTGGACAGCTTCAGTAGAAGAAAACTACGGCATACGATATGTCGTTCACAAAAATGGTGATCAGAATGTTACCGCTGATTTTGGAGATAACGTTACGGTTGCGTATCAGGGAGAATTACTCGACGGAACGGTTTTCGACACAGGAAACTTACAGACCGAGTTGGGAAATGGCTCGCTAATCGTAGGATTTGAAGCCGGGGTTTCCCAATTGCATCTGGAAGATTCGGCCACAATATTGATCCCTTCCGTTTATGCTTATGGCAAAGCCGGAAGTGGCTCGGCAATTCAACCTAATACTCCAATTCTATTTGGTATTGATGTTTTGAAAGTGACTAAATAAAGCGATTGCACCATGAGAATCTGTTTTGCGACAAACAATAAGAACAAACTCAGAGAGATCATGGAAAAACTTGGAAAGGCTTATGATATCATAAGCCTTTCTGATTTAAAGCATTTTGAAGAATTGACCGAGTCGCACGACACCCTTGAGGAAAACTCACTGGAAAAGGCTCAGTTTATTTATGATACCTATAAGGTGAATTGTTTTGCCGATGATACCGGTCTACTGGTCGACGCTCTGGACAATGATCCAGGCGTTAATTCTGCCAGGTACGCGGGCCCCGATAAGAATAGTCAGGATAATATGGCATTATTACTTAAGAATCTAAGTGGAATTAAGAACAGAAAAGCCAAATTTGTTACCATAATCACTTTAATTCTAGACGGTATTACACACCAGTTTCGCGGAGAAGTTGCCGGAAGAATAGCCGAACATGCTTCGGGAGCCCATGGATTTGGCTACGATCCGATTTTTATACCGGATGGTTGGCCGTGTACTTTTGCCGATTTGGATTTAAGCCAAAAAAACAAAATCAGCCACCGGGCAATTGCTATTGAAAAACTGGTCGATTTCTTAAAAACAAAATCTTAATGCCAAATCCGTAAAACCATTAACCTTATCCGGGGAGTGCATCCGAAGAATCACTATTCTTTTGGGAACACGAAAGGAGTTCCACAAAAAGCGAAGAAAAAAACTTTTCGGCAAGAACATTGCAGTTCGATATGTTTTTCCTAAATTTGCAATCCTTTTAAGAAGGGCGTAATAAAAGAAAATGAAACCGGTAAGACCGGAGCAATTTTCAGGACACGCAAGAGCATGATTATGTTGTTCTGGGTGTCAGTAAACTATAAAAATATAAACAGATGAAAAAAGGAATTCATCCAAAATATTCTGAGGTAGTTTTTTATGATACTCAGAGTGATTATAAATTTTTGACGAAGTCGACCATGACTTCTAAGGAAAAGATCAAGTGGGAAGATGGAAAAGAATACCCATTGATCAAAATTGAAGTGAGTTCTGCTTCGCATCCATTCTACACAGGTAAAAAGATCTTTGTGGATACGGCTGGTAGAGTTGAGAAATTCAATAGAAGATATAAAAGGAAATAGAGATAAATTCGTTTTGAAAGAGGTCTCCATTAGTTTTAATACTGGTGGAGACTTTTTTATTTTTATGGGATGAATACGATACTTTTTGACGATCCATCGACAAAGAAAAATTTACTCCCGTTTACATTTACAAGGCCTGTCTCCGAAATAAGAGTAGGAGCGCTTACAATTAAAGAAAAATGGGAAAAATGGCTGCCCGCCTCGTATTCGTATTTGACAGAAGCGTGTCTTTCAAAAAAATTTCCAACCGAAAAAACCGCGGACAATCTTTTTCTGAATGGAAGTGTACTGCCTGGTGAGGATCTCATTTTGGCGCTGAAAAGCATGAAACGATCCCAAATGATTGTGAAAGGAGAAATGCTCATAGCTTTTTACGGGAATATTGAGTCTGTAGAAGAATTAAATTCCCCTGCGTTTTATAATAAATATGAAAAATCGGAGCTGAAATCGGAAGTTGCATCAATTCAAAACGTATATGATATTTTCCTAAAAAACGAGCAGGCCAATCGCGACGATTTCGAATTGCTAACTAAAGGTAAAACGAGCTATGATATCGAAGATCCGCATACGAGGATTTACAACAGGCAAAATATTTTCGTTGAAGAGAATGTGAGCATAAAATCGGCAATTCTGAACGCAGAAAAGGGGCCGATTTATATTGGGAAAAATGCTGTCATCAGCGAAGGATCAATTATAAGAGGAGCCACATCAATTGGCGAAAATTCGATTATCAGTATAAACGCAAGAATTGTCGGTGATTCGACGATCGGCCCGCATTGCAAAGTTGGCGGAGAGATTAGCAATTCGGTAATATTCGGATATAGCAGCAAAGGACATGATGGTTTTATAGGTAACTCCGTAGTTGGCGAATGGTGCAATATAGGGGCCGATACGAATACCTCAAATCTCAAAAACAATTATAAAAATGTGCGTATCTGGAACTATTTGCATGAACAATACAAGGACACCGGTCGCCAGTTTTGCGGATTGATGATGGCCGATCATTCAAAATGCGGCATTAATACCATGTTTAATACCGGGACGGTCGTTGGCGTTTGTTCAAATATATTTGGCAGCGGGTTTCCTCCAGCGTTTATACCGTCTTTCTCCTGGGGAGGAGCTCAAGGATTCGATACTTACCAATTTGAAAAAGCGATGGAAACCGTGCCCAAAGTACTCGAACGCAGAGGGAAAAGACTTAATGAGGAAGATATGGAACTGCTCAATTATATTTTTAAGGTATCCAAAAAGTACAGGAAAGATTTAGAACTATGAAGTTTTCAGAGATACCGGGATTAAAAAGCACAAAAGAAAAGCTGATAAAAACAGTTGAGCGAGGAAAGGTCGCGCATGCCCAATTATTCGCCGGGGAAGAAGGCACCGCCAACCTGGCTTTGGCAATAGCCTATGCAACCTTGCTTAATTGTACTAACAGATCCGGTCAGGGCGCATGCGGAGTATGCTCATCATGTCAAAAAATCAAAAAATTTATCCATCCCGATGTGCATTTTATATTTCCGGTCAGTTCAGCTAAGAACAAAACGGGCAAAGATGTTGTGAGCGACAGTTTTATCGGCGAATGGAGATCGTTTTTAACAAATAATCCTTATGCCGGTCCATTGGAGTGGTCACAGGAATTTGGAGGAGAAAACAAACAATTGAATATTTCCAGGGAAGAGAGCAGAAATATTTTAAAAAAGCTGTCCTTAAAATCATTTGAAGGAGAATACAAAGTAATGATCATCTGGCTTGTGGAATATATGCATCCTTCTGCGGCAAATGCCTTGCTCAAAATTCTTGAAGAGCCGCCGGAAAAGACGGTTTTCCTTCTGGTTTCAAACGATCATGAGAAAATCATCGGAACCATCTTATCCAGAGTTCAACATCTGAGAATAAGGGCATTCAAAAAAACCGAAATTTCGGATCACTTAGTTCATCATCTCAACCTGGGAATGGATAAGGCATCCCAGATATCAAATATCTCCGGAGGTGATTTGAATCAGGCCATAAATCTTATAGAGGAGGTTGAGGATAATACACACGGCATGTTCCGCGACTGGATGAGGATTTGTTTTGCCAGCAATTATTTGCATATGATAAAGTGGGCGGAGGAGTTTGGGAAGATAAATAAGATCCGTCAAAAAGGGTTGTTGCAATATGGTCTTTCAGTAATCCGGGATTCATTATTGATACATCATGGAGCAAATGAAATTGTGAGTTTAAATGCATCTGAAAGCGAATTCGTAATGAAATTTTCAAATACTTTGGATCTGATTAAACTTCAGAAACTGTATGAATTGATGAATAGCGCTTTTTATCATCTTGAGCGAAACGGAAATCCCAAGATAATTTCTTTGGATACTTCGCTTCAAATAAGCTCGGCATTCAGAAGTTAGAATTATTTGTATTTTTAGGCTTAAAACTGGCAATACATGAAGATCAAAATAGGTACCAGGAAGAGTAAACTGGCCATGTGGCAGGCAAATTATGTAAAAGATCAACTTGAAAGCCACGGCATCCGTGCCGAATTATTGCCGGTTGAAACCAAAGGGGACAGGGTATTGGATGTGTCGATTTCCAAAATTGGAAGTAAAGGGGTATTTACCGAGGAGCTGGAGCGGATGCTCGAAAAAGGAGCGGTCGATATAGCCATTCATAGTGCCAAAGACCTTCCAAGTGAGCTATCTCCCCCATTTGAGATTTTGGCATTTTCATCAAGAGAAAAAGAAAATGACGTTCTAGTCTGCCACGACAAGTCCCTGCAACTTATTGATCAAAACTCGGCTTTCAAAATAGGTACTTCCTCAACCAGAAGAATAGCTACATTGGCGCATTATTTTCCCAGGATTGAAACTATCGAAATACGTGGAAATCTCCAGACAAGGATAAGAAAAATGGAGGAGGGTCTTTGTGACGCGTTGCTGTTGGCATATGCGGGAGTCTCCAGAATGAAATATCATGAGCTGATCAGTCAGGAACTCTCCCTGGAAATTTTCACTCCTGCTGTTGGTCAGGGCAGCCTGGCCGTAGAAATTGTAGCCTCACTTCAGGCAGAAAAGAAATCCGTGATCAGGGAAATAATTAATGACCCGCAAACGGAAATAAAACTTTTGGCAGAAAGAGCATATTTACGAAAATTAAGCGGAGGCTGTAGTATACCTGCATTTGCGAACGCGCAAATTTTAGATAACGAATTGGTTTTGAACGCCGGAATATTTAGCCTAAACGGAAAAAAATTAGTCAGAAAAACGATCCGAGGCGAATTATCTCAGGCCGAACTTCTCGGAAGTTCATTGGGGATTGAAATATTAACCCATGGTGGAGCAGACATATTAGAACAAATAAATAAAGATCTGAAAAGATGAGAATAATGCAGAATACTTTTTTTTTAGTTATTGCCTTTACTTTGGCCATGTCGGCATGTGCCAAAAAGGATTACCTGGTTACAATCAAAACCGGCTACGGGGATATGAAGGTAATCTTATATGATCAAACTCCACAGCATAAGGAGAATTTTCTCAAGCTAGCGCAAAGCGGGGATTATGACAGTACAATTTTTCACAGGGTTATTGAAAATTTTATGATCCAGGGTGGAGATGTGAATGCAAAACCCGGGAATAAAAACAAAATTGAATACAAGGTTCCTGCGGAATTTGTCGATACACTGTTTCACCACAAAGGAGCATTGGCAGCAGCCAGGCAGGGGGACCGGGTAAACCCGGCCAAAGCCAGTAGTGGCTGCCAATGGTATATTGTACAGGGAATTGTTTACGGCAAAGAAGAGCTTACGACGGACATGCAAAAAATCAATGAATACCTGAAAAGACTCATCCAGAAGCCTGAGTATGCCAATCTGCAGGAGGAATTATCAAAGATCTACTACGAGCAGGGAGAAGCCGCTTTCAATAAAAAGTTAATGGAGATGAAGCCGGTTTTGGAAGGGGAATATAACCAGAAGTTTGATATCGCCTTTCCCGCAGACAGGCTTGAATTATATACAACACTCGGAGGTGCGCCGCACCTTGACGATGCCTATACGGTTTTTGGACGGGTAGTTGAAGGTATGGAGGTCATAGATAAAATCGCGGCCGTGGAAACCGGGTCAATGGATAAACCCGTTGCGGATGTCTACATGACCTTTGAGGTGGAGAAAATGAATGCCAAGAAGTTACATGAGCTTTACGGAAATAAATAATCTGCTTGAAAAAGATTTTAATTACCGGTGCAAATGGGCTTCTTGGACAGAAGCTCATTTTTTTGCTATCAAACCTGAAAGGTGTCGAAGTCATTGCCACCGGTCGCGGTCGCGCGAGAATTGATTTAAAAAACGCCAGGTATATCAATATGGATCTGGCAAATAGAAATGAGGTTTTTGCCAATGTCCTTAAAGCAGCTCCAACACACATTGTCCATACGGCAGCCATGACCCAGGTCGATCGGTGCGAAACTGAAAAAGAGTTGTGCCGGCTCAACAATGTAGTTGCTTCAGAAAATCTGATTCGGGTTGCAAAAGCGCTAAAGGCTTATTTCCAGTATTTATCCACTGATTTTGTATTTGATGGTAACGGAGGCCCTTATCGGGAGGATGACCCTCCCAATCCGATCAACTTTTACGGAAAAAGTAAGTATGCGGTCGAGCAACAATTGGAAGAGAGCCGGTTGGATTATTCAATTGTCAGGACTGTGCTGGTATATGGTGTCGGCAATGATTTGTCCCGGTCAAACATAGTTTTGTGGGTAAAGAAAAAACTGGAGTATGGCGAAAAAATAAACGTAGTTAATGACCAATGGAGAACACCAACCCTGGTAGAAGATCTGGCCATGGGGTGCAAATTAATAATAGACCAAAAAGCTGTTGGCATTTACCATCTTTCCGGCAAAGATTACATAACGGCCCATGATATAGCTATTAAAACCGCAGAAGTATTTGAGTTGGATAAAAGACTGATCGCTCCGACAAATGCGGATGAGTTTAAGGAGATAGCTATGCGACCGTTGAAAACCGGACTCGATATTTCAAAGGCCGGAAACGAACTGGGATTTAAGCCGGTTTGTTTGGAAGATGGATTGAAACTTGTAAAGGAACAACTCCTTAATTTGGAGAAAACAAAATCCCTATAGAAAATTCGTATCCTGTAAAATCCAATTCCGCATCCGGAAATTCTACTTGTTCGGTAATGATTTGATCTCCACTGGATGGAACGCCGGAATAACTGCCCTTCATATCCAACGGCGATGATCCCGACAAGTAATACGCTTCCAGGCTGATTCCAAATTGTTTGGAGAAGTAAATGATGTACTCGGCGCCAAAATGATACCCGTATCCCAGGTTGTTTTTAATTGAAAAGTCCGCATTCAAAATTTCCCATTCCAAATACGATCGTAATTCGCGATCCAGGTTTCCCTCGTTGATCTTTGTGTCAAAATTGTAAAATAGGAAACCGCCACCTTTTAATTTAAATGCCTGATTGTCGAAATTAAAAGTGATCACTGCTTCCAGCGGAACCATCACGGAGAAAAACGGACCGATCAATGGTTTTTTTGATGCATAAGGTAATCCTTTCGCGCCCATACCGGAAATCCGGTATAAGGTAAATCCCGATTCGATTGCAAAGAAATGATTCAGATCTAGTCCAACTCCTCTTATTGAAAATGGGGTCACCGGAACTGAAAAATATCCATTCTTTGGGATAAAATATGAAAAAGAAAGTCCGATTTCCTGAGCATTAGCTGTGAAAGCAAAAGAAAGCAGATAAAGTGCAATTATTGATTTTTTCATCTTTTTTTGAATTCGGTAAAGTGATGGTAGGGATATCATTTAAAAGCTGATAACAAGATAACAGATGTTGTCTAAACAAATATTGAAAGCACAAAATAAAAAAAGCGGGATTCCGGAGGCCTTCTCATTAAGCTAAAAATTAGGCTCCTTTCACACAAACGTTCCACTGTGATCCGGACCTTCCCCTACTGACCGCATAGCAGGTCAGGAAACTTCTACGGCTCAACATAGTATTGCTAAACCTCACGCGGGCCGGGAATACCTTAAGATCGCTCGGAGACTTTCGTCCTTCCTAAGAATTTATTTTTGAATAGTGGCTCATAAAATACTTCTCAAATTTTTGGGCCAGCTCATTTTCGTTTTCACTCTTCATTGTATTTACGAGGTCATTCAAAATCAGGAGATTCTTTTGAGTTTCGTTCCCGATATTGATATTGTATTCTCCAAAGTAAACCAGTGCATCGTTCGCTCTTTCTCCAATAATCGCGGCAATTTCTTTTGCTTTTTCGCTTTCGCCTATACTGTATAACAACTTTACGGTCTGTGAAGTGGTATAGTCGTACGGAACAGACTTATCAGGTATGGCCTCAAGAGATTTAAAGATCACTTCTTTTGCCTTTTCGAGTTTGCCTTCTTTGATGAGAGCATTGGCCAGGCTATTGAAGGTAGATCGGTGATTTAACGCAAAATTCCTGTGATCAATTGAGTTATATACTCTTGGGTCGTCAAGTCCGCGGAACCTGAATTCATTCATGACATTGTCATACATAATTTCAGAATTTACAAATTCACTTCTTGGATTAGGGTTTTTAACGGGAAGCAGACGGTATGCATTCCCTTCCTGAACAACATAATCATTCAGGTTTACACTTACTCCCTGAAGAGATGTATTATTGAAATAAATTGGTCTCTCCCAATTATTGTTTGCAATCAAATCCAGGATCATTAATGTATTTTTTTCCAATCCACCTTTCTTTAGATTAAATACCATCTTATCCGTAATGTATTGATGCTTGTCTTCGGGAATAAGATTTCCGGATTTTATACCCACCGTATCGATGTTCATAAACAATGATTTGGAGGGTATTGAGTTGTATTCTCCAAACCTTGTCGGAACATGTAATCCCGGGTGCTCGTCGCGTATTAGTTTTAAATATTGTCTAAGATTAATTGAAGCACCTTTTATACTCTTATTTTCATAATAAGGAAGGTAATCATTCGGCCCTCCCTGCCTGTAATGTCTTTGTTCAAGAGAAAACGGCAGGGGATCCGAATCATATGCCGGCCGGGTCATCTGATCAATGTACCAGTCCGTGTTGAAATAACTCAAAACGATCACTCTTACATCTGTCCGGTACCCTTCTACTTCCTGAATGTACCAGAGCGGGAAAGTATCATTATCACCACCGGTAAACAAAATGGCGTTCGGTTCACAGGAGGCCAGGAAATTTCTCGCAGAATCTACGGAAAAATACCTGTTCGACCGGTCGTGGTCGTCCCATCCTTCAACTGCCATGATCCCGGGAACGATCAGGCAGATAATCGTGCCAAAAGCCGCTCCTTTAAGGCCACCGCCCATTTTTTCAGAAAACCATTTGCCAACTGCCATTGCTCCAATGCCAATCCACATAGCAAACACATAAAAAGATCCCGCATAAATGTAGTCCCGTTCCCGGGGCTCAACAGGTGGTGAGTTCAGGTATAAAACCAGGGCAATTCCCGTAAGAAAAAACAATAGCAGCAGCACATAAAAATCCTTCTGCTTTTTATTGTACTGAAAAATCATTCCCAAGATTCCAAGTAGAAGAGGAAGCATAAAAAAGTTATTCCGGGCCTTGTTATTTGCGAACTCTTCCGGCACGTTTTTTAAGGCATCCCAAGGAGCGAGCCATTCCGCATGCTGAATATCACTTTCCCTACCGGCAAAATTCCACAAGAAATACCTCATGTACATATGTCCGATCTGATATGTGAGCATAAACTGTATGTTGTCCATGAAGTTTGGAAGCTCATTCTCTTTTAATCCCATATAATCGCGGTATAGCGCAACATGTTTGGGATCCGAACTATAAGCTCTGGGTAGAATGGTCGTTCGCTCCTCATCATAGATATATTTGATCTTTCTGTCGGAAACTTCATACTTATCCTTTCCTTTTGAATAGACCTTGGCGCCGAGCTTCTGGTCTTTTATTTTCGCATCAAAATATTGCCCATGCAGCAACGGTCTCGATCCGTATTGTTCCCTTTTAAGATAGGAAACAAACGACATGATATTTTCCGGATTATTCTCATCGATCGGAGGATTGTAATTTGATCGAATTACCAATGATGTATATGAAGAATATCCGATGAGGATAAATGCCAAACCCAATAATGCCGTATTCAGCAATACTTTTTCTTTCAGATTTGAATAGTAAATTCCGTAAACCAATGCTCCGACCAGTAAAAGGCCAAATAGAATGATTCCCGATCCGAATGGCAGTCCGATGGCATTCACAAAAAACACTTCAAGAGATCCGGCAATCGTAGGAAACCCCGGGATAATTATATTATTGATCAGAATGACAATGGATCCACTGATCAAAAACGAGGCGATCACCCCGTTTCTCGAAGGTTTGTATCTTTTGAAATAATAAATTAGTCCCAACGCCGGAATTGTTACAAGGTTCAGAAGGTGTACGCCGATTGACAGGCCGACCATATAACATATGAGAATAATCCATTTGTTTGCCTGGCTTTCATCTTCGATAATTTCCCACTTCAATATCGCCCAGAATACGAAGGCGGTAAAAAAAGCCGACATAGCATATACTTCGGCTTCTACAGCCGAAAACCAGAAAGAATCCGAAAATGTGCATGCAAGCGCGCCAATTAAGCCCCCCCCCATTAAGAGTACTGTTTGCCCCGATGTTTCTTTGCCCTTTTCTATTCTAAAAATTTTTCTGCCCAACAACGTTAGGGACCAGAATAAGAACAAGATGGTAAACCCGCTTGCGAGCACGCTTGAAATATTAATCCAGTAGGCAACCTTCTCGACATCACCCATAGCAAGGAATGAAAACAGCCTGCCAATGAGTAGAAATAAAGGCGCTCCCGGAGGATGAGGTACTTCCAATTTGTAAGACACCGCTATAAATTCACCGCAATCCCAATAGCTGGCAGTTGGCTCAACGGTAAGCCAATAAACAAGAGTGGAAAATGCAAACACCACCCATCCCGATATATTATTGATTTTTTGAAAATTCTGCATTACCTACTTTTTTAACCGGCGAAATTAGTAAATATATTAGACTTGAAGACTATCAACCTATACGATTTTGTTAATTAACGGAATACCTCAATTATTTGTATACCACCGTATAATATCCCAACCAAAAAATAAAAGGCAACACATAACCAAACAATGCGATGATCATGGATTGTCTGTAGATTTTTTGGGATTTAACATAGATTCCGGCCACCAGGAAAAACCAATAGATAACTTCAAAAAGATTTATGGACTTAAGCGGATAATGCCACTTATCTGCAACATTCTCAAAATCAAAAAAATTCATAAGTGAGCATGGATAGAATGCCCGGACCGTTGCAAAATTCGGATCTGTCTCAAAAAAAATGAACCAAAAGATTTTTATCAGCTCTGGCAAAATAAATATAATTTCCGAAACCATCGCGATGTGCCAGCAATTGGTATACGTTACCCGGTATCCAAAACCAAAACAACCCACCCAGATGAAGAAGGATATAAAGGTAAATTTTAAAAGATAGATGACAGGAATAGATAAATATTGCAAAGCTGATATGATCTTAAAAAAACCGAGTTGCCCGCGCTCATCAAGTATTTGAAAAGCTGTTATTTCATACTCAATGAATGTCTTCTTTATAAACAATAGCAGGAAAGTAAGAGTGCATAACAATATAAAAAACTGAATCCTTTTGATCTCCAGAAGTTCCTGCATTATGACGGTAAAAGGATATTCATTTTTGAACATTTTATTTTAAATTCAAATTTTTAAAAGTAAAGTACGTTTTAAAGATTAGCAAATTCGACTTAAGTGGTTATCAACCATTCAACCACGAAAATAACGTACTTTTTTGTTTTTGTGGCTAATTAAAATTAACATATATTTATTGGCATGATAATAAATAGCAGGTGGTATATTTTCATTTCTTTTGCCACATTGTTCATTTACATAAGCCCCGTCAAGAGCTTTTCTGCTAACGAAAAGGATTCTCTGCTTATAGCCAATATGCAGGTACAAATTCAGGCTACCCAGGCCTTAAATGATATGTACAATTTTAAGTTCACGGAAGCCAAATGGCAGTTTTACAGGTTAAAGATTCTTTATCGGGAACATCCGCTTCCATATTTTTTGATGGGGTTAAACGAATGGTGGAAAATCATGCCAGATCTCAATGTAGAGCAATACGATCTGGAGTTTCTGGCCTATATGGATACTTCCATAATGAAAGCCAAGAAGTTGTACGAGGTGGATATCACAAAAATTGAAGGGGCATTTTTTCTGGCGGCTGCTTACGGCTTTAAGGCAAGACTTTATTCGGAAAGGAAAAAATGGTTGAAGGCAGCGGGCAATGGCAACAAGGCGCTGAATTATATGGACGATTGCCGCAGTAAAGAGGAATTGAGCCCTGAACTATTATTTGGTGACGGTATCATCAACTATTTTTCAGTGTGGATACGGGAAAATTATCCTCAATTGCGGCCTTTTCTTATCATGTTTGAAAAAGGGGATAAGGAATTGGGGCTTGAGCAGTTGCGCGAGGTAGCGCATAATGCTTTTTATACCCGCACTGAAGCTCAATATTGGCTAATGCGAATTTTGTTTATCGAGGAAAACGATACTCAGGGAGCCCTACATGAATCAGAATACCTGCATGAAACATATCCCGATAATGCCTTTTTCCATAGATTTTATGCTTCATTACTTTATCAAACCGGAAGGCTCGCCAAAGCCAAATTAGTCTCCGAAGATCTTTTGATGAAGGTAGATAGCAATTATGTCGGATATGAGGCAAACAGCGGAAGATACGCCTGTTACTTCCTGGCCAGGATCTGGGAATCCAACTTAGATCAGGATAAGGCATTTCAGTATTATCAAAGAGCAATTGAATTCGCAGAGGCAAATAAGTCTCTGAAATCCAATTATTATCTTTATTCATTACTGGGATTGGCTAGAATTTACGATAAGCGAGGGAATAGGCCAGAAGCTGAAAGTTGCCTGAAAACAATTCGGAAAAACTCCAAGCGAAAGAATTCTGCGAACAAGCTTGCCCGTGAATATTTGAAATCGCTTAGACACGATGGAGATTAAGGATCTGTTTGTTACGCCTATTTTCCTGATAATAGTGTATATCATTGCCTTCTGGGTAAGGCCACTGGTAACAAACAGTGGCAATAAACGATATTTTATCCCAGGACTTTCACTAAAAATAATTGGCGCGATTTCATTAGGGCTTATCTATCAATTTTATTATAAAGGCGGTGATACCTTTACCTATTTCAGCTATGGAAGCAAGTATATTTGGGAGGCATTCAAAGACCATCCGGTAAAAGCAATAAAACTAATCTTTGCCGGCAGTGAATATGCAAACGATACCTTTCAATACGCTTCAAAAATATATACATACGGCGACATGTCTTCTTACTTTGTGGTAAGAGTCGCGGGTTTTTTGGATATTTTTACTTTTCATACCTATTCTGCAACGGCAGTTTTATTTGCAGCGATAAGTTTTAGCGGACTTTGGGCGTTGTATTATGTTTTTTATAAAATATACCCCAGGCAACATTTGGGATTGGCAATTGCGGTCTTTTTTATACCGTCTGTTTTTTTCTGGGGTTCCGGAATATTAAAGGACTCGATTACTGTCGGAGCTTTGGGATGGGCGACCTTCGGATCTTTTAATGTATTTTTTGCAAAGAGAAACCGCATTTTTTCTTTAATAATCCTACTTTGCTCATTCTACACTATTTATTCAATAAAGATATACATTTTGCTTTGTTTTTTACCCGCAGTAATTCTCTGGGTATTGTATTCACGACTAGGTGAAGTAAAGAATATTGCCATGAAAATATTATTCGCTCCTATTGTATTGTTAGTTGCAAGTTTAATTGGCTATTATTCTATAGTAAAAGTTGGTGAAGAAAGCCCAAGGTATAACATTGAGAATATAGCGGAAACAGCCAAGGTAACAGCAGAATGGATTCACTATGTGAGTGAACGAGAAGGAGGATCAGCGTATACTTTAGGAGATTTCGATTATAGCGCGATCGGAATTGTGCGTAAGTTTTTACCTGCAATATGGGTCACATTGTATAGACCACACTTGTGGGAGGTGAGTAATTTGGTGATGCTTCTTTCAGCTTTGGAGTCTTTCATTCTTCTTTTGTTTACCATATTTGTTGTGTATAATATTGGAATTCTAAATGTTTTCAAGAAGATAACCTCAAATCCATTTTTGATATTTTGTTTCTTATTTTCATTAGTATTTGCTTTTGCAGTAGGATTAACAACCTATAATTTTGGTTCGCTAGTTCGATATAAGATTCCTTTATATCCTTTTTTTGTATCCGGATTATTCATTCTGCTAAGCTATAGGAAAAGAGAAAGGAAGAGATCCGAATTCGATCCGACGGAATAATTTTCCAGCACCTTTTTCCTGGAATTTGCACTGAT
Organism: Cytophagales bacterium; assembly: GCA_022360055.1. Lineage (GTDB taxonomy): Bacteria > Bacteroidota > Bacteroidia > Cytophagales > Cyclobacteriaceae > JAAUQL01. The sequence continues at coordinate 13,348 of JAKSDO010000238.1, read as the reverse complement.
TGCGTTGTAAGTCCTTTTGTCTTCAACAAGTAAGGTTAGGTATTTTTTGAAATCGTCATTGCTCTTACACAGAAATCCATCCATCCCATGATCTATAATTTGATGATTTATACCCACATCCGATACCACCGCCGGTTTTCCAAGGGACATATATTGTAAAGCTTTGAAGCCGCATTTCCCTTTCTCCCATATTGAATCTGATAATGGCATGATGCCAATATCAATACGGTCGAGCTGCCTGATTTCTTCCTGTTTATCCCATTGTAGAAATTCATAATCCTTAAACATCCAATTTGGCTTTTGATTCGAGATTATTAAAATATCTACAGGATATGAATCCTTCAATTCCTTCAACAAAGGAATTATCGGATCTAAATATCTCAAGGTTGAGTGCGTTCCCGTCCATCCAATAACTACTGGTTCATCCTTTCGCTCTTTTCGTTCCGACTTATGATACGAGGCATCGATTGTTGTCGGGATAATAGTTGTGTTGTTGTTGTATTTCTTAGCAAATTCTGCAAGAAAATCATTCCCGCTACTTATTTTCCAGCTCCATTTACAGATGCTTCCTACTTTTTGATGAAATTTGAATCGACTGGCAAAATTATTTTGCTTTGAAGTGTTTGGCAGCCAGATGGCATCGTCAAAATCATAGATTATCTTTCTTCTTAATAGTTTAGCAATTACATATTCGAAAATCGGAGGGCCTGCGGGCATGCATTCTCGATGCAAAAATATTATGTCGTATTTTCGGATTCTGAGCAATAGTATAATTCTTCTAAGAAATCCGGCAAAAAATCCCTTGAATTTTACCAAAAAGTACCCGTTTCTATAGAGCGTTTCCCAAGCCCGTTCCGACCAAAATGAGGCTACCTCATATCGGATATCTCGACTTTTTAAATACTTGAAATATTGTTCAAATCGAAACCTTTGAGAGGGTGCCACTCCCAATGGATATGGTACTACGAAAAAAATTCTTCTCAAGGCCGGTATGGAATCAGTAGCTCTCTTTCTCATTTGGGAAACTTCCCGATTTCACATCGGAAATATATGCTCCCACAGCGCCCGATACGATCGAGTGAAGATCGGCATAGCGGCGTAAAAATCTGGGATTAAATTCCTTATTAATGCCCAGCATATCATGCATCACCAGTACCTGGCCGTCGGCATGTGGTCCGGCGCCAATGCCGATAATCGGGATACTCAATTTCCTGGAAACTTTTTTCGTAAGCTCCGCAGGAACTTTCTCAAGAACAAGGGCAAAACATCCGCTTTTTTCCAAAGCGATCGCGTCCTCAATCAATTTATTTGCCTCTTCCTCCTCTTTGGCTCTCACTGTATATGTACCGAACTTGTAAATCGATTGCGGTGTCAAACCCAAATGCCCCATGACGGGAACTCCGGCGCTCAGCACGCGATCTATGGATTCTACAATTTCTATACCGCCTTCCATTTTAACCGAGTGTGCTCCGGACTCTTTCATAATTCGGATCGTCGATTTCAGCGCTTCTTCAGGGCTCCCCTGATATGAACCAAATGGTATATCTACAACAATTAACGCTCGCTCAACAGCCTTTACAACTGAAGTAGCGTGATAAATCATCTGGTCCAAAGTAATTGGCAAGGTAGTTATATTTCCAGCCATTACATTCGATGCGGAGTCTCCAACTAAAATCACATCGATACCGGCATTATCGATAATTTTGGCCATGGAATAATCGTAGGCAGTAAGCATGGAGATTTTTTCTCCGGCTTTTTTCATCGCATGTAACTGATGTGTTGTAACTCTGCGGATGTCAGAAAGTTTTGTGGACATGGATTTGAATTTTAGGATGCAAAATTAGGAAACTAATTCCGAAATCCTATTAATGAAAAATGCTACCTCGGTTACGCCGGAAAAAAGAATTTGAGAGATGGATTCTTAATATAAGAAAACTCCGAATTTGCCCGGATCCAAAACGACCTCTATGTGATCGTTTAAGGTTGTCGATAATTCATAGCCTGTATAGTCCGATGAAATTGGAAATAGTTTATGACTTCGATCTACCAGTACTACGGTTTCTATTTTCTTAACATCCACGTTCAGAAAAGGCCGAAGGCTATGCATAAATGTGCGCCCGGTATGCAGCACATCATCGACAAGGATCAGGACACTTCCTTTCAATTCCTGCGGTTCGCAATTTACCTTGATGGATTCACTGGAAGGATTTTTCTTTCTGAAATCTATTTTTAAAAGTGTAATTTCGAACGGACTGATTTTTTTTAATTCTTTGACAAGAAGTCTCGCTAATTTATACCCACTTGGAATACCGGCTATAAACAGTTTTTTTTCGAGATAATTGTTTTCATAGATCTCGTAGGCAATTCGACTAATCTTGTGCTGAATTTGCTGTCTGCTTAATATCTGATTATCTGCGGTAGTCATTGTTTCGTCCTTAATTTACAGGAATTACTTTACTGTCTTTAAAGGTGGACAACACAACCATACTTTGCATATTATCTACCTGCTTTATATCGCTCACTTTTTCCAGCATTAATTTTTGATAAGACGCGATGTCCTTTGAAATCACCTTCAAAATAAAATCTCCTGCTCCTGTAATATGGTGACATTCGATAACTTCCGGAATTTTATTAATTTCTTCGATGAAACCTTCAATGTTTGCCCTGTTGTGTCCGTTTAGTGTAGCTAATACAAATGTAGTTACTCCAAGCCCGACTTTTTCCGTATTCAATTTTGCGTGATAGCTCGTGATAATTCCCATATGTTCCAACTTTTTTACACGCTCCAGAGTTGGTGCCGGAGAAAGACCAATTTCCTCGGATAACTTAGCGTTTGTAATTTTTGCCCTTGACTGTAAAATTTCCAAAATCCTCTTGTCAATATCATCAATTTTATGTGTATGGCTCATCTCAATAACGAAAGATTATTTTGTTCCAAGATAATAATTCTAATGAATATTTTATATGATATCCGGTGTTGTTATTGACTACTCCGTTCTTTTTTGATTTCACAGATCGATCCGAGATTCATAACCGGGCTCGATAGAGCCGAACTCCCGGGCATTTTTAGAATTTTCAGTGATGGCCCCGTGAAATACAATCGTGGATCAGCATCTTCGCAGCTCATGGCCGAGAAAGGAGGATTCAACGAAAGAAGATCAAGTTATTATTGCACGACAATTTTTCGGGTAACCTCAAAGTCAGAAACCCTCACAACCGCAATATATATCCCCTTTCGATAAGGAGTCAAATCCATTTTGATGGTATTTAGCCCGGCCGAAAGGTTCGGAAACCTTTTCGAATACACAATATTTCCTTGCTCTCCAATCAATCGCATGTCGCAGTCATTGCCTGATGACAGGACAATCGGTATATTGACCAACCGGCTGGACGGATTCGGGAAGGGCTCCAGCACGTTAAAGCCGAGATCAATATTTATGCATTGACTATTATCACCGGGGTTTATATCCTCATAACTCCCCAAATTTTCGTTGATTGTAAAGCAAATGTACTCCAGTGATTTTGACGGAGTGGTGATAACATCAAAATCAATTTCATATTCCTCATATGCTTCAGGCATTAAATTTGTTTCCAATTTATGCTTTAGGACGATTTTATCTGATAGAATTACTTTTACGACAGGGTTGTTGATTACTATGGTGCCGTTATTTTGCAGACCGACGAGTAACGTTAACTCATCATTCATCGATTCTACATTTACATGGTTTATGGCAACGTCATATATCGGAATCACTACATCGATCAATTGGGTTGAAGTATCTGTGCAACCGTATTCATTTTCGACAATTTGGGTGGCGATCTCACTTCCGATTTCATAATAGGTATAAGTCGGATCAGGCTCAAAACTAACATCATCATTGAGCCGACTGAATGAATATGAAATCTGTTGGGCTCCTTTCGATCTGTCGGTAAATTGAACATTGAGCGGGCTTGCGCCGGTCGAGGGGAAAACATCGAAGTTCGAAGTAGGGCCCGGATTTATTCGGATATTTTTGGTGAGCGAAGCAAAGCAATTATTCTGTGTGGTAACATTAAGGGAAAGATTATAATCACCCGACTTTTGAAATTCATATTGAAAAGACTCCTGATCTGAAACGGGTTTGTCGTTGATAAGCCAATTGAATGATGCCACGGGATCGTTCTGTGAATCGGATATTGCATTGACCGAGACCAATTGATCCTCACAAAATGCGTTCAAGACGAAATCAATATCCGGCAAGGGGTGGATCGCAATTACCTTAGAAACATTATCGGAACATAAATTGCTGGAACGAATGTACAATTCCACTTTATATTCTCCGTGATTTGGGAATTTATATTTTACATCCTTTTGTGAAAACAAAGTTCCGTCGATAAGCCAGTCGGTGCTTAAAAGCTCTGTTTCCGGCGCCAGCTCCGCCTGAGGAACGAACAACGACGAATCTCCAAAGCATGTATTTTTATATGTGAAGTCCGCTACAGGAGATTGGTAGACGTTGATATTCCGAGTTAAAGTATCCAGACATCCATAGTTGCTTGCGCCGATTAGCATTGCTTCATATGCACCATGTTCGGTAAGCAAAAACGTCGGCGCAGGCCCTGAACCGGATTGGCTGTAACCTGTTTGGTGATTGGTTAATGACCAGTAGTGCTCAGAGATATTTGCATCGGTCACCGAGGATTGATCAAACAACGTAACGGATTTCCCGGAGCACGCGAGGTCGTTTACAAAGTTCAGATTGGGAGTAAACCGCACCGGGACCACTTGCTCCAGGGTATTGTTGCAACCGTATGAATTAGAGGCAGTAAGGCTTACAATGTAATTGCCTCCGGACTCAAAACTGTGTATTGGAGATGCTAAGGTAGAAAAATATCCATCCCCAAAGTCCCATTGATATGTAGTGATGTGATCGCCCGTGGTGGTGTTCGTAAATGAGAATTCATCATATAGGCAGGTGCCTGTAAAAGAAAAACTTGTATTCGGGCCGGGAGCAATACTAATCGTTTTTGTCAGTTCAGAAGAACATCCGGGTATCGATGCAATGAGCGATATAGATTTATCACCACCTGTGCTAAATGTATAATCAGCATCTTTTTCATTTAATACTTTCTCGTTATTCATATTCCATTCATACGACAAGATCGAATCAGGACCGTTAAAGCTCGTTTCGTTGGCAAAATTGATATTATCATTCGAACAAATGATTGTTGATGGATGAGAGAAATTTGCCACTGGAGGATCATAAATTGAAATAGATTTACTTATGAATTTGGTGCATCCATTTTCCGCTTCTACGTTCAATGTAACTGTATAATCTCCAGGATTTTGGTATTGATACGATGGGTTTCGGAGAATAGAGGTGCCAATACCATCGCCGAAGTTCCAAGACCAAGACGTAATGCTCATATTATTTTCATCTGAGCAATAAAAATTGTTTTCGCTAGTAATACAGAAGTTTTCGGAATTGATTGAAATGATTGGCGAAACTTCTGTTTTTATGAATATACTATCTGCAATTGTCGAAATATCTCCGGCAGTACCTTCAACTTTTAGGCTTATAAAAAATTTACCGGACGCATTGTAAGTAATTTGTTTAGGGTTGGTGGTAAATTGAATTGGATTATCAATTGAACAATTAGTTTCGAACGAATATCTGTATAAAGTTCTTGAACTCCAATCTATTCCAAAGGCTCTCCAAATTGAATTGTCGTGAACTATATCAAATCCATATATATTTGAAAGCCCTTCAAAATTTCCCCAATTATATAATTTTGGAGAACTATGATTTAACATCTTTCCCAGATCCAACTTATACAATTGTCCATTATCGGTTGGAAACAGACTGTAGAAACGACCACCTTCAACAATAATTTTAATTTCAGTGGGACTACTTGTTAAAGTAGCTAGTTCAGAAATAGTTGGAGTAGAAAATAACGAATTGCCGAATTCTAATTGAAATACTTTTTTATTTCTGAAAGAAGTAAATAATCCAAACCACTTACCACATGCTTTGTCGATATCAATTCCAAAAATGCCATTAGTGCCAGATATAGAATTAATATTTATTATGTCGGAATTTAAATCCGGATTATTCGATACGTTATTGCCAAAATTAAGAATTGAGATGCTGTTAGAGCCATAATTGCTCACAATAAGGATATAATCTTCTCCGTCTCTTTCTATTTTTAATCCCCTTGGCTTATCAAAACTTTCAAACGTACCTAAATCCTCAACAGTTGGAATATCTTTAAGCGAGTTACCAAAATGTAACCGGAGTAAATGTGAATTTAAAAAGTTAATTAGAAAGCCATACCAACCGTTTTCAGTTTTTATTAGTTCCAGATTTTTTGGTCCATTTAAAAATCCATTTAAATCACCCAAATCAATGACAATCGGAACAGAATTCATATCATGTCCAAATTCTAGCCTAAATAGTTTATTGTTATCTCTGGAACTGATAAATCCAATCCATTCCGACTGATCTTTTTTTAAACTTATAGCAGTGGGAACTCTTGCCTGATTTATTGAAGTTATACTGCTTAAGTGCGGAGGGTTTATGAAATCTCCAGCGCAAAAATCCCATTCGTAATTTATACCATTGACTGAATTATTTTGAATAATAAGGCTTTCACTAATGCAGGCTGTATCTTGAACCATAAAATCGGCCGTGGGACATTGTCCGTTTAATAGTAAAAAAAAACTTGATTTGATCTTTACTGTAATAAAAATGATTTTTAAAAACCTCATAAAATCAACCTATTTACAATGTAAATATAGAAAAGTAGGCTATGGTGACCAATTTGTATAACCTAAGCACTTGTAACAAAAAATAATTTGTCATGATTTTTAATTGAGAACTGCTTAGAAAAGTAAGTTCCGTGTATTAAAACAATTTCACTGACCACAACTAAGAGATGAACATAAGTAAACAATCAATAAAAATGATGATTACAAGTCTAATCTATATCAAGGTTACAAACGTAAAAAATTTCTGCTGCATTATTAATATTTTCAAATTCGGATAGATACGAGATATTACCTGCTAAATTTTAATTTCGAAATGTTCTTCAATTTTGAAAGATGATTAGTTTGCCCCTAGGTAATACAAGTTTTTTACTAATTTTGAAACCGTATTTGGTGTGGCCTTTGTAACTAAGCTTTAATCCATGCCCTTATTCATACTGAGATACCAAATGAATGGTTTGTCAAAAATAGTAGTAGATTCTAAGCGAAATTCTTTAAGAATTGGTTTTAAGGATTTAAAAAATTATAGTGATCTTTTTTATATACTTGCCTATAAAGATTTAAGAGTTAGATATGCACAAACGTTTCTTGGAATAATCTGGGCAATCCTTCAGCCACTAGCAACCTTGATGATATTCATTTTGATTTTTGGAATGATTGTCAAAGTAGATACTCAAGATATTCCATATCCGCTATTTGCTATCAGTGGTATCTCAATGTGGACATACTTTAGTTTTGTATTTAGTCAATCTGGAAACAGTGTGATCGGCGCTCAAGAAATGATTAAGAAGATATACTTTCCTCGCTTAGTGATACCCTTAAGTAAAGCAATCGTTGGATTTGTAGATTTTGGATTAGCATTATTGATGCTAGTAGTACTCTTTTTAGTGTATGGTTTTGCGCCGTCGACCAATTTGATCTTTGCTCCTCTTTTTATTTTGTTAAATATAGTTACAGCATTATCATTTGGAATATGGTTAAGTGCTCTAACTATTAGGTATAGAGATTTTCATCACATAATACCATTTTTAATTCAGTTTGGCATGTATGCTACTCCGGTTGCTTATCCAGGTAGATTGGTACCCGATAAATATCAATTTCTTTATAATCTTAATCCAATGGCAGGTTTAATTGAAGGCTTTAGATGGAGCTTGTTTGGAGGCAATCCTCCTGGTATATATCTATTTATGTCAATCATTGTAATACTGCTTTTGTTTATTAGCGGCTTAATATATTTTAAAAGGGTTGAGGAAATAATGGCTGATATAATTTGAGTATTGATCGATAATGAGTGATAGTCTAGTAAAAGTAGAAGGAATTGGAAAGCGATATAAGATAGGTCGCAGAAAATCGGCAGAGATGAGGGAAACCTTTTCAAATTTCCTGACGCTTTTGAAGCTACGAACAACTAATAATAAGTTCTATGAAGATAGGGAATCGGAATTTTGGGCGCTAAAGGATATTTCCTTTCAAATTAATGAAGGAGAAGCTGTTGGCATTATAGGGAGGAATGGTGCTGGGAAAAGCACACTTTTAAAATTACTTAGTCGAATTACAAAACCAACCACAGGAAGATTTGAAATCCATGGTAGAGTTGGTAGTCTGCTGGAGGTAGGTACTGGTTTCCACCCTGAGTTGACAGGACGAGAGAACATTTACTTAAATGGTACCATCTTGGGTATGCGAAGAGCTGAAATCAAATCCAAATTTGACGAAATCATAACATTTAGCGGAGTGGAAGAATTCATTGATACTCCAGTAAAACACTATAGCAGTGGCATGAAAGTTCGATTGGCCTTTTCAGTAGCAGCTCATCTAGAACCGGAAATTCTAATAATTGATGAAGTTTTGGCCGTAGGAGATGCTGAATTCCAAAAAAAATGTTTGGGAAAAATGGAGGATGTAACCGGCCAGGGAAGGACAGTATTATTTGTTAGTCACAATATGAGAGCAGTTTCACAATTATGCGATAGAGCTATTTTGATTAACGAAGGTAAAGCTGTTTACTCTGATAAGTCGGATGCAGTAATTGAAAAATACCACGAGTTTTTATCCAATAATAATCAAGGAAATAAATATATCGAGAATTATCCTTTAAACAAATCTGTTATACTTAACTCATTTTCATTAAAGGAAAACGAATTAAGGACCAATGAAGTTGTTGAGTTCAATCTAAACATTGAAAGCAATTCTATTAACCATATTACCGATTTATCACTTTTGATATTCGATGATAATTATGTTAGAGTTGGAATAGTTGACCTAAGATCAAATGATTTATTTGAGAGATCTAAAATATCACAAAATGTTAGTATAAAAGGGGCAATTAATAATTTACCATTGATTGAAGGTACTTATAAAATTGGCATTTTTATTTATTCTAACCTTTGTCATGGAAATTTCAATGACCTGCTTGAGATTAAAATATTACCCAGAAATTCTGATTTTCTAAAATATTCAAAATCTGCTAGGGGTATTGTAGACTTAAATTTTTCATCAATAGTTTGCTAGTCATGCTTTTTAAATCATACTATAGTCAATATGGTCAGGATAAGTTTTTGGATAAAAAGATTTTTAAAAAAAGGAGAAAGGGATTTTTTGTTGAAATTGGAGCTTACGATGGAAAAACTTTAAGTAATACTTATTTTTTTGAAAAATACAGGCGGTGGACCGGTATATGTATAGAACCTAATCCTGTCTCATTTGATAAGTTAGTTAAAAACCGTAAATGCATTTGTATTAATAAGTGTGTAAGTGATTTTAATGGTAAGGCAGATTTTTTGCAAATAAACGGATATTCTGATATGTTAAGCGGTATCGATTCGCGTTACGATTCAAGGCATAAAACCAGAATTAAAAATGAAATAAACAGGCATGGAGGATCAACAAATATTTTGAAGACTGATTGCATAAAGTTTGATGAATTATTTAAAAATGATGAAAGATTGGATATAGACTATGTATCAATTGATACTGAAGGAAACGAGAAAGCAATCTTGGTTTCAATAGATTTTTTAAAATACAACATAAAAGCAATTTCAATTGAAAACAATTATGAAAATGACTTTTTCAAAAATCATTTATACAATTTTGGTTATGAGCTAGTACATACTTTTAAGTGTGACGAACTCTACGTTAAGAAATAAATGTCGTATACAAAAAGATAACTATTGATGCCGCTTAAACATACAATTTATAAATACCTGTTGGCGACTAAAGAGATAGGTATATTTCCTTTGATGAAGTTTATTTTTTTTAATTGGAATAATTTGAAGCTTAGAAATTTCAATAACGAAAAGGTATATATTAGAAAAAACAAAAATGAAGACCTTGATGTTTTCAATTCGATTTTTGCTGGACAATACCACATTCCAATAATTAAAATAAATTCTGATTGTACAATACTTGATTTGGGAAGTAATATTGGGCTTTCTGCATTGCATTACAAAATCCTTTTTCCAAAAGCTAAAATCTTCTGTTATGAATTGGACAGAGAAAATTACATTCAGGCAAAAAAGAACCTTAAAAACTATAACGATGTAATAGTTGAAAATAAAGCAATATGGTATAAAAACGGGTTAATTTCATATCAAAAGAGTGGTATGAAATCTGATGCTTATCATATTGGAGATGATACTCATGCTTCTATTCAAGTTGAATCTTTAACTATAGATGAGATAATTAAAAAGAACAATATTCAACAGATTGATTTTTTAAAAATGGATATTGAAGGCGCCGAAATCGAGATCTTTGAAAATGATTCTTCGCTTGATTGGCTAGTTATAGTTAATGCCATAAACATAGAAGTGCACGAAAAATGCTATATTCCTATGATTGTAAAAAAGCTTAGGTATATGGGTTTTCTTGCTTGGGAGGATGGAAGACATTGGAGTGCAATATCTGGAATTAGGAATAATTAGAATCAACAGATTTGCTTGTAAGAATAGATACAAATTATAGTTTTCCCGCTATTGAAAAACAATTACCAGACGGTAAGAAGCACTGGAACGATATATATTTTACAACCGAAAAGGTTAGAGATTGTGATTTTTTAATAGTAATAAATAAACCAACTGAAGAAATTATATGCAATTGCAGAAAAGGTGGGAAATGGCTGATTGTTCAAGAACCTCCTTATCGTTTGAGTGGAATTGATTTTAGTTATTTTAAATATTTCGATAGGGTCTATTGCCAATTTCCGAAACAAATAAACAAAAACATTATTAATTCACAAACATGTCTTCCATGGCATGTAAGCCATTCATTTGATGAACTAATATCAATGAAATTGAATTATGAGTTAAAACACGATAATTTGAGTTGGATCACAAGTAATAAAGAAAAATATCCTGGACATAATAAAAGATTGGAATTCATGAAACTACTGATGGAAACCAATCTCCATTTCGATCTATACGGGAGAGGGTTCAATTATTTAAAAAAGAAAGAAGATGGACTAAATTCGTATAAGTATACTTTGGCAATAGAAAATTATAATGGGGCTCACTATTGGACCGAAAAGATATCTGATGCATTTTTATGTTATACCATGCCAATTTATTATGGTTGTACAAATATTAGTGATTATTTTCCAGAAAAATCATTCATTCAAATTGATATACAAAATTTAAATCAATCTTATGAAACCATCCAAAAAGCCATTATCAATAATAGCTGGCAAAAAAATCTAGATTTCATTATTCAATCTCGAAACCTAATCTTATATAAGTATCAACTTTATCCTTTTATTTATCATGAAATAAATCGGCTTCCTGGATTTCAGAAAGATGCTTCTCTCCATAAAAATATTATACCATTAAATCCCGGAAAAGATTCGTTATTCACAAGGCTAAGAAGAAGGACGATAAGGTTAAAATGAACAAATCACCACTCATTTCTGTGTTGATGCCAACTTTCAATGCAGCAAAATATTTAAAAAAATCTATCGATAGCATTTTAAATCAAACTTTCAAGGATTTTGAATTTATAATTATAAATGATGGCTCTGAAGATGAATCAGTAAATGTAATCAAAAGATTTTCAGATTCAAGAATTAAGTTTATTGATGGAGAGCAAAATCTCGGTCTAATATGTAGATTAAATCAAGGATTAGAGATTGCAAAAGGAAAATATCTAATAAGAATGGATGCGGATGATATCTCAAATCAATATCGATTTGAAAGACAATTAAGTTTTATGGAAAAGAATAAGGAAATATCAATATGTGGTTCATGGGCTAAAGTTATCGGAAATCGCAATTTTAAGAATAAACCGCCTATAAATGATACTGATATAAAACTTAAATTAATTGAAAAGTGTGTTCCAATTCATGCTACTACTATAATACGAAAATCTATTTTTATTGAAAACCAAGTATCTTATAATTCCGCATTTAAACATGCAGAAGATTATAAGCTTTGGATTGATTTTGCCTCAAATGTAAAATTCTCAAATCTTTCTCAGTTCTTGTACATTATAAGATCACACGAAAATAACGTAAGCAAAAAATTCCAAAATGTCCAAAGAAAGAATACCAAATATCTCAGAATTGAATACTTAAAAAAAATATTTCAAAATCAACTGCCCAAAAGACAAGTTGAATTATTGCTACATATTATTGATGAAAAGGAATTTCATTCAATTGAGGACTTCTTTTATTGCATTGAATTAATTAGATATATTGATAAAATTGAAAATTTCAATATCGTATCAACAAATGCTTTTAAATCCTTTATTAAGTTCAAATTCTGGCTTTCTCTTACCTCTTCGTATAAAATTGGAAAAGAAATCTATATGGCTTCACGAGATGATTTAAAATTCCTTGACATTGGATTATATAATAGGTTTAAGTTTTATTTAAAAGCTTCATTTTCTAATCTCCTGTGAAAATTGTTCATTTATTACCATCGTTAAATAAGGGAGGTACCGAAAGAATTGTATTATCCCTTGCAAGTATTCAACAAAAAAAACATTCAGTAAGTATAATTGTATTCTCAGATTCGAATCTCTATTCTAACCTTTCGAAAGGTTTGGATATTATATATATAACTGAAAATACTTTTATAGAATATTCATTATTTGGAATAAAAAATAAATCTACATCAGAACTTGAAAAAATACTGAGTAAACTAGCTCCACAAATAATTCATTCACATTCTTTTTGGACCGATTTACTTTTATTGTCAATACCATATATTAATGCCACATATGTATCCCACTTTCATCTTCATTATCCTGATTTAAACTCAAAAGTTAACGGACTTTCTAAAAAATCAATTACTCGGTATATTGATACACGCAGAATGATAAGAAAATATAATAAGTACGGTTTCAACTTTATAACCGTATCAAAAGATATTGATGCATATTATAAAAAACGAATCCCAAAAAAAATGTGGTCCAGAATCCATTATATTCCAAATTCCATTAATCTAGAAGAGTTTAGGCCACAAAAAGGATTTGATCAACCTTCAATGACTAATAAATCAAAATATACACTGATCAGTGTTTCCAGATTAATCGCATTAAAAAACCATACATTCCTGATTTATGTAGTAAAGAAGTTAATCACAGATAATCAACTTCCCGTTAAGTTAATAATTT
>JAKSDO010000058.1 GCA_022360055.1 Cytophagales bacterium | reverse complement strand
TAAAAACCATTCACATATGGCGCACCAAATACACCCCACCAGGCGCCTCCGGCTTTTGCTTTGAAGGAGAAACTTGTGTTGTGCATCGGCAGGCTGATCTGCGGTGTACGCGCAAGGCCCGCCAGGCTCAATCCAGACGAATTTCCCCCTCCTTGAATGCTATATCTTGTGATCTCTTTATTTATTCTGTCTACGCCACGGGTGAATTTCGACATTGAAAATCCAACGGACATGTTCTGCAATCCCTCCCGCGAATTGTATCCCGTACTCAGGGAAAACGAATTGTAGTAACCCCTCTGAACCTGCTTCGAAAGACTGAGGGAAGGAGATAGAAAAATGCCTTCCTGACTATTCAGTTTAAAATCCAGACCGGCCGTCAACCCGGAGCCGGCCGCCAAACCAAACCCCAATGATCCATCGATGCTGTACCCCACTCCCTTATAGTTGTTGTTGAATACGCCGAGCCCAATACTTATGGCCTCCCCTCCAAATATTTCCACACTCCCGCCGGCGCCTACACCAAACGTCGTGCTCGGTTTCATAGACTGGGTCTTAATGAGCTGATCGCTGTCGCCCCGGAATTCATCCGGAAGGCCTCTCATTTGCCGGGTGACCGCTCCGGGTGAAAGATTCCAGCCCAGGCCACACCAACTGGCTTCCTGATCCATGCCGATACCTGCCTGATATGCGAGATTGAACGGGTATCCGCCATTGGGTCCCGGCAATTCAAACAACGGTATGTTGTATGTAAAATCTCCGGAAAACAGATCCACCATCTCGGTAGTCCCGGCAGGTTCAAAAGATTGGAACTCGGGTTGTGCCGGGCCGGAGGTCAAGGCAAGCACCGCGGCCGGATTCGTTGTTTCAAACAATAGCAAGAAAATTAAAAAGTTCGCTACTTTAGCTGATCTGTTATGTTTCCTTAAAAAAGTCATTTTACAATTCGGGGATATTACGCTTATCAATTACCACTTCAATAAGCCGGTCATTAAAGACCGGGGAGTCAATCACGAACTTGCACTGATCGGATATCGAATCCGCATCGAAGCCCAATAAAAATCTTCTGCTGTTTTTGAGATCAAACGACCGCTCAAAATGAAAAAGTTTGCATGGCAGCCTTTTCCGGGCGACCTCCAAATAAATATCATCCTGCAACCCGAAGGAGAAGTAATGAAGCAACTGCTCCTTTTCCTTTTTGCCGTCTGCCAAACGTGAAACGATATCCGAATCCCCGTCTTTCATCCCGATCTCAAATTGATAGTATTGAAGCCCTTCGATTTCGCCGGCCATTTGCACGACCTGATCTCTGGTCAACTGCCGGTCTTCCCTTTTCAGCACCATATACGCTGCCGGCGTATAAAGAATATCGAAATAGAAATCGCCGACAATCGCTTTACGGTGCAAACCCGACTCGTAGCACATTATTTTTGAAATGTACTTTTGCCTGTCCAACTGCCGGTCGCAGGAGGAGAAAACCAAAATCATTAATACGGATCCCAGTGTGCCGATAAAAATTCGCATCATTAATCTTTAGCAAATGATTTTTAAATCATGTATATCAATTAAGTCCCTATAGTTCTGCCGGGCGTTTTCCCCTCGGACGTTCCGGATTGACCGGTTCAAAGAATACGTTCAGTTTTCCAGGGTTTTGCTCATCGCAGGTGACATGCACCATGCTATCTTTCTCCGAACCGCACGCATCGATCACATTCAGCATTACATAATAATCCAGGGGCTCGGTTACGGTAATCATGGGCACATCGCCCTCTCTTTCCAGTCTCGCGGAAGAAGGGCTGTAGAGCAACCCGGCTTTATCCGGATGGCCGAAGACATACCATGTTACCTGGTACGGAGGTTTCCCTCCGGACACTTGTCCATAGTATTCTACCCGACTTTTTTCGGTCTCATCGCACCGCACATCAATGGCATTGGAAATGATCGCGGAAACAGGGGTCCATTCTTCAGGCGGATCGACTAATTTGAAATTGAAGCCAAACGTTCTGCCCGTTTCATTTTTTGCTTCCAGGCGGTAGATCTTCTCCTGCTCCCAGTTGCCGGACAAATCATTCAATGCTACCGAATACGCATTGTATCCGTAAGTTTTGTCCAGGGTAAAATTTACAACGGGCTGTTTTCTCCAATCCGAGATTTTTACAGGCAGCGCCGGGGTTTTGCCGTACTTATCTTCATAGCTGAAACAAAGCACCCGGTTATTGATCTCATTGATTTCCGATGCCCCGGATGTTTGCAGGGCAATGAATAAACAGACCGAATCCCGGGTTTGCTGATCGGCATGCTGACCGCATGCAGGCCCCAGGCTACAAAAAAACAACAAAAGCGTATTGAGTATTCGTCTGATACACACAGCATTGGATTTAATATAATTTGATGCGCTCATAGCCATATCCATGCGTTTATTTAAAAAAGATTTATTCCAAACCTCATCAGCCACGGCGACGACAGCGCCGGCGCCGGCATCCGGTCATTGAAGTTATGGTGCAATGAAAGGCTCAGGACCTTTTGCCTAAACACGTTCAATGCATAACCCGCCCCGACCAGGATCGTCGATTCAAATGTTTTCACCTCCTCTTCGACATGTATGTAGGAGAGCTCAGGGATCAGGAAAACGCTTTCGGCTAACAGAAACAATCGCTTACCAAACATTTCATACTTGCCAAAAAGTTTGTAGCCGATCACCGAATTTATAAGCGCATCCTTATCAAACGTATGCTGAAAGGTGATCCCCAGGCCGCCCGACAGATCCGGGATGAATTCATATCCGATATTCGGAGAAAGGTTTAATACGCTGTGCACTCCCCGGGAATATCCCAGGATGATATCTACGTACGTATTGTTTGGGAGCACGCCCCCGGCGCTTTCTTTCAGCTTCAATTCTTCCACGCCCCCTTCAAAACCGGCTTCCCCGTTTCTGGCAGCTTTTATGTAGCCGGAATATTGGGAGAGGCTGTCATTTGCTTTAATCTCCGAAGATTCAATGGCATTTAAAATCTCAGATTTCATGACCTGGCCGTTGAGCTGAGGCAATGCACTCATTCCGCCGTGTTGCCAGTTTTGAATATCCGATTGCCCGAGCAGCTTTTGAGTAAACACATCCTCCTTACCGACCCGGTCCAAATCGGCCTTTAACTGATCAAAATTGAAATTTCTGAGCCTGTGAAAACTACTGTCGTTCAACACATCGCCTTTTCCCAGCACCTGCTCCAGGTCATGATAATCGCCGTGCATCATCAACCTGTCCAGGGATCTTTTATCCGCTGATCTCAGGGTGTTGAGCGATCCGATCAATTCATTCTTTTCCGCCCGGTTCAGTTTTGAAAATCTGTGATCCCGGAGAAGCGCTTTTGTCAGATTTTCCAATTCGTATTTCGGATAATTATCGTATTCCTCCGGGCGGCCGATTCCCGGGTGGGCACGTGTTGCGTTCAAACGAATCAATTCCGAATTCCTGTCGTCTATGGCATGCTGAATCAATTCGGCACCCCTCAGCGACTTGTATTTGTCGGCAAATTTTGCCAGGTGTGTATATTGATGCGTGAATTCTTTCCTGTCGATTGCTTCTCTCCCCGTCGAGCGCGCCATATATTTCAACAATTTTGCCACACATCGATCCCTTTCGTCCGGTATTTTGCTTACATCCATTTCAGCAATGGCAGCAGAGAACTCCGGTCCTCCTTTTTTCCTCATTTTATTGTAGACGCCGAACAGCGCCTTTGCTTCCTTCTTAGGCGAGCTGAAATCCATGTCGAGATCCTTTTTTTGAACTTCGGCAATCAGGTCCTCCATTCCCGGATGGCCGGACATACTTTTTGAAGCGCCCGATTTGTTCGGACGATCATTCACATGCAGGATATGCCCGTGCAATTTGCCCTTCGCCGCATCCGGAGAATTGGTCGTATCCGTTGCTGTTTGTCCCATGCCCGAACAAATGATTGTCAACAATGATATCGTGAGTATATATTTCAACATATCAATTTTCTTTCAGCCATACGCGCTCTTCACATTTCCCACAGCCCCCCTATTTATTGTTATAATCCACATTGCTGTTTCATATTATCAAATATTAAACATACCAAGCCTTCCGCAACTCAAATTGCGCAAGTGTATTAATCGAACATATATTTTCCCTAATGACCGAAAACAGAGCAACCCTTTTTTAAAAAATAAAACAAGGCTGTTTTCGCATATACTGTTGTGGTTCAGAAAATATTTACATCGGCGTGCATCGCAGAATCTAAAAAATCGATAGGTAAATATTTTACGTGTTCAAAGGATTTACAAACCCTAAGTAAAGTAAATTTCAACATTTGTCCGGCGCTTCCTCTATTACAATCCCAGCGCGCGCTATTACTCTACTTTCGTAAATCCCGTCACTTTGATAAAACACAATCCGGATTATTTCGGTTCCCTTAAGCCCTGATTATTTGCTGCCGGGGGTCGACGAAGTTTTATATTTTGCTTTTATTACCAATTAAT
>JAKSDO010000216.1 GCA_022360055.1 Cytophagales bacterium | reverse complement strand
TAACGTGTCATTTCGAGGCCTGACTTTTTATACAAAACGCACAAATTTGAATGACGTAGCCTTGTGTATTTATTTGATTTACAGATTTTTATAAAAACACGTTATCGGTGGGCTCCTACCTTGTCATCTCGACGTCAGGAGAGATCTGGCTTATTCGCGGTGGCCCGGTGTTGATTGAACCAGATTTCTCACTCCGTTACCGATGACACTTTTTACGTAACACTGGGTTGATTCGTGCGGTTTTGACCCATTTCCGGGTTACCATATCCGGATTGATATAATATAATTATGTCCATAATATGGAATGACTTTCTATTAAAACTCACGTTGGAATCAGGATTGATGAAGAAATGGATGTTATGTGTTGTTCTGCTTATTGGCGGACTGTACCCGGAGCTGTACGGCCAAACTATAAACCCGGGCCGATCACCGGATGAGAAAAAAATACATTCCGATCTTATCGTTCTTAAGTTGAAGGCACCTTCAGCGACAAACGGACGAATGTCTGTTTCTTCCGAAGAGCGATTGGATGAGTTAAGAGAAATCGTAAATTTTGAAAGGGCATATCAGGTTTTTACGAATGTGCCATCCTCCGGGGCCCGGTATGCAACTTCATCTCTTGAAAACATATACAAATTAAAATTCGAAGAAGGAACGATTATTTGGAAGGAATTATCAAAGCTGCGGCATCTGGATTATATCGAATATGCGGAACCATTCTTTCGCAATGAACTTTTATTGATCCCGAACGATCCCGAGGCCAATCCCGACGCAGGCGGACAGGATTATCTCACGGTGATCAGGGCATATGAAGGATGGCAAATCGAGCAGTCGGATTCTACCATGGTTGTTGGGATCGTAGATACCGGCGTGAACATGAATCATGAAGATTTGGGAAATATAGCCTTCAATTATAAGGACCCGGTCAATGGGGTCGATGATGATGGCGACGGATTTATCGATAATTTCCACGGCTGGGATATCGGTAATAATGACAACGACCCTACGGCCGACGACCACCCTCACGGCACGCATGTAACCGGCATAGGTTCTGCCACAGCGAATAATTTTATAGGTATGGCTGGCGTCGGGTTTAATAGCAAATATCTCCCGGTAAATGCCTGGAATTCTGCGTACAAATCATTGATGAATGAATATGAAGGGATCATATATGCCGCAAATCATGGCTGCAAAGTAATTAATCTTTCATGGGGCGGGGCAGGGAATAAGTCTAAATACGGACAGGATGTGATCAATTATGCCGTATTGGAGAAAAACGTTGTGATCGTTGCCGCAGCAGGCAATACTCCGAAAGAGCTCGACTTTTATCCGGCCTCCTATGATCATGTTTTGTCTGTCGGCGCAACAGATATGCAGGATAACATGGCTTCCTGGGCTACGTACAGTTATTTTATCGATATTATGGCTCCGGGTCAGGAAATATTTTCGACCAAGAATGACGGCACGTATGAAAAATCCGGAGGTTCGTCGTTTGCCGCCCCGATGGTTGCGGGAGCCGCGGCGTTGGTTCGGTCGCGCTTCCCGGCGTTCTCAGCGCAACAGATTATGGAGCAGTTGCGGGTTACTTCCGATGATATCTACAATGTAGGCTCCAATATGAATTATTTTGGGCAAATGGGCAGAGGCAGGCTCAATGTTCAGAAGGCGCTGAGCGATATTCTTACCCCGTCTGTGCGCGTGAGTGCATTTGACTATACCGGCAGTCACGGAGATCTCGTTTTTCCGGGGGATTCGGTTGATCTGATAATGACGTTTACGAACTATTTAAGAAACGCCGAGAACGTTACGGTTACTATTTCAAATCCTTCGGAAAATGTGGTGTGGGAGGTTGATCAGATCCATATCGATAAGCTTGGCGAAGCTCAATCCTATTCAAATGAGGATGATCCAATATGCTTTGTGGTGCATCCGGATGTAAAACCCGGCGAACGGCTCTTATTTCGAATAGATTACATCGGGAATAATTATTCGGATTTTCAATATATCGAAATTTTCGTGACGCCCGGATATTTCAATATTTCCGACGGCAACCTGACGGCTACAATTTCCAGCGACGGGGATATCGGATATGATGATTTGGAATTTATCCATGGAGATGGCATCTCTTTTGGCGAAAATCATATTGCTACGAATACGGGGTTGATCATCAGTTTGGATTCCGCGCATACACTGGATAATGTAATTAATGATTTTGAGCAGGTTTCCAGAGATCAGGACTTTACAAGTGAAACGAGCGCCAGATTATTTGATAATTCCATTGCTACCTATGACGCCCGGTCCGTTTTTAGGCCGACCGATACTACAACTTCTGCATTGGACATTAAAATCGAACAGAAAATACTGGCCTGGGACCATACGGGGGACGACGGATTTCTGATCTTTGAATACCGGATAATCAACACAGGTGATTCGGCTTTAAATGGATTGAATCTCGGATTATTTGCGGATTGGGATTTGGGGGCATACCAATCCAATAAAGCTGCATGGGATACGACGGATCATTTTGGATACGTGCTGGACAAGTCTTCGAACAATCATTTCTCAGGATTGGCCTTGCTGACAAATCAGGAGCACGCCTATTATTCCATAGATCTGGAATCGTTAAATGGAAATTCATCGGATATAAGCACCGTTTTCGGAGATCGTGAAAAACACAATTTTCTTTCCGCACAACATCCGGAGGCAAGCGCCGGCGACATGGGCGCAGGCAATGATGTGGCTCATGTGATCGGGGCCAGAAACATGGATTTGCCGCCACAAAAAAGTGCTAAGGTGGCCATAGCGATGCTGGCTTCTTCTTCTCTGAACGGGCTCCGGTCTGCGTTGGGCGAAGCGAAATTGAAATATGCCGAATATCTGGCCGATCCTCCGTTGACCGAGACTTTTTTCTCCTGCAATGGAGACAGCGCTCTTGTCGACCCGGCAGGGGAAATATATGAATTTTATTCCGATGCGGAAGCCACACTCAGAATCGATAGCGGTTATTCTTTTAAGACGATTCCGGTATTTGGAGAGCAGATCTACTATGCTGTTAATCTGGACAGCGGTTATGCGGGTGATACGGAGAAAATTCTGGTTAAACCCGGGAATCCAACAGCCGGATTTGAGATGAATTCGGACACTTTACTGATCAATGCCGGTCAATCCGGGAATTTGGGATTTGAAAATACCAGTACCTTATCCCATCTGTGGCAATGGGATTTTGGGAATGGTTATTCCAGCAATGTTGAAAATCCGGTCGCCGTATATGAAACGCCGGGTTTATACCGTATAAAACTTATCGCGGCCAATAATTACGGCTGCTCGGATACCACCAGTAACTCCCTGCTTGTTGCCATACGATTGGAACCGCCGTCGGTCGAACACCAGGAAATCTGCAAAGGCACATCCACCGTAATTACGGCAGACAATACAAATCAAATTGAAGTCTTTGCGGATGCAGCCCAATCAACGTTGATATTTGCGGGATCGATTTTTGAGACCGGTAATTTATTTTCAGACACCGTTTTTTTTGTGATCAATGCCGAAAGCAGGTTTAGAAGTGAGCCGACGGAGGTACGAATATCTGCAAGACATCCGCAGATGGGATTTGATTTTGATCCGGATACAACCGTGCTCAATGAAAAATATGTGCTCTCGATCGCTAATACGGAGGGCCGGGAAGATAACATATCCTGGTACGTTGACAATCAGTTGTTGGGAAACGGTAAAAATGTAAAATATGGCTATACCATGGAGCCTTTTGAAATTTCTCAGGTCAAAATGGATGATCACGGCTGTTATGACACGCTGACAAAAACCGTTACCCCGGCTTACAGCGAGATCCCTGTTTTGGAAAATGTAACGTTGTGCAAAAATTCAAGCTACACAATTAAGCCACAGAATGGTCGATTGTTTTATTTCTATGATGATCCGCAACTTACGAATCTCCTGCACAAGGGGAATTCGTTTGAGATACAACATATCACCGCTGATTCGGAATATTTTGTAACGGGGGCGGATGGACTGCTCGAAAGCAATTCCGGCTCAATTATGTTGAAAATTGATCCGGTAACAGCACACATCGAAGCTACAGCCGACACCTTAAACCTTATGGATGAAAACACAGTGGAGCTGCGTGTAAATTCTGCGCATGCGCAGAATTCTTACTGGTTGTTCCGGACAGGAACTTTTGACACAACAAGCGTGATAAATGAAGTATACGAATCCCCGGGGAATTATGAATATGTGCTGGTGGCACGGGGAAATTATAATTGTTATGATACCACTTCGCAGACGATCACCGTATTGAACGTTACAGCTCTCGATGCCCGGAAGTTTTCAAAATTTAACATCTATCCGAATCCCGTAACCGACTGGGTCACGATTGAGTTTGACGGAGCTATAGAGGAGGCGACAGCGTTTGAATTGGTCGATGTTTCAGGGAAAAGGGTGAGAACTTTTATATTGGATACGTCGCGGAGTTCCTGTCAGATAAATCTCGGGCCTTTTAAGGACGGTATTTATTTTATTAAACCGGTAAATAACCACATCCCATCCATAACCAAAATCCTGAAAAAATAGGTTAGTCCGGATAACCTTTTGAAAAGTTGTAAAGAATCTTTGATATTGCATTCCTTTTGGACCGGTCGGGATGAATCGATCGTTGGAATTGCAAGAGATCTGTTTTTATAAGGTGAAATGATATGAAGCGCGTTGTTGCCGAAATTATTACTATTGGTGATGAGATTTTATACGGGCAAACCCTGGATACCAATGCACACTGGATAAGTGGTGCACTGGATGAAACGGGAGTTAAAGTTATCCGCAGAACAACCTGCGGGGATGTGGAGGAAGAGATTCTTGATGCGTTCAGGATTGCCGAGCACAGGGCCGACATTATCCTGATTACAGGCGGCCTGGGCCCTACGAATGATGACCTTACCAAGCCGTGTCTGGCCAAATACTTTGATTGCGATATCGTAATGAACAAGCAGGCCTTGTCCGAGTTGGAAGCGTATATGGCGAGTCGCGGGAGAACATTGAACAAACTTACCCGCCTTCAGGCGGCCCTGCCTGAAAAATGTGAAATAGTGGGTAATGAAAGAGGTACGGCCTGTGGTATGTGGTTTAACAAGCAGGGAAAGGTATTTTGCTCCATGCCCGGCGTACCTCATGAAATGCAATATATGATGCGGGAAAAAGTGATCCCGCGCATAGAGAAAGAATTCGAACTCCCGGTCATTTATCACAAGATTGTCCGGCTTGCGGGGATCGGCGAATCCTGGTTGGCGGAGAAAATCGAAGGATGGGAAAACAGTCTTCCCGAAAATGTAAGTTTGGCCTATCTCCCGGCATTCGGTGATTTGAAGCTGAGGCTAACGGCCACCGGGAAAGCGTTGGATCAAATAAAAGGACAGACCGACGACCTGATCAGGGAATTGATGCCATTGATCGATAAATATGTGTATGGATATGACGATGATTCGCTCGAGTCGGTTATCGGCAGGTTATTGAGGAAGAAACACCAAAAACTTGCCATTGCCGAAAGCTGTACCGGGGGATTTGTCGCACATAAAATCACTTCTGTTCCCGGCAGTTCGGACTATTTTAACGGAGCGATGGTTCCGTATCAAAATGATATGAAAATAGACCTTCTGGGCGTACGAAAAGAAACGATCCTGGAATACGGGGCCGTAAGCGAAGAAACGGTTCTTGAAATGGCCGGCAATGTGAGGAAAAAATATAAGGCTGATTATGGTTTGGCGTCGAGCGGCATAGCCGGTCCGGGAGGCGGAACCCCTGAAAAGCCGGTGGGGCTCATATGGATTGCCTGTGCCCACGGAGATGAGATTACAACCAGAAAACTCAACCTGACCAAAGACCGGGAGGTAAACATACGCATTACTGCAATTGCATTATTGACACTTCTCCACGAAAGATTGGTGCAAAACGATTGAGAAAAGCCGGGAAAAGTACTAAATTGGCATTCTCTAACTAAGACTGAAACTAAAAAATAGCTGATGGCGCTTATTGAAATTCTTATGCCTCAAATGGGAGAAAGTGTGATGGAGGCAACAATCATTTCATGGTTAAAAGAAGAGGGAGAAAAGGTAGAAGCTGAGGAACCGCTGCTCGAAGTAGCTACGGACAAAGTAGATACCGAGGTTCCCGCCATTCGGGAGGGAATCATAAAAGAATTTCTCGCCAAAGAAGGCGATATTGTACAGATAGGTGCTCCAATAGCGATTTTAAGCACCGACGGATCGGAGATCGACATATCCAAAAAGCTCCTGCAAAATGATTCTGTGGACAAAAAAGTGTCGATTCCGGTTGAAAACAAAGTTTCAGAGGAAGTATCCGTAACCAAAGAACCCGGCATTGAGGAAGTCGTGGCTTCCGAACCTGCCTCGGTTGGCGCCACTTACTCTAATCGTTTTTACTCTCCCCTGGTGAAAAACATAGCCAGGGAAGAAGAGATATCCCCGGAAGAATTGGATTCCATTTCGGGTACCGGTAAAGAGGGAAGGGTGACTAAAGTCGATATTATTAATTATCTCAAGAAACGAAAGAGCAAGGGGGCGGCTTTTAAATCGAACGGTTCATCGTTGCACCCGATAAGATCAGCGGTAGAAAAGGGGACCAGCATACCGGTCCCGATTGCCGGTGAAGAGGATGAGGTGGTTGAAATGGATCGGGTCCGGAGAATCATAGCAGACCGGATGGTCGATTCCCGCAATGTGTCGGCTCATGTGCACTCCTTTGTGGAGGCCGACGTCACAACGATTGTAAAATGGAGAAAGAAAGTGCAGGATCATTTCAAAAATGATCTCGGAGTCAACCTGACTTTCACGCCCATTTTTATTGAAGCACTGGCCAAAGCTCTCAGGGATTATCCGATGATGAATATCTCTGTGGACGGATATAAAATCATCAAGCGGAAGCATATTAATATCGGCATTGCCGTAGCCCTGTCGGACGGTAATTTAATCGTCCCCGTGATAAAAGATGCGGATAAAAAAAGCCTGTTGGATCTTGCAAGGCAATTGAACGATTACGCAACCAGGGCCAGAAATAATCAATTGAGCATTGAAGAAATCACCGGATCTACGTACACCTTAACCAACGTGGGCTCTTTCGGAAGTACCATGGGTACTCCAATCATTTTGCAACCTAACGTAGGCATTCTGGCCATAGGAGCCATTGAGAAAAAACCGGCGGTTATCGAGACCGAGGAATACGGCGATGTCATCGCCATCAGGCACAAGATGACACTTTCGCATTCTTATGACCACCGGGTGGTCGACGGAGCTCTCGGAAGTATGTTTGTGAAAAGGGTAGGGGATTATCTTGAAGAATTCGATGAGCATCGGGCGAAGTGATCCAAAATGCCCTTGTTTTGGGACCTCCCCATCCTTCCGCAGTGCCGGCAATACAAGATAAGACAGAGGCTTTTGAGGCCGTCTCTTGTCGCGTGCCTACCTAATCTTCATTGACAGGTTTTCCTATCGTGGCCAGTATCCCGCCGTCTACGTAAAGCACATGTCCGTTTACAAAGTTGGATGCTTCCGAGGCGAGGAATATTGCAGCCCCTTGCAAATCGTTTGGGTCACCCCATTTCGCGGCCGGCGTCCTGTTGATTATAAAATCATTGAACGGATGACCGTCTACCCGGATTGGGGCTGTTTGCGTTGTTGCAAAATATCCCGGGCCGATGCCATTGATCTGAATATTGTGTTTGGCCCATTCAGTGGCCATGTTTCTGGTGAGCATTTTAAGACCACCCTTGGCGGCAGCATAGGCACTTACCGTATTCCTGCCCAGCTCACTCATCATGGAACACATATTTATTATTTTACCATGACCTCTGGCGATCATCCCTTTAATGACAGCTTTGCTCATAATGAACGGGGCGATAAGATCAATATTGATCACATCGGAAAATTCCCGGACGGTCATCTCTTCGATTGGAATCCGTTTGATAATTCCCGCATTGTTTACAAGTATATCGATTGGTCCGACCTCACGCTCAATCCGGGCAATACACTTTGTAACCTCGTCCTCGTTAGTGACATCAAAATTGTACAATGCGACATCTATGCCAGCTTTTGCATATGCTTCTTTTGCGGCGTCCAGTTTATCCTGGAATATATCATTTATCACCAGTTTTGCACCGGCATTTGCGAGGCCGGTTCCTATCGCCATGCCCAGCCCGTGTGTACCCCCGGTGACCAGGGCGACCTTTCCATTCAGATTAAACAATTCCAATGACATTCTGTGTTGTTTTGCAGTTTATCTTAATACATTTAAAACAGGGTCCATATCTGTGAATTCCATATTTTCTCCACCCATAGCCCATACGAAACTATAATTGCTCGTCCCTGCTCCGGAATGGATCGACCAGTTCGGTGAAATAACCGCCTGGTGATTTTTGACAAAAATATGTCTTGTCTCCTGCGGTTGACCCATCAGGTGACATACCTGCTGGTCTTCAGGAAGGTCAAAGTAAAAGTAAACTTCCATTCGCCGGTCGTGTACGTGAGGGGGGAAGGTATTCCAGACACTTCCGGTTTTTAATTCGGTAAAACCCATAACAAGCTGGCAGCTCCTAATTCCGTTCAGATGAATATACTGGAATATGGTCCGCTCGTTGCTGGTTTCGGGCGCGCCCAGCTCGACAGGATTTGCTTCGGATTTTGCCGCCTTTTCCGTAGGATACTCCCTGTGTGCGGGTGTGGAATTCATATAATAAATCGCCGGTGTGTCTGCCGAATTACTGCTAAAAACAACATCCTTACTCCCCTGACCTATATATAGACAATCCTTGTTATCCATCGAATATGTCTTTCCATCCACAGAAATTGTCCCCGATCCTCCAATATTTATAATTCCGATTTCTCTTCGATCCAGAAAATTTTCCTTTTTGGTAAATTCGTGGAAATTTGGCAGTTTAATATCTTCCGAAGCAGGCGCGGCGCCAAGAGTTATCATTCGGTCATAATGGGAATACACTCCTTTAATTTGATCCGAGGCGATAAGGTCGGGAATCAGGAAGTTTGACCTCAACCGATCCGTATCAAAAGCTTTGACCTCGTTGGGGCCGCAGGCATATCTGTTTTCAAGTGACATGACGTTTCATTTTCATTTACAATTGCAAAATTACGTTTAATGTTTTATTTCAGGTAGGACATATGATTTTATAAGCGGTATAATTCCCTCTGTTTGCCGATTTGTTCACTTTTAATTTTGCATCAGGAACGCTTTAATGAAATCATTCAAATCTCCGTCCAAAACATTCAGGACATCCGTGCGCTCAACGGCTGTTCTATTGTCTTTGACAAGCTTGTAAGGATGAAGCACATAATTCCGGATCTGTGATCCAAAGTCAATTTTCATCTTGGAGCTTTCTACTTTTGCCCGCTCTTCATTCTTCTTCTCGAGCTCGAGCTGGTATAGCCTTGATTTTAACAGGTTTATTGCTTTCTCCTTATTTTGAAGCTGAGACCTTTCTTGCTGGCATTCGACAACCAACCCGGAGGGTGCATGTCTCAAACGGACGGCCGTTTCGACTTTATTCACATTTTGTCCGCCGGCTCCCCCGGATCTGTACGTTTCCCAGGTAATATCGGCGGGATTAATTTCGATCTGTATGGAGTCGTCAATTTCCGGATAAGCATACACCGAGGCAAAGGAAGTATGTCTTCTTGCACCGGAATCAAAAGGAGAAATTCGAACCAGCCTGTGGACGCCTATTTCGGATTTTAAGTACCCGTAAGCAAAATCACCTTCAATCTCAAGTGTCACGGATTTGATCCCTGCCGTATCTCCGGGTTGATAGTTGAGCTGGCGAACTTTCATGTTGTTTTTCTCACCCCACATGATATACATGCGCATGAGCATTTCTGCCCAGTCCTGGCTTTCGGTGCCGCCGGCGCCGGGATTTATTTCAAGAATGGCGTTGAGCTGATCCTCTTCATTGCTCAACATCTTCTTGAATTCCAGCTCTTCGAGAATGAACACAACCTTTTTAAATTCCGAATCCACCTCCGCCTCTTCCACTTCACCGTCGTTGTAGAACTCCTGCAAGGTTTCCAGGTCTTCGAACGCTGTATTTAGTTTTGCAAAGCTGTCGGTCCAGATTTTTTTTGATTTTATCGCCTTCATCAATTTCTCAGCCTCTTTGGGATTATCCCAAAATCCGGGTTGAGTGGTAAGGCCTTCTTCTTCCTCTATTTCGGCTATTTTGTTATCGTAGTCAAAGATACCTCCTTAAGGCGTTAACACGAGCCTTTAGATCTTTCAATTGATCTGATGTCATTTATTTATAATTTAAGTTCATATATCTGATTCTATACCTGCCCCCCAGCTTGATCTTTTTGGGAGAAATCCATTTTAATATGGTCCCCCCTAAAAATATTGCCCCGCCGGCCATCCAAACTCCTTCATTAAACGAAGCCTCTTCGCCCCTGACAACTACCTGGTTGAACTGATCGATCGCAATATAAGCGATTCCTGTTATTTGAGCATACGATCCAAGACTATAATAATTTATTCCTGTGAAACGGTGCCCTTTGATATGCACCTGAGCGATCTCATCATACAACACTTGGTGGTAATGAAATTCGATGGAAGAATCATTCAGTGCCACAATATGATCCGTGCGAAATATATCTTCCCCTTTAAGTTTAAAACTGATTTTATCTCCCGAACTATATATGATTTGCTTGTTCGACAAGGTTTTTTCCACAACGATATATTCTTTCTGGGCACGGACGATGTGGCAGATAAAAAAGGATGCGATGAAAGTGACATATAAAAAAGCAAACCCTCTCCTTATCATTAATTAAAATGCAATACCTTTACTTTACAATAGGATTAAACGGTATATATCCAGCCGTGGGTATCTTTTTTCTTCCCCGTTTTAATGCTGTCAAGCTCCTCACATACTTTGGTTGAAAAACTTTCCGGTCCGGGGACAGGAATTTGATAGTCGTTTTCATCATCCGCAATAAGTTCGATAGGGGCAATTGTAGCGGCTGTTCCGGTTCCGAATGCTTCGGTGATTTCTCCATTTTTGAGACTGGAAATGATTTCCGTAACAGATATATTCCTTTCTTCTACGTCGATGCCCCATTCCCTGGCGATGGTCAAAACGCTGTCTCTGGTAATTCCGCTCAGAACCGTGTCTCCGGTAGAGGCAGTGAGAAGCTTGTTCCCGTTCATAAACATAATATTCATGGTACCTGCCTCTTCTATGTATCTGTGAGAAACCCCGTCCGTCCAAATCAGTTGATCATATCCTTTTTGCTGGGCGAGTTTTGCAGGGTACAGCGATCCGGCATAATTGCCTGCGGCTTTGGCAAAACCGGTACCTCCCTGAACGGCCCGGCTAAATTTAGTTTCAATTTTAACCTTGAGCGGTTTGGAGTAGTATGCGCCTACCGGACAGGTAAAAATGATGAATTTGTAGTTGTCGGAAGGCCGGATACCTATATATTCATCAAGAGCAAAAATATACGGCCGTATATAAAGCGACGTGTTGGGGAGGTCAGGAACCCAGTTTTTATCCAGCCGGAGCAATTCGGTTAATCCTTCCATAAACATTTCTTCCGTTACTTCCGGAATGCACATCCGAACGGCCGATTGATTTAATCGACGGAAGTTCATCTCCGGCCGGAAGACTACGACATCTCCCGACGGGTTTTTGTACGCTTTTAATCCTTCAAAAACGGATTGTCCATAATGCAAAATAGCCGATCCCGGCGTAAAACTCAGCATATCGTATGCCTCAATCCTGAAATCCTGCCACTTTCCGTTATAAAAGTCGGAAATAAACATATGGTCCGAGTAGACCTTACCAAAAACGATGTTGTTAAAATCGACCAGGCCAATTCTGGAATTCGGGACAGGGTGAACGTTGATCTTAATAGTGTCTGTCATAGCCGTAGAGCTAAAATAAAAAGGAAAGTAAAACTACAAAAAATCAATCCTTTTTCAAGGAATTATCCTTTTGGCTTCCAAGGGATTTCGTCAATATTAAGTTCCACGGCTTGTTTTCTTGCAAGCACGAACAAATAATCGGATAATCTGTTCAGGTATCTGATCACAATGTCTTCGATTTCTTCCGAATTGGAAAGTTTTATTACAAGCCTTTCCGCCCGTCTGCAGACCGTCCTGGCGATATGGGAGGTAGAAACAAGCTGATGCCCCCCCGGGATGATGAAATTTCTCATCTGAGGTAATTTTTCATTCATCGCATCGATAGCCTGTTCCAGTCTTGCAACATCGCGCTCCTCCAGATCCGGTTTAAAATCTTTTGCGCGTTCGTTTTCGGCAGCAAGTGAGGATCCAACCGTGAACAGTCTGGATTGAATCTCATGGATCAGGTTCTTTCGCCCGACATCTATTTCCAGGTCTCTGACCAGGCCAAGAAAGGAATTCAACTCATCAATTGTACCATAGGCATCTAATCGTTCGTCGCTTTTGGATACGCGAGTTCCGCCAAGTAACGATGTTTTGCCTTTATCTCCCGTTTTGGTGTATATCTTCATCAAACAGTTTGGCGGATTCTATTTGAGGTGTAAATATCCGTATTGACCTTGTCGGTTTCAACCAATCCGTCCCGGAGTCGAACGATTCTGTGCGCATAATGGGCAATATCATCCTCATGAGTAACCATAATGATGGTATTCCCATTTTCGTGCAGTTCATGAAACAAATCCATGATATCGTAAGATGTTTTGGAATCGAGATTTCCTGTCGGCTCGTCGGCCAGAATAATGCTCGGGTCGTTGACCAAAGCCCGGGCAATTGCCACCCGTTGCCTCTGACCCCCCGAAAGCTCATTGGGTTTATGGTCGGCCCGGTCGGCCAGACCAACATTTTCGAGGGTCTCCATGGCTTTTTCATCCCGTTCGGATTTTCCGAGCCCGGCATAAATCAGCGGCAAAGCCACATTTTCGAGTGCGGTGGCCCGGGGCAATAGGTTGAATGTCTGAAAGACAAAGCCAATTTCTTTGTTTCGGATATCTGCCAGCTCATTTTCCGTCATGTGGCTTACATCCTTATTATTCAATATATACGTTCCCGAGGTCGGCGTGTCCAGGCATCCTACAATGTTCATTAACGTCGATTTTCCGGAACCCGAAGGCCCCATAAATGCAACGTATTCCCCTTTGTCAATTTGAATGGATATCGACTGTAAAGCATTTACAGTTTGAGTACCCATTTGGTATATTTTTGCAATTTCTGAAGTTTTAATTATCGCACTCATTCAATAGACAGGTTTTTATATAAACGCTACAAGAAAGATTAATTATGACTGAAAATCAAATTTTATTATTTAAACGGATAAAATTCATGAATAGAGTAATAAAAAGCCGGTTGACTTACCGGGTTTCCATTTATGGCGGGTTGACAATGAATAAATCGTGCAGGTGTTCGGTTTGTATAACAATTGCATGTCATCCGGGAGCAGCAATTATCATAACCACCTCTTGAGGTCGGATCGGGTTATTTACTTCCATCCATCAAAGTTGGAAGACAGCCCTCGTAAGATATTGATGGCCGGACGAAAAGGTGCACCTCGCAATCCGGGCATGCAGGCTAAAAGTCAAAGCAAAACCAAATTTGCTGTTCTAATTTACCCAATTCGACATATCTATTGTGAACCGGTGAAGTGAAATATGTGTTCGGCCATGACGTTTCATGTGTATTCCCCATCGATGAGGTCCATGTATTGACGCTCTTCCGGTCAATTCGGGACGATAAAGTCCGGGGGCATTTAGTCTTGGTGCCGCCCCCGCGATCGCCCCTTCCGCCTCAAACTCACGGCCATTTTCCAGCCTTGTCCGTCGGATCGTTCCACTCTGTGGCCCGTGTCCGTGGTGGACATAAGAGAAAACATGGTTTTCATGCTCCCAGACAAGCACCTCATGGCCTCCATTCTGGATGGGATCGCCATTATTCTGGCGTACAAATACCCCATCGGGTTTATCAGCAATGGCAAGTCCTATTTTGGTATAGGCGGGCGTATTTCCCCATTGCCTTCCTTTGTAATAAAGCCATGTTTTCCCGTCAACAATCCGAAGGGCCGAATCATCTACCCTGAAACTATCAAACTTTGTAGAATCGCGGGTACTTTCAAGGACCGGTATTTCCTTTTTTACAAAAGGCCCTTCCGGACGATCAGCTACCGCCACACCGATCGCAGTTCGATTATAATCCGTATAACCCTGATTCGTAAAACCTGTGCCGACAGCCGTAAAATAGAGGTAGTATTTCCCTTGATAACGAACAACATTTGGCGTAAAAACAGAGTTGCTGTCCCAATTGCCCTGTGCTCCCCTGGTAACAACAGCGCCAAGCTCTTTCCAGTTGTGCCCCTCATCGGTGCTTACCGCAGCATATACATCGCCGTGGTAGCCTGCGGGATAGGTGCTCGGCACTCCGAGTTCTTTTACCCTTTTTTCTACTTCCGAACGAACCATTTTCGTATAATAAATATAGTATTTATCATTTGCCCGTATAATATCGCTCGGGTCGCGCCTGACCACCCCTTCTTCCGGTGCAAAATCGTTCTTCCGGCCTTCTTCCGGCCTTTTTCGATGTTCTTTTACCCCATTGCAGGAAGTACTGATTGCAAGCAGGATCGCTGTGAAAACGAATTGTTTCAGTAAGGTATATTTACGCAATAAATTCATTTTTAAAGATTGTAAGGTTACAAAAAAATGTTTGTTTGGCTATTCCCGGCATAAACGCCCAAGGTCTGATCCCGGATTGGGTCTTTTACCTCAGGGATAAAAAAGTAATCCAAAAAGCCATCTGAACATGTTCAGATGGCTTTTTGGATTTAAAGCAATGATTTACCAATTGGGATTTTGGACCAGGTTTGAGTTCTTGACGAGCTCTTCTGCCGGGAATGGCTCCAGGTAATCCCTTGCCGGATTGAAAGACCGTTGGCTTGCCGGTTCAACGATTATATTACCACTTGCATCCTGCTTTGGAGGATCGGGATATCTCAACTCTCCATCAGGTAACAGGGCTGTTTCAAACTCGGTACCATTGAATTGAGCCCCCATTAGTGCCATTGGCATTTCCGTCTCCGCTGTTTTCCAACGACGCAAATCGTTACGTCTGAATCCCTCATGAGCTAGCTCAACGGTACGTTCTCGTCGTATTTCCGTCAACATATCCAATCCATTAGCAGCGACCAATGCATTTGTCAAATCAGCTATCCCCGCCCTGTCTCTTAGAAGGTTTATTGTTTCATCGAGTTGGGCATCTGAGATACTACCATTTCGCTCATATTGTGCTTCCGCATTGATCAGCAGTATCTCTGCATAGCGCAGCATGTGATAATAAAACACAGACCCTCCTGTGCCATCAAAATAAAATTCGCTGATGTATTTATAATTATCATACCAGCTTTGATCCAAGATCGGACTGGGAAAATCTGCTCCGGTGCCATCTTGATCCAACCTGTCAACAGCGAAGGTCCCTGGAGGAATGATCGTAGCCGACATTCTTTGGTCTCGATTTTCAAATTCGCTTGTCATTAAACTTCTGCCCTGAAAAAGAGGTGATTTGTCTATCGGCAAACCGTCTGTACACAGATACATATCAGCTAACTTTCGTGTTGTCGTATTACCTCCGTCCCTTGCTTTGCCAGCGAAGTTATGTCTTCTTTCTCCATCATATCTTCTGGCAACGATTTGTTCTTTAGAGTCATTACCAGGTTCCATGAAGAAATATCGATAGGATTGCTCCGGGTTACCTGAATATTCAAATAGCTCATATTCACCACTACTTATTACGGATTGTGAAGCACTTATTGCTTCATCAAGCCGCTCATTTGCATCTCCTGCAGTATCATGATATTTTATCCATGTACCCTCAAAAAGGGCTACCCTGGCCCGTAAGGCATCAGCCGCACCCCTGGTAATCCTACCCAATTCTGCTTTACTTAGTTCACTTTGCAGTGGAAGTAACGGAGCGATTGCCTTCAGTTCGTCAAGTATGAAATCCACTACAGTTGCCCTTGATGTTCTTGGGGCAAACAAATCGTCCGATCCGGGGTCCAATACCTCGGTAAAAAACTGCACATCACCATAGGCTTGCACCAAACGCGCATAATAAAGTGCCCTAAACCATCTGGCCTCTGCCACAAAGCGATCTGTCTCAAACCCATTTTGGATTGCCCGGTCTATCAGGAAATTTGCCGCCCTTATGTTAGAATAATTCGAATTGTAGAAACTGCTTTCGGCCGGGGCCACCCGAGTACCATTACTTGTAGAATTGGGACTGTTTTCAAAAGCGATATCCGAATCCAAATCTCTTTGGTGAGAGCCAATACTTGGGTACAACCTATTAACCCCGTTTTTAAAATCATCTGACCTGTTCCACAAACTGCCATCAGATAATTGGTGCTCCGGCACTAGATCTAAATCCTGACATGCTGAAAGGATTAAAAAGCTTATGATTAT
>JAKSDO010000063.1 GCA_022360055.1 Cytophagales bacterium | reverse complement strand
TATCTGTTTTATTTCTTACATAATTCCAAATTCTTCAAAAGATTCTACTGCACTCATACCACTGATGATCGCTTTCCTGACCATTCTTTCATCCCTTGCATTTTCCAATGCCTTTATGATTATATCTTCCTCGATAGATTTGGGCACAATACAGACGCCATCCATATCCCCGATAACCAGATCACCTGGGTCTATTTTGACTTTACCAATCTCTATCGGAACCCTGTAATCAATTACTTTCCCTCTGGGCCCCTGGTCTTGAGCGTAACCTCCAAAAGAAAATATCGGGAATCCGCCATTTGTTGTTTCTCTCGTATCTCTGGTATAACCATTAAGCACAACACCGCCCGCTTTCAGAAAGCTCGCACGCGCGGTCATTAATTCACCCCAAAGTGCATAGGATGGAGAGGCGCCGGTGCAAACATAAACTTCACCGGGCAAGAGGTCATCCAATGCTTCCAGCATAAGCCCAAAGGGCTTGGCCAAAACAGGGTTCTTGCTGGTGCCATGAGTTTCTCCAAAAATATCCGTTTCGAGTACCGTCATGGCACGGCCGACAAGCATCATATCTCTTTTAAGCGGTTTAATTTCAGGAGGTAAGAATTGATGAAAATAGCCTTCCTTATCCAGGATATCACCAACTACAGCCGTATATATCTCCCTTCGTAAAACAGTAAACAGTTCTTCATCATTCTTCCATACATTATCATTCATTTGTTCTCAATTATTTCCGTGTTGAAGTTATTTATGTTAATTGATCTCCGGATCCGGTTGATTCCATGTATCAATCTCTTATTGACAATTTAATCCTGCCAAATGGATTTAACTTTTCTTTTTATGCACTTACATAAATCAAATGTAAACGAGAGTCGATGGAGTTTCTAATGAGATTTTGAGATATTGTAATCCTATTTTAACAATTCCACACCATTCATAATGATCTGATAGAAAATTTCGTATCATTTGCTTTCTTTCACCATTTTACGGTTCATGGATGGTTGAAGTGATCAATATCCTGATAGGTTTGCCTTAGCTCATTGTTGGTTGCCGGTAAATCAAAACGCATCAAGGCTTTGATACCTACATAGCATTATTGAAAAAAGAGGATTATTGATAAGGATTATTCACCGGATGGATAGGTATTTCTCCTTTCAAAACGCGACATACATCCTTTACTGCCATCTTATAACATGCCAGCCGGCCGGATTTGGTGCCACCGGCAATATGCGGTGTCAATAATACATTGGACATCCTTTTCAGCAATTCAGGCACTTTAGGTTCTTGTGCAAATACATCGAGCACCGCACCGCCAATATGACCTGCTTTCAACTGATCGATCAGATCTTTTTCTTTTATCACCTTACCGCGCGAAGTATTGACAAAAATGACCCCGGATTTCATCATGCCGAATAGATTTAAGTTGAACATCTCATGGGTAGCCGGAGTATAAGGAACATGGACGGAAATGACATCCGCCATCGACAACACTTTCTCCAATGAGACACATCCATGCCTTTTTGCAGAATTCGCGGAACTGAAACAATATATATCCATGCCAAATGCTCTTGCCAGCCTGGCAACCGAACGGGCTATATTTCCCATGCCGATTATTCCCAGAGTTTTACCTCGTAAACTCTCCCCATCCCATCTGCCCGGCTGGAAAGAATTCCACTGACCCGATCTTATAAAAGTATCTGCCTCCCGCAGCTTTCTCATGACAGTAATGATACCCCCTATCACATATTCTGCCACGGGATAATCAAAATAGCCGGGCGTATTTGTACCCCATATTTTTTTTTCATTCATCAATTCCAGATCCAGATTATCAACACCAATTGATACATTGGTTATGATCTTTAAGTGTTTTCCTTTCTCGAGCAGATGATTGTCCACCCTCAATTCCGCTTGATTAATAATGGCCGTCAATCGTTCAATTTTCTTCAGAACTTCCTTTCGTGGCATCAGATTGTAAGGATGGCGATCCCATTGGTGGACTATAGCCATAGGCTTTAATAATTCAATGATTTCTCTCGGGTATTTTTTTGTGATAAGGATTTCGGGTAAACTATTACTCATTTTGTGTTAACTATTCTATTGTATATTCCCGATTCCCATTCATTTTCAAATTCAAATGGTAAGTTATCCACTGCAAGGCTTTCAAATTGATCTCGGTGCACATCAATAAACTCGACCCCGGATTCGATAAGGATTTGTTTGTACTTCAATTCATATTCTTCAACCAATTTGTTATGGTATGCTGCTGCTTCACGCGCCGAACTCAACAAAATCTCCTGTTCGTCAAAGGAATACTTTTTATAAAATGAATCTCCTATGACCAATACATAAAAACTGAGAAGGTGTCTTGTATCCATAATATATTTTTGAACCTCATATAAATGATTGGAATAGATTACCTCCAAAGGATTCTCCTGTCCTTCAACAACTCCCTGTCTGAGTGCAATAAACATATCTGAATAATCCAATGGTGTCGGGTTGGCTCCGAATATTTTCCAGGATTTGATATACACCGGCAATTCAGGAACCCTTAGTTTTAGGCCTTTCAGGTCTTCAGGGGTCCGCACAATAGTATTGGTTGTGGTTAAATACCTTGGCCCACGGTGAAAAAAGTCAATAAAATGCAGCCCACGGTCTTTGGATACCGCTTTTTCAATTTCTTTTCCAATAGGTCCGTATAAGACGCTATTGAGGTGATTATAGTCACGAAAAAGGAAAGGGGCTTCGATCAATCCGTATTTCGGAGCATAATTACCAATAATTGAAGGACCGGCAATTACCATGTCGACACTATTGAGTTGGATCCCTTCGATTAATGGGGCTTCTTTTCCCAAGATTCCTCCCGGGTAGAGTTTTACTGCAATTTTATCTTTCGATTTTTGTTTTACCAACTGCTGAAAATGAACTGCCCCAAGGTGTGAAGTGCCTCCGGGAGCCATTGCATAAGCAATACGAAATACCTTATCGTTGCTATTACTTTGGCAGCTAAACAATATCAAAAAGCCAATAATTACAACAATGATTTTTTCGGATCTCATATCTCAACGATCAAAATGTTAATATCAGGCACGGCACTCATATATGATGCTTCTCATAAATTCAATTATTGTAAACAAGCACTTTCCAGCACTTTTAGATCATTCCAATCTACTTTCCAGAATATTAACCAGGTACAAAGGGATCTCCGGTACGTACACGCAAAGAAACAGAACAAGTAATAAGACAATGTAAAATGGCCAGATCTCTTTAAGAATATCATTTACTGTAATATTGCCTGCACCTGATATAACAAAGAGTAAAATACCAATGGGAGGTGTTAAAAGCCCAACCATGATCGCCAATTGAAAAATGACCCCAAAATGAACCAGATCAATATTAAATTTTTGCAGAATGGGAAGTAACAATGGTGTCAAGATAATCATAATACTACCTCCCTCCATGACCATACCAAGCAACAAGATAATGACAATGACAACCAATAGAAAAACACCTTTTTGTTCTGAGAACAAGAGAAATCCATCGACAAAAAATTGGGGATCGATTTCCCTTGAAATGATCCATCCAAAGGCCGCAGCACAAGCTATGATCAGCATAATTCTGGCAGTCTGTCTGGCTGTTCGAGCCAAAATAGATGGAAGTTCGCTTAATGAAATGCTTCTGTATACAAATAAACTGATGAAAAGTCCATACATAACCGCCAGTACTCCGGCTTCGGTAGCCGTTACAATGCCACCCATGATCCCGCCAATTATGATTACAGGCATCATCAATGACCAAGAAGCTGATTTAAAGCTCTGAAACAATTCGATCCGGTTTCTTTTCGGACCTTTGGGATAATCTCTTTTTTTAGAAAGAATAAAGCTGAGGATCACCATTGACAATCCGAGGAGAATTCCCGGTATCGTACCTGCGACAAACAGTTTGCCAATGGAAGCATTGGATACGGAAGCAAAAATGATAAATCCAATACTGGGAGGAATCACCGGACCAATGGTTGCGGCAGCGGCATTAACCGCTCCTGCGTATCCTTTTTCATAACCTGCCCTTTCCATGGAAGGGATCATCACAGACCCCACTGCTGCTCCGCTAGCGATGGCCGCACCTGAAATAGCCGCCATGATCATATTGGTCAATATCACCACAAACGATAGCCCCCCGCTAATTTTGCCAATAAGGGCCATAGCAAAACGTACCAACCTGTTGGTAATCCCTCCTGCATTCATCAACTCTCCTGCAAGGAGGAAAAAAGGTAATGCCACCATTATAAGTGAATCCGAACCAAGTGTGACAAGTTGCCCTACAGCCATAATGGAAATATCCGTATAAAGGATTATGTAAAGAAGCGTACTAATGCCCAGTGCATAGGCAATCCTGACACCTATCAAAATCAAAAAGATCATGGTGAGAATTAAAAAGATCATAGTCTGTGCGCTCCTTTCCCGATTTTGATTAATTCCTTACGGATCCTTCCAATCCCATAGAGGATTCCGATCAAAGAAGTAACCGGGAGCGCGCCATACAACATTATGTTCAATGGCAACCTTAAAGCGCTACTAACCGTTCCCCTGGTAAAATACATCCAAAAAAAACCTGATATGGACAAAAAGACCAGAAAGCACACAATAAGTATGATATCCAGCAATTGCATTCGTTTTTTCATGTGTCCCGGCAATAAATCCACAAAAAAATCTACTCCGATGTGCCATTTATCCCTGATCAAAATGGAAGCTCCTAAAAAGTTAAGCCATATAAATAAAAATCGGACAACTTCCTCACTCCATGTCAATGAGTCGTTAAAAGTATAGCGAAAAATGACCTGCACAAACATTATAACAACAATTAACCCTAATATGACTGCCAATATGAAATCAACGGGTCCCGACAGCGACGATCTCCGGTCTCTGTCTTCAGCATTTTCGGTAATGCTTTTTTTAATTCTTTTAGTGGTGTGCATAAGTTATTTAAATCAGGCTATTCATCTTCTATATTACGGGTCTTAAGAAATTGCTTCTTAGACATGATGTCGTTCAGGTAATTTTCTCAGTTATTATGCTGTTCATGGCTTTGTTTGCTCCTTCGTTCAGAAAAGTGACATCTAAACCCAAAGCTATAAGGGTATAACCGGATTCTAAAGCTCTTATAACAGAGGATGGCTCCGGCTTAATGATATGCAAACCGGCAGGCATTCCAGCCTGCTCACATAGTGAAAGGTATTTTTCAAGCGCTGTTTTCATTTCCGGGCTATCCAATTGACCGATGCGGCCATACGATCCGCTTAAATCCATAGGGCCTATAAACACAGCATCAATTCCATTCACATCAAGAATTTCCGGCAGATTTTCTATAGCCTTAAAATGTTCTATCTGTGCAATAATCAGAACTTCCTCATTTATCTTTTCAACATATTCATTGAATTTTGCTCCATATGTGTTGGCTCGACAATAGCCAAAACCTCTTGATCCTTCCGGAGGATATTTCGCCATTTTAACTGCATATCTGGCCTCTTCTGCCGTATTTATTAAAGGAATGATCAATCCGTCCGCTCCTGCGTCAAGAGCCCTCCGGATCCATGTTTCATCATTTTTGGGTAAACGAGCTAGTGAAGCAATATTGTAAACCTGTAGTGTTCTGAAAATATTGGTTAACGATTCAATATCTATGTGTCCGTGCTCCAGGTCAACACATAACCAGTCAAATCCCTGGTTGGCCATGATTTCAGCTACTGCGGGGTGACCGATCTGGATCCATGATCCAACACATACTGATTTATTTTTCAGTTTCTTCTTCAGTGATGCCCTCATTATATATATATTTACTTACTATTTCAGTATTGATTAAATCCATCTTGTGATATTCTCCACACATGGCATGGCCGATATTCTTTAGGCAGACCTCAGCCATCCTGTCATTTGCTTCTTTCGTGCTGCTTCCTACATGAGGCGTCATGATAACATTGGAAAGTGTCCTCAAATCCGCATTTTCCGCTACGGGTTTGTACGGTTCATTTTCGAAAACGTCAAGTGCTGCTCCTGCAAGCGATCCCGATTTTAATGCTTCAAACAGGGCAAGTTCATCTAACACCACACCCCTGGAAGTATTGATCAACCACGCCTTTTCGGGGATTAACCCAAAGACCTGATCATTAATGAAATGCATATTCTCTTTACTGGCAGGAATATGTACGCTCAAAAAATCGATGTCTGAAAGCATATCCTCCAAACTGGACGATACCTCGGTAAACAGATCGAGTTTAGCTCCGGTATTAATCAAGTTTAGTTGCTCGTCATAACCTACCACCCGCATCCCAAACCCATTGTGAAGGATGGAGGCTACCTTACGGCCGATCCGACCGCAGCCCAATATGGCGATTTTTTTATCCTTGAGCTCAAAGCCTGGTTCTATATACCATTTCCCGTGTTTTAGCAAATGATTCATAACCCCGGCCTTTCTGCTGATTTCCATTAAAAGAGCAACCGTATGCTCAGCGACGGAGTCGTTCAGTACTTCAGGAGTATTGGTGCAAAAAATGTCTTTTGAAGTAGCTAGTTCCTTGTCAATATTGTCGTGACCTACTCCAAACCGCGCTATGAGACCTGCTTTAGGAAGCGCCTCATAAAGCGTCTTGGTATAAGGGATAATTCCAACAATAGCATAACGGGCCTCATGCTGAATAATGGCCCTGGTTAATGACGCTTCCTCACCATCTGAAAGGATATACTCATAACGATCAGAAACACTAAAGACCCGATGTCCCTTATCAAATTCAGGTTGCGTAACGATTATTTTTTCCCTGCTATCGCTCATTAATTGTATTCATCTGTTTATATTTTTATAGTTTGCTGACACACAGAGAAATATAATCGTGCTCTTGTGTATCCTGAGTTTGCTCCGGTCCTACCGGTTTCATCTGTTTAAAATTTGCAGAAACCTCACCATGTGCCGTTGATCATCATGATCATGTGTGTCTCAATAATTATCTCAGGCACGACCTGTTTCATATGTACAAAAAAATAAAGTATACGTTCAATTAACACCAGGTTTAATAACTGTTTTTCTCTTTTTAGAGTCAATGGTTGAAATACCTTCGGCATAAACAAGTTTGCCATTGTATGCATCATATACCTGAAGTATTACCTGCGGCTCATCATAGGCAATAAAATGATAGCCCGGCTGATCGCTTCTGGCAGATTTAATGATATTATTCACCGACACCACGCCGTAATAATTGTTTCGAAGCTGTAGGAAGCTTAGTTTATTGGGGAAACTGGATACCCATTTGATTTTCACCGGCCATCCTTCAGAGTCAAACCAACCACCTAGAGGAGGGTTCCCGGCAGATGCCAAATTATGATTACCGGAATTAAGCGGACCGATCATACATTCCCATACATTATCACTAATCTGCAGTATGTATCCGTTATGTAAATCACCCGTAAAAATGACAACAGGTTTTTCTAACTCATCAAAAAAGTTTAAAAGCTCGTTCCTTTCATACAAAGCTCCGGTAAAACCATCTTCTTTTACCGACCGATTGTTGATAAGTTTCGGCTTGCCTTTGACCAAACCACTGGCATACATATGGAAATTTGTATGATAGATCATCCAGGAAACTGTTGAAATTACAAATATGAAATCGGCATCCGATCTTTCGATACCGTTTTTAAGCCAGTTTTTCTGTCTTTCTCCAAGTAACCATCGATCGGGGTTGGCAACCTTTTCAGGAATATATCTTGTGCGTTCGCCTCTGACATCAATGGCAAAAAAATGACAGTTGCTCACCTTCCAATCATAATAATGATTGGTTCCTACGCTATACCTTGCTTGTTCATTTTGAGAAAATCCGGGAGAAACACTTATGGTATGCTTATCTATAATCTGATTGAAAGCATAGACTCCTGCATTTTTTTGACCTAAACCGACATGTACATTGCTTATGGCTTTGGGTCTCAATAACGTAAAGTCGGCCAATTGATCATAGATAAAGTTACTTCCCTTTTGGATTTTTGCCTGTCCAAATACAATGGGTTGGGACTGTGGTCCGCTATAATTGGCCCACCCTGCATATTCATAATACGCTTTAAGAGATAGATCCCGGTATAACCATTTGCCATCTTTCAAACCTATTTCTCCGGTTCCCTCCAGGTCGCTAAAGCTTTCATGATCGTCATATTGAAATACAAATGGTATATTTCGCATCATCCAAGTCATACCGGGCGCTCTTTTCATATAGATCTCATAATCCTGTCTAAACATATCAAGTGAGTGCGGCAAGTTTTCTCTGGTTCGGGTGTCCTCATAAATATAGTCTCCGTTCATTATAAAAAAAGATAAATCAGAGTGGTGCTTCATAAGGCTGTAATATATGGCAGGATCATTGTACCGATCATTTCCCTGACGGTTTCCAAAGCCGATTCCAAATTCAAAATTGAAAACTCCGTTTGGGTTATAGTCCGGATCAATATAGCTTTTATGATCTGGTAATGTGCGAAAAGATGGCCAATCGCTTAAAAAATCTTTTCTAATATCCGCTAATTTGCCTTCAAGTTTAATGCCGTAATAATATCTGGTGTCAGGTTTCAAATTATCGAGTTCTACGAACCCGGTCATATGATCTTTTGCATTGGTATTCCCCGATACTTCCTTTGCATCATTGCCAAAGGGTAAGTGTTCACTATACACTAAGTAAAAGTCTTTAGGTGCATCCGTCTTTATCCAAATCCGCATTTTGGTAGAGGCAGGGTGTCCGAGCATTGGTCCTAAAACCAGACCTAAAGAATGACAAGGCACTACATCATTCGCAATTTCATCAGGCCAATTTTGCTTTATTCCCTGTGATATAGAATAGTTAATGTTTATGATTGAATAAAAAATCAACAAAAATCTAATCATGACGGAAATTTTAAAAGCTGTCTTTCAATTTAAAGTAGGTTCAATAGCCATAAATAATACTCATAACAATTTAATATGCTCTACAAATGATGCTCAAGTTGCGAATCATTTCCTTCACAAACACGCATAATATTTTCCTTTATTGATGTTATTTTAACATTTGTTTAATAATTTGCGATCAAAAACGAAAATATTTGATGCACCCCAAATTATTAAAACACATTACTTCTCTTGAAGGCTCTTTTAAAGTTTGGAAAAATGCGAACCCATACCAACATAATCCATGGCATTATCATCCGGAGTATGAGATTACTTTAATAGAGAAAGGAAGAGGGACTCGTTTTGTTGGTGATCACATCGAACAGTATGATGACATGGATTTAATATTCATGGGATCTAATCTTCCCCACGAATGGCGAAGCGATCTGATGTCAGATAAAGAACCGGATGACATTTCCAGCAGTCTGGCTATCCATTTCAAACACGATTTTCTAGGACAGCCATTTTACTCCCTTTCTGAATCTGACGATCTAAATCAACTTTTCGAAAGAGCCAAATTCGGCATAAAGATCAAAGATATCAGCACCATCAATAAAGTGCGATATTTGATGTATAAACTGATGGAGAAAACAGGCTTCAATAGATTGGTTATTTTCCTCAGCTTGTTCAATGAGCTTACCAAATGCCAGAATTACAAACTACTCTGCAGCGAGGGTTTTGCTAATTCTGCATTTCACCAGGAATATGAAAAAATCAATTTGGTCAATGAATTTGTAATTAAAAACTTTAAAAATAGCATTTCTTTAGACGAAGTTGCTTCCACTATTCATATGACTCCAGCTTCTTTCTGCCGTTATTTTAAACGATGTACGTATAAAACATTTATTCAATATCTTAATGAGATCAGAATTGGATATGCTAAAAAATTATTGGTAGAAGATAAATACAATGTTTCACAAGTTGCTTATGAGTGCGGGTTCAATAATTTATCGAATTTTAACAAACAGTTTAGGAGAATCACAGAAATGACGCCTAAAGATTATAAAAACAAGGTCTTTTTAAAAAGATCAAAGCAAAAGGAATCCTTTCAGAAATAATGTAAATGATTTTAAGTCTACAACTACCTACTTCCGATATCCCAAACAGATGATGATCTTAAAGATAAATATAGCATGAAAACCATTATTCACTTAAAAGCGACTTTTTCGAAATAAAAACTTTACGGATCATAAGATGGTGTAAGAGATAAAGACAATTAATAAAGAAACCCGGGCTTTGGCTATTTTGGGAGGTTGCCAAATAGGGTTCAGGGTCG
Source organism: Cytophagales bacterium (assembly GCA_022360055.1). Taxonomy (GTDB): domain Bacteria; phylum Bacteroidota; class Bacteroidia; order Cytophagales; family Cyclobacteriaceae; genus JAAUQL01. The sequence goes on along the minus strand of JAKSDO010000063.1, from coordinate 31,599 downwards.
GCGCACAGGACAAATACCAGCCCAAAAAACAGGGTTGCAAATATGATTGCGGTCCATCTCATAGCTCAAAAATAAACACAAGTCGATGCAACCTGCCTGCAATATTATGAGCAGTTGGTGCACGCACCTTTGTAAACCATACTTATACTTGCAGGCCTGAATCCGGCAGGCATATTTATTTACGGTATTTTAGCCTGATTAAATTAAGGCAATATGTTTCTCTGCACTTCGCACAATGGAAATGCACATATGGCATAAGCCTTTAAGGTTTTTTCATTCAGGTTCTTTTCAAATCTGCAATGATCTAAAAAAATTTTAATCGATTTTACGGTAGTCATAAAACTCTAATTCATTAATAATCAAAAAAACCGTGAAGATGATTGAAATGAATTTGACTACTAAATAATAGGAAGGTTTTTATTACTCCGTTCTATAGATCATCGAACAGATATTAAGCCATCCGAATTATAAGATTGGTTGCCCTAATCCCTAGCAAAGGCAAAAAATATACTGAAGAAGATAAATCTGATACTTGACCAATCTATTGAATCATACGTAACTTTACTTCGATCAACAACCGCTTCTTCATTTGTACATTTGGTGAAGGCTAAAATTTCTCGCCAACAAGTATCTGAAATCGTCGGTGAGAGGCAAAAAATTAAGGCTGTCTCAAAAGCCATTTAAGACAGCCTTTATACAATTTTCAAGCTTTGCTTAAAGCTAATTTGCGTTTGATCCGATATTTCCCGCAGCAACAATCGTAGCCAGATCTTCCGGACTTAGATGCACATTCACATGCGCGTCCAAATTCAGCAGGTCATCATATTTAACCTCTTCGTCGCTGCTATTCTTTTCAATGTGCGTCAAGCTTTTACCGGTATCTCCATCCACATTGGTCAGTGGGATGATAACGCCTCCACCCGAGCCTGCTGCACCGCTATGGATGTGCGCCGGATGATTTCCGTTCATTGGAGTTCCCATCAACATAATTGTTGCCAGTGTAAAACCATTTTCTCTTTTCTCAAAAGTAATCGTACCGCTCACTCCGGACCCGGAATTTTCATTCAACTGATATTGCTTGCTGTCTCCGGTCAACTTATTGCCTCCGACATCTCCCTGGGCAACAATTGTCCCTAAGTCTTCAGCACTTAAGTGAACATTAATATGAGCGTCATCAATAATCAGGAAATCGTATGGAAGTGTCTCAAAAAGTCCGTCATCGGATTTCCTTGGGGTCGACATGCTGAACCCGGTATTACCGTCTACCGGATTTAAAGTCACAAAAATATCTCCGCCCTCAACAGCCGAATTACGATGAATATGAGTTGGGTGAACTCCGCCTTCAGGAGTGTTCTCCAATGAAATGGTTACTAATGCATTGCCGTTTTCCCTTTCAAAATATGTAACTTTCCCACTGATACCTTCCACAGCCTTTTCATTTAGACTGTATTCGGTAAACTCACCGGTGAGTCTGTTCCCTCCAATATCTCCCTGGGCAACAATCGTAGAAAGTGCTTCTGCACTTAAGTGTACATTTATATGTCCGTCATATTGGATCAATTCGTTGTAGGCATACGGATTTTCATCTTTATCCATGGTGATGTCCGTATAGCTCATGCCGGTATCTCCATCCACGTCGTTCAATGGGAAAACCACGTCTCCTCCCTCTGCAGCACTCCACATATGGATGTGAGACGGATGAACTCCGCCTTCAGGTGTATTTTCAAGAGCGACTTCAACTAATGTTTTCCCGCTTTTTCTTTCTTTGAAGGTTGCTTTTCCGCTAATTCCCTCGACAGCTTTTTCATTCAGCATATATTCTTCCATTTCTCCGGTAAACTCGTTCCCTCCGATATCTCCTTGAGCGACGATGGTAGCGAGCTCCGTATCGCTTAGGTGCACATTCACGTGCCCGTCAAAATTTTTCAACTGTTCGAAAGTAATTGAAGTCTCATCATCTAAAGCGGCAAAATCCGTTAAGCTTAAACCGCTGGTCCCATCCACAGGATTAAATGTCACGGCAATACCTCCTCCAACAGCTGCAGAATTCATATGAATGTGTGCGGGATGTTCACCGCCCTCCGGCGTGTTCTCTAAAGAAATGATTGCTAAAATCTCTCCGCTTGCGCGTTCAATAAATATTATTTCTCCGGCAATCCCATCTATTGCCCGCTCAGACAGCTCATAGTCTTCACTATTTTCAATTATCAATTCATTAGGGCCAATATCTCCCTGCGCAACAATCGTGGCAAGGTCATCAGCACTTTTATGAACATTTACATGACCGTCAAATGCTATTAGGCCTTCGTAATTGATTGCCGTTCCATCATCTAATTGGGCAACGATCGTTTCACTTTTCCTTGACGTCTCATCAACCGGATTAAGGCTGATAGCTATGTCTCCTCCTTCAGCCGCCGAATTTTTATGAATATGAGTAGGGTGTGTGTCACTGGGAGAAACACCGGTTACCATGATCTCAACTTTTGTCGTATTATCATCGAGCTCTTTAAAGGTAATTGTTCCTATGGCATTGGCAGTAGGACTCGAATACAGGTTATATTCTTTCGAACGTCCTGTTTCGTTTCCCGGCACATTCGGATCGTCATCACTATTGTCACAAGAGGAAATTAAAATAGTAGAAATGAAGATCGGCAACAAAAATAGTTTGTTCATAATTTGGTCCATCTGTGTATTGGTTATGTGGTTAATAATAATTAAAGTTAAAAACACTCCATGTTCCAAAATGTTTGAAAAACATTGTGAATCAGTGTGGTCTGCTTTAAAAAAAAATCATAAACACCTGCCCAATCCCATCAACCAAATAAAATCCGGTCAGCCAGTTTTTCTGCTATTTAACGAATATCCCTAATTGAAAATAAATATCAGTAGTTCCAAAGATATGCCGCACCCCAAAGATGCTAAAAACTGAATTGTTTAATTTGAACTCCGATACTCCGCCGGGCTCATACCGGTTTTCTTTTTGAAAATTTTGCTGAAATGATTGGGGTATTCAAACCCCAAAACCTGGCTTATGGATTCTTCCGAACTTAGTAGTCTGGTTTTGGCTCTGTCGATGAGTAATATGAAATCAATTTAACTTGACATGCTCAATATAGCTCTTAGGCGCATGCCCACCTTTTTTTTTAAACGAGCAGGAAAAATACTGGGGGTATGCCTATATCCATTGGATTATCGGAATTGTAATTTCCAGGAGATTCTTGTCAAACGGATCATAAGAATGCAAAACAGGCTGTTTAATTCCTGATCTGTTTATACTATTTTTGATGGACAATGACATATACTCGCAGGTGAACCGTTTTTTAAAATCAACTGCGATTTTTTTGTGAACTACTAAATACAATTACGATGAAAAGAATACTGGTTTTTCTTTATTTAATTCCAGCCCTGGGTGTGTCTCAGCCTGTAACGGACGGACTTGTGGGGTATTGGCCATTTAACGGCAATGCAAATGATGAGAGTAGCAATGGGAATAATGGGATAGTGAATGGAGCTATACTTACCACGGACCGATTCGGAAATGCCAATAGTGCCTACGAATTTGATGGAGTTGACGATTATATGGATATTGGATCCATTGTTAATGATTTATTCGGAACAACAATTGGAACTTGGAGTATCTGGTTGAAACCAGTTGATGCGACACCATCGATTCATGAATATCCTCTATCCTTCGGAGATACGGATCAAGATAATATGATCCTAATTGGTCATTTACAATCCGGAAGTGCTCGTTTCCATATAAAGAAAAATGGGCAAAATCAATTCATATTAGATACTGATAACATTGTATTTGGTGATAATACTTGGGTACATGTTGCTGTGATTCAAAATGGGATAGAACCGATTATTTATATAAATGGTGTGGCTGTAGCTCAATCATTTTCTACCACAACGAATAAATCTGTTTGGTTTTCTGGATTAACCAGTATTGATAACGGAAGGATTGGAGAACTAACAAAAGACAATGGTAATTTTGGGGAATTTCATGGTACAATTGATGATATCTGCATTTATAACAGAGTTTTATCAGAACAGGAAATCTGGGGGTTGTATTCGAATACACAACCCCAGACAGTTTTGTGCAATAGCCTTTATTGTGATGGAGAAAACATCGGAATAGGAACAAGTGATACAAAAGGATATAGATTAGCAGTTGCCGGAAATATCATCACGGAAGAAGTAAAGGTCGCCCTACAATCCAACTGGCCGGATTTTGTTTTTCAGGAGGATTATAAGTTGAATGATCTTTCAAATCTTGAAAATTACATTAAAACAAATAAGCACCTGCCCAATATCCCAAATGCCGGGTTCGTGGCAAAAGAAGGTTACCACCTCGGTGAGATGGATGCAAAGCTGTTGGAAAAGGTTGAGGAACTAACGCTTTACCTCATCGAACACAATAAAAGAATAGACCGGTTGGAAAGGAGAAATGCAGAACTTGAAAAGGAGTTGAAAATCCTGAAAGCAGATTAAACATCCAAACCATACCTTTCATATCCCCGGCAATCTTCTTTTGAAGTGCCAAATAAATATAATTTATTGTTTGATACCGGATAATTTATGATGCACGATATTTTTTAAATGTGAAATTACGATATTTACAAGGAGCTAACCAAGTATGGCGCCTTGGATGTGCATCGATGGCGTGTTTGCTCCGCGTCAGGTATCGGAATAATGCGGCTTTTTAGGGAGGTTTACCTGTCAGACACAACTTGTTGTTTTGTGGAAGTCAAAACTGTCGGATCAGTTACTTTCAAAAACGATCTGCAAAAAATATTTAACGTTTAAATTTCTTAACCGCAACCCGTCATACCATGATCCGAAGCTATTTGAAGACCTCCTTAAGAAATATCCTTAAGACTAAAGTATTCACGTTGATCAATATTTTGGGATTGGCAGTAGGCATGGCTTCATGCCTGCTGCTCATTCAATATGTCTATTTTGAAAACACGTACGATACTTTTCATGAAAATGTGGAAAGCATTTACCGTGTCCCGATATCTTATTCGGGAGGTTTCACATCAATCGGTATATCTGCTGCCAACCACCCTGCCTTGGGGCCTGCCATGAAGCGGGATTTCCCTGAAGTCATGGATTTCGCAAGAGTAGTTCCCGCCGCACTTTTTTCAAAGTCATTGGCATTATCTTATACCAATGATTCAGGGGAAAAGATCAGTCACAACGAAGAACATATCTACCTGGCAGATTCGTCGTTTTTTTCTATTTTCTCATTTCCCCTGGTGGCTGGAGCGCCCTCGAGTGCTTTACATCAACCACAATCCATTGTAATTTCCGAAAGCCTGGCCAAAAAATACTTTCGCGATGTTGATCCCATCGGTAAAAATCTGGTACTTGGCAAACAATTCTCTTTGCTGGTCACGGGAGTATTCCAGGACATTCCTGAGAATTCGCACATCAAATTTGATTGTTTGATCTCGTTTTCAACCCTGGGGCCGCAGATGGATAATAATTGGAAATGGCCCGAGTACTACACCTATGTCCAATTATATCCGGATGCCGATCCAAAGGAGCTCGAAAGCAAATTTCCTGAATTCATTGATAAATACCTTGGCGAAATACACAAAGAATTTGATTTTCAATCTCACTTCTCGTTGCAGCCGCTCGTGGATCTTCATTTAAGATCAAACGGCACAAAAGAACCCAGGGTGACCGGTGATTTAAAGACGTTAACTTTCCTCAAGATCATCGCATTCCTTATTCTTTTAATAGCATGGGTCAATTATGTCAATCTTAGCTCAGCCAGATCTCTGGAAAGGGCGAAAGAGGTAGGTTACAGAAAAGTGGCAGGGGCCTCAAAATTTCAACTCGTGATCCAATTCCTGGTGGATTCCCTGCTCATCAACAGTTTAGCTTTGATATTGGCCATAGCCCTGGCCATTGTTTGCCTGCCTTATTTCAATGAACTGGCCGGGAAAAAAATCGGCGATACCATCGTGGATCTTGCATTGTTACGCGACACTCGATTCTGGTGGGGATTGTTTTTGATAACAATTTGCGGAGCTGTTCTTGCAGGATTGTATCCTGCCTGGCTGCTTTCGTCTTATCGCCCCACAGAGGTATTGAAAGGCAGGTTTTCAGGATCCGGGAGCGGGATATTCCTTCGAAAAGCCCTTGTTGTATTCCAGATTTTTGCATCCGTTTGTCTAATAGCCGGTACATTGACGGTTTCCAAGCAGCTAAATTTCATGAGAAAAAAGGATCTCGGTTATGCCAAGGATCAGATGCTCATCCTCAAATTCCCATCCATCATCGATTCTACCATTTTGGTAAACGCCAATTATTTCAAAAATGAGATCGGTCGTTTGACAAATGTACAAGCGATAAGCAATTCGTCTGATATTCCGGGACAGTTGCTGGGAGGAAACACCATCAGAAAAAAAGAAACCAATCAGGACGACCACGTTGTCACTTTTCTAACGATGGTTGACTATGAATATTTCAGCACCTATCAAATGGATTTGATTGCGGGCCGGAATTTTCGTTCAGACGACAGTACCAATATATTGACCTCGATCAATAACCGTTTGATCGTGAATGAAAAACTGGTGGAAATTCTCGGTTATGCCAATCCCGAAGATGCGATTGGCAAATCTGTTCTTTTTCACTTTGGTCCGAAGGAGAATGAAGGGACTATTATCGGGGTGGTGAATAATCATAATCAACGAAGCCTGAAGGAGGATTATGAGGCGATCCTTTATTTATATCCGCGATTTATTCCCTGGAATTACTATTCCATTCATCTGAGCAGTAATCAAATTTCCGGCACCATCGCTGAGATCGAAGCCCGCTATAAAAGAATTTTTGCCGGCAATCCCTTTGATTTCTTTTTTCTGGATGAATATTTTGATCAGCAATACCGCTCTGATCAACAATTTCAAAAAGTGTTTACCATATTTTCGGTATTGGCCATTTTTGTCGCGCTTCTTGGTTTATTTGGGTTGTCAACGTTAATGCTGGCTCAACGTTCAAAGGAAATCAGCATCCGAAAGGTGTTGGGGGCAAGGATATCTTCGATTGTTCTTTTATTGTCAAAAGAATTTATAAAGCTTATAATTATTGGAGGAATCATAGCTGCTCCCGCCATCTTCTTCTGGTCCACAAAATGGCTTAGTAATTTTGCCTTTAGGGTAGCGTTGGATTGGAGTATTTTTGTTATTCCCACAATGCTTTTGTTTCTGATCTCGCTCATTACAATTGGTTATCAAACGATCAAAGCAGCTATCCAAAATCCTGTTGATGCTTTGAGACAGGATTTGTAAAATTCGGTGCGGGCGCTTTGAACTTCAAAAACTAATGGTAAAGATGTGACGAAACATGCGTATGGTATTTAAATCAAAAAATCAAATTATATGTCCCACTTCAAAGTATTTTTAATACTAGCTGTTATTCTTCGTGATTAAGGATAAACCCAAATCAAGATAGTTGCATAAAGTTGAAACTTTTCTGAATTGATATTTACAAGGAAATATAACAACGATATGGGGCACCAAGCTAAGCCGAATCGTTTGATGTGGAGTCTTTTGATATGGAAATACTTGTATTCAACCGATACAATATCTTATTATTTCTTAATTACGCCTGAATCATCATTGAACGTAAATCATCCGACCTCGCTTAGGTTCAATAGTGATCATGTCATCAATATTCCAAATTTTATACGGTTGGAAATCCCGGATTTCGGGCGCTGTAAGCCGAGCTGTCTCAGGGCTAATTCCCAATTCTTCAAAATCGATTTTTAAAGAAACCGTTTTAGGTGAATCGGAGAAGTTCCCTATAGCCAATAGTGTTTTTCCTTTCTTTTTATATACGGTAACTTTTACGTCGGAATTGTTTGTTGAGACGGGTACTTGAGAATCCCAGAAACCAATCATTTCAGCATTTTGAATTTGAAATTCGTCCCATATTTTCCAAACCGGACGTGGGTCACAAATAACACCATCCGTCATCCATGGATGGCGGACTGTCATCCCGTACAACATACCCAACCACCTGTTGCCTCCCCGGTGAAGCATGTCGCCCATTAGGCCAAACGGGATTCCCGATACCTCGACCAGCCAGTTTTCCGGCAGCATTTCGTCATAATGAAAACTTTCGCCAAACCAGAGTTTATCCATGTACGGGAAGAACTCTGTGTATTGGGTTGCCGGGCCCTTCGAAAATCCGGTGTTCGAATGCAAGTCTATCATGCAGCCGGGTTTGGTATTATCCAGTACTTTTCGGATACGTTTTACGGTGCGGCGGTCGTACGACACATCATCGAGATAAAGCCCGTCAATATCGATGTTTTCAACCATCCATTTTAAACCTTCGATGTAATAATTGTACCAGCGCGAATCGCCGGGAGCATTCACGATAGAGGCATCGGCGCTTTTATCAGGGAACCACTGGTACCACTGCGGCCGGTAGCCGTTTACCAAATGTTCGCGCAACCAGGGATAACCGCCACCGCGACCATTTCCAAGAATTTCATTACCCAAACTACGCAGCGCCCAGATTTCAGCGGTGTAATTGGTCAGCTCGCGTATGGTGTAATAGATTTTAACTTTCTGGCCTTTTTCATGCATTTTATTCACAAACCACTTCATTGAATCGATGGCCACAAAGGGGTAATTAATGTGCGGATTGTAGTTATTGGCATGGTGCAGGTTTACAATTTTTACTCCGCTGGTCAGATCTTCATCTTCCGGAAGCGGATCGCCGCCATTGTGGTAGTAACGGTCGATAAACTGGCTATTGTAATTAATGTCTTTTACCGGGGTAAGCAAAAACGACCATTCGAATTCCAGCTCATCGCCTTCATGCAGTCTACGGCTGCCTGAATATACCTGTACTTTTACTTCATTACCTGAACTCTCGATGTTAAAACCTCCTTTGTTGCCGTTGTGCCAGGTTTCAGGAAAATCAGGTTTGTAAAGGTTTAGCAGTGGGCCATGGTAATCGCTCCCCCGTAATTCACACCAAATTCCGGCTTGTTCGTTGCCTATCCAAAAACTATCGTGCGGGCCTACCCATTTGGCTTTGTGCTGTTTCGGAACGGTGGTTCCCGGCAAGCCCATACCCATCATATATTTGGCCACTTTACTTTTAAAAGGTATTTCCAGGCAAATATCTTTGACGCTAAGTTTTTTCAGTACCTTTAGTTTTAGCTTATAATTGATAAACCCATCGGATTCGATGGTTCCAACACCTTCAATTTTTATATTTTTTGAAACGCTCGCCCATGAGCCAATCATTTTTCCAGGAGCGTTTTTTACCAGTTGAACATTCTGTGGCCCGGAGAATTGTTCTTTTCCTTTTTGTGTTTCAACCACAAAAGCAATGGGACGGCTCAGGATTTCTGTATCTTTTACTTTAAATGAACCTGGGAATCCGCTTTCAGAAATGGTCATTGTTTTTCCTGTAAAGCCATACGTTCTGTCGCCGAGGAAGGAAATTGGTCGGTACCCTTTGATTGGCTGATCATCGATCCCCAGGGTGGAATTCAACCAACGCAAGCGCGAATGCCGCCACGGTTCGCTGTCGCCGCGGTCGGCAAGTACTTCGCTCGTAATCATTATACTGATGTCAATTTTTTGCGGACTTGTATTTTCCGCCAAAATCGTTATCTGCCCTTTGTATTTTCCGCTTTTTATGTCTTTGGGAATGTCAACTCCAATCCAAAGTGGTTGTACATTCCCCTGTCCCAAATCCAAACGCTTAGTAAAGGGTTTTCCGTAAGGTCCGATTCCGCCGGTATTAAAACAGGTTAATTGGGCGGCGGCAAGTTCGGATGCACCATTTTTTAATGCTGAAAATTCAACCTTCAAATCTTCCAGGTTTGTACGGGCAGCAAATATGCCCAACTGAAAAGCATAATATTCATTCCTTTGGGCTTCTCCAATAAATTTGTTTGAAGGCCCATTTCGAATCCAACGCATCGGAATTTCATCCAACATACGAATGGGCAATTTTCGGTCTTCCGGAAAAACGAGAAAATCCTTGCTGTGAATTTTTAGCAATGAATCTTTCTCGGATTGAAGTGCTATTACTTCCATTGGATAGAAACTATCAAATTCAGTGCGCGACTGAAATTCTGTCAATTCAGCTTTTGGAAGTGCCGCAATATCAAATTTACCTGACCATCTCTTTTCCGGCTTCAAATACCCTTTGTTATAAAAACCATAGTTTTTCTGCACCTCGTAAGGGAGATAATAGAAATAATACGTTCCGGCTTTTTCTGCAGGGCCAAAAACCAGGTGGCAACGCTCGTTATCTACCTTAACTCTTTTGATATTTTTTACTTCATCGCCGCTTTCGTGAATGATGATAAACTTCTTACGTTCGGGATTCTTGTCGTGGCGGCGCCAAAGAATATTAACTGCAACCGCTTTGGCGGGGTTGTCGACATGTAAAACTGCGCGATGGTTGCCGAGGCTTTCTTCCCATGGGGCTTCGGGTGTGGCGAATCTGTTTTCCACTGCGATTGTACAGGCAAAGAACAGAATCGGAATAACGAATGACAGATATTTCATTTTAAGTTATGAGTATTGATGCCTATCTTTTAGCTTTGACAACTACTTTTTCTTCTGCATTGAGATTAAAAACTATTTTATCTGTAGATTTTTGAAACTCTTTATCACAGGTAAAATCATCGTTATCAAACGGATTTTCGAGAACCAATTCCCCTCCTTTTTCCGAAATAATTTCTATTTCCGTAACAAGCCCTTCTTCCATTTCTGCCGAAACAAGGAAAGCTCCGTAAGTTCGGAGGTTCTCGAATTTGATATTTATCCAATCGGCAGGAATTGCGGGGAAAAGTTTTACCACGCCGCTATGACTTTGAATCAACATCTCTTGAATTGCCGACGCAAAAGCGAAGTTTCCTTCCAAGGTAAATGGACGATATTTCATTTTTGAATAGCCCCTATTATGCTGCTCACCGTTAACGTGAAAACTGTTCGGAAGACAAAAATTCTCTGAAAAAATGCGAAGGGTTTTGGCAGCTCCTTCTCCGTCAAAAGCCCGAGCTTGTAAATTGCCAAGCCAACTATACGAATACCCGGTCCACCAATCCGGTCCTTTATTGATTAAATTATTTATGGTATTGTTTACAATTGCTTTATCATCATCCCCTTTAGCATAATCTATAAGACCCAGTGGGTGAATTGCCAAAAGATGGGAAAAATGGCGATGTGATACTGCATAAGGATACCCCGGAGCCAACATAAGTCCTTCGTTTTCATCTATGGCAAAATAGGGCCACGCTTTCAAGGCGTTTTTCCACCTTTCCGCATCTTTGTTATATCTCAGTTCCAAAGCCAGTTCCTCAGCCTTTTCATAAGTCCATCGAATTATGGCAAGATCAAAATTCGTAGTTTCGCCAAACCAAGCTTCCCTTGAGTTATTATGTGTTTCAGGACTTGCGCTTATCGGTAATTTCCGGAAGCCCAAATCATTTTTCACGGAAATATCTTCAAAAAAGATCGCAACTTCCTTAATCCATGGATATGCTTTTTCTTTCAAAAATTCTCTATCCATAGAATAACGCCAGTGCAGGTAAAAATGCTGGCCCAACCAGCCTGAAACCGTTGGTCCAAAAGCATATTGGATCCAACCTCCCATAGGTTCGCCCGTTAAGGTTGTGACCCCTGGTACTGCCAGACCTTCGGATTCATAATATTCTTTGGTATATTTTTTAAAGGTTTCCTTGTTTTTAAGCAACCACTCTAAATAGCCGTTTTCCAAGTCGAGGTGATTACCGGAATATGAAGGCCAGTAACTTAATTGCGTGTTCAGGTCATGGTGATAATCGCCTTTCCATGGCGGCAATTTTCCGTTGTCAGCTGTCCAGACCGCTTGCAATGAAATTGGCGGAGCTCCATCCCGGGCGGCTGAACCAAACTTATATTGTTCCAAATACCACTGTTTTTCCAAAACCTCATCAGGAATATTAATGGATGATTTATCCCAATATTGTTTCCACCATTGTTTATGCTCTTGAAATGATTTTGCATACCCATCTTTTATTTTTTCTTGAACAACAGTTTTGGCGTTGGGCTTCTTCTCCCACGACGGAAAATCTGTGCTGATGCTCCAACACCCCTCCAGGGCTTCACCCTTTTGGACCCATTTAACGCTTACAACATAGCTAAAACCTCCCCAACCCGCTTGGGTGTACGTGATACTCTTTTCTTCCTCGGCTACATTACCTTTGGGGTATTTTAAACGTCTCAAATCTTGACCGGCAACGGGTGATTCGACCTCACTTTTACCTTCTAAATTATACGCCGGAGGGATCAGGACCGGGGTAAAACCTTCCCTGACTCCCTTAAATTTAAACCAACCGATATTAGCTGTTGCATGTACAAAGGAGTTGAATTCTGTGCCATTTTCCCATTTTATTTGGCATACGGCATCTTTGATGGACAACCGTGATGATGCGATATCTCCCAAACCTTCTATTTCAAATTCCAGAGCAGCCCCCGGTATTTTTGAAGGGGCGGGCAAATTATCATAGGGAACGTCAAATCTGTTTTGAACTTCTGCGTAGTTGTCATTTTTCCATTGTTCATAAACCCATGAAAACTTATAATCAGGGGTATTTAAATTTTCCATAGGACGCAAATCCCATAGGTTCACATTATCCAAAGACATCCGTAAACGCCCTTGTTTTTCCCAAACAAGAGCTCCAATGACGCCGTTGCCCAGTGGAATGCCTTCATCCCAACTTTCTGCCAAGGATTTTGAAACCAGGTCATGTTTTCCGAATGTAATAATCGGCTCAGAATTATCCTTGGTACAGGATATTACCCAAAAAAGAGTTAACAGGGTTGCAAGACTTCTCATTTGTTTTTTTATTGAAATTAATTGGGATGATTTTATTGGAATCTTAAGGTCAAGACACTTTAATTCTGATTACCTTTTTTATGTCCATGCGGTTCTATTGCCGCAATTATTTGACAGAGGCATTTTATAGAACATAGGCCCATCAGTTTGTAAAACATTAGCTCTTTAAATTCTTTAGTTCGGACAATAAAATTTCCTGCTTTGGATCAAACTTAGGCGATTGCATATAGCTTAACAAGCTATGCAATAACTGTTGAGCTTCCAATCTTTGATCAAAATTGGTCAGTATGTCCGCCGCACAAACAATAATTTTTCCATTTCCCACCCTAGCTTCGAAAATTAGCCCTAAACTTCTATTCTGAAACCAATCATCAACAATTCTGACAATGGGTCTTACGGGTTTTGAAAAATTGTCCAACATCACAGCTTGCCCGTGGTTCATGGCATCCCACCACTGCCAGTTGGAATGATATTCCGTAGGGAACCCGGCAAGGGCGGGATGCTCCGGATTACACAAAATTCCCAGGGTATGGGGAGCTTGTCCCATTGTCCACGCAGTATTCCAAAAGATACTGGAAAACCCTACCTTTATGTCGCCACCGAATTTTGAACTTAATGTTCCATTTTCTATGGACCACAGCACACTTCCGCCATCGTTTAATTTTTGAACGACCTCGTCGTTCAGCTCGTTGGTTATGTGTACACCTCCATGGACATTTTTCGGTTGTTCCGGAAAGACCCAAAAGTCCCAACCATTCGAAAACCCGTTTATTATTACATTCAGATGTAATTGTTCCGGTCGTTCGATTTCATTCAAAGAAACTGTGATGTTTCCAACCTTTTGGCAATTGTCCAGCAATAATTTCTTTACGGGTAGGTCACCTGCTTTGATTTGCTCCCCATTGCCATTTGTTACGGACCATTTAATATCCGGTGATTCCAACGGCTGTTCTCCAAAATGTGCAACTTCTATTGCTGCTTTGAAATCTTCGGTGTTTCTGAACACTCGCTTTTCCATTCTTGCCAAGGGAACAGTTTCATTACAAAATTGACTGAATTCTTCCCAGGTCACATATCCTTTTTCTTCCCAAAATGCATCCAAAACGCCTACCAGGGCAGTCCCCTGACCCGGGAAATCGTGTAAATCCAATAATTGGAATCCGGCGAAGCCAGGGGTTCGTAAAGCGGCTTCGATGTCTGCTTTGTAGCAGAGTGTTTGTAACTTTCCTGAGGCCAACAAAAGACTGTCGGCCAGGTGCCCTAAACCGTTTTGTTGCAATGTCTCCTGAAAAATCTCAAAGTTTTTGGGTTCTAGGACACCGGTATACTTGACCATTTCCTTAAAGTTGGGGTAGGCGCACCATTGTCCTATTTCATGACTTACATAGGGCATGGAAACTTTTTCCACTACTTCCTTAAAATCGTATGCGGTCTGAGGGGCTTCTTTGTTGATAATACTGTTCAGACCTTGTCCCCAACCCTGGATTCTTGGACCGGGGTGGTTATAAAAATCAGCTCCTTCAACATAGGGCCATCCGGCACCACCCGTATAGACCCTTCTATCGTCCTTATTTTTGAGGTAGGCAACAAAATCATTTAAATAATCAACTTGATTATTACCGGCAGGTTCATTTCCGTAGGCCATTAGGCAAAATGACGGATGATTTCCATAAGCTTCAAGAATTCTGTCGGCCTCTTCATACAGCCATTTGTCTATTGGTTTCCCATCTCCAAGGGAAGATCCACTGTTGGCCCAACTACCGCATTCCACTTGTAAATACACTCCCTCCCTATCGGCAGCTATAAAGGCGGCTTCCGGCGGACAATGCGAATGAAAACGAACATGGTTCAATCCGTAATCCTTACAGGTCTTGAATATTCTTGTCCACTCTTTGACATCTGTCGACGGATATCCGGTTATGGGGAAAATTGAACATTCCAGTGTGCCTCTTAGGAACAAAGGTCTACCGTTGATCTGAAACCGGGTCCCCTTGGCTCTGAATTCCCGCATGCCAAAATCCAAAGTTTTTTCGTGAATTCCCGAATCTGAAGTCAGGGACAGGCCCAAAAGGTAGAGATTGGGCGTAAATTCATCCCAGAGAAGAACGTCTTCGCCCATATCGAGTTCGGCCGACAACTTCGCCGTTCCAATTCCTACTTTTTCGAAAATGGGTTTCAAGGCAACCTCATGTCGAGTTGCGGCATTAAGGCTTTCCGCAGAAATGTTGAGGGTTATTTCCGCCCTCTGTTTGGTTTCGTTAGCGATCCAAATATCTATGGTCGCTTTTTTATCCTGTATGTCGGGAAATACATGTACTCTTTTTATGTGTACCGGAGGTTTCTTTTCCAGTTTGATGTTCCCAACGATGCCATTCCAATTACTTTGAGTATGATCTGAAATGCTATGCGAGTTTTTTCCAGGATCTATTTCTTTTATACTGTTATCCACACGAATGGTCAGCGTATGTCTTCCGGGCGGTAATAATGAGGTCAAATCATAGTGGTGGGGCGTTGACAAACTATTTTGGACACCTGCCTTTTTACCATCTATCCATACCTGGGTTTCCCAGTGGCATCTTTCCAATAACAATGAAATGGAATTTTTACTCCAATTAGAGCCAATCACAATCTCCTTTTGGTACCAAGCGGCTCCTACATAGTGCTTAATGGGCTGTAGCCAAAAAGGGATCTTAATATTTCCATGTTTTCTGTACGGCGCATATTTTTTATGTGTAAACCATGAACTATCCACAATTTGTCCTGTCCACTCGGTAGCTATGCCCACATCCTTTCCTTTTCCGTTTTCGGCCAAGGAACCGGGAAGCATTACGGAATCATCAATTTTTTTGTTATACCATTCCCGGACAATTCCCTGGTTTAAGGAATCCAATCGAAACTTCCATTTCCCGGAAAGATCGATCTCGTTTACTTCTTTTTGATAACAACTTATTTGACAGGCTGCCAAAGCAAACAGCAAGATATTTTTTACAATTATTCTCATTTTCAAAAAATTATATTTGTCTTACTTATTCCCGGTTCAGCATGATCTCACTAATGATTAATTTAGTTCCCGGGGCACTTACTGATTTTAATTGTAATTGCCCGTCATTACTGTCCTCTCTCATTACATGGAACTTTATCCATTTTCTTTCTCCCTGCTTTTGGGTTCCAATTTTTACCTTTCGCCCCTCAAAGATTACCTGTGTTTCATTGTCGGTATCAAATCGTACATAAAGACTTCCCAGGATCCCATTGGGGCAATTTATCGTTACGGTCATGTTTTCTCCTTGCCAACCTGTGCGCTTCTCACCAACATATATTTTAGAATTGGCAACCGTATAATCAGTACCATGTTTTTTGATTTGTACCTTATCTTTTTGACGGGCCCACGATTGTTGTTTGTCATTAATTCCAGCCGCTTTGGAGGCCTTGACGTGGAGCAGTGTTTTATCCGATGCTTGCTCCGGCCCCATTGTGGGCCTGGAAATAAGCATAAACCTATTTTTCAGATCCCGGATTGAGATTTCTCTGTCGGGCATAAAGTCATCCGACAACATGTATTGTATCAGGCTATGTTTCAATTGACGGGCCACCGGCGACGATAGTTCTAAATCGAACCCTGATATGAGCAATTTGCCTTTACCGACTCTGAACTCAAAAAGAATACCTTCTTTGTTGTTGCGATGAAAATCATCCACAGCCTGTACAATGGGCCTGTAGGAGGGCATGTCGTTCAGCAAAAAGGCTTTTGTGTGCTTTCCGAAGGGTTCCCATTGCCAATCACTGTGATAGGAGGTGGGAAAATGGGCCAGGGCCGGATGTTTGTCCCGGATGAGCATTCCAAGGTTGGTCTTGCCCTGCCCTGGGAAAAAGGTAAGTGACCAATAGAGCGGGTAGTAATCGACGGATACGCTATTGGCTTGGGTGCCCAAATGGTTGGCGACCAAGAGTACCTTCCCTCCCTGTTCTAATGTGCGTAAAGTTTCATTATCAATTTCATCGGCAATCTTAATATCCTCCGTGTTTATATTTGGTAAATCATGGGGATAGACCCATATCTTCCATTCATTTTTGAAACGAGTGTTCTTCAGTGTCAGCGATATGGTCAATTGCCGGGCCTTTTTTATCGGATAAAGCGGAAGCGAGAGCTTACCAAGCTCAGTCAGGCTTCCAACGGGCACACTTTTTATCGACCATTCTTGTTGATGGACTACACGGCCATGGTTATCCACGACATCGGCCACAATCGTTCCATCAGCTATTTCAGACTGCCCGTAATGTGATAATTGTGCTGTGGCCTCCAACGTTTCATTGGAATTCCATATGAACTTTTTGATGCGGAGCAAAGGTACGGTCTCATCAAAATGCTGTTTGAATTTTTTAGGGGTGGTAATTCCCTTGCTTTCCCAGTGGGCATCCAACCAGCCGATCAATGCTTCTCCCTGCCCCTGATAATCTTGCATACTCAATAATTGTATCCCCGCACAACTTTTGGTTCTTAAAAAGGATTCGATTTCATATTTGTACATAATCTGATTTAAAGCCCCCGAGGCCCTTCTGAAATCCTCCGCCTGATGGGCAATGCCATTTTTTTCCGCTTGCGCTTTAAATTCCTCCAGGTTCCTTGCCTTCAAGACGCCTGTATATTTATCGATTTCCTTCCAGGAAGGATATACGGGCCATTGACCGATTTCATGCGCTATGATGGGAATATCCATTTTGGAATATACGTCTTCAAAGTCCCAATCCGTATGCGGGCCATTGAGTCCACGGGTACGCCCGACATCCGAAATATAATGCGTAGCGCTATAGTCATCCACTTCTGTTATTTTCCGGGCCGTTGAGACGGCATATAATCTTTTCGGATCTCTTTTTTTGAGATCAGCCACCCATTTTTTTGTAATGTCGAAATCTGAATTGCCCAGTTCATTTCCAATACAAAACATGGTAAAAGAAGGGTTGTTGCCATAAAAATCAACAACCCTGTTCATTTCCTCGACCACGAAGGCATCCCTTACCGGATCATGGCCAAGTCCTTTTGGATGGCCCCTGGTATCCATTTCAGGCCTTCCGCGAACTTTCATGTCCTCGCTCATCCACCAATCGATCCAAATGGACGCTTCGGCCTGCAGGTAGATCCCCACCCTGTTCGCCGCTTTGAAGGCTGCTTCCGGGGGGCACCACGAATGAAACCGGGCATGGTTGAGTCCATATTCCTTGTAAACCCTGAATATCCGTTCCCAGTCTTCTACTTTTGTGGAAGGGTAACCCGTCAGTGGAAAGTGTACACAGTCCAGATTGCCCCTTAAAAAGACAGGTTTATCGTTGATGGTGATCTGGGTTCCATTATGGCCGATATTGACATGGCCGAATTCCAGTTCATGGGTATCCGTGTATTTTTTAGTTTTCAAAAAGGTCTTCAATATATATACCGTGGGCTCGAACTCGTTCCATGTTTTGAGCTTGCCCTCAAGCTGTATGGGAACCTCAAGTTTATTGATTCCTTCGACTAGCTTTTTGGTAACAGATAGTTCCTTGACGATACCCGCTTTTCCATGTTGATTTATCTGAAAGGTGATTTCTGACTTTTCTGCTTTTGAGGCGGTCAGTTCCAATTCAACTTTAAGCCGGTCGACATCCATAAGGGAAAAAGTGCGGATGTTGCGAATATGGGTGGGGTCTTGAGCCCTGATCTCCATTTTACCCACAATACCATTCCAGATACTTTGCGTGTATTCTCCGTAAGCATGTCCTTTGTCACCAATGTTGTGCATCATTCTATTATCCACCTTTACGATAAGGCTGTGCTTTCCGGGGCTCAATTTTCCTATCTGATGGATATGTGGTGTCCCCAATGCATCCTGTGTGCTCAACTCTTTGCCATCGATGTAAACTTTAGACTGCCACAGCACGCGTTCTAAAAAAATGGTTATAACTTTGTTTTTCCACGTCTCGGGTATAACGATTCCCCTTTCATAAGTAGCGAGGCCTAAGTATTTGTATTCCGGCGTAAGAATTCCGAAATCAGCCCCCTTTGTTCTAATACCATAACCTTGCTCGGCAAGAGAAGAAGGGAGTTGTATCATTCCCTCCATTTTATTGTTGCTGTCGGAATTGGCCGTTTGATCATAGTCATGATCGAGCATAACTTTCCAAGTGCCTGAAATATCCAGCGATTGCTGTTGTGCGTGTGCGCATAAAGTCCAAACAGTAAGAAGAATGAAGGTTTTAAAAACTTTTCTATTCATATTTTTATACTTCAGATGAATTGGATTATCAAATGATATCTTTTCTTGACGAATTGCTTCCATGACTTATTCACCCTCCCGGGATATGTGGAGCTCTCTTGCCATCTTTAGATGAATGACCGCCATCATACGATACGGGTCCATATGGAGTGCTTTTTGAAAAGCCCGGATGGCTTCGTCGACTTCCTGTAATCCGAGTTTTCCCAATCCAATCAGATAAGAACAATGAATTTTATTGCGAAGATTCAAATCTTCATCCCAAATCAACAGATCGGGCAATGATACGGCAAAATAATCCAATCGTATCGCATCGTTCATATGGGTTTTGCCATATTTGATCAAATTCTGGAAACGGTGTGCAGCTTCCCCAGGCCTGTTTAACTTTAGCAAGGCCAGACCCTGGTAAAAAATTTTGTCGGGTTGCTGGTCATTGTAGAACATGGCCGGACTTGGGTCGTCCAAACCTTCAGAGGCCAAGTGCCAGTTTTCTTTTGCCAGGGAATCCATTCCCAATTTGTCATAGGCACAGCCCAGCCAATAATGGATGTCGTTTTCTTGGGCCCCGAACAGTTTTCCTTCGCCCAAATTATGTGGATACACCTGAGCCGCTTTCAAATGTTCGATGGCTTTTTCATACTTTTCTTGCTCAATATGCTCTTTGGCCAATTCTATATTTGCCGTTATATACTGAAAGGGCACTTTTCCTTCACCCCCTTCCCATGGATGGAACTGTCTTTTTCTGATTAGATTTAAAGCTTCCCGGTATTGTCCTGTAAAATTATACAGGGACACCCTTTCCAGGTACAAATCGTCTCTTGACTCGGTCAACGAAAGATTTTCTTCCAATGACCGCAATCGCTCTTCTATGGAAATGTTCAATTTTTTATGTAACTGATCAAGCTCCATAAAAAGCCGGGCATTGTCACGCTCCAGATCGAAGGCTTGTTCTAAATGCTTTTTTGCCAAATCTTTCTGACCGGTCTTGTTATAATAGAGCAGTGCAAGGTTTCTATGGCAGATCGGATTTGAATCCTCTATCCCGACGGAAGTTTCCCAACAGCGTTGTGCCTCGTCATATTGCTTTGCAGCATACCAGAAATTTCCCAAATAATAGGAAGCCATGGCATCGGAACCATTGTCCCGAATCGCGGACTGCAACACGATTACTTCTTCCAAACGATTGGGGAAGCAATACTCTTTTGGCATCTTTTGGGCCAACTGATAATATTCGACAGCCTTGGGCTTATTTGCATTTTTCCCATTGTACCATCCCAAAAAATAATAAACCATGGGATAGGCCCCTTTTTTATCCTTTATAAAGAACTCCAACAGGTTTATCGCTTCATCAAACTGTCCCGCCTGCGCATAATCCAAAGAATATTCAATGTAATTATGTACGTTGTCCCTTAGAAGTTCTGTAAAATTTTTAAGATCCTCTACTTTACCGCTCAGCTTATATTTTTCGTATAGCACCCCAAAATTGAACTTATCTACGGCCAAAGAATCCAATACAAGTTTTTGAGCTTCTTGCAATTTCTTCAATTTTCTTAAAAGGACGACTTTTAAGTGACGCGCCTTGTGGTTGTGCCAATTCCTAATAAGGGACTTATCCACCATCTGTAGTGCCTTGTTCAGATTTCCTCTGGAACAATCAATCTGCGCCAAATGAAAGTAACCGGCATCTTGCCAGGCCGCATTCCAGCAAGATTTAAAAAAAGCGCCATAGGCTTGCTCTTTTCTACCTAAAAAATTAAGCGTCAGACCGCGATTAAAATAAGGTTCTCCGTCATAAGGATTCGGATTACGTTCGGTTAATGTCTCGATTGCCCGATCAAAATGAGACAATGCAGTTTCAAACTTGGCTCGTTTGAGGTACCATAACCCCATAGCGTTGTTACAGCGCGCATTGCCCGGCTCTCTTGAGAGTGCCTCCAAATAGTACGCGGTCGGATCATATGTTGCATGCCTGTATTGCTCCAAATGTAATCCTGTTAGATATAATTGTTCCACACCGGCAATCTCATTGGGTTGTCCGGCAGCTTTTGCAGGACTTGGAACATCTCTTTTTTCCTGGGATTCCGGTGACCATTGCACCAAAATATTCCCATCAGCATCTATCACGGCAGCCCTAAGCTCTTTGTAAGGTGTTTCTTCTGTTTCTACGGTTCTCTCAAAGCCGTGCTCCGGGCATAAATCTTGAGTGGCTTCAAAGAACAATCTATCCTTGGCAGAAAGCACAATCCTGCTACCCGGATATGTGGAAGTCACATGAACTTTTACCGTAGCTTTCTTGTCCCTGGCTTCCAGATTCAGCAAAGCCTCTTTTGTGGCGTTCTTGACAGCACCTACATTGAAATAGGGCATAAAGTACTGCTCAAAACTCTTTTCCTCATATGGATGCATCCAGGAGAAATCGGGTTGGTTATCTGTATAGACCCCACACATGAGCTCTATATAGGGACCATCATTGTCGGTCAGGTTTCTGTCCCATGCCTTACCAAATTCTCCATTGCCCCAGGTCCACTGTTTCTTTCCCGGTGACACGTGACGGTCGGCAATATGGAGCAACCCGCCCCTGGAATCATTTTCATATCCTCCGACAAAATCATAGCTGGAAGCGATGGCCATATATGAGGTAGGTACAGGAATATTCTTGTATCTCGAAATATCGGTACCTGGAGAATAGTTTACTTTGTAATATTCGCTCTTTGATATTGGAAATTCGGAAACATCCCTTTTCCCATGATCGAACACTGCGTTGACATCCGGCGGAAAGACGGATTGGTAATGATCGTTAACCGCAACGGCAGGATTGGCCCACCATAAAAAGGTCTGTGGATGTGGTGTGCGATTATAAAGTTGTACCTTGATCTCAAGATAGGCCCTATCGGGATAGAGCGTAAAACCTGCCATACCCTTGGTGCGGAACATTCGTTCCACTTCACTTACCCAAATGGTTTTGCTGCCATCGTTATTTTCTTCAATATAGAAATCTGTTGGGCTATAGGTACTCGGTCTGTGGTGCTGCGGCCAATTGAACTCGATTCCACCGGAGATCCAAGGGCCCGTCAACCCTACTAAAGCCGGCTTGATGACATGGTTGTAATACACAAAATGACGTTCCCTGATCTTGTCATAGGCCATCTGTATCCTTCCGCCCAGTGAGGGAATGATCATGATCTTGATGTATTTGTTTTCAAGATAAATGACTTCCCATTCCTTGTCGACTTTGGTATCGCTAATCTTTTCGATTACAGGATGAGGATATACGTTTCCACTACTGCCTTGGTAAACCCTTTTCTCTAAAAAAACCGGGTATTTTTCAGGCTGGCTGACTTCATAAGTTGGTATATTAACCTTTTCGCTCCAGGCTTTTACTGCTGAGTCCATTGGCAATTACAGTATCTTATTGATGATATTTACTACTTCTTCTTGATAATTTGAGCGACATATCCGCCACCGGGAGCAAGATATATAGTCAGGTTGGTTGATCTTGTCACAGACATCGAACCTTTCTCGTAATCAATCGCTCTTGTGTCGGCATTGATTCCATCTCGAATAAATTCTAAATGATATTCACCATCATCCAGGAACTCCAATGAAATTTCAAAACTTCGCTTTTCCCAGTTCGTGATGGCTCCAATGTACCAGTCCTGCCCATTTCTCCTGGATAACACGGTATATTCACCAATTTTTGCATGAAGTACATTCAAATCGTCCCATTCAACAGGAATGCCGGAAATGAATTCGGTGCACTCGCGTTCACGGTAATAATCAGATGGGGCATCGGGAAGCATTTGCATCGGGCTTTCATAAATTACAAATTGCGCCATCGAATGTGCCCTTGTCCCCTGCCCCATTGGGATATCACCTACTGGTCGCCAGTTGCTTTTTTGTGCATTATGTGTTGTATAGGGAATGTAATCCATAGGCCCCGTCACCATTCTCAGGTAGGGCAATATGTTATCATGCCGGGGAGTGACATGCTTCGTCCAACCATTGTATTCAAATTCGATCAAAGCCTCAAAAGTTAAAACATTGGGGTAAGATCGTCGCAATCCGGATGGTTTATAAGCTCCATGAAAATCGATTACCATCTTTCTTCTAGCCGCCTCCTTGGCAACCTCATAATAAAACTGTACCATCTTCTGGTCGTCACGATTCATGAAATCGAACTTGATCCCGCTGATTCCCCATTGCTCGAACTTATCCCAGGCCTTCTCCTTCTGCTTTTCAAATGTATTCCAGATCACCCACAACATGATCTTCACTTTTTTTTCTCGTGCATAAGCCATGACTGCTTCCATATCCAATTCAGGAGTCACTTGAAAAAGATCATCTTTGGCAGACCAGCCATCATCAAACAAAAAGTATTCAAAGCCGAATTCAGCGGCAAAGTCAATGAAGTATTTTGCTGTTTCCGTATTGACACCAGATTTAAAATCTGTGCCATAAATGCCCCTTCTCCCCCACCAGTCAAATGTCACAACGCCAGGTTTTATCCAGGAAGGATCCTCGATTTCACATGGTGATGCCAACTGATAAATCAGCGTATTGGCAAGTAATTCGGAATCCGTAGGCGCAATGGCAAAAATTCTCCATGGGAAATCCCTGGAACCGTCGACATCAGCGATAAATTCTTCATGATCTTTCACTTGCCCATGACCGTAGGGGCTGCCATCATATTTCAGTTGTTTCGGGAATCCCGGATGTGCAGAAGTTAATCGAAGGCTATTTGATGATTTTAACCAAAGCCCGGGGTAATCTTTCAGATCCGATTCACTCACAAGAACATTTACACCCGTTGAATTCTTAACCAGGAATGGCAGATTGCAATATTTATCCGTAGCAATATCTGATATTGATGTATGCTGATAAGGGGTCTCGTACGAGGAATTAAATGATTCAGACTGTTGAAAATATGCGGAATCATTTTCATTAAAATTCAATTCCAGCTTTTCTGAATTCACAATTATCTTTTCAGCAAAATCAGTAATAAACCGGTAAGCCATCCCTTCATTGTAAGCCCTGACAACAATTGTATATTCACTTTTAAACACTATTCTAATTTCATTATAATGCTCTTGAATGACCTTGTACTTTTCCCTTATTACCGGATGGATTTCAGCTTTTACTGTGTTCGTTTTTATATTTTTGGTCTTTCGAATACCTGAACCAAAATCTTTACCCTCTATATTTAATGAAATATTATCTGCTTTAAAAAGTAATTTAGAGAGATAATAGGTTTTTAACCGAATATTCTCATCAATGGAGATTACTACTTCAATTTTGCTATCGGGGGAATTTAGTGTGATTTCTTTACCTGAAACAAGGTTGAATAAAAGAAAGCAAATTATGGTATAAGTAATTTTCATCTTACTTGGAATTTTTAATTAAATCATATTCTATTTCTTCAAGAGATTTTCCTTTGGTTTCGGGAAGCTTTCTTATAATGTACAAGAATCCCAACAGACATATCGTACTGTATATCCAAAATGTACCATGGGCACCCATAGCGCTGTTCAATACCGGGAATGTGAATGTGAGGATAAAAGAGGCGATCCAAAGTGAAAGTGTTGCGATCGACATGGCTAATCCGCGTATCCTGTTTGGAAAGATCTCTGACAATACCACCCAGGTTATGGGGGCCAATGAGGTAGCATAAATAGCTATGGCGGTAATCACTAATACCAAAACAGGCCAGCCGCTAAACTCAAAATAGTAGGTACCCCCCAAAATGGCATATACTATTGCAAGGCCAATGGACCCCAATAACATCAATTTCCTGCGCCCCCAACTGTCGACCGTGCGCATGGCCACCAAAGTAAATACAAGGTTTACGCTACCTGTAATCACAATGTTGAACAACATATCGCTGACACTGTAGCCCGCGGCTGTAAATATTTCCTCAGCGTAATTAAATATAATATTGATGCCACACCACTGCTGGAAAACCGCAAGTACAATACCGATCACTAAAAGAGGAAACACTTTTGGTCCGGATAGTTCGGAAAGCAAAACCTTTTGACCACGATCATCTTGCAATGTTCGTTTCATATCATCCAATTCATTGTGCGCATTACGCCCTCCCCTTATTTTTTCAAGAACGCGCCTGGCTTCCGAATCTTTATTGATTTTCACCAAAAACCTTGGACTTTTGGGGACCAGGAACATTAAAATGAAAAATATGCTTGCAGGTATTAGTTCTGCCCAGAACATCCATCGCCACCCCGTTTGCCCGTTCCAAGATGCCAAAATCTCCGCCGAGCCTGTATTGGCGACAATGGGTTCTGCAATCATCCAATTTGCTATCTGAGCGCACAGAATACCCACCACAATGGTAAGTTGATTGATTGCAACGAATCGTCCGCGGTATTCCGTGGGAGCAATCTCCGCAATATACATTGGTGACAATGTCGAGGCAAGGCCTATGCCTATCCCGCCGATCAATCGATAGACAATGAATGGGGTGAGCTGGTCCGCATAGCCGGTTCCAAAGGCAGATATTATAAACAGGGCAGCAGCAGCGATCAAGGGCATTTTTCGCCCCCATCTATCCGAGACGGCCCCTGAGATAACCGCTCCCAAAATACAGCCGATGAGCGCACTACCCATGACCAAACCTTGAAAAGCCGGCAGCTCTGAAATTCCAAAAAACAGCTCATAAAAAGGTTTTGCCCCCCCGATTACTACCCAATCATACCCAAAAAGCAACCCTCCCATAGCCGATACTAAGGCTATGAAAAAGACATATACGCTATTTGTTTTAATCAATACCATGTATTTTTATCTACTGGATCTGTTTTGGGAAGACAAAAGTCACTTCCGAATCCAAAAAATTGTTAAAGACTTATTTGTTAAATTATTAGGATCCAAATTTATATCTTTAATACCGTAAATGAGATAGACAAATTACCTATATATATGGACAATAATACTTTAAAGGAAGGTTTTGTTGGTCAGAAGATGATCGTGCTTCCAAAAAGGGTTAAAAAAACATTGAAGGCGAATGCGATAACACAACCGTTCCATATAACTGATATAGGTCATTATCCTAAGGCTAAGAATCATTTTCGACAACGTATCAAAGGGGCGAGTGAGTACATCTTCATTTATTGTACTGAGGGGGAAGGATGGTTTAAACTGGAAGGAAAGGTATTCAAGGTATTGCCTAACCGTTTTTTTATTGTGCCGAGGAAAACCGAGCATAGCTATGCTGCCGATAAAGACAATCCATGGACGATCTATTGGGCACACTTCAACGGTACGGCGGCACAAAATCTGTTTGAGAGGTATTACTCAGCCACACAGCCGGTACAAGCCGTACCTTTCGAAAATAGCCGTATTTCGCTGTTTCACCAGATTTATAAAATATTGGAAAACAGCTATACAACCTCTCAAATGGAGTATGCAGGTATTCTTGGGCTCCATTTCGTGGGATCTTTCATTTTCAAAAACATCCGTGAATTAAGCAAAAATGACAATAATGGCAACTTGGTTGATTCCATTATAGCCTACTTAAACCAAAATCTCGATAAATTATTGCAATCCGAGGATATCGCCAAAAAATTCAATTATTCGTACTCCTATATTTTTACACTTTTCAAAAAAAGGACAGGTTACTCCTTAATTCACTTTTTTAATTTGAAAAAGGTTCAAAAGGCTTGTGAATTTCTTAATTATACGGATTTAAACATCAAAGAAATCAGTTATAAAGTAGGGTTTCAAGACCCTTTGTATTTTTCAAGAATATTCAAAAAATATATGGGAATATCACCAAAAGCATATAAGGAAATAAATCGCAGATAAAATCGTCACATGTCCCAAAGTATTATTTACTTCAGACCTCATTCGAGTAAAACAGCTAATTGATTAGTACTACCTTCACCTGCAAGATCAATTATTCTTTCATTACGAACTAGTCCGTAAAAGTTTCTTTTGTCAAACCTGTGAAAAAGTTTCTTATTATATTATTTCAAATTCCGCATATCATCCTAACAATCAATTTTTCGAATAAATCTCAATCTCTGCAAAAGATGACAAACCATTCCGATATTGTTTGGCAACAATTTTACGATATCCTAACCCCAAAATCATCGTTTCTGTCTTTTCAAAGACGGGTAAATCAACAAATCCCATACGTTATGAACCAAAGGCCAGTTAGGCCATCGCATTAGTCAAAAGATATATTCTTATTTTTTTCGATTTTAGGTTATTCAACGATCTATTTCAAACAGAATTGAATAGACAAGACTTGACAGATTCACTTATTAACAGATCCTCTCTTCTCTCCCAGTTTTTCACGGATGCCATCCTTTCACCCCTACAGAGTATTTAGTTTTCATCCAAATACCCATCGGGCCATGGAACTGGCTCACCAGTACTTTTCAATATAGGTCGCTCCGCTTTGGCATTCCGAAGATAATCCCCTAAACTGGCAGCAAGATTTTGCACTTTCTCCGGTTTTTCCTTTGCCAAGTTATTAATTTCACCAATATCTTCTTTAAGGTTGTACAGTTCGTGATGCTGATCGGTATAAAAATAAATCAGCTTCCAGTCTCCCAGCCGGATGCTGCTATAAGGTGGCTGGTCATAAAGGTTGGGATAATGCCAGATAAACCGGCGATCGGAACTGACGGTTTCTCCTTTTACCAAAGGCAAAAAACTGTGGCTGTCTGTTAGTTTCGGCTGTAGTTCTGACAAACCTGCCCATTCCAATACACTGGCATAGATATCCTGAATAATTACCGGATGATTATTTCGTTTGGTTTCGGTTGTTATGCCAGGCCATTTCACCATCATTGGAATTCGTGTGCCCCCTTCATAAGCAGTAAGCTTATGTCCCCTCAGCGGCAGATTTGGAGTCATCTGACTTGGTGCACCATTATCGCTGATAAATACAAAAATTGTGTTCCTCTCAATCCCAAGAGCCTTAACTTTATCCATTATATCCCCTAAAGATTTATCCATACTTTCGATCATGGAGGCATGATTGGCCAGTGTTTTATTTAGCCCACTATCCACGTATTTCTTCACAAACCTTCGGTCGGCCTCCCAAGGAGCATGCACTGTGTAATGCGACATATGCAAGAAGAAAGGTTTTCCTTCCTGCACAGCTGCTTCCATTGCTGCATTTGCCTCAATGGTCAAAGCCTCTGTTAGGTTAATCTTCTGCCCATGATATTTTTCCAATCCAGGAACATCCCAAATATCACTTCCTCTTCTCCAGACAGCACTAAAGTTCTTGTCTCCATGATAACTGCCTGGTCCCCCCGCTGCATGCCCTGCGATATTTACATCAAATCCAATATTAAGCGGATTTTCTCCAGGAGTATCTTTTGCTCCAAAATGAGCTTTCCCGGCATGAATAGTATGATAACCGGCCTGCTTAAGAAGTTTAGGCAAGATTTGCGGAAAATAGAAGCTTCTGTCTATCCCAGGCTCCGGACTCAAGCCATTTAGGTTCCAGTTGGCCTTATCCAGAATTCGATTCATTCCCTCAGGTGATTTATTCCTACGTAAGGTCCAGCAGGTAACACCATGCTGTACAGGATTGGTACCTGTAATCAAACTTACACGTGATGGAGAACATAGTGCACTGGCGTAGGCCTGGGTAAACAGCATCCCCTTTTCGGCAAGCCGCTCCATATTGGGTGTATGGAACCGTTCATTTAAACTGGTTTTTTCAATATGAAATGGGACTGAGGTTTCCTGCCAGCCCATATCATCTACCAAAAAAACAATGATATTAGGTTTTTGCTTGTTGGGCTTTTCAGTTCCACATTGGATAAAAAGAAATAGTAAGGCTAAAAACAGTAATTTTTTCATAAGTATTTCACCGGGGTTTCCGACCAAGACCAGGTACTACAGAGCGTTATGCAACTTTCCCAGGGGCGGTCCTGGGACATTCCGATTTTTTGTTCGGGAGTATCAAAATCACCGGGGATCGATGCACGATTGTTAATAATGACCCCAGGTTGCAACTTGCGAATCATCCTTGTCAGCTTTTCCGATTCCCACATATCGGCAGTAAACATTCCTCCCCACCAGCAGGCATCAAACCAAAAAACATCTATTTTTCCGTAATTGGTGCAGAGTTCACGTACTACATCAAATTGGTAATCGATATATTTCTGATGCGAAGAGCCTGGCCTTACTTCTGTTACTCCAGGTTTAGGCTGATAATAAGGTGGTTCATTTTGTGCCATAATTAAACTGGTATCGACAGGGGCATAGTCCGGATGGTACCAGTCGCGCTGGGAATAGTAAATACCGAATTTCATCCCGACCCCCTGGCATGCATCCGCTATTTCCTTCAAATAGTCCCTCCCGAAGGGAGTATTAGTAATTTTAAAGTCGGAAAACTTTGTATCCCACATATGGAAACCATCATGATGTTTGGCAATTACTACAATATATCTCATACCGGCTTTTCGTGCGATCTCGACCCATCTTTTGGCATTAAAATCATCAAAGATAAAATGCCCGGGGTAAGTTGTCCAAACTGAATCTGCGATTGGCCCATGTCCCTGATCAGGGGCTTTTCGAGTATAACACATGCCCCAGCTTAAATCTTTACCGATGTAGGTTGAAAGCCCAAAATGGATAAACATGCCATAGCGTGCATTGTTAAACCATTCCATCTCTTCCGCTGTGGCAAAGTTACTTGCATCCCATTCCTCGGGGGTGAATTTTTGAAGCAGGTTCCAACCGGCTTTTTTATCAGTCGCTTCGCCTTTTATCGACCATTGTGCCTTTATTGATGAAGCGCCAAATAAAAACATAAAAAAAATACGAATAAGTTTTTCATAATATATTTTCCTCTACTTATATCAACGCTAACTGTTCTTTTCTTAGTTCAGCAAAATCAATTATTGGTGAATATTTGAATTTCAGCGAATGATGCCATTCCACTTTGCCTGATATCAGATTTGGATACCAGTTTGATAAACTTCCCGCTTACTTCTTTTTCAAGTTTTATTTTTCTTGCTATTGGATTATTCTCAATATTGCTAAAAGTACCGGATGCAACTGGTTGCCCCCATTGCTTTCCATTTTTACTGCAATAAAACTCATATTCAAAAATTATCCCTTCTTTTTCACCATCCTGACGAGGCAAATATGAAAATCCATTAATCTCTTTTTCTTCTCCCAGGTTAATTACAATTTCATTACTCTTTGAAATGGCGAAACTTTTGGGATTATTATCAATTGCCTGTTGCATACCCTTAGGGGATATTACTTTCCATTTGTTGCGTGCAATACCAATTTCCTTTTTTATTACATCAGAAGAATAATCTCCGTTTATCTCTTTTGCGAAATAATGGATACGGCCTCCTTCTTTCAGTTCTATAGGCTCAGAATATAGCTTATAATCAGTTTCAGATGGCTTTTCACTCAGTGAGTAATAAATATCGGAACCAGCAGCCTTTTTGAATGATATCCATCCCTTCAAATCAACAGTCATTACCGGATCATCAACCAAAACAGGCGCATCATACATGCCAATTTCGGAAAGTGTCAAACAGGGTGCTTTAGTTTTCAACGATAACCTTGCACGGCTGGCCTCTACACGCTCAAAACGCAATGCCCTTTTATACCCGACAGTGGTACCATTAACTACTTCAACAAACTTACCATCAAGTTCTACTTCAAAAGAAAAGCCGGTAATTCGTTGCCCGAGCTCTATATATTCCTGCAAAAGAAGCCGGTTAAAATTTTGAGGTTTATCAAAACGAATATCTATTGTAGCTTCATGAACTTCATCATTTGTTGCCCAATAGGTTTTACGATCCTGATCCTGACATTTTTCAATGGCAAAGTTTTTAGAATTACCTCTTGAATCACTTGCAGTAAGAGTTGCCTTTGAAATAATGTTCTCTTTAAACTCTCTGTCAAGTTGCTTTTTAAATTTTAACAATGCCTGAGCATCAATATCCCTTATTTTTCCGGTAGGAGCAATAGCAATACCCAAATCAAGTGTAGCGCCCCGGCCTATTGAGGTATAATATAAATCCATCAGGTTTGATAAAGTCCGGGGCTGGTGGCCCGTATGATAGTACCATGCTTTTGGCCAAAGAAGTGTCGTGTTTGCCTCGGCAGGGATCCACTTTGCCCCCCCTTCTTCTCCCGTACTGAGTTTTTTATGAAATTCAGGGCTTGTCTCTCCGGGAACTTTCCCATGCGTATTTATAACGTTCCAATTGGTTAACCCGGCAATTCCTTGTTCATTTCCCACCCAGCGGACCCCGGGCCCAACATCGCTAAATATAACTGCTTCCGGCTGACGTTTTTCTACAATAGAGAAGATCTTATCAAAGCCATAATAGTTTTTTCGATCGATCTCACGTCGTTCATTTGCTCCACCATAATATCCTGTCCCCCCGTTTGCTCCATCAATCCAGAACTCAAAAATATCACCATATTCCGTTAGCAACTCTTCCAACTGCTTGTAGTAATAATCAACATACTCAGGTTTACCGTA
>JAKSDO010000133.1 GCA_022360055.1 Cytophagales bacterium | reverse complement strand
TGAATGGTGACCCGGCAGTCTTTCTGAAAATACACCGCATCGGCCGTATGGTACCGGTAAAAGGAATACAGGTCGTGCGCTTTGTCCGACACCAGCGAACCAAAACGTTGCCCGTAAAATACGCCTTGACCCCAGCCCGTACCAATGTAATCTTCCGTACCCGTGCCCTGCAACGACGGATGCGCCCTATCCCCATCAAGATAGATCTTCACTTCCCCCTCGCCAAACCAGGTGCCCAGGTATTTCTCATCCCCGATTACACCGATGTTTGTGCCAATGAAACGACCGATACCCTCCACCTTCGGCAGGATCGTAAAATCTTCACCAAGCTTCGTTTTTACCTCTCTGCGCCAATGCGCATGGAAATACATCGCTTCCTCAGGAATAGCTTCCATCTCTTGAAGGTTGATGTCGTACCAGAACAATACCTGCGAGGATGACTCATTCACTATTTCAATCTTCGCTCCCATGCGATACGGCATCGGAATGGTGAAATTGAAAGAACGCCCCTCCGGATTGGAAAACAGCTCGCTGTCAAAAGCCTTCATCACGCCCAAAGCATTGCCAAAAAAATCCCCGATCGGAGCACTTACCGCCGGCTTCTCCGAGCCGTCCCAATACATCTTAATCACAACTCCGCGACGCTGCTCCGCCACCGTGGCGATCGACCCGCTCATCCACATCCGCTGGATGATCCCCGCACCTTCGATCTCCAACAGGCTCTGTGTCTCCCCCGGCTGAACGATATAAAAAGCATTGCCCTTCGCACCTTTATTGGTCAGGCCCCCTTTCCCCTTTTCGCCCGTAGGGTTTTCAGGACTTATCCATCTGGTGGTCGTATTCTTCGATGGGGCCGTGTACAATGCCTGCCCCACGGTTTGAGGTACTGGTATCGCCTGTACGATACAAAAAGTTAAAACAATCAATAAGCGGTCTTTCATTCTGTTTTTCATCTGTTTAAAATTTGCAGAAACCTCACCATGTGCCGTTGATAATCATGATCTCGTGTATCTCAATAATTATCTCAGGCATGGCCTGTTTCATATGTTTATCGTTTTTTACGTTGCTGACACACAGAGAAACATAATCATGCTCGTTCGTGTCCTGAGTTTGCTCCGGCCCTACCGGTTTCATGTGTTTAAAAGTTACTAATAGATATCGTTGTTTTAAAATTCTTCTCATGGTGTCGGCGCTGTTTGCATTTCCAATAATACTACCGCATCGTTGTTCCTCGCCAGGATCAGGGCTGTTTTTCCTGTGCTCAGGGGGATCCATTCCATAGCCCGAACCTGGCCCTTTACCCGGATGCCGCTCCGCACATGGCCCTCCGACTCAAAACCTTCACCCCTCTTGTTGAGCAGCAGCAGACCATGACTCGCATCCTGACGACCCATTCCGGGCGTAAAGCCGTGGAAATTCCCGCCCAGCACAAGGTCCTTGAACCCGTCCCCGTCTACATCACCGGAAACCAGCCGCATCACCGGTGCAAAATTGGCCTCAAGCGGAAGAGGCCGCGCTTCAAAGCTCCCGTCTCCCATGTTTTCCAAGTACATTGAACGGAATTCTACAGCCTCCCTGACCACAGCACCTTCCAATTGTTCGGGTGTGAGTAATCGCTCAAGCGTTGTACCTGCATACGCGCTGTAGCTCGGAAACTTCCGCTTCAAAAACTTCAATTGCCTGTTCAGAACATCACGGGTGGCAAATGGATATTCAGCCCCCTGCATGTAACCCGTCAGCACCGGATCACTCCTCCCGTCAAAATCAAAATCTTTTACATACAAGCGGACAGGCTCCTCGGGCGATGCCTCCAGCTTCGTATTCAAACCCACATTGCCCGCCACCAGGTCCGCGTCACCGTCGTTATCGTAATCTTCCGACACAACGCAATTCCACCAACCCCGTGTCCGTTCCGACAAATGCCCGTATTCGGACCTCAGAACTCCTCCCTCATTCAAATAGATCCGGATCCCCATCCACTCGCCTACCACCACCAGGTCCGCCCAGCCATCGTTATCTACATCCGCCCACACGGCATCCGTAACCAGTCCTGCTTCCGACAGCGATCCGGGAATGGCCGCTTCACTAAATTTTCCCGTCCCGTCGTTCTGCAACAAATAGCTTCTCGGCGACACACCGTAGTGTCCCGACACTACCCGGCCTCCCAGAAAAAGGTCAACATCACCATCCCGGTCATAATCCTCCGGTTTCACGCAGCCCGTGTTGAAACACAAATCCGGAAGCTCCGATCTGGTGAAATTCCCACGGCCGTCATTCCTGTACAGACGGTCTCGCAACAGACCCTCTCCTGCCCGGTAATCGTTCCCCGCCGATACCACGAACAAGTCGACATCATCATCATTATCCACATCGAAAAATACAGCATCCACACCTTCATACCCACGGTCGTCTTCAAACAGGGTCTCGTTCACCAAAACAAAATTCCCGCCCGGCTCCTGCATGAACATACCGGCCGGCGCATCCTGGGCATTTGTAAGGAAAACGTCCGCCAGACCGTCATTATTGACGTCCCCTACCGCCATGCCCGGGCCTTCCGTGGAAACCAGGCGCGGGATCAGGGGTTCCCGGTGCACATCGTGAAATACGTTTTCTTTATGGATGTAATCAAATCCGACATCCTTCATTTCCTTAAAGCGTCCGGTCCCTTCCGGCACAGCCGACAGGGTGGCATAATAATTCCCCGAAGCATCACTTTGCTTAACTGTTAGCATTCGATTCACAGGCACTTGCTCTAGCAACTGAAAAGCTCCGCCAGGCCATACGATCAATAGGGAATCCACTTTGGCAAATTCGCCCAATCCAACATGGACCACGGGACTCATCGATGACATAAACCCTCGCACAGGCATCTGTTCCTGGTAGTAGATCCCCCCCTGATGGCGGATAATGACCTTGGCGCCTATTCCGGCAGTATTCAGGTTATTGCCTTCAAAGCGGATTTGAAGGAATCCGTTCTTATTTTCAATGTCAGCCGCCTTATTCTCAAAGAGCAGAGCCGGTTCGTTGATGTTGTTCAATATGAGCTCCAGATCGCCGTCGTTGTCCAGATCGGCGTAGGCCCCACCGTTGGAATGGGAAGGGATCTCGAGCCCCCATGATCGGGTTTGGTCGGCGAAAGTCAGCGCGCCGCTATTCTTATAAGCGAGGTTCGAAATCGGGTTATGAGGCATGATTTCTATGAGCCTGCGGCTGATCCCTTCGATCTTTGCATGCACCACCGACCGGATTGCCGCTTGTGCGGTATACGCGAGGTAATCCATGTCGTTGGGCCTGCGCCAGATCCCATTTGTTACATACAGATCTTTCAGACCGTCATTGTCCAGGTCGGCGAGCAGGGGGGCCCAGCTCCAGTCCGTAGCCTCGATACCTGCCAGCGGACCGATCTCGGAAAACTTCCCGCCTTGGTTCAATTGCAGGCAATTCCTGGACAGTTGCGGATGGTAGCCGTTTTTTGAAATAATCTCCCGGAGATCGTAATGATCTTCTGCCATGGATTTCTGCAATACTTCCGGGTGATGGGGCAGCATGTCCAGGGTCAAAATATCCACCAGACCGTCGTTGTTGTAGTCGGCCACATCGTTGCCCATGGAATACTTACTGACATGATCGATCCATTCCGGCAGCTCTTCGGAAAATGTGCCGTCCTGCCGGTTGATCAGCAGATAGTCGTTCTCGTGAAAATCATTGGACACATAGATGTCCGTCCACCCGTCCCCGTTGATGTCCGAGCAGGTGATGCCCAGTCCAAAGCCAACAGGTGTACTCACGATGCCGGAAGATGCGGTGACATCCATGAAATGTTGCCGGCCCTTGTCCAGTTCGTTCCGGAACAATCGATCGCCCGTAACCGAGCTGGTGCGTGTCATCATAACTTCCCTGGGGGCATAAGATTTTACCGTATGAAGCGCATGATTGAGCAGGTACATGTCCAGGTCACCGTCATTGTCATAGTCGAAAAATGCCGCCTGGGTAGAAAAAGACGATACATCCAACCCATAGGATTTGGCTGATTCGGTAAAGGTGATCTGGCCTGTTTCAGATGAGGGGCCGTTGTTAATAAACAGTTCGTTAGTGCCTTTTTTCCCTTCGAAATCCCCCAGTCCACACACATATATGTCCTGCCATCCGTCGGCATTTACATCTGCAATGCTTACTCCGGTGGCCCAATCGGCTGCCCCTTTTACGCCGGCCCTGTCCGTGATGTCTTTAAACTTCAGCCCCCCCTGATTGATGTATAATTTATTGTCTTCCAGGTTGGAAGTAAAATAAATATCCTGGAGTCCGTCATTATCAAAATCGCCAATACCCACACCTCCGCCGTTGTAATAGTTCAGATAGTTTAAAATGTTGAAGCTTGCACGGTCGTCCAGGTTGTTTTGAAAGTGTATCCCTGTTTCGGCAGGTTTCTTTACAACGAAAAGCGGATCTTCCTCTTTGCGTGCGCATACGCTCAACAGAAATAACAGGCTTACCGGAACATACCGAAAAACACTTTTTCTCATATCTGGAAATTCCTTCAAAAATCCATGCGCTTTAAAAAACAACAAGCCTGAAAAACCCATAATAACACATGGGTTTTTCGGGCCAAACATAAACTATATTTATTGTTAATAATCCGGATTTTGGATCAGCGTCGGATTGCCATCGTCATCACGGGTTACATCAATTTCACTCCCCGGAAGGGGTAGAAAATCAGATTTGTAAGACTTTCCGTCCAGCAGGGGCCGGTCTTCCGTAGCAAAATACTCGTTCATTACGGATTCGGCAATGCCCCACCTCACCAGGTCATACCATCTTTGTCCTTCCAGGGCCAATTCCAGTCGCCGCTCAAAACGAACGGCCTTTCTGGCATATCCCTGATCCGGAAAATCCGGATAGGGCTCAACAACATAATTCGCTGCAGGCGTTCCATCCTCGAACCGGATCACTTCACCGTTTTTGGCCCGGTTCCTGATCATGTTTACGTACATCAGCGCGGTAGAAAGATCATTTTCCTCCACGGCTACCTCTGCCCTTAAAAGCAGAATGTCCGCATAGCGATGGATACTGTAATTGATATTGGACACACCGAGGAAAGCATCGGTTGCATCCCGCTCCGCTTGAGTGGGCAGGAATTTTTTCGCGCGGTAAGGGCCGTAGGTGGCCTGATCTACCACGAACAATTTCCCCGGAAAGATGTTCTTGTCGCCCGGCAGATTGCTGAATTGCTGAATATCAAAATCCAGGTAGGGGATGCCCCGCCTTCCTACGGTAAAGTCCAGCCTGGGATCAAGATTGTCAGCCGGAGGCGTAAAAGGTTCGTTCGTTTCAATCCCCTGATCATTGGCCAGATCAACGTCATTGAAGGTATCGAGCAAGGGCAACCCGTTCTCATCCGTCTTGTGTGCATTTACCAGGTTTTGGGAGGGTTGCAAAAAGCCACAGCATCCGTGTAGTTGGGCAATGCCATTCACCAGGCGACCATCCAGGTAGGCGTTCTCAATTCGCTGACCTAAACCTTGTATCTCGAAAATCTTTTCCGTATTTGTAATGGCCTGCTCATTGTTCTGCGCAAAATTGTCGTTGTAGTTCGGAAATAGCAGGTATCTTCCGCTGTTGATAATGGCTTCTAACAAGGGCTTGGCGGCAGCATAGTCGCTATTATCCATATGAAGTTTGGCCAATGATGCTCTTGCCGCGTTGAGATGCGTCCTGCCTACTTCTTTGGGATCCTCGGGAAGATTATCTATGGCAAACTGATAATCGGCCCGGATATCGTCAAAGATATCTCCATCATTCGGTACTCTGAAATCCTCCACAGTCTCATCGATGTAAGGTATTTTATTGAAATACCTCCTGCCCATATGATGGAAATGTGCTCTTAAAAACCGGGCCTCACCGGCAATCCTTTTACTGTCATTTTCACTCAAACCTTCCGTTGTTGCCAGTACCCGGAGTACCGCATTCGATCTGCTCACACCTTCATAGACCGATGCCCATAGGGGGCTCATATAAGAGTTATCGGGCGTAAGTGTCCAGTCTTCTATGGAATTCATTTGAGGCTGATCCCCGATAGAAGAACCTTTAAGTGCATTGTCTGCGGCAATTTCTCCGTACAACCAGTTGGTGTAGTCATTTTGCCACCCTACGTTCGTAGGACTGCTGCTTGTGCCATCAAGGGCAGCATAAGCCGCCAGTAACAGCGCATCAAGTCCTTCCTGATTATTTAATACGTCTTCATTCAAAGATGCCGTCGGAGTAACGTCAAGATAGCTTTCTTTACATCCGTAAGGCAGAATTGCTATGCAGGTCAATAGGATTATTCCTATGCCTATATTTATTCTTCTTTTCATGTGTTTATATTTTTTTAACAATTTTAGTGACAATTAAAACCGCACATTCAGGCCTACTATAAAGCTCCTCGGGACGGCATAAATATTGCCTCTATCCACGTTTTTTTCGAGTTCTCCGTTGTCCGGTATTTCCGGATCTATACCTGAATAATTCGTGATCGTAAACAGGTTTTGTCCCTGTAAGTACAGCCTCAAATTTTGAATGATTCCTATTTTCGGAAATGTATATCCTAACTGTAAGGTCTGCAATCTCAGGTAGGACCCGTCTTCAATGTAATAAGACGATGCCCGGAGATTATCAGGTGCTGTTTCCTGATTATATTCTGCCAGCTTGTTGGTCGGGTTGTCCGGCCTCCATGCGTCCAAGACCCGGGTGCTCCTGTTCACCCCGGATCTGAACTGGAAATCGGTAAATATTTTATGCCACTGCCAAATCTCACTTCCCTGAGATCCCCTGAAAAACATGGTGAAATCAAAATTCTTATAGGCAGCGACTACATTCAGGCTGTACGTAAAATCGGGGTGCGGATTTCCAATGTACGTTTGATCATCATTGGGATCGATATTCTCATCCCCGCTAATATCTCTGAAATCGAAATTTCCGGCGT
This sequence comes from Cytophagales bacterium, assembly GCA_022360055.1. GTDB lineage: Bacteria > Bacteroidota > Bacteroidia > Cytophagales > Cyclobacteriaceae > JAAUQL01. Next base: position 5,169 of record JAKSDO010000133.1, on the reverse strand, counting down.
CATCGCCACTTTGGATCACGCCATCCTGGATCAACCCGAAAAACGAAGCGATCGGCTGTCCAGCCTGGGTCCTTGCAGCCACCACCTCCGGATTGCCTCCGGGGCCGCGGAGAAATGTCTCTGGGTTTCCGTCTATGTCGATAACTTTGTTCCTGTAACCCGAGGCTATGGCCGTAATTCCCAGGGTCAAAGGACCAAAGGTCTCATCATATCCCAGGGTGAGATCGATCCCTTTATTTTCTATTTCGCCTATATTGATAAACGGAGGATTTGCGCTGCCTGACGTTAATGGTAAGCGCACCCGGGTGAGCAGCCCAAGAGTTCTCCTGTCGTACCATTCCACCGAACCTGAAATTTTGCTATCCAGAAGGGCAAAGTCCAATCCGATATTTAATGTTTCCGAAGTCTCCCAAATCAGATCATTATTTCCCCGGTTCGACAGAGCTACTCCGGTTACAAAGCCATTATTGGTCGCATTAATGTCATAGCCATTGGTCCGCGGATCGATGGTATAGGTGGAGGCATAGTCAAAAGCTCCCAGAGAATTTTGATTGCCCGCCTGGCCCCAACCTGCCCTGATTTTAAGCAGGTTAATCAGGTTGATTCCTGCCATGAACGGCTCATCGGACAACACCCATGCGGTTCCAACCGCATGAAAAATATCGAACCGATTGCCGGGAGGCAATGCCGAGGAACCGTCTCTGCGGATGGTATAGTTGACCAAATACTTGCCTTTATAACTGTAATCGACTTTGCCAAATAATGAGCTCAGCTTTCTTTCAGATCCGTTTCCGCGCGAGCGGGCAATCGTTCCGGCTGCATCAATATACGTGAATGCCGGATCTTCGAGAAAGAAGTTGGTTCCTTCAATAAGCATATTCCTGTTTTTAAGCTCGATTATTTCCGTGCCGGCCAGAACGCCCAGTGTATGGTCTCCAAAATCCGCCGAATAATTAAGTGTATTGTTCCAGGTGAGACTGGAGCCCCAGCCAGAGGATTCCGTAAGTGAATTTCCGGGATTACCGCCTTCGGGGAAATCGGGAGAAAACCATGTATTGTTGTTCTGGCTATAATCAATCCCCAGATTTGTTTTGAATGTAAGCACAGGCAGTATATCTACTTCTGCGTAGGCATTGCCAAATATACGGAACTGCCTGCCTATGTTATTCTTAAACCTGATTTGCTCGGCAACCGGGTTGCGGGCGTTGGTCTGTAATCCCAGAGTTCCGCCCAGAGTGCCTCCGAAATTTCCGCCTTCGTCGTAAACAGGGATCAGTGGATGGTACCTGAAACGCGAATCGGATGATCCTGTACTACCCGATCTTTCGGAATAGGCAATACTCAGGTTTTCTCCAATTCTGACCTTGTCATTCAATGCATTGAATTCGGTGTTTATCCTGGTAGTATAGCGCTGAAAACCGCTATGAATTTGCGTCCCCTTGCGGTCATAGTAGCCAAAGGAAACATTATATGCAGAGGCATCCCCTCCTCCGGCTATACTCAAATTATGATTTTGGGTATAGCCTGTCTGTGTGAGCTCGTCAAACCAATCGGTATCCGCCGATTTCATAAGCTTATTGGTATTCTCATCATAGGGCAGCGACGGATCTCCGTTAAGGTATTCAGGTATTACGGGAGAAGGTCCATTTCCATACGTCGGATGCGACGGGCTTAAACCTGCTGCACTTTGTCCCTGCCATTCCATTGCTCCCCACTGCTCGGCATTGAGCACATCTATCTTGCCCGGATCGGTATCGATGCTAAAAAAACCATTATAAGACACCCTGGCCTTTTCTCCTTTTTTGCCTTTTTTCGTAGTAATTACCACCACACCGTTTGCAGCTCTTGCTCCATAGATGGACGCGGCCGAGGCATCTTTCATCACAGAGACAGATTCGATATCATCCGGATTAATCTCATTCAAACCTGAGCCGGAAGGAGCGCCGTCTATAATATACAATGGACTATTGCTGCTCGTAGTTCCAAACCCTCTTATTCGCACCTGAGCTCCGCTCCCGGGCGAGCCCGAAGTGAGAACGCTTACGCCGGCTACCTGTCCCTGTAATCTTTGTTCGATGCTGGTGCCAGGGTTTTTGGCAAGTTCTACCGGATCCAAGGTCTCAATCGCCCCGGTAATACTTCTCCTGGATTGAGCGGTATACCCTGTCACGACAATCTCTTCCAGTGCCTGAATATCCGGGAACAGGGTCACGTCGATGACGGTTTGAGTTCCTACTACAATTTCTTCCTGAACATATCCGACCGAACTGAAAACAAGTACCGCATTTTGATCCGATACTTCCAGGGAATAATTTCCCTCTACATCCGTGACCGTTCCCTGCGAGGTTTCTTTTACGATCACATTCACTCCGGGCAAACCTTCATTATCTTCGCCCGAAATAACTTTCCCTGTGATCGTAATATCCTGAATAACCTCAATAATAACAGGGTGTCGTTTATTCACCTGTTTTTTTACATTGATATTATTGTTCACCCTTCGAAATCTAAGGCCGGTTTCCCGGGAAAGGCTGGTGAGCAGCTCATACAGTGAAGTGTTGTTGTAATTGCCGCTTAACTTAAGTTTTTTATCTATTTCGTTTTTTAAATAGACAAAGGCAAAACCGGTCTCACTTTCGATCTGGTCAAATACACCAATGATGGTCTTGTCCTTAAAACTTATGGATATTTCAACTTCCTTAATACTCTGTACATTTTGTCCCATAGAGGTTCCCGATGCCAGCAACGACACACAAAGAATCATCTGAATGGAAAGTATGCAAAATGAATACATAAATAATCTTTTTAGAATTATTAATAGTAGTGTTTTATAATTCATAACTTTACATGGTTTTAATATGATTAATATGTTAAAACAGTCTGATTGAAATATGTCTCGTTCCAAAAGCTATATTTCAAGTCAGAAGATTATTGATCGGCAGCACTCCTGGAGCGCTGCCGATCTGTTTTATCCGGTATCTTTTTCGCGTATATTGCCTCCTTTCATTTGTTTATATTTTTTCAGGTTACTGACACACAGAGCAATATAATCATGCTCGTGTGTGTCCTGAATTCGCTCCGGTCCTGCCGGTTTCATTTGTAAATAATTTTGATATCCTTATCATTTATTTCATAATCGAAATCGAGCGTAAAGCCAAGGGAAATCAACACGTTTTCCAGGGGTTCATTGTCATATTTTGCGCTCAGGTTTTTCCACTCATTCGATGTCGAATTTACAGTTTCGATATCCACATCGTACCAGTATTCAAGAATGTTGATTGCCAGTTTTTCTGAGACTCCGTCGAAGCGAAGAATTCCCTTTTGCCAATCCAAAACCTCCTCGCTGTCAAATTGACTGACCTTGTAAACATTTGTTTCCACTTCATAAATTACCTCCTGACCGGGATCGAGAATCAATTCATTGGAATCGCCGGGCAATTGCATCGCAATCTTTCCGGAAGTAAGGGAGACTTTGACATGGTCGTAGTAGTCGTAGGCCCTGATGTTAAATGTTGTGCCCAGCACTTTGGTCCTTAGCCCTTTCACATTTACGACAAACGGATGGTCGATATTTTTCTTCACATCAAAATAGGCTTCTCCACTCAACGAGACCGACCTGACGCCGGCATCAAACTTCTCCGGATAGGTAAGCGATGTGCCTGAATTCAGGAGCACAACGGTGCCGTCCGGAAGGGTCAGTCTGGATTTTTCCCCCAATTCATTGCTCACGGTTTTGATTTGTACCGCAACATCGCCCGCTACGTCCCGGGTACCGGGCGTGTTTAGTATAAGCAATAATCCCAGTATTCCGGCTCCGATCAATACGGTAACGGAAGCGGCTATTTTGAGCCATTTTCTTTGCGGTCTTAACCTATTGTCCGTTGAATTCTTATGCGCGGATAGTTCGGCACGAATTTTTGACCAGCTTGCTTCCCGGTGTTCCGGGCTGGTTTCAAAATGACCATGAAATTTCTTTGAAGCTTCCTCCAGCAGCCCGGACATCTGCCGCTGATTTGAAGGATTGGTAAGCAGTCGGGCTACTTCTGTCAATTCGTGTCCGGTGCATTTATTATTGAGGTATTTACTCAACAATAAAATATTTTTATCGTCCATTGAGTAGTTTTTTCGAAGTGTTTGTCAATAAGACGGTTTCGACAGGGGCCTGGTATTACCGCAAATGGCAAAAAATTTAAAAAATCCCCGATCCAGCAGGACACAAAGCAAAAAACTGCAAACTGTCAACCCTTGAAGCTTGTAAAACTCAACGCTCAGGCAGCCTCCGGTAGGATGATTTTAAGGGTTTGTACCGCACAGGCAGTTTAAATTTGGTAAGTCCCTAAGAGACGCTCGAACAAAAGGATTCTCCGGCGGTCTCATGCGTCCTTAGGGCCGGCAAAGCCCAAATATGCCTCACCACTTCAGAAGCATAAAACTGAACGCCAGGGAAAATGAAATGTTGGCATTCACGGACATATAGTCCCTTATCTGCTTTAATGACTTATGAACGCTCACCTTTACGGTGTTCTCTGAAATATTGAGCTTTTGAGCGATTTCTTTATGTGAATACCCATTATTCCGGCTTAGTTTAAATATCTCCCGCCTTTTTGCCGGAAGTTGTTCGACCGCCCTGCGGGCCAGCGCTTCCAGATCATTATAGATCACTTCATCTTCCACGGAATTATGACTTCTCACAATCCTTTGGGCCAGGCGTTCGGCCAGCCTCCTGTTCCTGGAAATTGTCCTCAGTTCTTCAACCACCAAACTGCGGTTTATGGAAAAAATATAACTTTTAAACGACCTGATGTCTGCCAGAGTCTCCTTTAATTCCCAGATCTTGATAAAGGTTTTATGCACCACTTCATCCGCAATGCTCTCGTCCCGGAAAACCCTGAAGGTGTAATGATATAAAAAACCATGGTATTTTTTGAATAGAAGCTCGAATGACTTTTCACAGCCTTGCATTACCTTTTGGAGTAACTCTTTGTCGCTATGATTCAGGTTAACAAGCATTCAACAGTCATTCAAAGAAGTAATCTTAAGTTATGTCAATATTAATAAATTATCGATATTTTCACAAAGACGAATCGGAATTGCGGCGGGATTCAAACTCTTGTCTTTGTGACCTCCGCAGGATTCTAATGTTTCAGATAGTACGGAAGTTTTAGGCGGTCC
>JAKSDO010000202.1 GCA_022360055.1 Cytophagales bacterium | reverse complement strand
TGCCATCAAACTAAAAAAATATAAACAGATGAAACCGGTATGACCGGAGCAAATTCAGGACACACACGAACATAACTATACTTCTCTGTGTGCCATCAAACTAAAAAAATATAAACAGATGAAACCGGTATGACCGGAGCAAATTCAGGACACATACGAGCATGACTATATTTCTCTGTGTGTCATCAAACTAAAAAAATATAAACAGATGAAAGGTAAGTTATACATCACAGGAATAGCATTGCTCAGCACTGTTGTGGCCACAAATTGTGCGAGTATTGAAAATGTCAGACAAACAAATATCAATGGCCGGCTGGTCGAGTTTGCCGCTTCGGGAGAAGGTAGCCCTGCCATAGTTCTCGAGACAGGTATGGGACCGGATATTAAAACCTGGAGTCAAATAATTGATTCGTTATCAAGTTATACCCGTGTTTTTGCTTACAACCGTCCGGGTTACGGACACAGTAACCTTGGGAACCCTCCCCAAAACATCAAAGAAATAGCCATGCAATTGCGTGAAAATTTGCGGGCAACAGGCCAAAAACCACCATACATTTTGGTAGGGCATTCGGCAGGAGGCTTATATGTCAACATGTATGCGAGGTTATTCCCGGAAGAGGTCGCCGGGGTCGTTTTCCTGGATGCCTCACACCCGGACCAATTTGAATATTTTCGAACACACCAACCTTTGTTATACAGTGTGCTCATTACCTCAACGACCAAAGGAAACAGGAAGTACGAAGGGGCTATTGTAAAAAATACTCAATCCGATTTTAAAAATGCGCCCCCCTTCCCTGAAGCTCCCGTTGTTGTACTTTCAGCAGGGAAAAAATCCTCCCCTTTGGAGCGCGATGAAATGAGAAAGAAATGGCTGGAATTTCAAAAAGATCTGGCTGGCTTATCCTCAAACTCTAAGCATGTTGTTGTCGATGGGAGCGGGCATTATATTCATAAGGACAGGCCCCATCTCGTAATCGATGAGATCATCCGGCTCATAGATTTTAAAAACGAAAATTATTAACAATTAAACCAAAAAAATACAAATCATGAAAGCACTAGATATTTCCGTATTAGCCATCTTGCTTATGGCATCGTCATGTAAAGAAGACAAGCTCCCTCACCCTCGGCCCGATAACCTCGCCGAAGAGATCGAAAACATCTTTCAACCAATGGTGGACAATAAAACAACGGTTGGTGTGGCCGTTGGTATCATCAAGCCCGGAGGTGAAAGAAAGACGTTTTTTTTCGGTGAAAAAGAAAAAAATCTGGGAGAAAAACCCAATGAAAACACATTGTTTGAAATTGGATCCATCACCAAAACCATGACTGCAACGGTGCTCGCTCATATGGTAATAAATCATGAAGTGAGTCTCGACAATGCCGTAGAAGATTTCGTTCCCGAAATCAAAAATTTCCCTGATTTCAACGGTGAAAAAATTACATTTAAGCATTTGGCAAACCACACTTCGTCATTGCCCCGTTTGCCGGATAATCTTACAGACGGCGATTTTGACAAGAATCAGCCCTACTTAAATTATACCAAAGAAATGATGTTTGACTTCCTTAACGGCTATACCCTACCGCGCCCCATCGGCAGTGAAGAGGAATATTCAAACCTTGCTACGGGATTACTCGGTTATACCCTGGCCAAAATCAAAGGACAGCGGCTCGAAACATTATTTCAACAAATTATTTTTGACGGGGTTGACATGGCGAACGCCTGCACAATAATTCCCTCAAGCCATACCAACATCGCACAACCTTATGACGAGAACAGAAAGGCTGTCCAGATCTGGGACATGTCCGAAACTACATTGGGCGCAGGTGGGGTAAAAGCTACAATTGGAGACATGATGGCTTATTTGGAAGCCAATTTGAGGTTGGAAAATTCGGACTTGCGCGATGCAATCGCATTCACCCATCAAAATACGCAGACGTTAAACGAACCTTTTGGTATAGGTCTTGCCTGGAACACCATTTACAAAGCGGAAGATCGTACCACACTTACATGGCATAACGGAGGCACCGCCGGATCGGTATCGGTGATCGGCTTTGTCAAGGAACTGGATTTGGGTTTTGTTTTGTTATTCAATACGGAAATAGTGGAAAGAACCGGGGAGGATTTAATCGAACTGAGGAAAGGAATTGAAGTCATCGAGTTGATGAAAAAATATTAACCCGCCTTATACATAGATCGAGCGATGTGCTTTAGTTCAGCAAGTTGCCGTATGTAGTGTTGATCCGGGAAAAAGAGCCGCTTCTTGAGGGACCGGATAATTCATCTCCATCCGTCAAAATTCCGGAGCCATCTTTGTAAGGCATTGATCTTAACCCGATTTATTCCCAATAAACCATTTTCAAAAGAATAATGGATCTGTAAAAGATGGAATCATCATCATATAGGCATCAGGATAACTCCGATAAGGCATAAAACATGATCGCTCAAATTTGGGGAATCCCGGATTGGATGCATCCCAAACAAACCGATGATCATGTCCGATTTTTGAGTGTTTTATGCTTTATCGGCCCGGAGGGTGAGAAATTCCTTGAATTTTTCGGATTAAGTCCGTTTTTGGGACCGTAAACATGTCGGGACCGTCCAATACTTCAGAATAACAGTTGCTCAATGAAAATCGGCAAGTACAGGGCGAAAGAAAAGTAATGTTCGACTTCATATTTCTTATAATGAATGATACGGCAAAGTACCATATAATCTGTGATTCGAGGATAAAATTGGTTTGTAGTTTGCGCAGGAGCTTTCTTTCGGGAAAAACAAAAGCGGAACCTTCGACCTTGGCTTTTTAACTTCCGCACATTTGAAAATCAGGTTTGTGTTTAATAGATTGAATGCCGGTTGC
>JAKSDO010000077.1 GCA_022360055.1 Cytophagales bacterium | reverse complement strand
GAACTTAGTTCCGCGCCAAAGCCGGAAGGTCGGGCCTGTCCGGGAATGATATGGAAAAGTCGCGGAAGTAACTTCCGCTCCAGTGTTGGGGAAAAAACCGCTGAAGTAATTTCTGCATTCGTGTGAGATCTGATTGCTTTATACACACGGACAAGCTGATTCACCCTGTCCCAGCTTTTTTACTTAAGGGCTAGGATATAAAGCCTAAGAGCAACATGCGCAGAATTCTCCAGTTCTTGTTGCCGGGGCGATCGATTTGGCTCACATATTCGAGTATGCAACTGCGAATCCTGTTCATAGCAAGATTGATGTGGTTGTCTACCGTCTTTCGTGAAATATTTAAAAGATCAGCGACCTCCTGGTAGGAATGCTCCTCCTCTTTCACGAGGCGATAAACAATCTGGCATTTTTCCGGTAAATTAAGCACAGCCTGATTGATCTTTTCGAGAAGTTCTTTTTCCAAGAGTATGTTTTCGGGATTTTGACTTACGATCTGCTCGCGAATGTTTGTCCTGGAAAGGGGTTCACAGATCATATCCTTGTTCTTCCGCAACTGGTCCAGCGATCTGTTTTTCACCATTACATAAAGGTATTTATTAAGATTTTCGATTTTCGGGAGGTCTTCTCTGTTATTCCATATCCTGGCAAATACTTCCAATACCGTGTCTTCCGCTATTTCATTGTTCCGGAGGATCATATGGGCCAATTGCAATAACCTCGCATAGAATAAGTCAAAAAAACGACGAAATGCCTGCTCATCGTCTTTCTGCGCAATTCGGTAAACCAGATTCGATATATTGATATCCTTTTCTTCCACAGCACTATCCGGATTTCGGCTAATTTATGAGGAATAAGCCTTTCTTCCAAAAAGCCGGGATAAAACCATCTCGATATCAATGTCAATCCCCCTACCCCCCTTCTCCAAGGGGGAATTTGCTGAACATCGATCAACGGCAGGGATCAGTTGCCTCCTCGCCTCTGAAGCGGAACTTGGTTCGCCCCTCTAAAACGGAACTTAATTTCGGTTTTGATCCGGATGAACTCCACGGTTTGGAAAAAACTCGATAAAACCGCGGAAGTAACTTCCGCTGCAGTTCTGG
>JAKSDO010000229.1 GCA_022360055.1 Cytophagales bacterium | reverse complement strand
TTCACAGGAATAAAACAGACATGTCATTTTGGGCGCGCATTCGAAATCAGGCGGTTCCTGATGAGCGCGGTTCAATCCTGCATTCCTTTATCACCATAGAAGATATAAGCAAACAAAAAGAGCAGGAACGGCAGCTCCGGGTGCTCTCGCTCATTGCCGAAGACAATATCAATGCGGTGATTATTGCGAATGCAAAAGGGCGTATTGAATGGGTGAACCGCAGTTTTACCGAGATGACAGGTTACAGCCTGGAGGAAGCGGCAGGCAAAAAAACGGGTCAGCTTTTGCAGGGACCCGATACCGATCCGGAAACAATTGCTTACCTGAGTCATCAGATCCGGACCGGCCGACCTTTTAACTGCGAAATCCTCAACTATTCAAAAAGCGGAGATAAATATTGGCTCCGGGTAAACGGTCAGGCGATACGAAATAAAGAGGGTGAGATTACCGGTTATTTTGCGCTGGAAGAGGATATCAATTACGAAAAATTAGCCAAAGAGCGATTAACGGAATCGGAAAACCGGCTGTCTGCCTTAATCAGCAATATGCAGTCGGGGATACTTCTGGAAGACGAAAACCGGAAAATTGTCTTTGTCAACGAAAAATTCTGTAAGATGTTCGGGCTGAGAGCGGCTCCGGAAAAACTCATCGGCATGGATGGTTCCGTACTGATAGGTGAAGGTAAGCGCCTGTTTAAGGACCCGGACGAATACATGGAGAAAACCAATAAGATCGTATCGGGAAAAAGGACTGTAATGGCAGAGGAGCTGGCCCTGTCAGATGATCGGTTTTACAGCCGTGACTTTGTCCAGATCTTTGTTGATGGCCAGTTCAAGGGGCACCTTTGGAATCTCAGTGATATTAGCACAAGGAAAAATTATGAGAAAAACCTGCGAATTCAGGAAGCGAAATACCGCAATATCATTGCCAATATGAATCTCGGTCTTCTGGAGGTGGATAAAAATGACATGATAGAATATGCCAATCAGAGCTTTAGTGATATTTCAGGATACAGCATGGATCAACTGATCGGCAAGAAAGCTTCTGAGGTTTTTCTTTCCAGCAATCATGAAAAAAACAGGATCAAAAGTAAAAATAAAATAAGAGAACATGGTATTGCCGATTTTTACCAGATGCAAATTAAAAATGCCTCCGGTGATTTAAGATGGTGGCTGATCAGCGGTGCTCCGAATTATAATGACCATGGTGAACTTACAGGATCGATCGGTATACATCTCGATATCACGGATCAGAAAGAACTGGAGCGCGAACTGGGCCTGGCGAAACAAAAAGCCGAGGAAGCTTCTCAGGCCAAGGAATCTTTTTTGGCAAATATGAGTCATGAAATTCGGACCCCGCTCAATGCGATCATAGGTATGGTCAGGGAGTTATCGCGGGAGGAGCTCACGTCAAAACAGAACAGCTACCTGAAAAATGCCAGTTCTGCAAGCCAGCATCTGCTTTCCATCATCAATAATATTCTGGACCTTTCAAAAATTGAAGCGGGTGAATTCCATCTTGAAGAAAGGCATTTCGAAATGAGGAAACTCATTCATGAAACCGGGAATATTATGAGCGCCAATGCGGCTGAGAAACTGTTGGAGATCGAGGTGAGTATTTCTCCTGATATGCAGCCGGTTTATGTCGGTGATCCTACAAGAATACGCCAAATACTCATTAATCTCATTGGAAATTCCATCAAATTTACCGAAAGGGGAACGATCAAGGTCAGTTGCCGGGGAGAGGATATAAACGATGCAAGCCAGGTTGTTAAACTGTCTGTCGAAGATACGGGCATCGGAATGGACCGATCCTTTTCAGAGAATGTATTTAGAAAGTTTTCACAGGAAGATAAGTCCACCGCGCGAAAATACGGTGGAACCGGCCTTGGGATGGCGCTCACCTATGAACTGGTACAATTGATGAATGGAAGCATTGATATTTTGAGCGAGAAAGGTATCGGCACCAGGGTTGAAATCAGTTTGACGCTGCCTGTCGGAGACGAAAAGATGCTTAAAACCATAGACCATAAGAATGAGTTTGGAAACTTGAAGAATAAAAAAATACTTCTGGTTGAAGATAATGAGTTTAACAGGCTGGTAGCTACGAACACACTTGCGATTCAAGGCATCCTGGTCGACGAAGCAAAAAATGGGGAAGAAGCAATAAAACTCCTTGAAACGAAAAGGTTTGATCTTATTTTGATGGATCTGCAAATGCCTGTTATGGATGGGCTCACAGCTACGCGAATTATACGCAACGAAATGGATATTCGGATTCCTATTATAGCTTTTACCGCAGATGCCGTTAAAAAGGAAATTGAGTTATGTTTGTCCTCCGGAATGAATGATTTTGTTACCAAACCCTTTGAGGAAAATGTGCTTTTATACAAAATATCCGTTTGCCTGGAAGACCGGCCCATCGGCCCATCTGCAATTTCAAAAACGCCGAAACACGACAGGTTTACCCCTTCCGATGAAAAGTTATACGACTTGAGCAAGCTTGTGGATGTGAGCCGAAGCGGCAACGATTTTGTGAAGAAGATGATTGATGTTTTCCTGAGCAATACACCCTCCGCCGTCAAGCGAATCAAAGAAGCATTCGACGCCGGAGATTTTAAAACCGTCAAAAAAACAGCACACCGCATCAAGCCGAGCGTGATACATCTGAGGATCGACTCAATTGTGGATGATATTCGTTTTATTGAGTGTTTTTCCACCGAAAATCAGGATATCGCCAAGCTGTCCGACGCGATCGGGAAAGTCGATCACACAATCGAATTAGTGGTTGACAAGCTCAAGAAAGAAGCGATTTACAAAGCGGAATAGCTCGCTTGTTGTCCCGCCCTGGAAAGTAGCAATGGCCCGCATGCTCTAACGATCATGGAGGAATCCGTTCGCGTCGGGCTTTCTTCTGAAATTGCTCAAATATCCGCTTATACAATGTTTGGTTGAATGCCTTCGGAGCCTGGGATATGTATCCATTGACATGGTATCGATATCTCCGTTTCGGGCTTTGGGCATTTACAGGGCAAGGGAATGCCCGGAACGAAGCGTTTCCGTCCAAAGCCGGCCGTTGAATAAGCGAAGCCGCATAATTTCATCAAATTTATCTATGTGCCCCTGTGTGCAATGGTATTGCCGCCTCCCGGAACCGGTTCGGACAACCGATCATTTCTGCGATCATGGGTTGTGAGATCGTCGACGTGCATGGCAGGTCATTGCGCGGGTTTTCATCCCCGGGAAGCATTTCAGCAGTGTTTTGTTTAGCACAATAAATGGAATTTTTTCCAAAAAATGGAACATTGGCAAATGTTTTATGGATATAAAATGCTGTAAATCAGTTTTTTAAAAAAAATAGCATAACTCTGGCATATGCTCGGGAAAGCGAATAAAAATGGAACATATAAGAAAATTCAAAATTTTTATTGTAGACGATGACCTCTTCTGTCTCAATCTGTATGAGCGGTACCTGATGAGTCTTGGGATGACCGATATATCCGTCTACGACAACGGGTCGGCATGTCTCAACGATCTGGTTAAAAAGCCCGAGGTAGTTTTTCTAGATCACAATATGGAGGTGTTGAACGGATTTGAAATGCTGAAAAAAATCAAACGATATGATCCGAACATTCATGTGGTCATGGTTTCTGCCCAGGAAGATATGAAAACAGCCATTGATTCCCTGAAATTTGGTGCGTTTGATTACATCATCAAGGACGATCAGGAGAAGCAGAAAATGGGGGATGTGTTGTCCAGGATCAAGATGATTGAGGATTCGGTTAAACAAAAAAAGTATCCGGTTTTCAAAAAATTACTCGCACTTATCTGAATGATGATGCAAAAACTTTTAGTATACATTTCGGTATTTTTTCTGGTGTCGGCGTGCAAAACACAGAGTGTTTTTCAGGACAGCAGATCAGAGCGAAAGCATTTGAAAGCCAATCTGGACAGCGCCTTTTATTATGATCCGGGGTACGAGTACAGGATCAGAAATGGCGACAAGATCAGTCTAAGTGTCTGGGGGCAAGAAGCGCTCAGTGTCGGATCCGTTTACGGCATTTATAATTCCAATAAAGTTTACGGCAAATGGCTGCTGGTAGATGCTGCCGGAAAGATTGAAATCCCAAAGATCGGTCCGATGGAAGTAGCGGGATTTACTGTAGTGGACCTGAAGGATACACTCCGGGCAATGTTTGGAAAGTGGATTGTAAACCCTATTGTGGATGTAAAGGTTCTGAACAAGGAGATCACGGTAATTGGTGAAGTTCGGGATCCATCGGTATTAACTGTGGATAAAGACAATAACCCGCTGCTGGAAATCATAGCTCGATCCGGGGGGTTCGACACCTTCGCTAATTTAAAATATGTGAAAGTACTGCGTCAGGAGCGGGATCATGTAAAAATGGCCAATATCGATCTGAGCGTGTCCGGAAACTATTTTCAGCAAAACATTCAATTGCATCCCGGAGATATCGTCGTGGTGCCCCCAAGGCGATACAAGGAATTTGACAGGAGGGTGTCGATCATCATTCCATTTACAACTGCAATCACTGCCGCTGCTATCTTGGTTGCAGCGTTTTAACAAAAGCCATGGAAGAGAATTACAGAGTTTTAAAGCCTTTTTTGCGTGGTTTCCCCTTGATCGTGGCAGCCGTGGTATTGTCTGTTCTAATAGCCAAAAAATATCTTCGCTATACGACACCTTTGTATGAGAGCACTGCCAAGATCAAATTGGCAGACATAAGCGAAGGTATTCCGAGCAGTAATCTTTACAAGGATTTTGACGTATTTACCACCTCAAATAAGATTGCGGCGGAGATCGAAGTGCTCAGATCCGATGTGCTGCTGGAAAAGACATTCGATGCCCTGGATTTTGATGTCGAGGTATATCGCATCGGCAAGATTAAAACGATGGAGTTATACCGCAACTCACCTGTACTCATAAGCGGAAAACTGAGTCACCCCAGTGCCTATGATGTCCGGTACCGGCTGAATGTAGTCACTGACAATGACTTTGAGCTGATTTTGCCGGGGACCGAGGAAGCGATCACGGGGAGTTTCGGCATACCGGTGAAACTTCAAATTGGTGAAATCCTGGTGGCGCTCAATGAAGATTTGATTGCGCAAAAGAAACATGTCGCATTAGTGGATCAATATGAATTTGAATTTCTCAGCAGGCAAAAGCTGACCGGTAAAATTAAAACGGATCTCGATGTAATTTCTGTGGACAAAGACGTCGCTGTGATACGAATTAGCCTGAGAAGTGCCGTGCCGGAAAAGGCTTCTTGTTTTGTCAATAAGCTGGCCGAGACCTATGTAATCGATTACATTGAGACCAAACATAAGGCGGCGGAGATGACAATGAATTTTCTCGAGAGCCAGATTGAAGAAGTCGCCGGCCGGTTGGCCAGCACAGAGGCCAGCATCGAAACCTACCGGGATGATAAAAACATCATCAATATCCGGCAGGAGACCGAAACCGATCTCAGAAAGATCTCGCAACTTAAAATTCAGCAGACCAATGTAAAAATGAATCTCGCAGCCATCGGGAAGTTGCATGAGTACGTCCTTTCCAACAAAGATAGTTTTCTTCTGCTGGCGCCAAATTTCGAGGCATTTAATGATCTCTTGTCTACGGAAATTGTGAAGAATATCAAGCATTTGCAGGCCGAAAAAAGGGATTTGTTGTTAACCTTTACGCCTGAGGAAGAAAGGGTAAAGGTGATCGATCGGAAAATTGAAGATCTTAAAACCTATTTGATCGAAAGCATCGGGAACACCAAAAAAAACCTGGAGATCAAGTACGACGAGCTGAGCCGTGACATTGACCGGGCCGAAAAAGCATTCATCGGTGTGCCTGGCAAGGAAAAGACACTAACGATCATGAACCGGGAGTTTGAGATCTACCAGCAGTCCTATAATTTTCTGAACGAGAAGAAAATTGAAGCGGAGATTGCTCAGGCTGCCAAGATCGCTTTTCACAGGATTTTAGCGCCCGCCATGCCGTCCAAGACACCGGTATCTCCCAACAGGCCGATCATTCTTATTGTCTCCGGTATCCTGGGGATGTTTGGGGCGATTGCACTGATCTATCTGGTGCATCTGGCCAAGGCAAAAGTGAATGACGTCTATACGATCGAAAGAAATTCTTCTATTCCCGTAGCGGTGCTCACCCCGATGTTGAAGACTGCCGGAAGCATCGAGCGTCATTTTCTAAGGGAAGCCATTCAACTGGAATTGAAGGGATTACTGAAAGATGGGAGCGTACTGGTGCTTTCATCCAATGGCTGTTGTGAAGGACGACGGTTTCATATATACCATTTAGCCAGGGCCCTTTCACTGCAGGGACGTGAGGTATTGCTCCTCGATATCGAAGGGAGCCTGGCGAAAATGAGTGAAGGATTTTCAGAAGAAATTTCGGATACCGTGATTGAGGGGGTGAGTTATCTGAGTTTCAACACCTACGACAACAGGCTGCTTACGAAAAAAGCACTATCAGTGATACTTGAGAAATTCAGGAGGAAGTTCGACACGATTATTGTAAACAACCAGCCCCTGGAGCGTGAAACCATCGGATTGCTGATGATGGGAGCGGCAGATGCCAACCTCATCGTGGCAGATGCCCGGAGGACTCCCGCAAAACAAATCGAACAGATGGAATTGCTGAAGGTAGAGTTCCGGCTGCCGAACCTTTGGTTCGTGCTCAATCGTGTCGGCTATAACCCGAATGTAATCCGGGAAATAGCGACATGGTTGAAGAATACGGTCAGACAGTTGAAATCCGGAACAAGCACGAACGCATGATCGGTATGATTGAAAAGCTCAAAAGTGATAACCTGCCCGTCCTGCTGGATCAGGCGGCATTCAGCGGGAGCAACTTTATTGTTACCCTGATGCTTGCGCGTATTCTTGCTCCCGATCAATTTGGCATCTTTTCATCTGTGGTGTTATTCGTTTATCTGCTGATCAGTATCTCCAATGCACTTATTGTGCAACCCTTTCAGGTGATTTTGCCGTCGGTTAAAGAACAATCCGATTACCGTTCATTTGCCACGGCCGGGCAAACGCTCGTCATCGTGGCCACGGCAGCCCTTACGTGGCTGTTGATGCGGTTTCGGGCAGACATACTTATCGGCCTTCGCAGTGAATCCACAGGAATCATCTCGTACATCGCCGCATTTTTATATCATGATTTTCACCGGAAAATATTCCTGGCCCGCGGCGCAGTCGGGCAGGCCTTGGTCATTGACACCGTCACGGGAGTCGTTCAGATCTCAGGACTTGCGGTGGGGCATTATATGGCTGCCCCGGGCCTTTCACAGGTACTGACATTTATGGGGATTTCGTATGTCCCATCGCTGTTTATATCCATTTTTGTTTCGGGGATTTCGTTAAGAGGGTGTAAAAAGTGGCCGATCTACTATTTGATGCACGTCCGTCAGGGCAAATGGCTGCTGATGACATCGGTGTTGCAATGGTGGGCAAACAACCTGTTTACGGTAGTTTCGGGAATATTTCTCGGAGCAAAAGCATTGGGTGCACTGCGTCTGGTTCAGTCGTTTTTTGGGGTGTTGAATATGCTCATTCAGACCTTTGAGAATTACGCCCTGCCCAGGGCTGCTCATTTGTTTCAAACTTCTGCAGAGGAGTCCAAATTATACCTCAGGAAGATCAGCCTGCACGGCATACTGTTATCCGGGATATTTCTGTGTGTCATATTTCTGTTTTCCAACGAAATCATTGTATTGGCAAGCGGACATGCCTACTCGGAATACGCCTACCTGGTGAACGGAATGGCTGTGCTGTACGTCATAATTTTCTTGGGTTATCCTGTCAGAATGGCCATCAGGATCATGGTGTTGAACCGTCAGTTTTTTACGGGATATGTTGTTTCGTTTCTGTTCAGTCTTTTCTCTTTCAGGTATCTTCTCATCGAATGGCAATTGCGGGGAGCCCTGGCGGGGCTTGTTCTGAACCAGTTGATCATTTTGGTATTCTGGCAGTATGCATTGATCAAAAAGAATTTTGTACTATGGAAATAATACATCTGGTACTTGGCAAAGCAAATCCGGACAGAATGAATGGAGTGAATAAGGTGGTGCATCAACTCGCTGTCGAGCAGACTGCCGCCGGAAAGGAGGTACGTGTTTGGGGAATCACCGGGAACCCTGTGCATGACTACGGAGCGAGAAACTTCAGTACTCGACTGTTCAGAAGTTGTAAAAATCCCTTTGGTATCAACCGGGAGTTGCGGAAAGCCATAAAAGACATGCGCGGACTGGCGGTTTTTCATCTGCACGGCGGCTGGATTCCTGTGTTTTATAAGATATCCCGGTTGCTGGCAAAACATGAAATTCCTTTCGTTTTTACGCCTCATGGCGCCTACAACACCATTGCCATGCAGCGAAGTAAACTGGTGAAAAAGCATTATTTTCAT
>JAKSDO010000171.1 GCA_022360055.1 Cytophagales bacterium | reverse complement strand
TTGCCATTGAACGAATTGCGAGTTCCTCGAACTAAAGTATTTCCCAGAAATAGCCCTGCCTTATGTCTTTTTACTTCATGTAATTTTTCAGGAGTGTGATTGCCCCCGGCCAATACAGCTCCATATAGAAACACAAGATAAGAAATAGTAATGATGGACTTCTTCATAATAGTTCAGTTTAATATACTTTTAGGACTATATCCGGGTCTTTTACCGCGAAGCATTTAGAGTTAAGTTAATCATAGAACGACGTTTTTGTCAGGAGTACGTCTAGGAGAAATGATACGTTACTTGTTACTTAGTTCTCCTTTAAGCGATAAGAGTTCTTCTTCAATATTCTGTTTCTGCCGGATCAATTCTTCCTGTGTTGCCTGAAGCTCCTCGGCATTTTGCTTCAGTTCTTCTTCTGCTGCCCTCAATTCCTCGGCCTGCTGTAAAGTCTCTTCCAACAACTCCTTCGTCCTGACACTGGCTTTTGACCTTAAAATCGACGTGGCGATACTATTGGAAATCATATCGGCCAGTTTAAAATGTTTTTCCTCCAATGGTTGGATAAATGCCAACTCGATAATACCATGCACCATATCATCAAATTTGAGGGGCAGGATCAGGAGGGACCTGGGAGTTGCTTCGCCCAATCCTGACGTAATCCGTACAAAATCTTCAGGAACTTCGGTAAGATAAATGCGCTCTTTTTCCGCCCAGCACTGGCCGATCAGGCCTTGTTTGTATTCTATTGTTTTGGTTATGAATTTTTTCCTGTCCCAGGCATAGCATGACATGAGCTGCATTGCCGAAGATTCTTCTTCATCGTTGAGCATAAAAAAAGCCCCCTGGTTAGCTTCGAAATATTTTATTACTGAGATCAACACATGATGCGACAAATCGGCCAGGTGCTCCTGATGGCTCCTGATTTTGGCTTCGACCAGTTCGACTCCTGCCGAAATCCATCTCCGTTGTTCATCTTCAGCTTTATTGAGCAACAGCTTCTCCCTCATTTGCAGAAGCGATTTGCCCAATACGTCGCCGTTGCCCAAGGGCGTAAAGGAATTTCCATAATTGCCATTCCCAATATCTTCGGCAAATTGAGAGGTGCATTTCAGGCCTTTGATTAAACGTTGTATTGATTCCCACATGTCTCCAATTTCATCTCCCGAACCTATGGCAATACCCTTGGGGAATTGACCTTCGCCTAAGGTTTTTATCGAGTGCGTGAGCTGTGCAATAGGCTTTGTGATACCTTTGGTGATGCGATGAGAAATAATATATGATAGAAAGAACCCCATACAAGCAAATAAAATCAAGGAAATATTTGCTTCATCAATACTATTCCTGATCCTATTGGAATCATTGATAAGCATTTTATCGACGTAATCAATCATCTTTTCATTCATTACCGTGTACAATGAATCTGTTGATCTTTCGATTTTTGCCAAATCTTTATGACCTGTCTCGTAATCTTCGATCAAGCTGTGGGTATCTACCTGAATTTTTGCGATTAAGGAATCCAGGTTTCTCAGGGGGGCAGCCTCTTTTCCGGACAATCTTTGTGCTGAGAACTGGCCCTGCATAGCTGATAGTTCTTTAATCGCAGCGCCTAATGCCTCTTTTGATGCTTCCGTGCCACTGGATAAAAAATCTGTCAAAACTCTTTGATAAGAGACTAAAAGGAACTCCTCTTTATTGATTAGCCGAAGACTTCCCTTATTCAGATCGTTACTCATACTAAGCATCTTAGTGAAAAGCGATCGTACGGCCGCCAGATCTCTTGTAATTGATTTGCGCAATTGCCATAAATCCTCTTCCAGTCGCATAGCTTCTTCCCCGGTCAATACCAATTCTTTGATCTTGATTTCAATAGAGGAGACCAGAGCACGTTCATGGTCTGTCAGTGCAGAACTGCCGAGTTCCCTAAGAATGTGCTTGATCTCCTTCTTTTGATGTTCGTACTTCTTTTTTTGTACATGGTCGGGTAGTTCCATGTATTTTGAAATTGCTATTTGCTGCCGATACAATGCCGATTCCAATTCCTTAGTCAAATTTTCAACTGGAATGGCATGATCAATCAAGTCCCTGGCTTCAATTTCAATGATATTGAGCTTATAATAATTATATATGGCAGATATCAAAAATATGATGAGCAGCACCCCAAATCCGAATTGGAGTCTCCTGCCAATCGTCCATTTAAATCGACTTTTATCATGTATCTTTTTGTCGCTTCTCACTTCATTCAGATCCTCACCGTTATTTTCATTCAATCTCATTTCTTCTGGCTTATCTATGGCTGCGGCTGCTATCCTTGAATATTGCACGTGTTACATACGGATCAATTGCCGGGCAAATAGATATCAAATGTAGTTCCTTCATTGACGAGACTTTTAACGTTTATCCTCCCCCCTAACGCCTCTACATAAGATTGTACATAGTATAGGCCCAATCCTTTCCCTTCCTTTTGGCCGGTAAACTTCTTATACGGCATAAAAATCTGGGACAGAAATTGACTTTGAATACCAATTCCGTTATCCCGGACCATTACATGCAATCCCTCCTTCAGTTGTTTGGTCATAATTTGAATGATCGGAGGTAGCTTGTTTTTCTTAAATTTCACCGAATTGGAGATCAATTGATACAGGATGTTCTTAAAGTACGGCTCATGCGAATAAATGGTCGGGAGACGGTCATTCGCGTCGGCGAAAACGATAATGTTACGATCATTTAGACCCAACTCACTTTTTATGGATCCCAGAATAGATTCGAGTTCAATTTCTTTCTTGTCCAGGTTATTGTGCTTTTTTATCACAAGGATTGCAGCCAGGTCCCTGACAACATCATCCAGTTCTTCCGAACACTCCTTTGTTTTAAGCAATATCTCATTGTTCATCTCAGAGCCCGGCCGACTATAATCAAATATGTTGGAAAGTCCCAATAATCGGGCTATCGGCGCTCTTAAGTGATGAGAAATGACGTATGAGAACTTCTCCAGGTTCCTGTTATGAATTTCGAGGGAATCAATGGCTTGTCGTAATTCCTTTGTGCGCTGCTCAACTTCGAATTCCAGGTTATTATTCAGATAGGTAATTTTATCCGCCTTAGCAGCCAGTCGCTCGTACAAACTTTTAATCAGTTTGTTTTTGCGATAAAAGATAAGCGAGAACACGAATAAAAATAACAGCAAAAAAACAGCCAGACCGATGATCCATTTTTGCATACTTATGATCTTCCTGTCGCGAACAATTGTTGCCGCATCTTCTTTAATAATCATATTTTCTATTTCGATTAATTTCTTCAAACTGTCGATGGTATGCACATGGATATGCCCCTGATGTTTAAGAGCACTGGTGTCAGCGGCAGCGCATGCGATCTCATCCTCGTCCGTACCTAGCTGTTCCATCTTTTTAAACATTACCGGCTCGTTAGCAGAAGTGTCCGCATTTTCTTCATTTCCATGCGCTGATCCATAAATTCCCTGGCGCAGATCCGGATCATGTCTTGCCACTTGATAATTTCCCGTTCCCCAAGCCTCAACCCCCGCATCGTTCAACAGTCTAATCGCTTTTAGAAGATCGCCCTTTTGTACGAATCTCCGGACAGCCTCAATCCGATTGTGGTTTAGTTTATTGTCATAAGCGATCACTTTGCAAACCGATAATTCAAAAATACCCAGGTAAATGAGCATAAAGCTAAACTGTGATTTAACCATTTAAAAAAATACCTCTTTTTTGATCTTCCATAGTACCGGACCCGTGTGATATTTTTTATCATCGGACTCCAAATAAAACACCAAATCACGCTAAATATTGACGATAAGAAAAAAAGTACTTATCGATTGGAGCGGATGGTTTATTTTGTGGTATTATCAGATTACTTACCGGTGATTTATCGTTTTCAGAAGTTAACAACCCAACGAAATATATATGGTTTTTAATGGCTTTTATAAATCTCCGGTAACATTCCCAATAACATTTATGATGACATGAAATGATCTTACCGTATGAGATGTAAGTGCACTTCCATTGAACCAGGTCGATGCGCCTAAAACTGCCGGCAACTGTACGGAATCACAGTAGCTTTCAATTAAAATATCGAGTTAATAATTTTGATTTCACTCTTTTTATTTAATTTTAAATGCCATTAATAACAAATTATTAGATGTATTTTAGGAATACGGGTCTTATGACTCAACGCATAAAGCGGTTTAGATAAATTTTCTAGTATTAAAAATTATTAAGTGTCCATACGCACGTTTTTACTTTTTGGTGAACGTCTAAGCTCGTCCCTACTATGAAAGCAATTATTGTTGATGATGAAATTGTCAGTTGCGAAACGCTAAAAATACTACTGGAGGAAAACTGTAAAGATCTTAAAATAGTGGATGCCTGTCAATCCGTAGACCGGGCGGTGATATCGATTGAAGCCAATCGGCCGGATATTGTTTTCCTGGATGTACAAATGAATAACGAAACCGGCTTCGACCTGCTCTTATACTTCAAGGACAAAGCATCCTTCGAAGTAATATTTACGACGGCACATTCTGAATTTGCTATCAAAGCGATCAGATTTTCCGCCATTGACTATCTGCTCAAACCCATTTCCGTGGATGAGTTGATTTCGGCCGTAAAATCTGCCGAAAAGAAAATTCATGAAAAAGAAAGTTCCAATCAAAAAATACTCAATCTTTTAAAAAACCTGGAGCAGAAAACCACTTCGAATTATAAAATCGCGCTACCTTCTTCGAGCGGACTCATCTTTTTGGATGTAAAATACATTCTGTATTGCGAGGGGAAAGAAAATTATACCAAAATACATACAACGGAAAGCAAAACCTACCTGATCTCAAAAACACTCAGGAAATTCGAAGACATGCTCTCTGACCTTGGTTTCTATCGAATACATAAGACCTATCTTGTGAATCTCAATGAAATTAATGAATATATAAAAGGTATGGGAGGCCAGGTTGTTTTATCCGATGCTACGATACTTGATGTTTCCAGAAGAAAAAGGGAGGGATTACTTAGCATGTTGTACAGACCTGCCAATTAATGGGAGATACATTCGGCCATAATTCAACCGGACCTCTGGCGAAAGGGAAGAAACGTATCGTGCCGGCACCTTCCCTCACAATTCTTTTCATGCCCGTACATGATTTTTGATCCGACTCAAGTGATAAATTACAATAACCCCTAACCGACAGACATGCGACCGAATAATGGTTTACGGAAAATAATCCTCATTGCACTCGCCTTTTGCTTGTTTCAATTATCATCCGCTTTTTCCGTTTTCTTCCTTTTCAAATTTTATGCATCGGATTTTTATATTCCGCTGGCGATCGGAATAATTTTGGTATATCGCTACGGTCTCATAATTTTGATTCCCCTGTTTCTCAGCTCCACCGCCAGCGGATATTATTTGGGGCATGAATTCCTATTGCGCCCTCTGTTTGCCACAAGTGAAGTGTTGTTTGTCTTTACTTCATGGCTTCTTTTCATCCGGGTATTCAGGAAAAATTACATATTGCAACATGCAAAAGATCTGATCTTATACCTTATAATCGGTGTTGCCGTACCGCTGTTGATTTATGAATTCTACCTCAGCTTCCTCTTAATGGAATTCAAGGGTTTTGATGCCAATATCGTATGGAATTCCTTCTATTATAAATACCTGGGGGATTACATTACGATCATTACGTTCTCTCTATTATTGTTTCTTGTTTTTAAAAAAGAGCACCGGTTCAACATAAAGAACTTTATTGGCCGGCTGAGAAAACCGAAAAACGCATTGATCATCTTAACGTTGATCGTTTTTGAATCAATCTCAATTTACAAAGAATTGGAATTTTATGAGATTTGGTTTATCTATGGGTTGCTTTTACTCAGTATTTCCCTGTACAGAGGATACAACGCCTCTATCATCCTGAATTTTTATATTTTTTTCAACGCATTCATCCTGACCCCGATCACGGAAGGAAGTGAGTTTATCAATCAAGAAAGCAATCATGAATTGTTTAATATTCTGGAATATTTATCCCTGTCAATATTTGGAGTTATTTTAGGAAAAAGTGTGAGCGATAAAAAAGCACTGATTTTTTCCGAAAAAGAGTTAACGGCCGAGCTCCAACAGAAAAACGCCCAGTTAACGACTGCTAAAAAATACTTCGCCAAAATATATGAGTCAAGTCCAAATTTGATCGCCATCATCCGCGGCGAAGATGGCAAACTAATGAATCTTAACCAGGAAGGAATAAGAATGATCAATCTCAATTCCTCCCAACATGGGCCTGCGGACTTAAGCGTCTATGATTTAATATCCAAAGATGTATGGAAGGACATTGCCAGAAACCCCAACCTGGAATCCAGTCAGTTTGAATTTAGCATAAGACGGTTCGGTTTATCGCCTATATTATGCAACTTGGTAATCCGAAGGTTTTGGTCAGGGAATTCAATATTATACCTGTTAAATGCAACGGATATCACAGAGCAACGGGCGGCAGAAAACAAAATAAAGCAGGCCAACTACGAACGTATCGAGCTTAACAAAAAGATATCCGAATATAAAATAATGGCTTTACAATCCTCGATGAGCCCGCATTTTATTTTTAACTGCATGAATTCCATTCAATACTTTATTCTTAAAAACAATAAGGAAAAAGCGGTCTTTTATTTGACGATCTTTTCAAAACTGATAAGAAAAGTATTGGATATTTCCACCAAAAGCAGGATTACGCTAAATATTGAACTGGATATTTTGAAATACTATGTCGAATTGGAAAAATTGCGCTTCGAACACAAATTTGAATGTATATTTGATATTGATCCTTCCATCGACCCGGAAGACACGGAGATCCCCCCTCTGCTCCTGCAGCCGTTTGTCGAAAACGCAATCATACACGGACTTTCTCACAAAAAGGAGCGTGGAATACTAACCATCGGCCTTGCGTGCAAAAAGGATTTCTTACGATGCGTTATTCAGGACAACGGAGTCGGTCGTCACTATCATCAAAACAGGAAAAAAAACTTTGCATCCGCCGTTCATCAGTCCAAAGGCATGACTTTGACAAAAAACAGGTTGAGCTTATATAACAAGGACCATATCAAGGGTTTCCATATCTTTGACTTAAAGGATAAAAATGATCGGGGAATTGGCACAAAGGTAGAAATCCTGATAAATACCGACTCGGATTGAATG
Source organism: Cytophagales bacterium (assembly GCA_022360055.1). Classification (GTDB taxonomy): domain Bacteria; phylum Bacteroidota; class Bacteroidia; order Cytophagales; family Cyclobacteriaceae; genus JAAUQL01. The sequence continues at coordinate 81,719 of JAKSDO010000171.1, read as the reverse complement.
CCCCTGGCTTTTTTAAAACCTTCAAAAGCAAGGCCCGGGAGAACTCATAATAAAAAAAACCGATATTTCCCAAAGCATTTCCGCTTTCAAATTTTCACTCTTTCCAATATTTCTTCGTTTTATTTTTGGGCCATTTCCCATAGTGGTATATTTGCGCCTGATTTTGATATCCAAAATGTTCACACTACTTTTTAATCGATTACTATGAGATCAATCCTTTCATTATTAGCGATATGCATTTCGATAAATTTGACAGGCCAGGCCGTTAAAACGAGCCACGTGATACCGCATAACCGAACAACCATCACCACCGATCCTTCCAGGGGAAGCAATCCCTATCCCGCCTGGGGCGTATTCCCAAAAGAAGGGGCATCGATAAGGAAAATCATGATGCACGTCACACTTGGAAGCCCCGATTCCTTGCCGACCGCTCACTGGGATTACAGAGACCACATAAATATCCTGCGAAAGGGAGGAAGCCGTGGTGAAAAGATGAATTATGAACTGGGCAGGATGCTTACTCCGTATGGCAGCATTTTTAGTAAAGGTTGGGAATTTACCTGGTCGGTCGATGTCACGGACTTTTCATTGATCTTAAGGGATAGTGTGGAGATCGAATATGTTCATACCGGTTACGAACCCACGACGGTCGGCTGGGCGCTGACAATAGATTTTGAGATAACTTATGGCCCTCAACACATTATTCCGTTGAGTATTGCGCCCATGTGGCGCGGAAGCTTTAACTATGGCAATCCCGAAAAGCCAATTGAAAAAGAGCTCACGCCAATGAGTTATTCCGTGACCGAAGGGAGTAAATTGAACCGCCTGAGAATCCAACACACCGGGCATGGGATGGACCGCCCAAGGGGATGCAGCGAGTTTTGCAGCAGGTGGAGAAAGGTTTTGTTGGACGGAAAGGTCGTCCAGGAAAAAGATCTCTGGAAGCAATGCGGCGACAATCCCCTGTACCCGCAGGGGGGCACCTGGATCTTCGACCGCGCGCTCTGGTGTCCGGGCGATCTGCAGCAACCCGACATCATTGACGTAAAACCTGGTGGAACCACACACACATTTTCCATTGAGATGGAACCTTATACCGCAACGGAAAACATACAGGCAAAAGAAGATATCTCCGCTTGTCTGATTCAGTATTCGGCTCCGATAAATAAATACGATGTCGCCGTAGAATCTATAATCGTACCCAACAATCGCCCCCTGTACCTCCGTTCAAACCCGAAAGCCGTCGATGCAAAAATCGTGATACGGAATCTTGGAAGCGAAAACCTGAAAAGCTTAACTATTTCCTATGGTACGGACGGTTTCGATCGCAGGAAATATGTCTGGAAGGGAGAGCTCGGGTACAATGCCGCAAAAGAGATCACCTTGCCGGGAACAATCGAGTATTCCGGAGCAGAGCATACCTTTACCGTGGAATGCTCAAGGCCCAATGGTAAAAAGGACGCCTGGAAATCCGACAATGTATTGTCTTCAACATTTGACGCACCGAAAGATCTGCCGGAAGATCTGGTTGTTCAGTTCAAAACCAATAAAAATCCAACGGATAACGATCTTTTTATTATCAATAGCAAGAGCGATACCGTTTACTGGAGAAAAGCGGAAACGCTCCTGCCGGATACCGTGTATTCGGACACCTTGCATTTGGCCAAAGATTTGTATGAGATGTATCTTGCAGACACAGCCGGCAACGGACTCGAGTTCTGGTTTATGAGGAACCAGGGCTATGGATACGTAAGGATCTACGATATCGATGGGAAATCAATCCATAAATTCCAGAGTGATTGCGGAGATGGAGAGATGCTGGCATTTGCTACTTCACACGGATTTTCACCGGATTCCGATCATCCTCTTTACGATTTCATACTGTTCCCCAAAATAATATCCGATACCTTCTCATTGGATGTATACACCGAAAAGTCCGAAGATATGGAGGTTGTCCTGCTGAAAGAAGGCACCCCGGTCGAAAAACACGTGTACCCCAAATCAAAAGGGGGTAATTTCAAATATGACATCTCCCATCTGGAGGATGGTCGATATATCGTGGAAGTGATGATGAACGGCGACCGGAAATTCAAAACAAGAATAAACAAGAACAGAAAATGGAATTACTGATCTGAGTACACCTCGGCAAATATGTGATATCCCGTCCGGATACCGGCGGGGGCTTCAATTGATCTGTTACAGCATCAGCAAAAACCGGTGCCCCCGAACAGCTCTGATTAGATTCCATATTATCATATCTTTTTTTGTCCAATATTATGAGGTGCTAACTCCAAGGCATCCATGATCAGGATATCCTGAAAACCTTCTTCCTCAAAATCTAAAACCTACACCGGCTGTCGGACCGATCAGTCGTATCTTGAAATCCAATGCTTCATTACCGATATCTTCTTTATAATTCAACCTCATGAAGGTCCATCCCAATTGTACATCAATCACATACGAGATCCGATAGCGGAACCGGTTATTGATAACCCAGGAGCTACTTGTCTTGGTCCATCCCAGATCGACCTGTAATTCCATTCTAAATCGCTTGTAATTGAGAGGGGTGTAAATACCTGCTACGGGTTCATACCAAATCGGATGAAGGTCAACCACGTTGACAGAGTCAAAGATGTCCGACTGAAGGAGAATGTTGACATGCCTTAAACCAAGATAAGGTATCAATTCGATTTTAAAGCTGTTTTCCGAAGATTTTGTGTACACCGAATAACCTGCGGCTAATCTTGGAATAGTACCTGTTGCGGATATGTAAACGAGATCTTTTTGATTGTTGCCCACGAGCGGAATATAGGTAAAAGTACTCCCGACTTTTCCGGAAAAGGCATCTATTTGCCCCCACAGTTTATCGTATTGAGCCATCACTCTGCCGACAAAATAAAATTCCAAACCGCCCCTGCCTTCTAACCGTTCAAACTCCCTTTCCTCCTTATTCCCGGAAGAGGAAAAATCGAAATCTCCGTATGCAAACTGCCCTCTAAATTTGGGAACCCAAACAGGCATTTCCACGGTCCAGTGCCTGCTGCTATTGGTGTAATACTTTTCCTCTCCGGCCTTTTGGGCGTGGATAAAACACACATTTATGGCGAACAGAAGAATTGTCGTGAGAATTTTTATTTTACAATCAACCCTCATAATACATTGTAATCATCACTTTTTGCCCAGTTGATCACACATCTGCAACTCGGTTCTCCTTTCGGCTAAAGCGCAATGTTATTGTATGGTTTTAACCTCGTGCTCCTTGCGATCAAACGCGCCATCGGATGCCTCGTTCAACGTTTCCCAATTGCCGCACCATTATAGGTTCACATAAAACCTTTTCCTGAATATAGCCGGGGATTATCAAAAATGAAAGAAATGCTTTTTTATTAAGAAGCAGGTTCGGCTCCGTCTACAGGAAAATACTTCATGTATAAGCCTGTCTTTTCCTGTAGGAAAGTTGAAGGAAATGGAATCCTGAAACGACCCGCCATCCGGAAATTTATCCCGACGTTTTTAGTGTATATCCTGTCTATTGTTTTTATCAGAATGAAGCATTATGGGATTTTTGAGGCTAGACCTCCAGAAACCATTCGAAATAAAGTCCCTTTAAGGGGATTTAGGCGTGTCGATCATTTCTTGAGCCATGATTCCTGTTCGGTCTTTTATGGCAGTTAAGCTTTTGATATATTATATGTCATAAGACGTGTTATAAGAGAACCGGAATTTTCCTGTACATTCTCAAGTAATAAGATTATTTTGATTTTTTCAAATACATCTTTCCAAAAATCCAGTTGTTCTGCTTTTATGCCTGTGAGTATCTCAAGTTTGGTTATTACGGAAATTGAAAACTTATATTTCTGAGAAAATTGAACAAATTTGGTTTTTGATTTATCCTTTTTCCGGTAATAGTCAATTAATATTGAAGTATCTAGCCCTTAATTAAAAACGACGTTTCTGTCATTTCGAGACCTAACCTTTTTTCAAAACGCACAAATTTGAATGACTTGGTCTTTTGTATTTATTTGATTCACAGATTATTATAAAAATACGTCATCGGTAGGCTCCTACCTTGTCATCTCGACGTCAGGAGAGATCTGGCTTATTAGTGATGACCCGGTGTTGATTGAACCAGATTTCTCACAAGTTCGAAATGACACGTTTTACTTAACACTTCTTAACATGTTAAAATCGAGTGGAGAAGTTAAAAAATGAGGTAGGCTGAATGCTACACATCAACATAATTTGTCCCGTATCTTCATTGTTTTTGGAACAAATTGCTCCCGATTTCGGTATTAAAAGAAATATTCCGGAAAGAAAAAATCGAAGGAAATCAATTCATCTCCGACTTTCTATTGAGGGTTACCTAACCGGATATCAAACCCTGAATAATTGAATCATATCAAGATGCGGAAAACCGAAATAAGGTTTCTTTCCTATTCCAGTTTAAACTTTGCCAATATTCTGTATTCAAGATTGATCTCGCCAAATTCTATTTCCGGCTCAGGGGCACGACTTCCATAGAGCGACGAGTTTCCCCGGATAACAATGTTGGATACTTCGGGAACCTTTCCCTGCAAGGTCCTAAGGTCATCTATCTCCTGAATGTGTATTGCCTTTCCTATGGTTTGATCAATAGCTGTAGCCAATGATTCAGCCTTTGCTTTAGCTGTCTTAATTGCTTCGATCTTTACTTGTTGCCGGAATTTCTCCAGCTCGGAATGTGATAATCGATCAACTGAAATATTTGAGATGTTAACCGATTCAAGTTCTCTAAATATTTTTCCTGCTGTTGAGGCATCATTTACCAATACCTGATATTCTTTCGTTGTAAAAATATCTGTTTTACCCAACCAATAGTCTTTGAAATTACTTGAAATATCGTGTACCGTCAGGTTTTTTTCTATATCTACATCTAATGACTTCAATTTGCCTATCATCAATTTTTCAAGCTCCTCCAGCGTCTGTTTACCTTTATTGTCCTTTTCGCTAATAATAATTTTCAGGTAAATCTCATTTGGCGTGATTTCCATTTCCGCTTTCCCGGTCACTTCAATATAATTTTCATCGATAAAGTTTTTAAAAAGTTGCTGAGAGAAACATGGTACGGCAAAAAATGATATCAACGTTAAAAAAATTACTGTTCTCATTGTTCTTATGCTTTATAAAAATGTCCTAGGCGGCCCGCACAGCAAGCGTATTGACTTGGAACCGCGATCTTACTTATTTGCGATCAAATTAAACAAAGCCCCCGAAACTTCAAAATCACCGCTTAACAGCTTTAATGCTGCACATTGTTGGGAAGCGAAGATACTTTTTGATTTTGACATATTATAATGTAGTCTGCCGTCCTCCCCAATCTACCCGTATTCCGATCCACGCATGTAAGATCCACCAGCGTCAAATCATGATCCGGGTTTTCGATTGCTCCGATTTTTGAATTTATCTGATTCATAATTCCAATACTACGGTAGAATACGGTATCCATTTGCCAAACGGACTCACAATTATAATATTGATAGCCCAGAATAGTCACTTCCTGATAAAAAGGAGATCTTTTATCATTTTGAAGTAGATGAGATAGATTTTTTAATCTCAGATTCACGTGAGAAACGCCATATTGACCGAAAACACGACCAAAACCTATATTGGATTCGATGATGGCCTGAAAAGTTATTTTATCCCTTTTCACGCGACTGGTTACGGGTGTCTTGTTATTGATTATGGATAAAATCGTTGATAAGGGTTCACCGATTTTAACCTTTTCAAAGTTTGGCAGGGATTCAAAAAATTTGACCAGTTGTCTGTTGATTTCATCTCTGTTTGATTCGTCCACACCTTTTTTAAGTGGTTGAATGACTGTTTCGATCATGCGGTTCATTGAAAAGTCATGTTTTTGAATTTCATTTAAGAGGTCGATTAGTGCTTTTTGGTAGATGTGATTCAAGTCAAAATCGAATCCGATCACTTTAATCCGATCACTTTTATTGACAGATTTATTGAAAAGCAGCAAATTTGACCAAAAGTCCGGTTCACTTAAGAAGTAGGAAATTCGATAATCTTCATTTCCGGTCTTTAGAAATTTATTTAAGAGATACGATGTGGCAGGCCCCGCTTCGATCAAATAATATCGCACATTGTTGTTCGCATGCAGGTGCTTTAACAACTGAAACTTGACGATGGGATTCGATTTTATATTATGAACTTCGCCCGCTAAATACAATTTGGATTCGGGAAAATAATCTGAGTCAACATTTAGTTCAGCCCGGTAATCGGCAGATAATGGAATTGAACATGTTGCAGTTTGACCGAAAACCGGCAAAGCATGAGAGTTGAACAAAAATATTGATAGGATTTGAAGTGTGATTCCCGACATCTTAAAATGTCTTCCAGCAATAGGTTGTACCCATCTGAAGTGAAGCGACAGCAAACTTTTGCGTTTACAACGTGGTGTGCTCATTTGATGATTCATTTCCGAATATCCATTTAATCGAATGGTCGTTTAACAAATCTGCCGGTGAATATCGGAAAGCGTTCCGGTCCGCCGGGACAACATGTCGGAATGAGAATCCGGCCGACGCAAACCATCCGCCATGTTTTACAAACCATTATTGCGTGCAGTTATCTTCTTGAGACGGCCAATGTTAGCCCTAAAACCGAGAGCGCACTGACCTTACCCCATTTTGCAATTTTCCAAAATCGCGGATTGTTCACATATTTGGTTAATCTGCCTGAAAGTACGGCTACCAGTCCGAATATTAACAAAGCCTGAATCATAAAGATTACTCCAAGCAGTATCATTTGGACCGTAACATTGTATCCGTTACCAGTGACAAATTGAGGAAGAAATGCAATGAAGAAGAGTGAAACTTTGGGATTCAGTACATTCATTAAAAACCCTTTTCTGATTAAGTGTATAACCCGAACTTCATCACGGTTTTTCGTCGTATGGAACTTTAGGTCAACCTGCTTCTCTTTGTAGGCGGTAAAAGCCAGATAGAATAGGTAAAAAGCTCCAAAATACTTAACAATTGAAAATGCAATGGCAGATTTTTGAATTATGATTGACAATCCGGTTGCTGCGGCCAATGTATGTATCAAAACCCCAAGCCCCAGCCCAACAGATATTGCTATCCCGTTTTTGGGCCCTTTGGTTAGACTTTCGATCAGAACAAATAGATTGTCCGGTCCCGGCATTAAGGACAAAATTACCGCCGCACCTATAAAAGATAATATTACACCTAATTCCATTTCTTATTCAAGGATTTTGTCGCATTGTTTACAGTTACACAACGACAAGTATATAAAAAATTAACGACTTTGCGACAGATGGCCGTGAGACACGAACCTTGGGGGTTGTGAAGTACAAACCCTGATGGCGGATTGAATTCCATAATATCGAAGTGCTGAAAATGCTGCGCCCGGACGGAAGGCATATAATCCGGAATTTTGAAATTGTAAGTTTTTCAAAAAAACGTATATCTGGTTGTTCATGAAGACAAATAATTTTACAACATTGCAATATTCATTTATCCCATTGTTATGCCGAATATAAGACGACCGCAAACACAACAGATTTAATTAAAATTTTATGAAGAAAGGTGGAATAATTTTTGATTTTAACGGAACATTATTTTGGGATTCGGAGTATCAGGAAGCCTCGTGGGATGAATATCTGGAAAAACACAATATTAGCCTTACCAGGAGACAGAAAAGAGATTATATACATGGTCGAAACGGAAAAGACACTTTCGAAATTTTATTTAACAGAAAACTGAAGGATTCGGAAGTTCATCAATTTACAGAAGAAAAAGAGACTATTTATAGAAACGAATGTCTTAAACATAAAATGGAATTTGCGCCGGGGGCAAAATCCTTGCTGGAATATTTAAAATCTGAAAAAATACCTATAGCGATAGCCACTGCTGCCGGAAAAACTAATGTAGATTTTTTCATCGAAAAATTCAACTTACTTGATTACTTCGAGATCGAACATATTATTTTTAACGATGGCTCAATAAAAGGGAAGCCTCATCCCGATTTATTTGAAAAAGCAGTTCACAGCCTGGATGTTAATAAGGAACGTTCCATTATTTTCGAAGATTCCTATTCGGGAATACAAGCGGCAATTAATTGTAAAGTTTCAACCGTTATCATCGTGAATTCCAGTGGAGATGATTTTAACGAATTTAATTTGCCCGTGATAAAACATTTTGACGAGGTTGACCGGAATCTTTTAAAAATGTTGAAAACTTAGATAGGCGTTTATAATCCGCCAGGCATAACAAAGCCTCGTCAACCATTTCGCCATGCAGGGTAGTGGTAATTGGAAAGTAAACAGTAGTAAATGAATAGGCCTTCCTCGAAAATTGATTTTCGAGGAAGGCCTACGGATATGGGGCACAGCGTTGGTTTTGAGCAGCTATGATCTATACATCATTATAGGCAATAGCTTTTATTATTTTTTAGAAAGTTTCGTTTAACTCTCTGAACATTTCTATCGTGTTCATATATTTTACGTTTAATGCATCACAGCAATCAGGTATTTTAATTTTACTGGTTTTTTGAGGAGCGCCAGTTTCATACGTAACAATGAATCTACTTTTAGGATCTGCTAGACAGTATGCAATTAAAAATGCATCTGCTTCATCAGCATCTAGAAATTCGTTAATTGCTTTAGTGAGGTAATGACCATTTTTTGATATAGCCCAGGCTGAAACTCTCCCATATTCTGATATTACCTTTGAAGTGTCTTTAAAAAAATCTTTGGGTAAATTCGCTTTGCACCATTTTTCTAAGTGATCATTTTTATTGTAAAGTTCGTACTTCACTTTATCTATACTGATTATGGTTCCTGCATCAGCCATTTTTTTAATTTTTCCCCAAAAACCTTTGGCAACATCCAGTGGATAAGTAAATCTATGAGCTTGAATAAAAAAATTACTATCCACTACAAAAATTGCCATTCATTAAAAATGCTTAGTAAAAAATTTCTCAAAAGTATCGCCTTTCATGCTGGTAAGTTTATATGCATCTCTATATAGTAATTGCCCCATTTTTACGGCTTGATTTACATGTGCTGCAAAAGTGATACTCAACCTTTTTTTGGAAGTGGCATAAAAATCCCCTCCTGAACCTTGCTTTTCTTTTTTAGCAAGTTCTCTATTTCTATATGCTTCGAAAAACTTAAAAAATTCTTTTTTAGACCAGTTGCCAGTATCTAGTGCTCTTCTTCCAATTACTATTTCACTTACTTTAAATTGCCTGGCTAATAATTTTGTATTCGGATTTTTATTCCACGCTTCATCGAATGTTCTTTTGGGAACTAAAAACTCAGCAGCTACTTGGTCACACAATCTTTCGATCGGATCATCCGCAGGTTGCAATTTTCGAAAATCAAAACCTGCACTATTTCCGGTCCAAATATGAGCAAGCTCATGAACAATAGTGAACATTTGAGCAGATTTGTAGTCTGCACTATTAATAAACATAAAAGGAGCAAATTCATCTACTATTACAAATCCTCTACATTCATCGACCGGTATTTTCCTTTTTGTACTATTGTCGACCACACCGTTAAAAACAGTAATAATTCCCTTATCTTCTATTGTCTCTACTAGAAAATTTAGGGCTTCTTCCCATCGATGAAATTGACTTGCCCAGTTTTCTTTCAATTCAAGAACATTTCTGATATCATCTACGATCTGTTTAACATCAGATTTCCCTTCAAACCGACCTACGAATGAAAGTTTATCAAAATCATTTTCAATGAAGTAATCTCTTAGCCAATTCTGTCTTTGTTGTAAAAGAAGAATAGTGTCGTACACATTTACACTTATCTTATCGGATTGATTTCCATCGCTTCTAAAAAAGGGTATTGGTAATTTTTCTTTAGGAGGATCATCTAAAAAAAGATAACCAAATGGTAAATAAACTTTTCTTGAAAAATCTTGTAACTGTTTGACAGTTGGTTCCTTTTCTCCTTCCAACCACTTCTGAACTCGCGGATGCATTTCAATAAATGTTTGCACTTCAAACCCCGCTCGGGTAATGGCCCAAATAAGAATATTGCTGTTCACATTCACTACAGGATTCATATGTCAAATGTACAAATTATTATTTTAAGCTTTTTCACTCCCTTGACTGCTCTCTGTACCGCATGGCTGGCATACATTAGGGGTCAAAATGCCACAGAGGTTCTTCCTACAGAAGGTAGATTTGCGGGTAACCTACGTTTTAATCCCCTGTAGCCGGCAGTTGATACTACACTTAATACGATCGATAAAAGCCTATGGATGCTCGTCGGTGGCGTTAGCTCATTTCATCAATTACTTCTTTTTCGAGACAGGCTTTTAATTCTGAATGATCGGGTATTGCGACATCTCGTAATCCTTGTTGATTAACTTTATAGATAATAGTACATAAGTGGCAGGGAAATATATTGTGCCCATCCAATCGTTAACATTAATGATATCTTTAGATATACATTAGCTCGAATTAGATTTTAGTTGACGTTAGCATGGCCGGGTACCGTAAAAATAGCGATGATGATATAATTGCCTTACTGAGGTGCAATAATGTTCAGGCCATCAACAAATTATATGACTTGCACTATCATTCTCTGATCCGGCTAGCCTTCAAAATATTAGGCGATAATGAAGTTGCCAAGGATATTATCCAAGAATTGTTTTTAAATATATGGTTAAAACGGCATCATTTATCGATAAAAAGGCCCATTGAATCGTACCTGGCAAAGTCGGTTATTAATCGGTGTCTGAATTATCTTCGAGACAGTCCGAGGATTCATCACATCCCCGGATATTTTATTGATCGTGTTGAAAAAAATATCGGCGAAGAGGCTCTGATATATGATGATTTGGAACGTTTGACCAAAATGGCTATAGATTCCTTACCGCCTAAATGTAAGCTGATCTTTAATCTAAGCCGATCCGGAGAAATGAGCAATAAAAATATCGCTTTGACACTCGGTATTTCAATTAAGGTGGTAGAAAAACAGATCACCAAAGCCCTGAAGCATCTTCGTCATTGTCTAAAGCCATATCTAAGCACTTTCCTTTATTTCATGCTGGTTTGAATAAGGGCTAAGTCACCTGAAGAATTTTCAGATTTCCCCTTTTCGCCGCAGGTTTATGTATTTTTTTATCAGAAAAGGGTGGGTAGAGGGTAATTATCAGTGTATATATAATGGGTAGTATTAAGTGATCAGACCCCATTTAAAAATATCAATAAAACCGAATATGAAAAATATTCTTCAAAAAACCGGTTATCTTATTTTCATTCTTTTATGGTGTACCACATCTTGCAAGGAAGATGAGCCCCTACCTCAACTAACTATTATCGGGATAACACCCTGGGGAGGTCCTCCTGGGGAAGAAGCTACTATTCTCAGCAGGGACCCATTGTTTAGCAAAAACGCGAAAGAAAATAAAGTAACCTTTGGCGATGTGCCTGCCTCAGTGCTTTCTTCTTCTACCACGGAATTAACGGTGAAAATACCAAATATACCTTATGGAAATACTGAAGTAAGAATCACGGTACAAGGTTATGAGCCTGATATTAGATCATTTGCTGTTATAGAAAAACCTCTAGGGGAAATCACAGGTATTAGCCCAGTAAGTGGTCCTCCGGGCACAGTAGTGACTTTGTTCGGCACTAATCTGAATCCGGATATTGAAGCCTATAACTTCATGTTCTGTTTAGACCCAGATCGTAAATGGTTAATTTCTGTTGATGAAGATGGCAAATATATGAATACAGTTGTTTTTGCCAGCAGGGACTCTTTGCAGCTAAATGTATCCAGCCTGGTTATGACAACAGGTTCGTCTTTTCCAATTGCGATAGAAGTATTTGATTCAATAGCCTTTAGTTTTCTTGTTGAAGTTGAAGTGTTTGGCGATACAACTCAAAGGATACACTATTTAGATTCTCCTATGTTTACTTTAACTGATTAACTTTAAATAAATCTTGAACTTTAATTATTATGCTAAATGGATTAAAAAATTTATTGATCAATGGATTTTCAAAAAGCGTTAAAACATACCTTATCCTATTGATCCTTTTATCGGCTACTTCTATAAGTAGTGTACAACATATGGTATGCTTAACCGACACCAATAATGCTGTCAACCAGTGTGGTAATGTTACACTCACTGCTGTAGTAACTGGAGGGTCGGTAATTTTCGATATTATTGGTACTCAGATCCAAGTTCATCTGTTGAATTAAATGGCAATCAATCTACATTGGTAATTCTAAACACTCAAATTGCCACAACAACTAATTTTGAAGTTAGTGTTAGGGATTTATCGACTGGAATTACGGTTTATACTGATATTGATGTTGCTCCTGATCCAGAAGGTGATTTCTCTGTTTTAATCCCTAATGTTGTTATGCCAAACGGTGATGCGATCAACGACACCTGGGATGTAATGGATGGGGACAACGGAAAAGGCCCATTAAATGCTTTTCGATATGAACTCAATATTGTAAACAGGAATGGCTCAAGTGTTTTTTCCCGTAGTGTCACAATCACCACAGGGATTTCTTTTGCTCCAATGTTATTCGATAAGGAATATGGATCCCTGCCGTTTTGCAAGTCAATGATGCGGAAATGCCGAAGTGTAAGCTCTGCACCAATTGGATATTAAGATCCGACCTTGATAAAAAAACTGCATAACTTAGGGAGGGTTACGAGCTTTTTTTGTGTATCATAAGTGAGGGTATAATCTGTAGTGATTATGAATAAATCCTGGAATCTAATACAAAAGTTTTTGATGAACCGGATTTCCGATGCTGAGAGAGCGGCCCTGGAAGACTGGCTGAACCAGGACGTCAGGCACCGTCAAAAGTTTGAGCAGGCAAAGAAAATCTGGGAATTGAGCGGGAATTCTGATGAACCTGTTTATAACCTTGAAGAAGAGAAGCAAAAAATAATTCAAAACATCCGCAATCTACAAAAACCGGTAAAAATCCATCGAATATCCAAGCTTAGAGAAATTCTTCCATTCTTTCGCGTTGCTTCGGTCATCCTCTTAATTGTCACTACCGCATTTTTTGCCTGGATGTATGGAAGCCGTTCCTCTTTGTCAAATTTTGATGGAACGATCCTGGTCTCACATGTGTCGGGGAGTAAAATTAACCTGCCCGACAGCAGCAGCATACACTTAAACAAAGAAAGCAAAGTTATCTTCAGGCAAAATTCCCGTCAACGAACCGTAAAACTGGATGGAGAAGCTTTTTTTAAAGTTCAACACGATGTGAAACGACCCTTTATTATTTATGCAGGCCATGCTACCGTCCGAGTATTGGGCACTTCGTTCCTGGTTCGCAGCTATCCGGGACAACCTGTTCTGGTTTCGGTAATTTCAGGCAAAGTGACTGTGTCTCATAAAGACAAACATCTCGAAATAGAAACCGGTGAAGAAATAATGATCTCAACCGATGAAGAAATACAAAAAATTGACCGCATCAACCCGAATGAACTTGCCTGGAAAACCGGAAAGTTGACTTTTGAACATGTACAAGTACGGGAAGTATTGAAAGAACTGGAAAAGATGTATGATGTGAAGTTTGACGTCGAGCACACAGAACTGCTTAGCTGTCCATTTACCGGAAAATTTGATCAACTCGACCTCAAGGAAACACTGGAAATACTGGCCTTTAGTCTTCATATATCTGTGGAATACATGGACAATAAACGCATCTTGCTCTTAGGATATGATTGTCTATAATCCGTGTTGGCTCCGAAAGATCATGCAAAACAAAATATGCTTCCTCATAACTTGTTTGACTCTATCAAGTGCCTTGGCTCTTGCCCAAAACCCGGAACGGACTGTTACGGTGAATTATGAAAATCAAAAGCTGAGCGTGGTACTGAATAAAATGGAGCGAGATCTCGAGCTGAAATTTTCCTTTGTCCCCGGAAGTATACCTTTGGATTCCTCCATTACGCTCAAACAAACTAATGAATCGCTGACGGCTGTTCTAAATTCGTTATCAGAACAAACCGGAATTGAATACAAAGTTGTAAAGAACCACATAGCCCTTATCAATGCCACTTCATTGATCAAAATCAAAGATGAAATCCAATCCCATGGAAATCAAGAGTTACCAGTTAAGACAATTGAATCTCTACCTAAAGAAATGAAGCCAAAGAGCATTGATATTATCGCTGTTGTGGAAAAAGATGCCCGCCTCGCAAGCATATCTCCGATAAATGAGATGAAACCGGTAAGACCGGAGCAAACTCAGGATACACTCGAGCATAATTATTTTGCTCTGGGTGTCGGCAACCTAAAAAAATATAATCGGATGAAAAATCCAATACCTGGCATACCGGAAATTTCATGCGATCCGGATAAACGGGAATCCGGAATTCGCAAGGGATCGATCCGGGAAAGATCCATATGCCTTGGTCCAACGGTTTCAGCCGATTTCTATCATCTAATCGGTAATACTGTAGAAAACAAGGGCTTTACGTATAAAACAGGCATCAATTACAGCATCGGGTTATCCGGCGGGTTCAAATCCGGGACACGGTGGAAAATTCTCATGGACATTTTATATTCCACGAAAAACTTTGACCTCTATTATAATTTTCGACCTGTGGATTCCGGAGATCCTAATATACCGGACAGAACCGCTTATCAACAGGCTTACGTGGAGATTCCGCTTTCGTTCAATTATTCTATTCTGAGAAAAGGTAATTTGATTTTTTTTTGGAAACTGGGTCTTTCTTCCGGCTTTCTGTTAAATAAGAAATACCAAACTTTTCGTGGAGATGACTCGGAGATCGAAACGCCTGAATCTATCACCATGAAAATTCGTCCGGAACTTCTCGGTCTTCATGTTGGTATTGAAACTGAATACCAACTCAGCGACTATTTTTCATTGTCGTTGTCTTCAGACTGGAGGCAGTATTTTAAAAGCATTAATGCGAAAGGCCCAAAAACCAGATTAGGATTATTCCAGTTTGCGGCAGGGATTCAGTATGTGTTATAAAGGTTCATTTGGCAATACATTCTCAACTCTTTTATAACCAACGGAGATGGCATTAATGATAATTGGATAGTTACATGATACCGGAGGTCCCCAACTCAATAATAGCTGTAAATATGAACTCACGGTCAGGGATTCCCGAGATCAGGTGATCTACACCAGACGGGGACTCTGACTAACGGAACTACCATCCTTTCGGATTTATTGTCGCTCTTTTTTAACCGCACCCGTAAATTGTTTTACTTGTCCCGGACAACGTATCTTACCATGGGCCGCAAACGTATTTTCTCATTTTTCAATCACTTTCATCCCCTTACCTGTTCCAATGTAAATTCTCTTGCTATCGGCATTTAAAGTAAATATTTCGGTATTGCGTATGTCACCAATGTCAAAATTGGTCCATGCTTCATCTTGATAATAGGTTATGTCCGATGATTTTGTTATCGGGTATCCCTCGTGACTGTATTCCATATCAAACGTAATTACCCAAATAATCCCTTCCGAATCAATTTCCATCGCCCTGGTATAATCCCCGTGCCCAATATATTCATAATACCAGTCTCTGCCATCGAATCGCAATATGTCAGATTTTGTGTCCGTACGATTAAGCGTGGAAACCCTGAACCAAATATTGTTTTCATTGTCAACAATTGGATTACTCAAATAGGAGATATTACCGGGTATATTGGCATACGGGATGAATTCCCATTTATCTCCGGTTATTTTCAGCAGGCCACCCTCATGATCCAACGCCACCCACACAATACCGTCTTTGCCAATTGCCAATCCGTGGTTGATGTTCGTAGGTAACATGGAATTACTCGTATCATATACCTTTAAATCACTGCCATTATAAAATGCAATCCCTTCATGTCCGTGAAACCAGATGTTGTTATTCCGGTCAAACGCAAAATCATCAAAGTAAAAATCCCCGGTTTCAAGGACCAGTTCGTACTTCCCAATGGCTTTTACACGAAACAACTTATTTCTCGACTCGTAAGGGTATTGCCATAAATTTCCGGATACGTATAAATTACCCCGGTTGTCCGCAACCGGGGCAGAGACATTTGTCGGCTCCTCATAGTCAAACCCGGAATTATTGATTCTGGTCAATTGAGCTGTCAGCGGGACTCTGCTATTCTGAGGAGCCACATAGCAGGTGTCACATACATTTGTGGACGATACCCAAATATCGCCGTTGAATATCCGAATTAAATGTATCGACTTATCATTCAAATATTCGGAATAGGTCAAATCCTTTTGAAAATTATCCGTTTCTTCGCACGATGATAAACCGACGGCAAGAAGAAAAACCATAAAATGTTTAATCTGTGTTTTCATCTGTTTATATTTTTTAGTTAGCTGACGCACAGAGATATATAATCATGCGCGTGTGTGTCCTAAAATTGCTCCGGTCTTACCGGTCTCATATTCCAATTTTACATGAAACCCGAACTGCGCACATAATGCGTAGTGCAGGTGTATCAACAAAACAAATTTCACAGGTTTTGAGTTCATCCCGAGATTCCTATTCTGTTAAGTTTTCTATTGTGATCATCCCATCCGGAAGATTTACATAGTAAAATTCGCTCCCATAATTAAGTAATAACAATATCGCCGGTGAATTCGGAGCATCGATTCATCTGAAAAGAAGGTCATAAAATGAACCTATATTCCGATTTAACGCGTTAAAAGGAATTATTTCTTAGTAAGAGGTGTTTAATTATTACCTTTTTTTAAATTTTTCAACGTTGAGGTTCACTATTTTAAGTTTAAGTGGATCTATCGATAAATATCAATTTCAATATGGATTGGTCGGAAAAAAAACAGCGGGAGAGGCAAGTTAAAGATAAAATTACGATATATATCCTGATTGGTTTATGGCTGGCATCATTGATCTTGCTCACCGTACAGATCGTCTTTAATTGGGATTATTTATTTGGTGCCTGAATCAATCGAGGAATTGAAACGTGATTTCCCCGGCATGAGTGAGAAGCTCATACAAGGACCGTCCTACGGATGGTTCCGATGCTTTAAGACCCGGGAACATTTAGGGGATAACCGGGCTGAAATTTCAGGTCTCATTTGGCTCCTCATTTAAAAATTGAACAATTCCGGCAGTCTGATTTACCAATACATGACCTGTATTTTTGAGAACCAGGTATTTAAATTTTTCAATCGAACCATATAGCCTCATTGCTGTCTTTTGAGAATTATAAAAACAGTCATTCTCACCACCGATGAATAGAGTTGAAGCTTGAATTTGTTTTAATTGGTCATCCGTAAAAACAGGCAATACTTCAGTTCGTGGTTTAAAATGCTCTTTTATCAATGATGCAAATTCCAATACCTGTTTATCAATTTCAAGATTCCCGTAGACCATTTTATTAAGTTTGTTAAATCCCCATTTTCCTGTTATTGACGTGACAATAATCCAGAAAATAGTTGATGCTTTGACCTGAGTAACTCCTGCAGTTGCAAGCAAAACAAGTTTTTTAACTTTTTCAGGATGCTTTATGGAAAAATCCAACGCAATCCAGGCTCCTAAAGAACATCCAATTATTGATACATGTTTTAATTTCAGATTTTCCAATATTTCCGACAGCCAGTTCGAGTAGTGGTTGTTTTTAAAGTCCGGCCTGTTTTCAGAACTCCTTCCGCACTCGCCTATAATATCAATTGCAAAAACATGATATTTCGCCGAAAGTTCTTTTGCATCGGCAATCCACATGGCTGAATTTGAACCCGTTCCATGCAGCAAAACAATCGCAGGTGCAGTTTTACTACCACTTTCAATTACAAAAGTCTTACCAAAAATAGTTTCAACCATGTATTGCTCCGATGGCTGATAATATTCTTTCAATACGTTTTCGTAAAAACCCAAAATTCGTTTTTTCCCTGATTCCGATTTATAAATTGAGCGCTTTACCATTTTACTTTTTTTATCTGGCAAAGAACTAAAAGGACAATAACTATTCTTTTGATATATATCAAAAAATCAACCTTTCCTGATTCGGCTTAAAGTTTCCTGTGTTACTCCGATTATTGATGCTATATGACCTAATTTTGCCCTTCCGGTCATTTCGGGAGCTATCTCTCTAAGATACTCATATTTTCCTCTGGCATTTCTTTGATTCAAAGCTTTCGTATGAATGTCAATATTTACAAATTCTCTTTCCATCAAGGCATTACTAAAGATCATGAATTCCGTAAATCTTGCAAGTTTTTCGCTGTTCGTTTTTGTTATACTTATTACCTCGGTTTCTTCACAGGCTTGCAGGTATTCATCCGCGGGAATGTTTTGTGCATAGCTTTGCAACGACGTAAACATTTCATTTTCAACGTGTATCCATGCGGTTATTTCTTTACCATCCCAAATCTGATACTTTCTGACCATTCCTTTTTTTAGAAACCAGAGCTTATTACAACGCTGACCAGCCTCAATAATATGCCGATTTTTAGTATAGGATTCCAATTCGGTGCGTTTTTCCAATTCCTTTATCGCTTCAGAATTCAGTTTTACAAACCGTTCTATGTATTCAATTAATTGTTGCATTCAGTTCTCGTTTGCGTATTGGGAAAAACGGTGGTGCTATCGGTAGTTTTTTGGTTTGTGATGGTTTTAACGCAAAATGACCGACAGTGGATGTCGGACCTTGTATTTTTTTATTTGTAGCAAAGATACCTGTAAGCATTAATTGGCAGTTCATTATTCACTACCTGATAAACCGGTCTATGTTCGTTGAAGCACTTTCCGTACCCCTCGAAAATCTGTACCAAACTGGTAAAATCCCGGCAAAGCTTCCCTCTTAAACGCCGATATAAATTCACGCCTCAATTGATGATCTCCAGCATCTGCTTTTTCAGATCCTCTTTTACCTCAAAGTAGCCTTTATTCAGCGCCAGGTTTTTCCATTCGTTGGGATCGTCTTTGTGGTGGTATAGTTCTTCTTTTCCATTCCGGTATCGAATGTATCTCCAGTCTTTTGTCCGGTACGTATAGTTTTGCTTCATGACGTATGCGTCGTCCAGGTCTTTCAATATTTTTATGTGCCACAATGCCGTTTTGTTGATGCGCACTCCCAGCCCTTCGATCGGTTTATTGATTCCGGCCCCCATCACTGTCAGGACACCGTCCGGTCCCTCCCAGGCATCAAAGTCCGGATTCCTCAAAAATGGCCGTAAACTGAATCCTTCAATGCCCGGAGCCGTTTCGACCTTTTTTGTCGATCCGTCCAGGCCGCACATATCGATCAAGGTCGGGTAAATATCGATTAAAGAAACAGGATGACGGACTTCGGAACCGGGCATGGCCGCTTCCGGTGTGCGCAGGATAAGCGGAACCCGTGTGCTCTCTTCCCAGGGTGAGTTTTTATACAGGTAATCTTTCTCTCCGAACTGCCATCCGTGATCGCTGGTAAAAATAACAATGGTATTATCTCTGAATTTGCTGTTGTCCAAAGCATCCATAACCAGCCCGACCTGCTCATCGACAAAAGCAACACATGCGAGGTAGGCCTGAATTATTCGTTTCAATCCTTCGTTTCCTTCCGGATATGACGCTTTCAAAGCCCGGTAATAATGCAGGCCCATTTCTGTTGGCGGGTACACTGTTGAATAAAAAACATCGTCACGATCTCCTTCTCTGATCACCGGTAATTGAATTTTATCCTGCGGAAACATATCAAAATATTTTTCCGGCGCATACAGTGGCGTATGAGGCTTTACAAATCCCACGCCCATGAAGAACGGTTGTCCGGTATTCTGCCGCTCCAGCTCTTTAATTTTGGCGGCCGCCCATCGGGCGTGCAGTTCATCCGGCATCAGGTCGCGGTTCTCATCATCAACATAGTCGAATACATCGGTCCCCGCATATGTCCACCCTGTTTCTTTCGGGCCGGTTCCGTCAGGATCAAACTTTGGAATATCGGAAAGCGGGCCGAAAGAACCGTCTACGAAATTAACCCCCCGGAAGGGCATTGGCACCGACGGGTGTCCGACGGGTTGCTCCCCGTCAAAAGCATGCGGACCGTAATTGATCCGTTCGGGGACGCCCCATTCATCCCAATAGTCAAGTACATTTCTGCTGAGTAGCTTCCCCGATCCGACGGTTTTGTACCCGTTTTCCCGGAAGAGCTCAATAAAGGTTTTGGTATCTTTCAACACGGCCTGATGTATATGATAGGTCCACCCAAAGTCCTTTGAAGTGTGGGGATAGATCCCGGTAAACATGCTGTTCCTGGAAGGAGAGCACACCGGGGAATTTGTGTGTGCATTGGTAAAAACCGTTCCTGCGGCCGCCAGTTTGTCGATATTCGGCGTTTTGGCCTGCGGATGACCTCCGTAGCTTCCCAGGTAGTCGTTCAGATCATCGATGATAATTAGCAGTACGTTTGGCTGTGAAATTTGCGCGCCCGGATTACTATCCGTACAAGCCAAAAAAACGGAGATCAGCAAAAAAGATGTACGGACCGAAAGATGCTTCATTTTATCGAATTCTTATTTCGTTAATCGACTCCCTAACGGATTCTGCGTTGCGCCTAATCGCACTCCATTTTTCTATCCGGATCAATGAGTGGGCCGCATCATACGTTTAAAGATTAATGCTCTGCCTACCCTTTGAAAGTATCAGGAAAGGAAACCTTTCCGGGTCGATCCACCGGGGTTTACCATTTATTTGAATCTTATCTCCCGGCTTTAATCCCAGGGTCTTCAGATCTACCTTTACTTTCATATTTCCGGGAACATCGACTTCCAATGCCATTCCTCCGTGTTTAGTGTTCCATTTAACCCTCAACTTCCCTTCCGGCGTCGGAACGACACCCTCAATGTGATTCAGGCCGGAATCCCGGTAAGAAATCACCATCTCTTCCATCCCGGGTGTTTCGGGTGCGACGCCGAGTAGATATTCCGCAAATAATGCCGGAGGAAAAGCGCTTTCGGTCTGTGCATCGCTTCGGGTTCTCCCCTTTTGCAATTTTCCGGATCGCCCGGTTGCATCCAGCCACCATTCTTCCCACAGGGTACCATTCGTGCCGGAAGCCAACATCTTATCAAAACGGCTCCGGAACAGATCAAAGGATTCTGCAATATATCCGTATTCACACAAACCCTTATGCAGAAAGTATGACATGGCCGGAGTAACCATAGTGATCCCGGATTCCCTTTTTATGTAATTGTGTTCGCCTCCATGGATCAATTGTTTAACAATGGATTCCGCCTGATCATCTGTGGCTACATTCAGCGCAAGGGCCATGGCATTGGCGTGTTCGCTAAACATATCGGATCGTGCACCGCGAATTAACGCATCGGCAAAAAGGCCTTTTTCCTTATCCCATAAATACTTTTGAAGGGATCGTCTGAGCCGGTCGCCGCGCTCCCGGTACAAACGATGGTCCGGCTCTTCCAGCCATTCCAGCACCCGGGCAAAATCTTCCAGTGCACCCAGGTAATGCCCGTTGAGATTGAAATTGGCTCCGCGCCGGTCGTT
Source organism: Cytophagales bacterium (assembly GCA_022360055.1). GTDB lineage: Bacteria > Bacteroidota > Bacteroidia > Cytophagales > Cyclobacteriaceae > JAAUQL01. The sequence continues at coordinate 60,216 of JAKSDO010000171.1, read as the reverse complement.
CACCGCATGATCAAGCCAGTACGCAAAGGGCGGCTGATCGATCATGCCCAGGGAATTTGTGTACGTATGCAGTAAATCCATCAATTTACGGGCCGATGGCAACAATTCCCTTACGGTGCCGTAGTCACCGGAATAGAGCAGGTAGTTATGCAGACCTCGAATCCACAGGCAGTTGGAATCCATGATGATCATGTAATCATCGTTTGCAGCCGGGGCGTAGGCCGGCATCATACCGTTGGCTTCCTGTTCCCGGGCAACCTGGATCAGATATCGTCTCTGTAAAGCCGCATCTCCAAACGTATAGTAGTTGCCCAACGATGCGTAATATCCGGTCTGCGCGTATTGCCTGCGCTCTCGGTAATTGTCGGTATAGCCGTCGGTCGTGCAAACTTTTATCGTCCTGACCGAGGCATCCATGTACTGCTTCACCCATGGAGCATCTTCGGAACTCATCCTTCCAATTTCCTCAAACGGATATTCCAGCTTTCTGATTCCGGCGCGGTACAGCTTTACGGCCTGCCGGATATCGTGAATTGCTATTCCAATAAACCGAGTGGGCTTAAAATATGTGGCTTCCCATTTCTCGCGTTTGCCTGACAAAATTATCCGGTCTCTAAAATCGGAATCGATGACCTGATGTGTAAATTTCCCGTCGACCAGGAAAGGGGCACAAAGTATGTCTACGGCCATGCCCGCCTGCCCCTCAATGTCGAGTTGCGGAAATCCGTTCAGAACCTCTCCAAAATCAAATAAAAGGAAGCAAAACGTGGATGTCCCGGAAGGTCGAATCACTATCGGCTGCCCCTTTTCCCGGTAATCCGGCAGGCCATTCACAATCTTTTCATCCGGATGGCCGTCCGGTTTCACCGGTTCAACCGGTTGCCCGCTGTTCAATTCCCGGACAAATGACTGCCCTAGATCCGCGGCCGACATCAAGTCGATGGCTTTTACGGAAGTCTCTCTCAGGTACGGAATATCCCTGGGGACCAAGGTTGTCCAGGGAGGAGTAAAAACCTGGGGGGCTGCATTTGGGGGCGGGGCCGGCCAACCCACCGTTCTCATCAGCGAAGAGGCATTTACCCAGCTTGCATCGTTGAACGAAATGTCCTGCCACCCTTGGGGATAATCCCTCATATCCACCCGGTCGTTCACCGCCCGCTGAAAACGGTTCATGCCGTGGTATCCGCTTTCCCATGAACGGTCATGCATTACTTTCCAACTGCTGTCCGAAGTTATTGATTTCAATCCATGTACGGTATCGATATCCAGTTGAACGAGCAGCCCGGCCCGACCCTTGTGATGATACGAGTATTTTCCTTCTTGATGGTGCACGCGTACGGCAATTAAATTTTTACCGGTCCCGAGCAATTTTGAAATATCCAGAATATCGTAAGACTGGTGATGTGGAGCGCATCGGGCAGGGCCATGACAAATGTAATTCCCGTTTATATATAGCTGATATCTTGAAGACGCCGTGATCCGGATTTTTGCTTCTCCCGGCATGCCGGTCAGATGAAAATCCTTCCGTGCCAGCATGGGGCCGGCCCCCATTCGTTCATCCATCCAGATCCAGTGAGATCTCCATGTAAAAGAAAGGTCCTCCCGCTCTTCTGCATTCATCCAAATACCTTTTACATCGGGTGTTACCTGCATTTCCGTCGCGCCAATTTGCCCGATGTGTCCAAGCACCGCACTCAATAACAGCGCGGCAGGAACAACACCGTTTCGAAAGATCCGCTTATTATTTAACATTTCCGGATGCAAACTCAATCAGATTAAAAACGATCTTATCCGCCACGGGGTCCTTGCCGAGGTTCTCGAGCAAACGGAGCTGAGAGACAATACATTTCCCTTTCCCATAGGATACGATCACCATATCAGCGCCCCACCAGGAATCCCCGGGACCCGAATAATGCATTTTATGGTCTTCGGAAAACCAATCGAATGCTATGGAAGCTACAATGTTTTCGGCCCGAACAATACCTTCGCCGTCAATATCGCGCAGGGTCCTTGTCGGCCAGACATTTTCATATACGTCTCGCATCATGCCGCCGGAAGGCAATCCGGTGAAGACAGGATGCTCTTTTACCAGGTGGGGAATACACGTCCAAAGTCCCTTTGCAGGGTGTACCTCAGCGCTGAACGGAAATACCCCGTTATCAATTGCCAGATCCTTTTGGGCGCCATGAATATAGACGGCTGTTCCTCCCTTTCGTATAAAATCAAACAGCGCTTCAGCACCCTCTTTTATCCCCGCCACAAATACGGGGGCGGATCGCTTTGTTTTTTCGCTGAAGCCTTCCACTTTAATTCCCATAGATCCAAGGTATCCGGCAAAAGGTCCCCGATCGTCCAAGACCGTTACGGTTGCACCCGGGATGTTCAGTTCCCGATCGGTAAAAACATCAAAATCAAATATATTTTCAGCAAGTACCCTGTTGTTCTTCGATTCAATTTTTGCTTTTACAGAATAGGTCCCGTCGAATGATCGGGTATTCAGATCAAACTTCAGAAGTTTGGATATCCCGGATTCCCAATGGCGATCCACAGTTTTACTCAGCACTACGTTTCCATCTTCAGATAAAATCTCGATGCTCAAGGATGATGCTACGGGAATCTGTTCATTGATGCCTGTAATCTCGACAGTAGTTCCTTTAACGGCATATACATTCCTCGGAAATGTTCGAATCGACAAAATGCGGGGCTGGTTGGCCGCCTTGGTGGCTTCATAGGCATATGATTTCGGATTTCGCCATAGATCAAGTAATCCTGCCCCCAGAATCCAGTCGCCGGCGGTAAGTGCATGAATGCAATATCCATCCACTTCGGGGTTGGATCGAACCGCTTCAATCATGCGTTTATTCGCTGTCCCGTGTATTTTCTGCTGATCCAGGTAAAACTGTCTTATATCCGGATACATGTCTCCGAACCCGCTCTCGTTCAAAACCTGCCTTTGCTCCTCGGCCAACCGACGGTGATAGCGGTAAGCCGGGGTAAGCGGATTGCCTCGCGCCTCGAAAAGTTTGTTATTTTCAATCAGCTCAGGCAGGCTTCCGTAACCCAGTTCCGAAACGAATGACATAAGGCCGGGCACCACATTTCTTCCAGGGGTGTTAACAAACAGCTTTGCTTCACTCTTTTCTTTCCCGGTCATTCCGATTGTCAGGTAACCGTCATAAAGCTTATTGTTGATGAAAGGACCAGGATAGTTGTGAATATCATTGAACTTTGTCGGCTCAAAATCATACGGCAAATACATATTGGCCCCGTAGGCCCATCCTCCGGACTCATCCAGGATCAACCTCGTCGGATCGAGCTGCCTGGCCACCATAGCCATTGGGCGCATGAGTTGCTTCAGTACGGGCCTGTGCAATTCATTGAACAGTTCCCACTGGACGATACAGGCCCTGTTTCGATCCCTCAACACCGTTTGTGTAATCTCATTTTCCACTCTTGCCGGCAGGTAAGGGGTAGAAAGCGGCAGACGCATGCATTCCAGCGCCGGGCTTCCAACCACCAAAATGCCCATTTCGTCCGCCAGGTCCAGCCACATTGGCGCAGGAGGTCTTCTCCACGGGCGAATCATATTGAAACCGGCTTCTTTGGCCAGGCGGATTTCCGCCCTGGCCATTTCTTCGGAATCAGGGTAAGCAATGCCATTTGGATACAACCCTTCAAAAAAAGAGGCCTTGATATAAATGCGCTCTCCGTTCAAATAAAAGTCCTTGTTCTTGATGGTCAGCTCGCGCATCCCGAAATTATCCGTCCGACGATCCGAAAGGACTCCTTCCTGCTTTACGCTCACACGTGCCCGATATAACCTGGGGTTGTCCGGGGACCAGTATTTTGCATGAGGAAGGCGGACGCTAAAACTTTGCCTGTTTTTCCCGGGATGAAGTGTCCAGGCTTGCCGGACCCGGCCTGCCGGTTCGGCATTGCCCCCTACTTCATAGACCCCGATCTCAAGGTCAATGGATTTCCCCATAATTCCCGTATGATCCAGCTCGACACGGCAGACGGCCGTATTATCCCGGATATTCGGCTGAATAAATACATCGGCGACATAAACCTCCCCGGAAGAAATCAGGTTTACGGATTGCCAGATCCCACCCGTAATCCCACCGCGCCACTGCGGCGTTTCCATCCGCTTCATACCGTCAACTTCCTTACCGGATAGAATAATTGGTCCGGCAACCCGCACGGTCAGGACATTTGGCGCTCCCGTTTTGATCATGCCGTCAACCCGGAACTCAAACGGCGTGAATCCCCCTTCGTGAAAACCGACCACCGCGCCATTCAGCCAAACTTCGGAAAGGTAATTAACGGCGCCAAACTGCAGCCTGATCACCCGGTTGTTCCATTCTTCGGGCACTTCAAATCTCTTTCTGTAAAAGGCGACGCCTTCATAATCCATTTCAATCAATTCCCAGGCACCCGGCACCTCAATAGTTCTCTTCGCAGCTTGCTTGTCGAATGCGGTATCCTGATACCATAATTCTTCTCTTCCGATATTCTCGTGGTCAAAAATGATTTCCCACGTTCCGTCCAAAGAGCGTGTCCGTTCATTTTGTGCGAAGGAATAACTGCAAACAAAAGTCAGGAATAAGATAAAACAACCGTTGGTTTTCATTTAAATATGTCCTTTTTGTTCTTAAATGCTTTCCGGCAATCTCAATTACTTTCTTTTAAAATTCAATCGTTCACGCGGACGCGGCATCTTTCCCGCCGCCGGATCCTTCGCCCGGTGCGTAATTTACACCAAATCAGCACAGGTACCGGTCGGGCATATAATCAGGAGCGCTCATGTTCAGATTCGGCCAGCTTGTCCACCGTATCGTCATTTGATGCCTGTCCCGATATTGCCCGAAAATCTCATTCAACATCCACACGTTCATTTTGATCCTGAATAATTGCTATCGAGTTCCTACCGAACGGTAAGCGGTCCGTATTTTTACCCTGTCGCAATAAACAGAAAGCAAATCCAACATCAGGATAAAATTTGCACACATATTCACATGTTTCTCCCCTCAATCAGATTTGCTGCGAGTCAACCCTGTATTTCGCCAATGCCTCCTCATTCACTTCGATTCCCAATCCCGGTTTATCAGGCACCCGGAGCATCCCGTTTTCCGGAGCAATAAGTGGTTCCGTTAAACTGTCCCGCAAAGCATTTTCAGTCCGGTCGAGCTCCATCCACGGCGCGGGCGGATACATTCGCCCCGGGACGATGTCAAGATTGGAAATCAGGTGCATGGCCGCATGTAATGCGATACCTGTTCCCCAGCTATGCGGAATGACCTCCACCCCAAAGGTATGGGCAAGTGCCGCAATTTTTTTCACTTCCGTGATGCCTCCTGCAGCGCAAATATCAGGCTGCGCAATGTCGACCGACCGGTTTTGAAACAATTGTAAAAAACCGTATCGCAGATATTCGCACTCCCCGCCGGAGATCGGAATATCTGTTCGCGCCCTCAACTTCCTGTAATCCGAATAATGCTCCGGCGATACCGGCTCTTCAAACCAGGATAAATCCACACCTTTCAACCTGTCGCACAATTGAATGGCCTCCCTCAGGGAATAAGCATGATTTGAATCGATCATGAGCTCCACTTCCCGGCCTATGGCATTTTTGATTGCGATCACATATTCCGCATCTTTTGCTACGCCAAGACCGACTTTCATTTTTATGCCGAGGAATCCCTGTTTTTTATATGCCATCGCTTCCCGGATCAGTTTTTCTTTTAAATCACCTCCGTTGGAGAAATACAGTCCCGTGGCATAAGGTTTGACAAACTCATTTTTTCTCCCTCCCAACAAGGTTGAAACCGGCAGGCCGAAATGCTTCCCCTGAATATCCCATACGGCGATGTCTATGGCGCTAAGGGCGGCCAGGAGCACTCCTCTCCGGCCAAAATCCAGGGACCTCAAATACATTTGTTGCCAGATAATCTCGTGTTCAAGCGCATCGGCCCCCAGCACGAAAGGAGCGAAAAACTCTATTCCGGCTCTTACGAGATTGGCCGGACCATATCCTTCTCCCCAGCCGTAGGTTCCGTCTTCCGCAGTAACCTTTACCAGGCAAATCGTCCGCAATCGATATTCCCATTGTGAAAAATAAAATGGTTCCTTAAGCTGCTGACTTACAACAACCGGCTCGATTTTTTTTATTCTCATTTTTTTCATAATCGGCGTACCATCAAGGCATAATTTATCACAATAGAGATTTACCGCAATGACATTTTGATGGTTATCCGAATTGAATGCAAGATCAAATTTCTTAATTTATACAGAGAAACATTCAAGGAATATTAACCAATTCTAGTCGTATTTTATCCGGATAAGACAATTATTGAAATTAATTGCGTTAATTTGAGATGACCAATTAGAACCAGGCAAAGGATAATCGACCATTTACAAATCGGGTAAACAACGAAAAAGCGCGTATTTCCCGGGCGGATCTGTTTTAGAAAGTTGTCAAAAAAGTATCTACATAAATGGAATTACTATATAAACAAGCATCCAAAGCGCCCAAAAGTTCGCTATATGTACAACGGGTACTGGAACCGGTATTGGATATCAACTGGCATTTTCATGAAGAGTATGAACTTATTTACATCATCCGGGGCCACGGAGTCAGGCTTGTGGGAGACAACATTTCCAACTTCCGGTCCGGTGAATTGGTGTTGGTAGGGCCCCTTATTCCTCATCTGTGGCGAACGACCGGAAACATTCCGGAAGTGGACCGGATTATCATCAAATTTGATGAGCGGCCGCATGGGATCAACCTATTCTCGCTACCGGAATTTGAGAACATCAGAACACTGCTTTACAAAGCATCGACCGGAATAGCCTTTGGTCGCGGGGTCCGGCAACTTGTGCACGATCATATACTTGAAATAGCCCGTGCCGAAGGGGAAGAGAAATGGATCCGCCTCCTTCACGTCTTAAAGGTCCTGTCCGATAACAAGGAAACCGAAGCCTTGTCAAGCCCTTACGTGAAGGTTTCCGCTCAAAATCCCGAAGAAAAAAGGCTGTCAAAAGTGATCGCCTACATTTCCGAAAATTACAACCGGGCAATCTCACTCGCAACGATGGCCGACATCGCTTCCATGACAACCCAGTCTTTTTGCAGGTATTTCAAGAAAAAGACCAACAAGACCTTTATCCAGTTCCTGAATGAGTACAGAATTGGCAAGGCCTGTGTATTATTGATTGAAAATGAACGCACCATCTCGGAAATATGGGATGAACTGGGATTTAATTCCTCAACCAACTTCAACAGAATGTTCAAAAAAATGTACGGGTGTACACCGACGGAGTATCAGAAAAGATCGCAGAAAGAATAGAAGCGGCGCTGCATGCCAAACAATTATTTTCCGTTGAACATCGGTTATCTTAATGACTCAATAACTTGAACACCTTTAATCCGAACCTGAAATATGATTTTTCAACTTGTCGCTATTCTTTTTGTGCTCCTGCTTTTAATCATTTCCATTTCCAAATGGAAGCTTCATCCATTCATCGCCCTGGTGCTGGCCGCTGTTTTGCTCGGCTTACTGGTGGGACTGGGCGGGAAAGGTACGGTAGAGGTTTTGCTAAACGGATTTGGGTCGACCATGAAATGGATTGCCATCGTGGTCGTTCTCGGCGCCTTTATCGGCGAGGTATTGAATGAAACCGGAGGAGCGATCCGAATATCCGACAACGTATTGAAACTGGTCGGGCAAAAAAGGCTGCCCTGGGCGATGGGAATTACCGGGTATATCGTTTCCATTCCGGTTTTTGTCGACGTAGCCTATATCCTGTTTCAACCTGTCACGGAAGCGTTGGCCAGGCGAAGCAGATCCCCGGTCCTTGTTGTCGGTCTTGCGCTCACAGCAGGCCTTACGGTATCGCACACGCTGATGCCGCCAACCCCTGGCCCTCTGGCAGTTGCATCGTTGCTGGAGGCAAACATCGGCCGGATGCTTCTTATCAATTCATTTGCTGCCATTTTTGCCGTAACCGGCGGCGTTATATGGGCCAAATATTATTGTAAAAAATTTATATTGCCATTAGACAGCTCTACCTCCGTCGATCGTGAACGTGAAGAACGCCCACGCCCGGATCATGCCTATGGCAAGGTATTTTCGGATGTATTACCGATCATTGTTCCGGTGGTATTGATGAGTGCGGGCGCATTACTGGAGGGTCACAAGCACTGGATCTGCGAAATGCTGGCTTTTGTCAGCACTCCCGTGATTGCCGTAGGAATTGGAGCGGGCATTGCCGCCTTCCGGTATTCGCAAACCGCGAACTCACCGCATCTTAACCGTCTGGTTGAATCTGCCATTGTGAAATCCGCGCTTGTAATCATGATTACAGGTGCCGGAGGCGCTTTGGGTTTTGTGATCAGGGAATCCGGGGTGCAGGATTCAATAGGTACTTTTTTTGCCGGGCTTCCTTACCTCGGGTTTATGCTACCCTTTATTATGGCCGCTGTCCTGACCAGCTCTACCGGTTCCATCACGGTATCCTTAATCGGAGCCGGATCAGTCCTCGGACCGATAGCTTCGGGAATGCCCTATTCCCGGGAAGTTATGGCCGCTTTAATCGGATGTGGTTCTTTCTGTGTATTTCACGCAAATTCCAGCTTTTTTTGGCTCCTAAACCGGTTACATGACGTCCCGGTAAACACACTTTACAAGACGTACACAATCCAATCGCTGATTATGGGGCTGTCCGGGCTGACCGGCATATTATTTTTGTTGTCCATTGGCATAACATAAGGTCCACCCCAGGTGACCGGAGTTATCTCGTATATGGATTTAAAGCTCGTGAAAAAGCAAAGAAATTCCCTGGCGCGATTGAAACAAGACTTCGACAAAGCCACCTACTCGAATTTTCGGATTGCACATCCGAAAAAGCGCAGAGGAGCCTCATTTCTACAGTCGCCGGGGCAAATGCCCGGTGCAGCCGAAGTAATTCTAAACGGGCACTTGTGACAAACAAGCCCCGGCATCAGGTGCAAATAACGATAGCGGCTCCGGCGACAACTGTTATTATTGCCGCATTCTTCAAATTAGCCGCTCTACATTACTTTTCCCGAAGTCTTCCGGGTTCATGCACACGTCCGGGCCTTGCTTGCGGGAAGTTTGAGACAACTCCCCTCGAAACCCCTCATTTAACAATTCCTATTTCAACTCCAAGGCTTCGGTATCGTTGTAGGGGTTCCCCCGTATCCGTTTAAAGGCATCAAACATTTCTTCCAGCTTTTCCTTGTTGGAATCCGCCAAATTGTTTTGCTCACCGATATCGTCCTTTAGATTATATAATTGGTATTCATCCGAATTCCCCAATTCAATGTTTACCATTTTATTTAGCGCCGGTCCCCTGTAGGGCGGTATAAGAATCCAATCGCCTTTTCTCAATGCCGTCCTGGTCGTCGCCTCCAGGATCAGTTCTTCCCTTCCCTGTCGGCTCTTTCCCATCAGCGCATCCAGCAAATCTTCACTGTCCCGACCCTTGTCAGTACTGTGGACAAGTTTGGCAAGCGAAGCAAAAATGTCGATCTGCGATATGATCGCATCCGAAGTGGTCGGCAGAATTTTGCCCTTCCAATATGAAATAAACGGAACCCTGGTCCCCGCCTCGAATAAGCTGTATTTTCCTCCCCTCAGCGGGCCGGCCGGCGTATGGTTTCCCAACTTCTCAACCGCCTCGTCATAATAACCATCATTTAATACCGGTCCGTTGTCACTCGATAGTAGGATCAACGTATGCTCCAGTAATCCCTCTTCTTCCAGCGTTCTTATCAGCTCCCCAATGCACCAGTCTGCCTCGACAATTACATCGCCTCTTGGTCCCATACCGGAACTTCCGACAAATCGCTCGTGAGGAGTTCTGGGAACATGAGGTTGCTGGAGCGCATAGTATAAGAAGAAGGGGCCGTCCTTATGCTCCCTGATATATTTCTGGGCCCGGATAAGAAATGTGTCCGCCATGTTTTCATCGACCCATTTCGCCGATTCACCGCCTTTCATAAATCCGATCCGCGGTATTCCGTTCACAATGCTGTTGTTATGGCCGTGGTGCCATTTCATTTTCAGCATCTCCGGATTTTCTTTACCGGTAGGCTCACCTTCAAAATTCTTCCGGTAATTCACCTCAATCGGATCATTGGGGTCCAAACCGGAAACAAATCCGTTTTCAATGTAAACCGTGGGTACGCGATCCTGTGTGGCGGCCATAATGTAGGCGTAATCAAAGCCAACTTCATTCGGGCCGGGTGCGATGTGTTCGTTCCAATTTACATTTCCGTTGCCCAGTCCGAGATGCCATTTGCCGACAATACCGGTGTGATAACCCCGGGCTTTCAACATTTTAGGGATGGTCATCTGGGCCGTATCAATGATCAGGGGCGCTGTCCCCGGAAGGATCTTTGCCCGTTCATTTCGCCATGGGTAAACTCCCGTGAGCAACGCGTAGCGACTTGGCGAACATGTCGCCGATGACGCGTAACCGTTGGTAAACCTGACACCTCCATTGGCCAGTTTATCGATGTTGGGGGTTTTCAATTCCGTAGATCCGTAGGCACCCACATCTCCATAGCCCAGATCGTCGGCATAAATAATAATGATGTTGGGTTTTACCGCTTCCCGGCTTGATTGATTTTGTTGCGAACAACTTATGATCAGCGAAGCAAAAATAATCAGAAGGAAACTTCCGTACATGTGCTGTATTGAAAAAGAATTCATTTGATTTTTGTTTATTGTTATAATTTTCCAGTTATCAATTCCTCCCACTTTGATTTTTCCCAAACAACCGGAGGTTTAAAGTCATTTGATTCCCGTTTAAAAATATTAATTAATTCATCTACTTTTGATGGAAACTCCGAAGAAATATCAATTAATTCTGCCGGATCGCTCCCGATCCTGAAAAGCCGCAATTCGGGAAGCGTTCCGCCGGGGACATCCGTATATAAATCCGGCTCGATCGTACCGGTAAACCTCAGCATGTAGTCCCCCTTGATCACAACCCAGGCCGGAGGCGCAAAATTTCGTTCCGCACCACGCGATTTGGAAGATTTATTCAACAAAAATCCCCAGGCGCGGGAATGTAGTCCGGCCCATACCAGATGATCGCGGACTGCTTCCCCGGATCTTCCGGCTATAAAGCTTAATAAGCTTTTCCCATCCAAGTGATCCGGAACTGTCGCTCCGGTCGCCTCCACGATGGTCGGGAGAATATCCATCGTTGATACCAGCATTTCGGAGCTGAAAGCCCGTTTGATGCCTGTGGGCCAATGGATCAGCAACGGGACACGAATTCCTCCCTGGTAGTAAGTCCCCTTATGGCCTGAAAAGGGAGCATTGCCCGGAAGTACGGATGGTCCGCCGGCCTGTGCGCCATTGTCGGAGGTGAATACAAGGATGGTGTTTTCGTAAATGTTGCTCTTTTTTAAGTATTCGAGGATCCGCTTAATGTTTTGATCAACACCATAGACGTGCGCATAAAAATTGTTTAAGTCGTAGGAATCCGAATCGAATTCATTAAAGTATTTGTCTGGCGCTTTTGGCTGAAGGGAGTCGTGCACGGCATGAAAATGCAACTGAACATAAAATGGTTTCCGCATTACGACCTGTTTTTGGATAAACGCCAATGCGGTATCTGTAAACACATCGGTATTGTACCCTTTTTGCCTGCCGGCATGTTTATAGTTCTCCCAAACCAGTGTTGAGTTGTAGAATTGACTGGCCCAGTTATTATAACCGAAATAATAATCAAACCCGTTTTGCAATGGATTATGCCGGTCGATTACCGACCCGTAATAACCGCGATCGAACAGATCTTTAAAAACTTCCGGGAAATCCTTTCTCATCTGATTATACGACAACGTATCGGGAATACCGTGCGTTTTTAATGCATCGATGATCATCTGATCATTTCGACGACCGATGTGCCATTTCCCAATATGGGCGGTAGCGTAGCCCTGTGCTTTAATCATCTCTGCCAGATGCGAATCGGGCGCGAGCCCTAATTGTTCGCAATCGATATTGAGATACACCCCCATCCTGTTTTGAAGAATTCCGGTAGCTATGCCCAATCTGGACGGAGCGCATAAACTGCTGCTGGTAAATGCTCTTGTAAAAACAATTCCCTCTTCTCCCAATTTATTTATGGTCGGCATGGCCCTTTTGGAGAAATCCAGTGCCTGTTCCGGGTTGTATCTTTCATGCTCCTGTACAAGACCGACAAAATACGGATCAAATTCTTCGGTCGTCAGGCTTTTATTGTGGATACCGAACTGACCATACCCCAGGTCATCCATCATGATAAAAATGATATTCGGAGGTTCAGTGATTTTGTCTTTGCAAGATCCGGTCAGCAAGGCTGCCGCACAATATAGGAAGACCCGAATACTCATATTAAGAAAATAAAAAAATGGCCGTTTAATGATAAATTCCAAAAAGTATGAGGTTGACCAGGCCATAAAATATTAAAAATAACGGTCAGTTGATGATTAATACAGATCATATTTTGTTTGAACTTATCAATTAAAAAGTAGTCAACCCGAATTTTGCAATCCCGGTTGACTATTTGAAAACACTTCACATTTATTCTCCCGTAACAGAGAATCCCTCCGGATTTTGAACAAGTTTACTGGTCGAAATTGCCTGGAAGGGTATAGGAGCGATATACTGGGCTTTAGTCGGCTGTCTCACCAGTGTCACGTGTTCGCCGGGATCCCTCTTAGCCACAATTTCTTCAAGGGTTTCGGATCGGATCAGATCGAACCATCGCTTGTATTCGCCGGCGAGCTCCCACCCTTTTTCATCAAGGATCTCGTTTACCGTTGCAGTTGAGACATCTACGGAAGGATCGGGATCCAGATAAGGCAATCCCATAGCCCTGCGTCTCACCTGATTCAAAGCTTCGATCGATTCCGGAGTTTCTCCGATTCTGGCCTGAGCCTCCGCAAAAATCAATAACGCTTCCGCATACCGGATGACTTCAAAAGCCCGGTAACCGGCAGTGCGGTTGCCTACATTCAGATTTTCGGAAATAGCGAACTTTTTATACATCGGATGCTGTCGTTGCGATTGTTGCCAGGGTACGGTCGGAGGATCTTTGGTAAAAATTTTACCCGCGGCCACCCCGCGTTGAGGGATGTCGGTATAGAATGTGGCGTCCTTTCTTGGGCCCTCCGGAAAATCGTTGAAAAACCGAAGCTCGGGATACATATCGGACCAGCCTCGCGCTTCGTGAAAACTTGTGCCGGCAGGCCATCCGTTTTTCAGATCCTCCACTTCGGAAAACTGAATGGAAAAGACAGATTCCTTGCTGTTCTGTCCGCTAAGCAGCCATAACTCATCGATTGGCATCAATTCAAAATAATTCAGATCCATTACTTCCTTCGCCTTTTCGACAGCAGAGGCTAGTTTTGAATTGTCTTTTACCGGCCACCCGGCCCAGGTGAGGTACAGATCGGCAAGTAAGGTTTTGGCCGCGGCCAAAGATGCCCGCCCCGCAGACTTTACGACATCCGGAGCAGGTAGATTTTCTTCGGCGATCAACAAGTCATTTTCAATATGTCCGTAGTTTTGCAAAACCGTAGCACGCTGTTCTTCTCCTGTCGGAATATCGCCATCCAATAAAATCGGCATGTTGCCGTGAGTACGCACCAAATTGAGATAAGCCAGCGCCCTTAAGAACCTGGCTTCTCCATCCGCTACCCTGACGACCTCTTCCGGAGCCGTAGATGTTTTGAGCCCTTCAATCAATGTATTGGAGTAGTAGATCACCTTCCAGTAGGCATCCCAACCCCTTGGCAGCCAATTGATGTCCGAATTTTCTCCACTTCCGTAATCAAATCGGTCAAACACCCTTAAGGGAGCTTTATTTCCCGCCCACCAGGTAGTCCTGTCATCACCGCCGTAAGTGGGAACCCCGGCGGAGTGCGGATGTTGATAAGCTTCAAGCATGCTGCGATAAATTGGCGCCAATGCGGCAGTAATATCTCCTTCGCCACTAAGGTTTTCGATCGAAAGTACACCACTTACATCCTCCTCCAGGTCAACGCATGCCTGGTTTACAAATATGAATGCAATTATCAGTACAATTTCGGGGATGTATTTAACTTTATTTTTCATGTCTAATAGAAATTAAGTAACTGAATCAAAACATAAATTTCAATCCTATCGAATAGGCACGATTGATCGGGTAAGCATTTAGATCAATACCCAAATCGACATCCGAACTTCCGGAAGCGGTAGCTTCGGGATCAAAGCCCGAATAATCCGTAATAATGAACAGGTTTTCAGCACTAACATAAAGCCGTAAAGTCTCAATAAAACTGCTCCCTGAAAAATCAAAATTATAACCCAGGGTGATGTTTTTCATGGAGACAAATGATCCGTCTTCAATAAATTGCGAAGACAAAAATTCCGTACCATCCCTGCCTGATGGAATTTCACTGGGATTGTTCTCCGTCCAGCGGTCATTGTAGTCGGCGTGGACCGCATGGAATTGCGCTGCGCCCAATCCCATCATTCTCATCCTGGTAAAGTTATAAATATCATTGCCATGAGCTCCGAGTACCAAGAAATTCAGATCAAGCTTCCTCCATGATACGGTCCAGTTCCATCCCCAGGTAAAATCGGGATTCCCGTCTCCAACGGTGACGATATCATCGGAAGAGATCAGTGTATCTCCGTTTATGTCTTTATACCTCGCCTGACCCGGGACTTTTCCGTACAGCGCAGCTTCATCTTCTTCTCCTTTCTGATAGACACCTTCGAAAATATATCCCCGGAACGTGCTGATCGGTTTCCCTAACTGTACGGCAGTAGGATTTACCGGGAACGTATTATTTTGGTACACTTTACCCAGTTCCATCAATTCTACCTCATCGACCAGGGCAAGTACCTTGTTCTTGTTTTTTGAAACGCTCAATATTGAGCTTACATGCCAATCATCGTTATCTACAAGGGTCATACCGAGCCTGAGATCGAATCCTTTGTTTTCCACTTCACCCACATTTTGGGTAACCACGGTCGGTCCCACGTAAGAAGGTAAGACACGATCCAACAGTAAATCGGTGGTTTTCTTCTGATAGAGGTCCAGAGAGAAAGTCAATCTGGAATTCCACAGACCAATATCAAATCCGATATTTCCCTGGGTGGTTGTTTCCCAGGTCAGATCCGGATTTGCAAGCCTGTTGGAAGGCGCCACACCGATGGTCGACGCTTCTCCCTCAAAGGGATAACTTACGCTTGTGTCAATGATTGGAATCGCTCGCCTGGCCAACGGTTCGATCGCCTGGCTGCCAATCTGACCATAGCTGACTCTTAATTTCAAATTATCGATTACTTCGATGCCCTGGATAAAAGCTTCATCGGAAATTCTGTAAGCAAAAGAACCCGACGGGAAATATCCCCATCTGTTGTTTTCGGCAAACTTGCTGGAGCCGTCCGCTCTTATGGAAGCCGTAAATAGGAACCGCTCAAAAAGTGAATAATTCACTCTCCCCAAAAAGGATTGTAAGCTTTCGCTTACCGGATTGTTGGTCCCGTTGGAATACGCTTTGCTCGCGGTTCTCTGAATAGCGCCCAATCCCAGATTTTTGTAAGAGGTATTGTCGGAGAAAAATCCGCTGGCTTCCGCTTCCACACCCTGTGCTTTCACATATTGCTGCTCGTGAATTGCATCGATCTGCAACCTGTGATTCGGATTTTTGTTCCAGGTATAGGTCAAACGGTTTGTATTTTGGAACCTGGTCACATCCTGGTTATACACTTTGGCCGTACCTACCTGGTTCACAAGAATGGATGTGTAACTATTATTGTTCCTGTCCAGCCGCTCTACTCCCCCTGAAATATTAAGTTCCAAATCATTGAGAATATTGTACTTGAAATATCCGCTTGCTAGTACCTGATGGTTGAAGTTTTCCCGGACATTATTCTCCGGGGCAACTAATTGATTGATTGCGCCGTTGCCAACTCCCGGTTTCAGAGGCACAAAGTTATAATCTCCTTCCTCATTATATGCCGGTGTCGTAGGGTCCCAAGTCAATCCCTGGTACAGGTTGGCCCGTACACCGGTCTCTTCTTCACGGCTGAAATAGGCATTTAATCCCAACCCTATTTTCTTCGATACTTCAGCATTGATATTCGTACGGATCGCATACCTATTGTAATTCTGACTTCTCAAAGTACCGTCCGCATTATACAAATTACCAGAAACAAAATAATCTACGGCATCAGATCCACCGCTTACCGACAATTGCAAGTTGGCAAAGGGAGCCTCGCGAAAAAAACGCTCATGCCAGTCCTCGCCGCCACCGTTTCTCAAATCGGCTATTTCTTCAGGGGTGTAAAACTCGGTTCCTTCCGCAAAATTCACACCTTCGGCAAATTCTGCCGGCGTCATTGCAGGAAGCTTCTGAGTCACCTGAGATACGCCATAAAAGGTTTCTACCTCTATTTTAGCCGGCCCCTGACTTCCGCTTTTCGTGGTGATCAGTACTACGCCATTTGCTCCTCTCGAACCATAAATGGCGGTAGCCGAGGCATCTTTCAACACTTCCATGGATGCGATGTCGTTGACATTTATGGAATTGATATCTCCGACAACCAATCCATCTACCACGTACAAGGGGGCGTTGTTCCCACTGATGGAATTTGCGCCGCGGATCCTGATCTTATAACCTGCTCCCGGCGCCCCGCTGGTCTGCGTAACTGCCACACCTGCGGCCCTTCCCTGCAAGGCCTGGTCAATTCGTGTGATGGGCTGCACCTGATAGTCATCCGACGATACGGAAGTGAGTGAGCCGGTCAGGTCGGATTTCTTCATGGTTCCGTAACCGACTACAACGATCTCTTCAAGAGCCGTAACATCCGGAGTCATGACCATGTCGATCACCGTTCGGCTCCCGACCGCGACTTCTTCCTGAATGTATCCTACCGAACTGAATACCAATACGGACGCTATTCCCGGGACCTCGAGGGTGTAGTTCCCATCGACATCCGTAACCGTGCCGGTGGATGTGCCTTGTACAATTACGTTGACACCAGGCAATCCGGCTTCATCCTCCGAGGATGTCACCGACCCGGTAATCTGAATATTCTGCGCCCGCACTTCAAATGCCAAACACAGAACCAATGTCATTAATAAGTAACTAATTTTCATAATTTGTATTTGTTAGGTAAAACATAATTGAGATTTATAGCATCTGTATGATGCTAACAATTGAGTGTTTCCGGTGTTGAATTTTGTTTCATGGGTTCACGTAAATAAGGAAAAGCGACAAGCAGACAATAATCGCAACAACCACAATGAACTGGAAAATGAGCTTATTTTTCGCGGATCGGCCCCTTCTCATTATTTACTTTTTTAAGATAAATGTATTGAGAAGAGCTGTAAATGACTTGAAACGGCGTTCCAATAAAACAGGATAAATGGTGCAAAATCCGGATCAGGATGTGCCAAAAAAACAGGACAAATGTTACAAAAACGCCTCTATTTCAATGAGCCGGTGGATTTTTCTGGTTTTCCATATAGGCTTTTGGCGTCACTCCGAATTGCTTTTTGAAGCAATCCCGAAAATAATCCGCATCGGAAATACCCACCATAAACCTGACTTCGGATACGCGAATCTTATTTGTTCTAAGAAGCTGCGCCGCATGATCCATCCTGATTTTTCTTAAAAACTCCGCCGCACTCAAATTTGTAAGGGCTTTGATCTTGCGATAAAAATTCGTTCTGCTCATACCGATTTCCCTGGCAATTTTGTCGACGGTGAGATCACTGCTCCCAATGTTTTCAGAAATATAATCCAGCGTCTTCTGTATTAGCTTCTCGTCAACGGATGTTAATGAGATCTCTGCCGGAATTACGGATCCGGTTTGACCAAACCGTTCCTTCAGGAGCTTTCGCTGCTTTATCAGATTTTGTGATCTCAATCTTAAATCTTCAACGTCGAATGGTTTGACAATGTAGTCATCGGCTCCGGTCTCCAATCCCTCATATTTAAATGTCACTGCCGTTCTTGCCGTTAATAGTATTACCGGTATATGACTTGTGTTTACATCGGATTTAACTTTCCTACAAAGTTCGATCCCGTCCATTGCCGGCATCATTATATCGCTTATGATCAGATCCGGAATTTTTTCCCTGGCCATGCTTAGTCCGTCCCGGCCATTAGCGGCTTCAATGGTATTGTATTGGTCCCGGAAAAGATCCACCACAAGCGCTCTCACTTCTTCATTGTCTTCGATGATAAGTACCGATGCTTTGTCCGGATCATCAACAACCTCCAAATTGACAGATAAACCGGCATTTGCCACATCCGTTGATGTGAGCGCAATCGGTTTACCGTAATTCGATATGTCTTCACTGCTTTTGTAATTCCGGAGAATTTCATCCCTTGCAAAATGTTTCTTGCCGGATTTTAATGTGATCGTAAAACGTGTGAACCCATGGATGCCGTTTTGATCGTACGCGCTCTCTACGGATATGCTCCCTTTGTGGAGGTCGATCATATTTTTCACGATCTCGAGTCCAACACCGCTTGAATGGCTGTCGGTACGCCCATCCGTACCGGAATAGAACCTGTCGAAAATATGATCTATCTGATCCCCGGGGATTCCGTGTCCCGTATTTTCAATTCCGATGAAAACGGATTTCTTCGTTTTCCGGGTATCACCGTCCATATCCGGATTAGTATCAACAGTTCCGATGCATACGGATATTTTTCCGTGTTCGGGGGTATATTTTATGGCATTTGAAAGTAAATTGAAAAGTATGATCTCAAATTTATCCCTGTCGAACCACAGGTTTACGGTTTTCTTCTTGCATATTACTTCAAATTCAATATTCCTGTCGTGAGCAAGTTCACGAAACGACAAGGAGGTCTCTTTTATGAATTGAGCGATATTTCCCTGGGCTACCTGAAGTTGCATATGACCGGTCTCCAGCTTTCTGAGATCCAGCAATTGATTAATCAATTGAAGCATTCGCTCCCCGTTTCTTAACATAAGCATCAATTGATTCCTAATCTTCAAATTGCCGAAGTTTGATTTTATAATCCTTTCCAGTGGAGCCAGTATGAGCGTGAGCGGGGTTCTGAGCTCATGGGAGATGTCCGTAAAAAACTTTATTCTTTTTTGATTGAATTCTTTTTCCTGCGCTCTTTGAAGGTGCTCAAACTTTAAATTCTGATTTAATCGCTCCCATTTTCTGGATATAACAAAAAATGCGTAAAGCAGCGAAAGTAGTAAAATGATGTAAATGAAATAGGCCAGGGGCGTTCCCCAATAGGGCGGCGCTACCTCCAACAAAATAGAGGTATATTGATCTGAAAAACTTTCCGGATCACTGGAAGCCCTGATCTTCAATTGATAGCTGCCGGCTTTTAATTCCGTAAAATTAATCGTATTCGAATTTCCCAGATCCTGCCACGATTCGTGTATCCCGGACAATTGATACTGGTACCATGTATTGTCCGGATTAATGAAATTTGGAGCAATAAATCGCACGGCAAAACTGGACTGCTCATAAGTAAGAGGCAAGCTTTTTAAGGAGGCGACATTTAAATACTGACTTTCCCTGTCCGATTTTAGCTCCAAAGACTGCCCGTTAACTAAAATATCGAGGATTGCAACCGAGGGATGAAATACGATGTTTTCCACTTCCTCCGGTTTAAAGGCAATATAGCCATCATCGCCACCGAAATACAGCGTCCCGTCCGAACCTTTGCAAGCCGCCGACCGAAAAAATTGCTGTGGCGGAAACCCTTCCTGAATGCCATATCTCTCTATGTGGTCTACGGTATCGCGAATGTTGCCGGGAGTATTTATTTTTAAGAGATAGGCACTCACACTTGTCCAGATATTTCCATCGTTATCACCTGTGATTGCGTAAAAGCTACTCTCCGTGAGCCCTTCGTCACCGGAAATTTTTCTTAATTGAAATGAATCGACGTCCATGATAAACAGACCTTGTCCGAAGGTTGCAATCCATAAAAGATCATTATCATCTAAAAAAAGATCATTGATTACCGTCCCTTCTATTGTTTCGGTAGATTTATAAAGGGCATCATCAGTCAAATACTTTTTTGTTTTATTGTCAAATCCGGTCAGCCCGTTATCTCCTCCGGACCAAATAATGTCCCTGTCGGGGTCATAAGCCAGTGTGTTTATTCCACCGTCGATAATTGCCAATGTTTCGCTTTCCGGATAATAGTGTATAATGCTATCCTTACCCGTATCGTACATTAACAGATATCCCGGTCCGGGAATTTTACTGATGCCTATCCATTTGTGGGTTCCGATCCAAATATTATCCGAATTGTCCTTGCACAAATCAAGCACGCCGTAAAAATTCAAACTCCCTCTTGGGCCCGGAGTGTCATCAATATTAAAAAAGGTTTGCGATGCGGGATCATAAATACTTAAACCAAATTGGGTGGCAATAAATTTTCTGCCTCGGTTATCTTCAATAGTGCTTTTTACGTTGTCGCTTTTCAGGCTATTGGGATCATTAGTTCTCCTCAATACGCGGTAGGTCTTATTCGACCTGCTTAACACGTTTAATCCTCCGTATTCCGTGCCTATCCACAAATCTTTATTTCCATCTTCAAAAATGGACGATACAATATTGAAGCTTAACGAGTATTGGTTTCGGTAGAGGTTTGTATTATGTCTGATCAACTGGCTTCGGGTATCAAAATAGTTGACTCCTCCGGAATAGGTCCCGATCCAGATAATCCCGTCCTTCCCCTGATAGATGTCCCTGATGGAATTGTGGGAAATACTGCCGGGGTTCTGTCTTTCATAAAATAAATGCTGCGAAGAGAAGTTGTTCCGATCAATAACAGATAATCCCCAGGTGGTTCCGGCCCAGATCCTGTCGTCATCGAATCTGTACAAGCAATTGACTTTGTTGTGAGGTATAAAGCCATCCCGGGTATTGAGGTCCGTAAATTTTCCTTTCACAGGATCGTAAATAATAAGGCCGGCATCCTGGTCCAGGGTTCCGAACCAAATGCGGCCCGTTTCATCGGAATTAATACTGATCACATTTGTTTTATGATTATATTTTGAATTCTTGTCATTCTTAATTCTTACGAGATCTCCGTGTCGGTACAGCAGTAAACCCTGCTTTCCCCCAATCCATATATCCCCGTTATCGGCCTTGTGTATTGCTTCGACGGTTTCGGTAACAATGTTCTTTATTCCCTCTTTGAGATAGGGATCAAATTGCTCACTTTTTAAGTTGTATCTGAATAGCCCTTGAGAAGTTCCAAGCCAAATGTATTTGAAATCATGAACTATGGTCTTGATCTCCGGATCCTCGATACTTTCCCCCTTTTCGTCCGATACGGGTATGAAATGAAAATTATCGTGGTGATAATCGTAGTAGTAAAGCCCCTGACCCGTACCTACCCACAATCCGGAATCACTTGTACAGAGCAAAGAATGGACTAAATTGTTCCCTAAAGAATAGGGATCGTTCTTATCAAGCCTGTATGTTCTAATTTGCTTTCCATCAAAACGGTTGAGTCCATCCATAGTTCCAAACCACATGAATCCCTGCCGATCTTGCGCTATACTCAACACGGTAAAATTGGAAAGGCCGTCAACTGTCGAGAGATGCCTGAATGCGATTTGCTGATCCTGAGCTGCAACTGCGGAATAGAGGCAAAAAAACGTAACCGATAAAAGTTTCGATATGGTATCCTTTTGCAGATTCATCCCCGATATTTGTAATTCTCCTGACATTAATCTATCGAAATTACCAAATTGATTTTTTTTGCCACAATCTATCGGGTCATATTCATAAATAATCCGATTCGGAAAAGGTTTTACCATATGTATTTATATGGTCCCGGAAATTGATTTTGCAGCGGCGCCCCGATTTGATCCCCACCTTGAAATATAAGATATTTTCGCCAAACATATCCTTCTCAGAATCGTTACCTATATTACTTCTTGAACTAATTACTTCACCTAAAACAATAATCATGGCTACAATCAGATTAGGAGACGAAGCTCCGAACTTTACCGCGCAAACCACCGAAGGAGAAATTAAC
Source organism: Cytophagales bacterium (assembly GCA_022360055.1). Lineage (GTDB taxonomy): Bacteria > Bacteroidota > Bacteroidia > Cytophagales > Cyclobacteriaceae > JAAUQL01. The sequence goes on along the minus strand of JAKSDO010000171.1, from coordinate 38,144 downwards.
TTTCATGAATGGCTTGGCGATAGCTGGGGCGTGCTGTTTTCGCACCCGGCGGACTATACACCGGTATGCACGACCGAATTGGGTGCAGCCGCAAAATACAAAGAAGAATTTGACAAAAGGAACGTAAAAGTTGTTGCCTTGAGTGTGGACGGCCTGGAATCGCACAAAGGGTGGATCGGCGATATCAATGAGACGCAACACACCGAAGTAAACTTCCCGATCATTGCAGATGAAGATCGCAATATATCTACCCTATACGATATGATCCACCCCAATGCCGACGACAAGCAAACCGTGCGATCGGTATTTGTGATCGATCCTGATAAAAAAGTAAAACTGATCATTACGTATCCCGCATCTACCGGGAGGAATTTCAATGAGTTGCTGAGGGTAATTGATTCGCTGCAATTGACGGCATATCATAAAGTGGCTACGCCCGTGAACTGGGAAGCCGGGCAGGATTGTGTGATTGTTCCGGCAGTAACCAATGAGCAGGCGGATGAACTTTTCCCGAAAGGATATACCGAAGTAAGACCGTACCTGAGGATGACCCCACAGCCGAATTTAAATTGAGTGGAAAATCCCGGATGAATCGAAGGCAGCATGTGTTCAGAGCTGCCTTTTTTATGATCGTCGTCCGGAGCCTGGCGCTCGCATTTAGGGATAATAATACTTAAACATCGGATATTTTCGAGAATATCCGATGCTCTTTACGATCCGGATGGTCCCGGCTGCCCTTCTCCCGGTACAAAACGCAGTGAAGCGTCTTGGGGTTCAAAAGTTCTCCGGGCAATTGACGGTCGGTATTTCACTTTGAATATCTCCTGCAATATCAGATCGCCTATTCATCCTTTAGTGTGTTTGCCGGATTTACATGAGCTGCCTTCAACGCCTGAGAGGTTACAATAAACAATGCAAAAGACAGTACGATAAAACCGGTAACGGGAAAGATCCAAAATTGAATATCAATCCTCACCGGATAACGATCGAGATACATGTTGAGTAGCCACCAGGCAAGGGGCGCGGTCACCACAAACGCAATTATAACCAATTTCGAAAAATCCCTGGATATTAATGATATGATGCTAAAGACTGTCGCTCCGAGAACTTTGCGCACACCGATCTCTTTGGTTCGCTGTTCCGCCGTAAAAGCGGCCAATCCGAATAATCCCAGTCCTGTGATGCATATTGCCAGCGAAGCAAATACACCGGCAAGCGTATTTGTCATCTCTATTGTCGCAAACTTTTCCTGAAATTCCACATCGGCAAATTCATAATCGAAGGGGTAGGCCGGATTATACTTTTTATAGATTTTTTCAATCCCCTTTAAGGAGGCCTGCAAGTTATCGGTCGCACTAATCCTCAGTGTAATATAACCTCCCCAATCATCCATGATCATAAAAAGAGGTTTCACCTCCCGGTATGGAGATCCCATCAATATATTATCAATTACCCCGATCAGGGTTCTTTTCCCTCCCCAGAGCTCCAACTCCGTACCGAGCGGATCTTCCAGCTTCATAAGATCCATAGCTGCTTTGTTGACGATGATCGCCGAGGAATCACTCACAAAATCTTCGGAGAAATCCCTTCCTTCCAATATTTTCACACCCATGGTTTTGGCATAATCATACTGGCAGGTAATTGTGGTAAACAACACGCGCTGCTCTTCGGGCTTCCCGGGCCAGCCGAGGAAATTATTGGAATGTATTTCTGTAACCGGACTGTTGGAGATCGTAGTCGATTCGACCAGATTTGACTGAAGCAATTCTGTTTTCAGCGCCCGATAGTTCTTTTTAAGTTCATCATTCAAATCTATCGTAATGAGATTTTGCTGATTATAACCGAGTTGCCGGTTCTTCACCAGCCGGATCTGCTCGTATATAAGCATGGTGGCAATGATCAAAAAAATGGATATGGCAAATTGAAACGTAACCAGTATTTTTCTAGGCCAGCTCGCCCGCCTTCCCTGCTGAATGCTTCCCTTCAATACCCTGATGGGCTGGAATGATGAAAGGTAAAAAGCAGGGTAGCTGCCGGATACAAAGCCAATCATTAATGCCAAACCAAAAGATACCACCCAAAATTCCCAGGATTTGTAATTGATGAAAAGTTCCTTCTCAACCAAATCGTTGTAAAAGGGGAGCGCGAGTTGCGCAAACAATACAGCCAACACACATGCAAAAAAGGATATAATCATCGATTCGGAAAGAAACTGAAATACGAGATGGAATTTATGTGAGCCTACACTTTTTCTGATGCCGACTTCCTTTGCTCGTTTCTCAGAACGGGCTGTAGACAGATTCATGAAATTTATACAGGCGATGATAATGATGAAAACAGCGATTAAGCCAAACAACTGTACAAAATCACTCATTCCCCCTTTTTCCTTGCCGTTTTCAAAGTTTGAGTACAGGCGCCACCGCTCCATAGGATAGAGGAAGAGTTCCGGTTTCAGGTCTACTTCTCCGTGTTCCTGCAGCACCAGTTTTATGCTTTCATTCACCTCATCCGCATACGCGGAATTGCTCAATTCAACAAATACCTGAAATGAATAATTTCCCCAATTATCCTCATTATCTTTCACCCACGGGATAATCTGCCTTCGATATTTCCAGGGCAACAAATAATCGAATTCAAAGGACGAGTTTTTCGGAGGATCCCTGAGTATGCCCGTCACTTTTAACTCCCCCTTGTCATCGACACGGATTACCTGGTTCAAAGGATCCGTATCCCCGAAAAAAGCCTTTGCCGTAGATTCCGTAATCACAATCGAACTCGGATCATCCAGAACGACGGAAGCGTCACCATAGATAAGAGGAAACTCAAACATTTCCAGGAATTCTTCACTCACATAGTGTCCTTTCATGATCAGCTTTTTCTCACCGAAGGTTAGTAAATGATGGCCGCCCCAATCGGTAACGACCGTGTTTTTTATATTGTTATCAATCGATTTAAGCGCCTCATAGGTCGGCAGAGGTACGGATCTCCAGGAATTTATTTTATTGTCAAAATCAGAATTTACCCAAAGCTGGAACAGCCGGTCCGACTTGGGGATAAATCTGTCGTAGGTCAATTCATCCACGACCCACAGTAGAATTAAAATGCTACACGCCGCTCCGATCGATAGTCCGACGATGTTAATAAATGTGTAAAACCTATTTTTTGCAAAGCTTCTGAGCGCGGTTAAGAGATAGTTTTTTATCATAATCTTTGATCATTCCCGTTAAACATGTTACAGACTTTAATAAGAAACAGAGCCCAACTCTATAGACGACTGAGTTGAAAATCCATTACAGCATTTATGCATAAAGCAAAAAATGATGCCGAAGCGTCGTTAGGCCCTATCATTGACAAAACCGGTTATGTTCCGAAACGTATGACTTGAGTTAAAGACTGCCGGAAATTTTAAAGGTTGCATCAGGTCTCCGGAACTTTGACCGGCATTACCCGGAAGCTCCGGAATCGAGCAACGAACGGATCCTGTTGCCGGTATCGGGCCGGTCGAAAAAACAGGACAAATCTTCCCGGTCAAAATCGAAACCATTTTGATTCGCAGCGGTTAATAAAAAAAAGCCATGAAGACCGTCTTACTCTTTGCATTAACCATATCCCTTACTGATCTACATGCGCAGTATCATTACCTCGGTAGCGCCCAACCCCTGGACAATCAATGCGTCTTACTAACCCCTGATGAACCTTACAGCGAGGGAATTGCCTATAATACCAATACCATCGATCTCGGAAGTGATTTTGTTATCGACTTTGACATCTACCTGGGAGATAAAGATGAGGGCGCCGACGGCATTACGTTCGTCATGCATACGGATCCGCGCGGCTTTCAGGCTTACGGCACCTACGGAGAATGTATGGGTTACGGCCGATGGAACCCCGAATACGCTTACGGTTCGTATATAGCTCCTTCGTTGGCCATCGAATTTGACACCTATTACAATCCGACACAAAACGATCCTGAAAATGATCACATGGCCTATCTGGAAAATGGCACGAATTATCATTTCGTGGACGTCAAAAAACCTGTGGAACCCGGCAATCTGGAAGATGACCGATTGCATAGTTTTATACTCAGATGGGATAGTTCCGGCAAAACACTCCGGGTCTGGCTGGATGACGTATTGCGGGTGGAAATAACGAAAGACTTGCTGAACAAGGTATTTAGTGGGAATACCAATGTAATCTGGGGATTTACCGCTTCAACGGGTCGCAAACATAACCTGCAATATTTCTGCCTCAAACGGTTTGCCTATCTTCCAAATACGAAGCCGGAGCATCTGGCTTTCGGATCCGGGTTTTATTGAACGGCCTCCGGAATTTCACGCCATGTCACCCGGTACCTCCGGTCTTGTATTTAACCTGAAATATGCAATAACCTTTCTATTCCGAGCCTAAATTACTTCAAATCAGCCCCTTCGTTTTGTTTTACTTTTCACCATAGCGGTGCTATGCTGTCAAAGTAAACCTGATTTATTGCAATTTAAGCCCTCATAACGATCTATCGCATCATCCAGGTTGAATCAATTGTGCGGAACCTCACATTCGTGTTCGTCCATATGCTACCCGGAACGGTGAGCGAGATCGGTATTCGTCGGGCGAGCGCCCGAAGCTTTGATATGTCCCCTCTTCATCGGGTTTGAGCAGATTTTATAAATCGGTTCGCCCGGGTGTTTTAAATCCTCAGATGACTGTTAGCCCGGATTCAAAAAAACATTTTCCCCGGAATAATTCCGGGGATCGCTGTCATTTGCAGGTGCAATAAAGAATGGCTTCTACTGCTTTTTTACCTTTCTGAGCTTACCGTTGAAGGTATAGGTTTCATCTTTTTTCGTGCCGAAATCAATGGTTTTGTTTCCATACTTCAAAGTACATGGATTACCGGCCTTTGACAACACTTCGACTTCCTGTAACACGCCCTCATGCCATGAAAATGAAAGCTCGAACCCTCCTCTTGCACACACTCCGGAGATTTTTCCTTCCGGCAATGCATCGGGCAAGGCGGGCAGCAAATCGATTTTATCCAGATGGCTTTGAATCAGCATTTCTACAATACCGGCGGCTCCTCCGAAATTACCGTCGATCTGGAATGGCGGATGTGCATCGAACAGGTTGGGATATGAACCTCCCCTGATTTTTCGCTGAGGCTCTTCCGCAGGGCTCAGCAGCATATGAATTAATTTATAGGTTCTGTTGCCATCCAAAAACCTCGCCCAGAAATTGATCTTCCAGCCGAGACTCCATCCCGTTCCTTCATCCCCCCTAAAGATCAGCGATTGCCTGGCTGCCTTCATCAATTCCGGCGTCTCTTCCCAGTTGATCTCGTTGCCGGGATGCACGCCCCACAAATGCGAGACATGGCGATGCTTTACATTCGGATCGTCTTTATCTTCCAGCCATTCCTGAAGTTGCCCGAGCCTGCCGATCTGGTTTGGAGCTATCTTCGGTACCATTTGTTTCAATTCAGCCGCAAACTCCGGGTCTGTATTTAAGATTTCCGAGGCTTCGATACACGCATTGAACAGTGCCCTTATAATTTGATGATCCATTGTCGGCCCGGCAACCAGCCCGCCAATTTCAGGAGAGTTTGACGGTGTGCTGATGAGATAACCGGTTTTGGGATCCTCAACTAAAAATTCTGTAAAGAATTTTGCCGCCCCCCGCATGACCGGATATTTCTCGGCAAGAAATGCCTTGTCCCGGGTAAATAAATAGTGTTCCCACAAATGGGTGCAAAGCCACGCACCGCCCGTTACCCAGATCCCGTGATTCGACGCGTTGATCGGAGCGGTTCCGCGCCAGATATCGGTATTATGGTGAAGCACCCACCCATCGCAATTGTAATGCTCTTTTGCCACAATGGCCCCGCTCACCGAACATTCGTCGATCATGTTGAAAAATGGCTCGTGACATTCCGAAAGATTGGTGAGCTCCACGGGCCAGTAATTCATTTCCGCATTGATGTTGACTGTCCATTTGCTGTCCCACGGAGGATTGAGTTTATCATTCCAGATCCCCTGCAGATTAGCGGGCTGCCCGCCCGGACGGCTGGACGAGATCATCAGATACCTCGCGTATTGTACGTACAGTGCAACAAATTGCGGATCATCGGGATTTTTCCAGAAATCATAGATGCGCCTGTTTGTAGGAGCATCCCCATGACCCCGATCTCCAAAACTGAGCCGGAACCTGTCAAACAGTTCCTGATAATCTTTTACATGCATTGACCGCACATCCTCAAAATCCAGATTGGCAGCTTTATGGAAAAAGCTGTTGATCTTTGATTTCGGCTTGCCGCTCACCTCCTTATAATTCACAAAATTGGTATGAGCGGTTAGGTAAATGGTTGCCTTGGTGGCGCCTTCAACCCCAATCTTCCGATAAGCTGGCGTAATTGATCCATCCGTTTTCACTTTTATACCTGCCACCCCTTCCAGAGCGCCCTCGGTCACCTTCACTTCCAATATCTGTCTGTCATAATCGGTTTGAACGGATTTCTGAAAGTGATGCGAATCCAATCTGAGATCAAAATCTAACATCCCCGGTTTATCAGCGGTTATTTGTAATGCAATCACCTGATCGGGGAAGCTTACCAAAGCCTCCCGGGTATATTTTACGCCGCCCACAGAATACGATACCGTACTCACCGCACGATCGATATCCAGTACTCGTTTATAACCGGTATAATCATTATGGCCCGGAAAATCCAGGATAAGATCGCCAAACGGCTGATAGGCCTTTTGATGCAACGGTGCACTCATGAACACTTCACTCGCCAAATTCTGCGCTTCTGTTTGTTTCCCTTCTGCCAGCAATTCCCTGATCTTTCCGAGATGCTTATGGGCGTCTTTGTGCGAATAGTCATGCGGACCGCCCTTCCATAATGTTTCTTCATTAAACTGGATGTGTTCTTGTGTCACACCACCATATACCATCGCCCCCAAACGTCCATTGCCCAATGGCAGCGCTTCCACCCATTTTTTGGCGGGTTCGTTATAAAATAGCTGATGTTTTGTTTGCGCTCCGACCGATGTCTGAGCCACTAACAAAAACGTGAATAAAAGTGTAAATCGTGATTTTGTCATGGGTTACTATTGTTAAATTAAAAATGATAAGCTCTTACTGCGTTGCGAAAACCGTTATTTCAAATGCGCGGCATCCTTGGAAGGATGCTTTTGAGATCCCGCAGAAAAATGCTCCAGCACAACAAGGGCAAAATATGTAATCCATTTGCTGGGGCGTCCTTTTTCCTCGACATCTGCAATCATTTTACCATTCAATGAATTTTCCAGTAGCGCCTGTAGCGGTTTGTTTCATGAATAAATTCCTCAAAGTGATCCAGGATGATCAGGGTCGGATCATATTCCATCAGTTGAGATCTCGCTCCCCGGACCTCTTTCGAAGTTTGGGATTTGCCGAGAATATTCGTGAGGGTCAGATATTTAACCGGCGGGTTGTCATCTCCCAATAACCACTCAAACACAGGTTCCTTATTTTTCATGGCCCATTCGACTTTATTCTACTTCGTAAAATGATCCGGCTCCGGGACAAACATCCTGTTGCCGGTTTCCCTTTTTGTGCATGTATAACCCTCTTCAACCCCCGCCAACTTATGCGCTCGACTTGCGCGGATGATTTTACGGAAGTTCGGACATATCTCATAATGATTCGTTTCGCTATATCGTCAAACTCCCGAAGTTCCAATACAACTTTTGAAAATGCAAGGGTGTCTATGTCAATAATCCTTGACTTTTGAATGCATGATCATGCCAATTGGCGGGTATAGTCATGTTCTATTATGAATTTTTTAAAACTAAACTATTATGAAAACAAAAAAGTCAAATCATCTTAGAAGTCTTAATGCAGTATTCGTTTGTATGACATTATGGATATTTACCAGTTGCCTTGATGAATCCGAATCTGATTTTGACAGGCAATTACGACACGACTACGAAACCATCGAAGCATATCTGGACCTAAATGATATCGATGCCGATTTTTCAAATTATGGATTTTATTATAAGGCACTGAAGAAAAATGATGATGGTCAGCAAACGGAAAAAGACGATATCCTGTGCTTCAATTATAAAATATCGATGTTAAATGAGGCAGTGATTGACAGCGCTACTTCCACATCCGGCAATATAGGAATCATTAAAAATGACCAAGACAAGATTGTTCCCGGTATACTGAGATACGCCATAGCCGGCATGAGAGAAGGAGAAAAATACCAGTTTTTCATCCCGTCTGTTTATGCTTATGGTTCTTACAGTTATTCAAAGGTCATATCCAAGCAAAGCAACCTGGTTTTCGAGGCGGAACTGGTTGAGATCAGAAATAGTACGATCCAGAAATCGATAGAAAACGATTCTATCGAGCAGTATCTTGCCGCGCACAACCTGGAAGGTTTCACAAATCCTGTAGCTGGTATCTTTTACAAAAAACTTGAAAGCGGTAGCGGAGAAAATCCCCAAAAAGGGCAAATTGTAAAGGTGAGCTATTCAGCGACCTACCTGGACGGCTCGGAGTTTGACAGCACGGAGGCCAATAAGCCGATATCGATTGAAATCGGGAAAAAAGAAATGCCTGAAGGTTTTGAAGCCGGGATAAAGCTGATGCAAAAAGGAGAAAAAGCGATTGTGATCATGCGGTCCGATCTGGGATATGGAGCGAGCAGAGCGGTCATCCCACGTCAGGTGCGCGCGGATCTCATTGATAAAGAATACATTACGGAAAAGATCTTGCCATATTCCGTTTTAGTTTATGAAATTGAACTGGTGGATATTGATTAATCCGAAAAATTCATGGAATTTCTCGCCCTCAGGGCCGATAAAGTGTAAAACACTAAAAATTGGACATGAGCATCGGTTTGTATCCAGGTTTATTCCCAATACACCCTTTTCCGGAGAATAATATATCTGCAAAAGGATGCATCATAAGTAAATACGCAACGGGATAATCCGGATCAGGTACGACCTTCGCTTCGGCTCATCATTAAGTCGAAGGAAAAAGTGAATCGCTTGATTCACTTTTTCCTATCCCAATTTGTCAGATACTTGAAATCAACCTGTTTTGCCACAGACCCCGCTACCGGACAAGGCTGGGGAAAAATGACAATAAAGCACAAATGACAAGTAGAAAAGATGCCGGTGCGCTCCGGACAGCATTGTGGATTTATGCATTGAAGTTAGGGAACGAAGATGCGAAAGGGAATTTAAATATTCCGGAATCTACAGTTTTCAAATAGCTGTAAAACCCCGGACGCGGTTCCGGGAAATTGATTACTCATAATGCAGTACCATCCGCTTCAAACCCTCTACCCAGAGATCGTCGGAGTTTAAGCTTTCAACCAATTGCCAGGCCTCACCGCCTTCTTCGATGAAGAGCTCTTTAAATTCATCTCCGACTTCAATGGTAGTTTCCAGGCAATCGGCAGTAAATGACGGGCAAAAAATCAGCACCTTCTTTTTGTGCTCGGCAGCCAACCTTTTTATTTCATCTTCGGCATAGGGTTGTATCCACGGGTCCTTGCCCAGTCTGGATTGAAAAAAGACAGAATATTGATCTTCGGAAATTTCAAGTTCTTCCGCCAGTTTTCTGGACGTAAGAAAACATTGTGCCCTGTAGCAAAACCGGTTTTTCGTATGATAGGTGGAGCAGCACTTTTCATTCAGTTGGCAATAGTTGTCGACCGATGCCTTTTTTATTTGCCGTTCCGGTAAACCGTGATAGCTGAATACAAAATGGTCATAATTCATTCTTCTCATGTAATCCCTCCCCAGCTTGGCGAATGTCCTGATCATCCATTCATCGTCCGGGTATTGGCTGATGAAATCGATTTCCGGAAACACCCACCTCCCTTTTACGTCATTCATAACTTTCTCAATAACCGATCCGGTGGTTGCCGAAGCGTACTGAGGGAACAAGGGCAAGACAATTATTCTCTTCACATTTTGGGCGAGCAATTCCTCAAGGGCGATTTCAATGGAAGGGCTTTGGTAGCGCATCCCAAGGGAGACGGTATAGTTTGTTCCCAATTGTACGGCCAGTTTTTCTTGCAGGTCTATGCCGTGGAACATCAAAGGCGACCCCCGGTCTTCCCAAAGTTCCCGGTATACTTTTGCCGACTTCGGTGCCCGGAACGGTGCGATGATTAAATTCACCAGCAGCCATCTGGAAAAAAACGGTATATCAATAACTCTTTTGTCCATTAAAAATTCCCGTAAATATTTTCGTACGTGCGGAACCGACGGACTATCCGGCGTACCTAAATTTACCAGTAATACTCCTGTTTTTGCTTTCGACACTTCTAATTGCTGTTTATATTGTCACTCAAATTTAGAATAATAATCCGGAAGTCAAATCCCTTGAATAAACCGCTTGTCAGTATTATCTGTTTGTGTTACAACCATGGCAAGTATGTAAAACGAGCCATCGAATCTGTTTTGCAGCAATCATATGCCAATATTGAGCTGATCGCAATAGACGATGCCAGTCAAGATGAAAGTAGGAAAATCATCTCAGGCATCTCAAGGGTGTATGGATTCAAAACAATCTTTAATTCAGAGAACCTGGGAAATTGTAAGTCATTTAACCGGGGCCTTTGGGAATCAAAAGGGAAATACATCATCGACCTTGCTGCAGACGATTCACTGAAACCCGACCGAATAAAAGTAGGCGTAGAAGCGTTGGAAAAAAAAGGGGATTCGTATGGAGTGCATTTTTGCGATGTCGAGCTATATGATGAACAGGGCGTTCGTTTGGGAACCCATTACAAGAGAGACGCCGGATTAAAATTGCTGGAACCCGTTCCAAGCGGAGATATTTATACCCAACTGGTTGAGAAATACCTGATCAGTCCGCCGGCTATGATGATGCGAAGGAGTGTTCTTGAAGAATTGGACGGATATGATGAGGAACTCAGTTATGAAGATTTTGATTTTTGGGTAAGGTCGGCCAGGCATTATAAATATGCTTTTTCGGATCAAATCCTGGTAAATAAAATGATGCTTAAAAGCTCACTGTCCTCCATCCAGTATCGATGGAAAAACAGGCATTCTATGAGCACAGCCAGAGTGTGTATGAAAATTTCGGAGATGAATAACACTGCGGAAGAAGACAAAGCCCTGTTGATTCGCATCAATTATGAATTGAAATGGTCGTTAATCACGGAAAACTGGGAATCGTCAAAAATTTTCATCGGGCTCAAAGAAAAATTAAATAGCAGATCCCTGAGATTTCTAGCGGAAAAAGCCATATTATCTGTCAAACCGCCATGGTTTTGGTTTTGGAAGTGGGTAACTTAATACCGGTTACTCCAAAAAATAGGCTATTGCCAATCCAAGATAATTTCCAATGGCATAACCTAATATTCCAACAGTCAATCCCGAAATAATTATCGTCCGGTTTCTCAATGCGCCCGCTACCACCGGCACAAATGGCGGAGAGTAGGTCAATGCGGTTATGGTGATGATGGTAGTATCCGTGTCGACCTTAAAAAGGTAGGACAAAAACAGATGGATCGCCATAGAACCAAGGACTACCACGGAGACGAAGCTAAAGAGGTGCAGGTATTCGATCTGAAACATACTCCTGAGATCTCCCATCGAAGCAACCACAAGCGAAAATACAATAATGAAATACATCCCCAACTGAAACGAATTTTCGATCTTATTCACCACCTTCCAGTTGCTGAAAAGCAGACCCAATGTCGTAATCGACAGGATAACCGTCACCATCTGCACGCCTTGCGGAACCAGTGTGCTCAATCCTCCGCTGATGGCGACAATCACAGATGAAAATCCAAATCCCTTCAGAATTTCTATAATTCCGTATTTTGACAGCAATTTCATAAAGGAGTCGATGTCTTCATTGTGCTCAACCCCAATTTCGTCCGACAGATTTTCATGCTTTAAATTAAAACTTGGAAGGAACCTGTTAAATAATGGCTGAGCGATAGTCATAAGAAAAAGAAGGCAAATTGCACCGACAACCATATCATAGGTATGAGTTAAGATAAATGTATTTGCCCCGACGTTCAACGCGGTACCTATTGCCGCTAAGTTGGGAGTGCCCCCGGAATAAAGACCGATCAACAATCCCGTGACCTTCCAGGATTCATCAATCAGATCCTTAAAGAAATAATAGCCGGAAAAAACCGCAGCCAACAGAGAAATCATTGCCAACAGCAAAGAAAATAATGCTTCCTTCGTGAGCCTGAGCCACTTTTTAAAATCCAGCGAAAAGAGTAATAATGGAATGGCCAGGAGAATTGCCGCAGATATTATATTATTTTGAATCGCAGCTATTTTGTTGGCTGTAACATCTGCAGCATGTATCACGCCCTCATTATAAAGGAGCCTGGCTTCCGCCACCGGTATTGCCGTTTCATTCTTCAGTATTTCCCGAAACTCGGCGCTAGCTCTCGGAAAGATCCCGATGTTACCCAAAACCAGTCCGGATGCATATGCCAGGACAACCGCTCCAACCTTTTTGAGGAAGTTTGATTTTTGTGTGAGGTAGATTATAAACACCGGAAATAAAAAATAGAACAAAGCTAAGGCGATAGACATAAGGACAAGCTCAGAATGTCGGATATATCAAAGATAAAAAAATTATAAAATATTCATTAACTCCCCGGATGCACCATATAAAGTACCGGCGTACGGATCCCGTATGTGTTGCTTTTTTTCCGCATGTTCCAATATCAAAATTCCAAAATGAGGCAAAGGGCGTATTCTTCAAATTGGAAAATGTTTGACGTTTGCATATCTCGATCCATCTTTTCGAGCCAATCCGGAATCAGGCTAATCAAACCCGAGCTTTTGCATTTTTACTTCAATAATTCCATCGTGGAGTCCATCGAGAATTTTCATGGCCATTTCGGATAAATCCAGGATACGGTCTTCCACAAATGGTCCGCGGTCATTGATCCGGACAATTACCGACCTGCCGTTTTTCAGACGGGTTACTTTCACTTTGGTCCCAAAAGCAAAAGATCGGTGGGCGGCAGTAAGCGAATCCTTGTGATACAATTCCCCGCTGGCAGTTTTCATTCCATGGAGTTTATTCGCATAGTAAGAAGCCGTGCCGATTTCCCGTACCTGGGCAAAACCGTTCATTGTATGCCCTATTGAAACGCCCAATACGATCATACAAAATAGCGGCCCGGTAATTATTCTATTATTCTCCCTGGGCCAATGAATATCCGCGCTCCCCATCAAAGGTGTACATATTTTCCATTTTAATAAAATCGAGCCCCGATTCCTTTATTTCGTTTAAAATCGCAAGAATTTGGTCGTGCGTTACTTTTCCGCCATCCGTCTCCGACATGAACCTGCAACGCCAGTGATCCGAACAGAATGTCTCCGGATGACCGTCCGGAAACACCTTCACTCCCCTGTTGGTAATGATGGAGAGCATCATGCCATGTCCGTTCAATGCCCGTAGTATTTCGCCCAGTTTGTTTGGATCCCTTCCATCGGCATCCCAATCCAGGAATACATCAACGCCGACGAGCTCTTTTTTGGCCATAGGGCGTTTTTTGATCATTATTTTATTCATGGCGCCTTCATGGTAGTGCACAGGTCTCAGACGCACGGGTTCCTGTCCGAGCCTGAGGATAACTTCTTTGGCAAACTCCTGTGTCCAGACTTTTCGCAACGAATCCTTATTATAAATATCTGTCGTATGGATGCCATCTTCGATTGTTTTAAGCCAGGCATTCTTTATTTTCTCCGCCACACTTTGCTGGTTGATATGAACCAGCATCATACAAGCCGCATTAATCAAACCCGAAGGATTGGCAATATCCAGACCTGCGATATCCGGTGCGGAACCATGGATTGCTTCAAACATCGCCACATCTTCTCCGATATTTGCCGATCCGCCAAGTCCGACGGAGCCGGTCACTTGCGCAGCAATATCCGAAATGATATCGCCGTAAAGATTTTCGGTAACTACGACATCCAGAGAGTGAGGTCGGTCCGCAATAATGGCAGAACCGATATCTATGATCATATGATTGTTTTCTATCTCAGGATAATCGCGAGCCACTTCATCAAATATTTTGTGAAACAATCCATCCGCTTGCTTCATAATATTATCCTTCGACATACAAGTCACCTTTTTCCTTCCATACACCCGGGCATACTCAAAGGCGTAACGTATAATCTTTTCGGATCCCGGCTTGGAGATCAGCTTCAAGGCCTGTACCACTTCATTGGTCTGCTGATGCTCGATCCCGGCGTATAAATCTTCCTCATTTTCTCTTATAATCACCATATCCGTCAAAGGATGATTTGTCGGTACATATGGGAAAAATGACCTGCAGGGACGCACGTTGGCGAAAAGCCCCAGGGTAGTTCTGGTGGCTACATTCAGGCTTTTAAATCCTCCGCCCTGCGGAGTAGTGATCGGCGCTTTGAGAAAAACTTTGTTCTTTTTAATGGATTCCCATGACTCATCGGCAATGCCGGTAGAGACTCCTTTTCTGAATACTTTTTCGCCTATTTCTATTACTTCAGTTTCGATTTGAGCTCCCGCAGCGAAAAGGATATCCAGGGTGGCCTGCATGATTTCAGGGCCAATACCGTCTCCATAGGCTACAGTGACTTTTTGCTTTGCCGACATAATTACCATTTGTTTTTTTAAGAATACAACTAAAACGTGAAAATACAATAATGTTTGGATTTGTGGAATTTGAATAGATGATCTGCCGGATTTCTGCCTCCGTCTTTCTTTTTAAAACTCAAAATTAACCTTTTAAGCTCCCATGAATCAGGTCGGATGCGCACAGAAAGAAGGCTGCCGAAATGTATGGATTATGCACTCCTTCTTCGCTTCAGTTCCTTTTTAATCAGTTCCAGCTCACGGCTGCTTTGCCCGGCAATGGATGTGTTTTCTTCCGCCCTCCTGAAGAGATAAGGCATCACTGTTTCTATAGGACCATAAGGCACGTATTTCACCACATTGAACCCGGCATTAGCGAGATTAAAAGAGATGTGATCACTCATTCCGAACAGCTGGGCAAAATAGATGCGCTCATCATTTCTTTCCAGGTTGTGCTCTGCCATTAATTTCGTAAGCAAATAGTTGCTTTGCTCATTGTGGGACCCGGAACACAGCTCCATATTGTCGATATTCTCCACACAATATCGCAGGGCGTCGTCGTATTGCCTGTCGGTGCTTTCTTTATCCGGCATGATGGGATCTTCATATCCCTTTTCCAAAGCGCGCTCCCGTTCCTTTTCCATGTATGCGCCACGAACCAATTTGGCACCTATGTGATATCCATCTTTCTTCCCACTTTCATTGGCTTTGATGAGATTTTCAAGCATTCCTTTTCGATACATCTGGTAGGTGTTGAATACAATAACCTTATCCCTGTTGTATCTTTCCATCAACTCATAGGTAAATTGATCGATCGGATCCTGATAAAAGCTGTCTTCACTATCTATGTACAACCTGATGTTCTTTTTATGGCAGGCTTTGGCAATCGCGTCAAACCGCTGCCGGATTTCTTCTATCTCTTTTTTGTCAGCTTCAGACAAAGGCTCGCCAAGCTGCATCTTTTCCATAAGTTTTTTTGATGCCAGTCCCGTGGGTTTAAACACACTAAACGGGATGTTTGAACTGGTGGAGGCCTTATCGACCGTTTTCAAAATCTCATCTCTGGCATAGTCATAATCCGTCTCCCCCGATTCTCCTTCAGCCGCAAAATCAAGAATGGTCTTGATGTTGTACCTTGATAGTTTTTCAATCGTCGAATCGCACTGATCGATCGATTCTCCGCCACAAAACTGTTGAAAAACAGTATTTCTGATAATACCTTTTATTGGCAATTTTAATTTCAATGCTAATTTCACGATATTTGCACCCAATTTTGAGAAAACCGGATTATTGATCGATGAAAACAAAAGGTAGCACTTTTTTAGTTCTTTATCTGATTTGTAAGAGAACGCAATTGACGTATCCGAAAAAAAGATATTAGATTTCATATCTGCTCAAAAAACTCCTGTAAAACGTATCGAAAAAAATCTAATTAAAAATATCGGCTGAATTTAAGTAATAAATACAATAAAACAATGAAAATAGAAACACTGGAAGATTGGGGTGTGGGAATAAAAAAACCGGTGATTATTGCCGGGCCGTGCAGCGCCGAGACTGAGGAACAATTGCTGGAAACCAGTCAGAGAATCAAGGCCCAGGGGGTCAATATCATTCGGGCCGGAATTTGGAAGCCCCGCACCCGACCTAATAATTTTGAAGGTATCGGTGAAAAGGCCCTCCGGTGGATTCAAAATGTGAAAAAGGAAAGCGGCGTAAAATTTGCGGTGGAAGTAGCTACTCCAAAGCATGTATACGAGGCGATCAAACACAACGTGGATATTCTGTGGGTCGGAGCGCGCTCGACCACCAATCCGTTTACTGTTCAGGAAATAGCGGAAGCACTTCGGGGAGCAGATATTCCCGTACTTGTAAAAAATCCGATAAACCCTGATTTGGCGCTTTGGATCGGCGCAATAGAACGAATAAGCAATGTGGGAATTTCTAAGATCGGGGCCATACATCGCGGTTTTTCTTCATTCAAGCAAACCAGGTTCAGAAATCTTCCTGTCTGGCAAATTCCGCTGGAGCTGAAACGTCAGTTGAATACGATTCCGCTTATTTGCGACCCGAGTCATATAAGCGGTTCCAGGGACTTTATATTTGATGTCGCCCAGAATGCGATGGATCTGGATTATGACGGACTGATCATTGAAACGCACCGGGACCCGGAGAACGCCTGGAGCGACGCAGCTCAGCAAATCACTCCTGAAATATTAGGTGCAATGCTTAAGAATTTAAAATTCAGAACTCCGACATCCAAAGACAGGGATTTTATCACGGTACTTACCGAACTCAGAGAACAGATCGATCACGTCGATAAGGAGCTTTTCGAAATTATCGCTCAGCGCATGGACATCGTTGAAAAAATGGGACTGTACAAGAAGAAAAACAACGTCACCGTTTTTCAAAAAAACCGCTGGCAGGAGATCTCCGAATCCCGTCATAAATGGGCGGAAGAGCTCGGACTCAATCCGGAATTTATGTGGGATATTTTTAAAATAATTCATGCCGCTTCTATACGAAGACAGGAACATATTATGAATACCGCAATTGATGATCAAGATGAATCTGCCAAATAATATTGTTTTTTCTCAGGATCTTGCCCATGACCTTGAAGAGTTTTACGGGGAACACGCTTATTCAAGGGTTGCAGTCATTGTCGACGAGAATACAAGGAAAAACTGTTATCCGAAAATAAAACAAGCCACGCCCGACCACATTGTAATAGAAATTAAGAGCGGGGAAGAAGAAAAAAACCTGGATACCTGCCGGTATATCTGGAATGAGTTGACATCAAATGCATTTGACAGAAAATCGCTGGTTGTTAATCTCGGAGGTGGTGTTATCGGAGATATGGGAGGTTTCTGTGCTGCGACGTATAAAAGAGGAATTGATTTTATCAATATTCCGACTACCTTACTTGCCCAGGTCGACGCAAGCATCGGAGGAAAGCTTGGAATCGATTTCCGGAACTTCAAAAACCATATCGGAGTTTTTCAAAATCCTTTAAGAGTCTTTCTCGATGTCTCGTTTTTCAAGACCTTAAATCCGGCCGAAATAAGATCCGGCTATGCAGAGATTATCAAACACTGCCTGATAAGAGATGGAAATAGGTTTCAGGAGATCACAAACACCCCTTACGATCGACTCGATTTATTTGAACTGACCAGGCACTCCGTGGATGTAAAAAACAAGGTGGTACTTGAAGACCCCACTGAAAAGGGTTTAAGAAAAATACTAAATTTCGGTCATACCATCGGGCATGCCATCGAAAGTTTTTACCTCGACCGGCCCGGGAATAAATTGCTGCACGGCGAAGCCATTGCCATCGGAATGATCTGCGAAGCATTTTTGTCCCGGCAGAAACTCGGAATGACCGAAGCCGATCTGGAAAAAATTTCCAGCTATATTCTCGAAATATATGGACCGAAAGCAATTGAGGAAAGCTGTGTTGAAAAAATCATCGAACTTACCCGGCAGGATAAAAAAAACGTGGGAGACAAAATAAAATGCTCTCTCTTGAACAAAATCGGCAATTGCGCATACAATATCGACATCGATGATGACGATATACAAGCCTCAATCAACTATTTTAATAGTTTGAATCCGGACTAAACAAAAAACTCATTCATATCGTCCCGAATGGCTTTTGAGTTTATTCCGTTTTTTACGCTTTGAATGGAATCCAATACGGATGATTTGCGGAATGTAAATCCTTGCAATGCATATTTGCGAACCAATGCACCGACAATGATACCTGATGTAACGATAGAAGCTGCTTTCAAAATATTTTTCATGATATTTGGTTGTATTAAAAAACTAATTACCTATTTAAATCCAGACAAATCGATAACGATAATAGTTGGAATTAAATTTTAAAATATTCTTAAATTTATAATTTTTATTGATATAGTGCAAAATAAATCTTCATTTAATTTTCTGCCGGAATGAGCGACACCACTGCAGTCAGGATTGCCAAAAGATCGATTTTGGGTTCGACCTCAATAAATTTACCTTCATCGAAAAGCGAAAGCAACAGGGCACTGATTATCAATTCATTTGCCCATGGAAACCTGAACAATTTATCGGAAGCGAGGGATACCCGAATCATGATGCGTTTGCTCCGGTCAGAGAACAAAGAATTGAACGTCCTTGATGCGGGTACAACCATGAGGTTTTTGGTTGCCTACTTTGCTTTGACCAATCGGAATAAAATACTGACCGGTACACCAAGGATGTGCGAACGGCCTATCGGGATATTGGTGAACGCATTACGCGATATCGGGGCGGAGGTTCGCTACCTTAAGAACGAGGGCTTCCCTCCTGTGGAGACCATTAAATTCCCCGGCCAGCGACGCGCCGGGATATCCATTCGAGGCGACGTGAGCAGTCAATATATTTCTGCGATCATGATGCTCGCGCCGACGTTGCCAAACGGGTTAGTAATAAATCTGGAGGGGAAAGTAGCCAGCAAGCCATATATTTTAATGACCCTTAAATTGATGAAGCAGTTTGGAGCAAACGCGGAATTCACTGAGAACAATGAAATCATCATCAAATCATCTTCCTACGGGGCCTCGGAATTTTCCGTGGAGTCCGACTGGTCCGGGGCAAGTTACTGGTTCGGCATGGTCGCTCTGGCTGAAAAAGCGGAGATTACCTTAACCGGCCTTAAGCCGGATTCGCTTCAGGGAGATAACCGCATCATGGAAATCATGCGCTTTTTAGGCGTGAAGTCCGAGTTTCATCGAGGCGGATTGGTGCTCAGCAAGATAGAAGCTCAAACTTTTTTTAAATACGATTTCGCCAATTGTCCGGATCTGGCCCAAACTGTAGCTGTGGTCTGTGCCGCAAAAGGAATCCGGGCTGATATTACCGGACTGGAAAGTCTGAGGATCAAGGAAACAGATCGAATTTTTGCGCTGCAAAACGAGCTGGCAAGGTTCGGGGCCTCGCTCGAAGAGATTGACGGAAAGCTGTGGAAAGTCCATCCCGCCCCGGGCATTCGGGAGCTAAATGACATCTCCATAGAAACGTACGACGATCACCGGATGGCCATGGCTTTTGCTCCGATAGCAACGCGGGCAGATATTACAATTTTAAATCCTTCAGTTGCCGACAAGTCCTATCCCAGCTTCTGGAAACATATGAAAAAAGCCGGATTTGAGCTGGAATTTGGCAAATAAACCGGCGATTACCAGGCGTCTGCCGGCCGGCTTGAAAGGAATTCGAAAACGCTGCGCCGGTTAAACCCGGGAATCATCCGGTCGGCGCTATATCTGCTTTACCCTTCGGCAGTTTTCAGATCCTATTTGATATATCGAAAATCATGTCCGTCCGGCAATTGTACCAGGAATTCATACATGAGCCTGATTACACGATCGATATCCTTCAGGTCGGCCATTTCTACCGTAGTATGCATGTATTTGATCGGCAACGAAATCAGCGCAGAAGCTACTCCCTCGTTGCTGTAGGCAAATGCATCCGTATCTGTTCCTGAAAACCTGGATAAGGCCGAACGTTGGTAAGGGATCTTTTTCTTTGTCGCAACATCGAACAGCATTTTCAATACATTGTTATGGACAGCCGGTGCAAAAGAGAGTACGGGCCCCTTACCTGCCTGCTGATCGCCCTGCTTTATTTTGTTATAGCCGGGTGAAGTAGTATCGTGGCAAACATCCGTAACTATTGCGAGGTCGGGTTTTATCCTGTGCGCCATCATTTCGGCTCCCCGCAATCCGATCTCCTCCTGAACCGCATTTGTAATATAAAGTCCATAAGGAATTTCCGCTTTCTTTTCTTTGATCATTCGGGCTACCTCCGCGATCATAAAACCCCCGATTCGATTGTCCAGCGCCCGGCCAACTAACCACCTCTTGTTGAGCTCCATCAGTTCATCATCAAAAGTCACCACTGAGCCTATTTCCACGCCCATTTTCTTAGCCTCCTCATCCGAGCTCGCTCCACAATCCAGGACGACCGTCTCAACATTCATCTTTCCCCCTTCTTCCCGTTTCTCACGAACGTGGATAGCAGGCCAGCCAAATACTGCCGGTAGCGTCCCATGTTCACCGTGTATTTTGGCGCGCTTTGACGGAGCGATCACGTAGTCGGACCCGCCGTTTCGAATTACATGGATATAGCCCTCTTTGGAAATATAGTTTACGAACCACGAAATTTCATCGCAATGCGCTTCGATCACAACCTTGTATTCCGCTTCAGGATTGATAATAGCCGCTGCGGATCCATAGGTATCCGTAATATAATCATCGGTGAATTGCTTTATGTAGTCCAGCCAGATCTTTTGTCCTTCCACTTCAAATCCCGTAGGAGAACTACTATTTAAATAATTGTATAAGAATTTTTTGCTTTGCGCTTTCATAAAGTACTTTTTTAAATTTTCGCCCAAATTACAAAAAAATTGAAGGCATGAAAATTTGATGAAAGCGTAATAGCGTATCCGCACGAGGATGCGTGACGGATTGCAGGCTGTACCTAGGCTTTCGATCATTTTGCACAGAACACGAGCGATCCGTTTCCGGTGAAAGAAAAAGTTTGTTCCGGCCCGCCGATCTCGTTCCGTTCCGGAAATGTTACCCATGAACCTCCACAAGCATTAGGCTGACATAATTCACAAAGTAATGCCTGCCAGGACAACAGGAGTCGGGCGGAGGAATGGCCGGGATCACTCCATCAGGGGTTGTTCCAGCAAGGTTCTGTTAAAATTGATCCAGAATTCGGGATCGTTTGGCGCATTTTGCCGATAGAGCGGCAGGGCATCGTCGATCACCAATTCATCGCTCAGCGGTTTATAATCAGAGGCGCGAATATTATTTACAAAAAATTCACGGAACACATACATTTCGGCAATTTCTTCAATGGTCAGCAGCTTAAAATAATTCATGAACGAATAGTATTTAAGATACATGTTGTCTTCAAACTCCCGGTATTCCACGTTCAGCTCAAACCACTTTTTGGTTTCCAACCTCCTCGTTACAAAATAAGCGTAGTTAAATTTTACGATGGCATAATTATCTGTTCGGATAAATAATTTGCCTTTTATGGATACGTGTGTAAATCTGAAATTTTTATTTGGCGCGATGTTGATCACGTAAACTTCCTTATCATCGACATAGGTATAATAATCAATTTCAAAATCGTAATTCCGCTCCCAGAAAGTATCAAAAATCCCAATGAACGGAACAGAAACACCGTGATTCCTTATCGGATTGTGATAATATAGATTGGAAAATTCATTGCCCCTAAATGTCGGTGAAATGCCGTGCATAAGCAATTTGGTAGAATCTCCATCAAATTCAGTGACGTATTCCGTGAGATATTTTATATAGTCCTTGCTATAGCGAAGCTGGTTGATTTTAATGGTGGTCTGATCCGTCGGTTTTCGGAAGCCTTTGTCATCGATGCTGAAAGCGCCTTCCAGGAAACTTATATATTCATTGTTTTTTCTTAAATAATCGCGATAGTATCCATCCAGGATAAAAGGTTTTTTCGGATAGTTCTTGCTTATCCGGGCAATAGCTTTCCGAATTACCCGCTTTCCCGTGACGCGCTCGTCCTTGATGAGTATGTTGTCGAGATAGCTTATCTGAGGTTGCAATTGGATATCGTAATAAGATAGGCCCAACAGATCCGAAACCGGTATTTTATGCGTTTCATATCCAATCGCTGTGGCGCACAATGTATCGTTTCGCACATGATCGGGCATGTGAAATTCATATTCCCCGTTGTCATTTGCAACGGTCCCAACGCTTTTCCCACAAATTCCGACATGCGCAAAACTCACCCCGGATCCGGATTCCGGATCGGTTATTCGGCCTTTTATTGAAATATGTTGAGCAAAACCGACCTGGGTTAAAAGAAAAAAAGTTAAGGGCAACGTCCACTTCATTCACCACAAAATTAAAACATTACTCCAATTTTATTACCTTAACGATGATCAATGATTTGATTGTAACGTTCAATTTCATTTAACCCGGAAAATTCATAATTTTTCACCCGAAGGGCCGATGGTTACTTTTATATTCAAAAAAGGAACCTTCTAATGGTAGCAATCATTTTTTTGTTTCTCAAATTTGAAGAATGAATAAAAGTAATCATCGGGGTGATCCCGATGCGTATTTGATTATGATTGAACCTTTTTCAGATACATTATTCTTTAAAAAATGATTTATTGGGAATAAATCGGGGTAATACGCGTAGAAATTATAATTCCTCAGGTAAAAGTGAACAATGCGCTGCACATATTAAAGAAGTATTGGGGCTACGAAACCTTCAGGCATTTACAGCATGAGATCGTGGAATCCGTATTGGAAAACAGGGATACCTTTGCCTTGCTCCCCACCGGAGGTGGAAAATCAATCTGCTATCAACTTCCGGCTTTGTGCAGGGATGGAATTTGCCTGGTAATTTCGCCGCTAATCGCATTGATGAAAGACCAGGTAGATCAATTAAACGGTCAGGGGATAAAATCATACGCGATCTACACCGGACTCACCAATCGAGAAATAGATATAATCCTTGATAATTGCATCTATGGAAGTGCAAAGCTTTTATATGTATCCCCGGAAAGGCTGCAAACTGAGATATTCATTGAGCGGGTAAAAAAAATGAATGTTAATCTGCTGGCAGTTGACGAATCGCATTGCATATCCCAATGGGGTTATGATTTCAGACCTTCTTATCTGAAAATCTCCGATTTCAGGGATCGGGTCTTGCAGGAAGTTCCGACAATCGCTTTAACTGCTACGGCAACCAAAAAGGTCATCGAGGATATTTGCGATAAACTCAAGCTCAATAACCCAAACATTTTTAAGGCAAGCTTTGAACGAAAGAATCTCGCTTTTGCCGTGCGCAAGATCGAACATAAAGAGCAAAAACTTTTGGACATTGTCCAAAACGTACCTGGTTCGGGCCTTGTATATGTGCGGCACAGAAAGACCGCAAAAGATTTGGCGGAGTTTTTATTGAAAAATCAAATATCCGCGGATTATTATCACGCCGGTTTGAGCCATGATGCCCGAATGAAAAAACAAGAATCCTGGCAGGCCGAACGAACGCGCATTATCGCAGCTACCAACGCTTTCGGTATGGGCATCAATAAAAGCAACGTTCGGGTAGTGGTGCATTACGATGTTCCGGATAATCTTGAATCTTACTACCAGGAAGCCGGAAGAGCCGGCCGCGACGGAAAGAAAGCCTATGCTGTGATGCTCTATCATGAAGGAGATAAATCTCTTTTGAAAACCTATTTTGAAAACGCTCATCCTGCGATTGATTTTTTAAAACGTCTCTATCAGGCCCTGGCCAACTACTTCAAAATCGCTGTCGGCTCTAATATGCTCTCGTATTTCGATTTTGACATTACGGATTTCTGCAACAATTTCAATCTCCACCGGAGTGAAACATACTATGGATTAAAAAAGCTTGAAGAAGAAGGATTTCTGGAATTAAACGAGAGTTTTTATCACCCGTCAAAAGTCTCGATCAACCTCGGGAAAGAGGAGCTATATAAATTTCAAATTGCCAATGCCACATTTGATCCCTTGATCAAAATCCTTTTGAGACTATATGGAGGAGAGATACTGGGCAACTTTACCCGGATATCGGAACATCAGATTGCCAGATTACTCAATACCACCACCTACAAAATTAAAAGCAACCTCGACCACTTAAATTCCCTTAAAATTATCACCTACGACCCTGTGCGGGATAAACCCCAACTGGCATTTGTCACCAATCGGTACGATGCAAATAGATTACCTTTAAACAGGGAACGCCTAAATCATCGAAAATCCATACAAAAAGAAAAGCTCGATGCAATTGTCAAATATGTCGAAAATACCACCCAGTGCAGAACAGGGATGATCCTTCGGTATTTTGGTGAACATAATTACGCTGACTGCGGACATTGCGATTATTGCCTGGACAGAAAAAGAAAGATCTCCAAATCCGACCGTGACCGGGTTCGAGAAATGGTCCACTTTCAACTCAGGAAGGGACCGCAGTTGCCCGAAGTATTACTTAAGTCATTCGCAGCGCATGAAATTCAACTCGCTGAAGATATCATCCGTGAAATGACCGACACGGATGATTTAAAATATGATGGGATGGGCAGGTTGGATTTCGGCAAACGCCAGGCATAATTGCTCGCCCGCCAGAGGCAGCAAAAGCCAATAAACTCATTGGCGATCCCGGATACACCTGTCGGAGAATCCCAAATGGAATAATTTTGGTTCGTATATATTTCGTTCTGCTTCTATGCTCGCGTAATTACGATCAAAATGACAAAGGATTTGAGCTCATCACATAAAATTTGTACATCGAATCATATCGATTCCATCAAAGAAAAACATGTAATTCGCCGGCCTTCAAATTTTTTAAAACCGCACCGCATGTCCGGTCCGGTCGCTTTCGACAGTGGCTTCGATAATTCGCATAAGATCCAGCGATTGCTCCGGCTTTACGATAAGTTCCGCACCATTCCTGAGGGCCTTATAAATGTTGTCATAAAACGCCAGGTAATTGCCGGGAACGGTTTCTATCTTGCCTATATAATGCAACCCATTTATTTCCGTATTCAGCTTACCCCAAAGTCTCTTTGGTTCCACTCCCCAACCTTGTTCATCAGGATATCTTTTTGCCTTCAGAGCTTCTTCCTGCGGATCGATTCCCCATTTTAAAAATGAACCTTCCGTACCGTGCAGAATATATCTGGGCCCTTCTTCGCGCACCATATAACTCGACCTCAAGGAAGCGTGGATATCTTCGTATCTCAAAACGATGTTATAAAAATCATCGACCAGGCCATTTGTCCGCTGAATGCCGATATCCGCAGATACACTTTTGGGCATACCAAATAATTCGTAAGCCTGATCGATCATATGCGCCCCCAGATTATAGACGATCTCTGCGCCCGCATTCGGTTCCTCTTTCCAGGTATCGGGTTGAATAAAATTCCGGTAGCGATCAAAATGCGATTCGAAAGCGACCAGCCTTCCGACCAACTGCTCCCGGATCACCTTTTTTACGGTCAGATAATCCCCGTCCCACCGCCGGTTCTGGAAAACACTCAACAGCTTACCACATGCTTTTGATCGTGAAATCAGCTCTTCAGCTTCCGACGCTTTCATCGTAAATGGCTTTTCAACAACCACATTTTTCCCAGCATCCAGCGCCATTCTGCAATAGTCAAAGTGAGTGGCATCGGGCGTATTGACAACAATCAGTTCCAATTGATCATCGTGGATCAACTCTTCAAATGACTTGCAGATCGAGATGTACGGATATCGCTCTTTGGAACCTTTGTAAGACCTTTCGACAATTTTGAGCATTTCAAAACCAGGATGCACGTGCAAAAGCGGAGCGTGAAATACCAAGCCTGACATGCCATAAGAAGCAATTCCAGTTTTTATCGGACGCATATTTTTTTGTTTTATAAAAGATTGATTCGAAAATCAATAGAAATTTATAGAAATGAAAATATGAATTCGCTTAATTTTAAAGGAAACCTTTTCCAAAAGTACGTTGAAGTTATTTACCGCCTTAGTTCAGGATCTTTCACACACAAGCGACGAAGTAAAAACCATCGAATTACTGACCGATTACTTTACTTCGGCACAAAATCCGGTTTGCAGGGATCAAGCCCTCAATTTTCTTCTTGGACATCTGCCCAAAAGGATCATCAATTCCAGGCAATTGAAAAGATTGGCTCCGGATATTACCGGTTTCCCCGGATGGCTGGTCGAGCGGTCTGAAAATGAGGTCGGCAATTTCGTACAAACGCTTCATCTTCTGTTGAGGCCAAAATATCCGGTTCAAGGCACAATAAGTTTAACGGAATGGATGAAAGAATTACAAAAATATAGAAACGCTCCGGAGAAGGCGATTCAAGATCTGATTAAGGAAAAGATCTCCGGCTCACCGGAGGATCAAAGACTGATGCTACTCAAACTGTTGACAGGGACGTTTAAATCGCCCGTTTCCAAAAAAGTAACAGTAAACAGTCTGGCTAAAACCTTGGGAATCACTCCTGAGATCTCATGCCTGAGACTATACCATTGCGAGCTAAACCGTCAGATTTCCTTTGAAAATCTAAGTCGGAAAATAGAAAGCGAAGAACTGTTGGTCCCGACAGAATTTCCGGACTCCATACCGGTTCCTACGGCAGACAGTTGCAATTTGACAGATAAAAAATGGGAGTACTTTGGCAAAAAGGAGGGTATCGAAGCCCAATTGATCAAGCGAGGGGATAGCGTGTACCTTTGGACAAGAGATGGTGAAATTGTCTCCGACAAAGTGCCTGAAATTGTAGGCTCCACCCTACATATCCGCTCAAATTTGACACTTTATGGGCAGGTAATTCCCAAAAATAAAGATGCCCCCTTAGAGCTCCTGTACTCCAGGTTAAACAAGAAGAGCATCACAAAAAAAGACCTGGAAGATTTCGTCGCTCAATTCGAAATCTGGGAGTCATTTAATGAGGATCATCAGAAAATAAATAGAATTTTTGCGAATCACCCGAATGTAAGACCGGTCGAATTGCATAGCTACACTTCAAAAGAGGCATTGATCGATTTTCATAACAAATGCCGCGTCCGGGGATTTTCCGGCCTCATCCTAAAGCCTCTGAATAAATCCGTCTACCATCGCTGGAAAGCGAATTCCCTTGCCGCTAACCTCATACTGATGTACGTCGAGTTTGGTCGTGTGGATCACACGGGAATTCGATCGATGACGTTTGGAGCTTATCTACAAAATGAATTGTTGCCGGTAGCTAAGGTATCCGAAATAGATAGCGAACTTGATGCCGGCGAGATCTTCAATTTTGTTAAAGAAAATACGCTTGAGCGCTTTGGTCCCGTGCGTACGGTGAAACCTTTCCGTGTTTATAAGATCGAATTTGACGGTCTTTCAAAATCTTCCCGGCGCAAATCGGGTTTGGTATTGGCCTGTCCAAAAATTCATAAAAAGATCGGTGACGACCCAAGGCTGGCCCACTCGATCCGGTTTTTAACGGGGTTACTTTCCAGGCGTAAATAAGGATTGATGCATGTCACGAATTGTCCATCGGATCTTTGAATTAGGGTTGCGATAACTGAGGTATGGGGGATCCCGGCCTTCTTAAATGATCCATTTACATACCATTCGGCCGGATATCAATTTTAGCCCCGTCTGCTATTACACTCCCCATCTTCATTTCTACTTCCACGCTCAAAAAAAGAAATACGGTATCCGTCCTTTAGCAAGCATATTTGTCAAAACTGCCGGTATCGGACATTAGATCTTTATCCGTGGTCGCATTTCTAATCTTTACGGACGCTGTGTCATAAATTTCCATGAAATATCACCGTAAGTCCACGGGCCGTCGGATTTTAAATTCTCCACGTTTCCTTCTTTACTGGCTGACTTTAAAACTTTCAGGGAATATTCTCCTTGCCGGTAATTGTAGGAGGTGCCATCGTCGTCGTACAATTCAAAAACTCCGTCTTTTACTCCGTAAACCCGCACTTCCAAAGGTGTATTTTCTTTCCATTCCTTCGTTTGCCGGACGGCCGGCATGAGCGGGACAATTCCCCCATCTTTTACGAAGAGCGGAATCTTATCCAATCCTGCTTCGATATGGATTACTTCACCGTTTCCCACATACGCACCTGTATGGAAATCGTACCAGTTCCCCTTTGGCAACACGACATCGCGCTCGGTTTTCCACCTGAACAAGGGCGCTACAAGGATGTGCTCGCCCATCATGTACTGATCTTTGATCTCATTTTTTACCGCGATAGCGTAGGGATTTTCATCCGAACTTAAAACCGCTTCGGATTCATCGCCGGCATTCTGAAACCCTTCCTCCATCACCATAGCTCTGAACGGCGGAATGCCTTCAAAATAATATTTGGCAAATGTGGAATAGATATATGGCAACAATCGCATTCTCAGAAATGCCACGTCCTGGCACTGCTCGTATACCTCCGGGAAGGACCATGGCTTGGTGCCGTCTGCCCACGCATTGATCATGGCCATGGGAGAAAAGCAGACCGTCTGCATGCGTCGAAGCCATTCTTCCGGCGATCCGCTTTTGCGTACTTCGGGCGTCCACAGCACACCGCTAAAACTACTGTTGATCAACGCCGTGATAAAATCTTCGTGCCTGTAATAATCATTATAAATGACATAGGGGAAGGAGGAAGCTCCGGCATTGGAGGCCCGTACCAAACCGTACGTACGTTCATTTCGCTTCTTATACAAATCATCGCTCCACTTCTGCACCAACAGGCCATATATTTGCCGCATGGTCTCTCCGTCAAGCCCGGACGGAAACGTGGCATTATCCGGCCAAACCCATTGGTCGTAGCCATCCACTTCATCGATTTTAAATCCGCTTACACCCTTGTCGAGAAGTTCTTTCCGAAAGTGTGTACTCATGATTTCAGTCCCTTCCCCGGTTAAAAAATCAGGGACAAGGCCATTCCAAACTGTGTGTGTGCCCGTATAAGGTTCGATTTTTTCATAGAGCGATCCTTCCGGGGACACGTAGGGATTTAACCATAAGTTGACCTTTACGCCCGCCTCTTGCAACGTAGCGATAAAACTGCCAGGGTCGGGATATCTGCCTTGATCCCATTCGAAGGTGCATGGATAGGATTTTGAGTGCCAACCCGGCTCCAAACCAATTACATCCAATGGAAAATTATGCTCGGCAAATTCCTCCACTTCCTGTTTTACCTCCGAATCGGAGTATAAGGTCGGCGTTCGTTGCCAGAAACCAAGTCCCCATTTTGGCGGCAGGTATCCGCCACCGCAGTACAGGTTGTAGCGCTGTACCACCTGTTGCACATTTTTGCCGGCAAAAATCAATATCTCAACTCCATTGCCCGGGATTACAACCTCCGCAATATCGGAATACGGGGCGGCTGTCCAGCTTTTATCGGTATTCCTGTCCTTTGGATCTGCCGGTGTTTCACTGTCCTTTCGCAATCCTGTACCCACATAAATATCAATGTATTTGGCCGCATTGATCAGTACTCCATAACCTTTGGAAGATACGTAGAACGGCACAGGAGCATGTGTGCGGCCGTTATCTCGGCCTCCGAAATGATCGACATGCAAACGGTAGATCCTTCCTCTTTGATGGATATTTTGGAAGTTCAGACCAAGTCCGAAAATCTGCTCTCCCTTTTCCAATGGAAACTGAAGATATGTTTTTCCATTGCGGAGCTCCGCTTTAATCTTTGATTTATCCAAGGGAAAGTCCGATTTGCCAAGCTTCTTCAACTTACCGGCCTGCGGCTGTACCGAGGCGGCATTGAGAAGATTAATTTTTGCCGGATTTCCAATTTCTGTTTTCCAGATTCCGGCATGTTCCAATTCCCACGAAGGGCTAACCGTGGCTTGATCTTGATTTTGATGTTGGCAGGCAAGAAAAATAAAGGCGACAGCAAAATAAAAAAATTGTTTCATACTTCCATTTTTAGATACGGCGTGAATTTATTGATATAATTCCATTCCGGAAATCGAAATCCCGAATTTGAAAAAAGAATTCCTTTTTCTCACAGCTAAAAAACAACAAAGAGCGGGATGAAAATAGCTCATTTTGGGGTAAACCCGGGAAAGAGCGACTTATTCATGTTTATGCTCATGAGTTCGACAAACCGGAACAAAAAGACCGTAGGTTCCGGCATGGACACGACTGCAAAATACACCGCCCTCCGGCAGCCGGGAGCCCCTACGAAGCGGGCATTTGAGACAACAAAAAATACCGCGCTTCCCGGACATCGTCCTGTCCGGGCACCCGTGATTCCGGGATCTTCCGGTAAATTTTAGATTTATCTGAGAAATCGTTCCCAAATGCCGGAACATCCAATTTCATGGAAAACACGTTCCAATAAAATTACAATTGCAGATAGAAGCGCTTTCTGAGAACGCCGGCAATTCCGGTTGATGACACTTCGTTATTTATCTCTCTTAATGGTAAATTGAACCAAATCGTTGAGGGAATTCTTAAAGGTTGAATTCCGGAATGACTGAAGTATTTCCAGTGCTTCGTTGTAAAATCTCTCCATCACTTCCCGGGCATATTCCAGGCCTCCGGAGCCTTTTACAAATTCAATCACCTCGCGCACCTTCTTATTTTTATGGCTCTGGTTTTTGATTTTGAAAATCACTTTTTTCTTTTCAACCGGCGAAGCATGGCGAAGCGCATAGATCAACGGAAGAGTCATTTTTTTCTCCTTGATGTCAATGCCGAGCGGTTTGCCGATTTCAGCCGTTCCGTAATCAAAAAGATCGTCCTTGATTTGGAATGCCATACCGACCTTCTCACCAAAAAGTCTCATCTTCTCCACGGTTTCTTTATCGGCGCCCGAAGAGCACGCGCCTACCGCACAACATGAAGCAATAAGTGAGGCGGTTTTCTGCCGTATAATTTCGTAGTATACTTCTTCGTCAATATCGAGTTTTCGGGCCTTCTCCATTTGCAACAATTCGCCCTCACTCATCTCCTTCACGGCATTGGATACAATCCTCAGCAATTCATGATCGCCGTGCTCGACGGACAGAAGAAGTCCGCGGGACAGCAGGTAATCACCCACGAGAACGGCGATTTTGTTTTTCCACAAGGCGTTAATAGAAAAAAATCCTCTGCGGTAATTCGCATCATCCACCACATCATCATGTACCAGGGTGGCCGTGTGGAGCAACTCAATCAAGGCAGCTCCGCGATGCGTTGATTCATTGATTTCACCGGTTACGCCGCATGAAAGAAATACAAACATAGGACGCATTTGCTTTCCTTTGCGCTTTACGATATAAGTCATTATTTTGTCCAGCAACTGAACTTTACTCTTCATGGAATCGCGGAATTTTTTTTCAAATTCCGCCATTTCCAGAGCGATCGGAGCTTGTATTTCTTTAAGATTCAGTGACATTTAAAAAATGATGGTGCAAGTATACTATCAATTTGTTCAGAAGCAAAGTTTATGGATTCTTATGTTTGAGTTTACAAAAATACACGATGGAAAAAATAGATCTTTTACTCACCTCGAAACACCGCGGGCGTCCGTTCGCGGCTGATGCCGGTTTCATTAAAAACGGTCAGGCAAAACCCGTCATTATTTTCAACCACGGGTTTAAAGGATTCAAGGACTGGGGGCCCTTTAATCTGGTGGGGGAAAAAATCGCAAAAGCAGGTTTCGTATTCATTAAAATGAATTTTTCGCACAACGGTACCACATTGCAAAAACCGTATGATTTTGCAGATCTTGAAGCATTTGCTCAAAACAACTTTTCCATCGAACTGGACGATACCGGAGCATTGATCGATTACTTGTTTTCCAAAGAAACAATACTCCCGGCAGAGGAAACAGATCTGTCAAAAATATTTATTCTCGGACATAGTCGAGGAGGTGCCCATGTGATCTTAAAGGCGAATGAAGACCCGCGAATAAAAGGAATAACCACCTGGGCGGCCGTAAACAACCTTGAGACATGGTATTCAAAAGAGGACATCGAACATTGGAGGAAGGTCGGCAGGATCTTCGTCCACAATGCGCGAACAAACCAGGAAATGCCTCTGGATTTTCAACTGGTTGAGGATTATAAAGCACATAAAGACCGGCTCCTGGTGCCGGAAGCCGTGAAGAACCTAAAAGTTCCAATGCTTTCGATTCATGGTTCCGATGATCCGACGGTACCTGTTGAGGCTGTAAAACAGATGCGATCCTGGAACCGGTCGGTTAAAGTGAAAATCATTGAGGGCGCAGGGCATACCTTCGGAGGGGGGCACCCTTTTAAGGGGGACAAATTGCCGGAAGATCTGGAAAAAGTTGTTGAGTTGACGATCAACTTTTTTAAAGGAATTTAGCTATTCATGTCGCAAGCATCCGAGGGCCGTCACCTTTTTGTCGCCAGCCCGGGATTCAACTGTCGGAAAACCGGGAAAAAAACCCAACATTACGCAATCCTGATTTGTTCCGGAATATTCCTGTATACGCACAGAGCGGACCTAATCTCAAAATTAGGTTTTGCCCGCTGTCAAACGCACATTATATAGCGTCTAATTTGGGAATGGCATCAAAACCTTGGTTTAAGTCACTTGAGCGAAACAATTTGTGTAATTATCTCATGGATTCCATGTAATTTATGTGGAAGTATATGTGCAGATATGAAGATGAAACAGGGAAAGCTTTATCGTATGAATCATGCGGGACTTGAAATCCGTACACCAATTGTATGATTTTCCAACACTTCTTTTTTAGACTTGTAGACTTGATTTCAGTAAATCACTGAATGTCAATAACATACATCAATGGCACAATTATTTCAAATCTTATGGATAAATTTGAAATTCAAAATCTAAAGTTTTTGTGACCGCTATGATTTTTAAATCTGCAATTCGCAGCCTCCAAAAAAGGAAAGTCAACACCCTGCTATCAATAATCGTTTTATCCATTGGATTCGGCACCTTTATAATAATCAGCCTCTTTATAAAGTATGAATTAAGTTGGGACAAATTCAATGAAAACTATGCCAATATCTATCGAATTCAAACCTATAAAACTGCTGTTGATGAGCTGATCATGCATTCATCAGCCGCTATTTCTGAAAACCTGAAAAATAACCAGTACGATGACATTCTAAACCAGTCACTTGTATTACCGGATTGGGAAGTTTATTTATCCACCTCAGATGAGGGTGCCTTCATCCGGGAGAAGGGGCAATGTGCGGATCAGAATTTCCTGGAGATCTTTTATTGCGATTTTGTAGCCGGATCCATGCAAAACGCCCTTACCGAACCATTTTCCATCATCCTTTCCGAGTCGTTGGCCGACAACCTTTTTAATCATGAAAACCCTATAGATAAAACTTTGATCCTCGATAAAAAATACGCGTTAAAAATCACAGGAGTGTATCGGGACCTTCCAAAAAATACACATCTGCAACCCGGATTTATTGTCTCCATCAATACTTTAAAATCCCTGTGGAGTAATCCAGATCTATTTGATGATTGGGGCGGCACGTTCTATTATACCTATATTCTGACCAAAGAGGATGCGAATATCAAACAACTTGGCGCCAGTCTTAAGGATTTGATGAAAAACAAATTGGAATCGGCAGAAATACAGTTACTCCTAAGGCCTCTGTCCGATCTATACATGTTTTCTATCAGTAATAATTATACGATCGTACTTTATCTGTTCGGTATTTTTTCCGTCATGGTGCTGATCCTAGCCTCGATTAACTTCATAAATCTCTCCATTGCCTCGGGAAGCTTGAGGGGTAAGGAAATCGGTATTAAAAAGGTCATAGGGGCCAACCGGGGCCAGCTCGTCCTTCAAATATTTTTAGAAAACTTTATCGTTACTATTGTTTCTTTGTTAATCTCAATACTCCTCATCGAATTGTTGTTAAATGCATTTAATACCTTGACAGATAAACAAATCAGTTTAGCGCTGCTATTTGAAGATCAATTCTATTTCACGGTATTTACCACAATCATGATCGTAAGCTTTTTGTCGAGCACCTATCTGTCCGGATTGATTACTTCTGTAAATGCGCTGGATTTGTTTAAGCAAAAATTTTTCTCCAAAAGAAGCCCTCAGTTGAGTCTCAAAAAGTTTTTAGTAGGGTTCCAATTTACAATTTCCATTTGCCTGATCACGGTATCCATCTTAATGTCGCGTCAAATTCAGCACATGTACAACCTGGATCCGGGTTTTGAAAAAAATCAACTGATTTTCGTGGAGATGGTTCCGACGGCTCCGAATATCAGATTCAATAGCATTAAACATCAATGTCTCTCCAATCCGGACATTCTATCGGTAAGCGCTTCCCGGGGATTTCCGATACATTCTTCGCGTTATACCAGCGCACCTTTGATCAATTGGGAAGGCGCTCCGCGTGAAGAATTGGTGGAAGCTCGATCCTTTTGGGTAAGTCGAGATTTTGTAAAAACGCTGGAAATGAAGATGGTCAAAGGCCGGAATTTTTCCGAGTCGTCTCCTTCGGATTTTGGCAAAACCTGCATCATCAATGAAACCGCCGCCCGCCATTTTGGATGGGAAGATCCGATAGGCAAATATATTCAAGATAAAAGACTTCGGGTAGTCGGTGTTTTTAAGGATATTCTGTTTCATGATCCTTATAATCAAATCAAACCGCTTGTATTGACTGTCGTCGATGACAACGCCACGCTGAGCGGTCCAATGTTCCTCGGCTTTAGAATTAAGGCGGGCACATACAAATCTGCTAAAGAAACTATTGAAAACACGTTGAAATCATCTTTCCCGGAAGATCCCTTTGTTGTAAAACGATTTGAAACTCATTATGTCAATGACCCGCACTTTAAGACCTTTCATTCCCTCAATAACCTGTTTATCCTTTTCTCCGTCGTCGGGATTTTGTTATCGGTTTTTGGGATGATCGGATTAGTGAATCATTCATTAACGCAGCGCACCAAGGAGATTGCCATTCGGAAAGTGAGCGGCTCAAGCAGTCTGTTGATATTCCGTTCGCTCATGATTGAGCACATTACGATACTTTTCATTGGCGCCTTTTTCGGTTCTTTCGCGGCTAAGTACATTTTTGGAGAACTCCCAATTTATCATCCCTTTGAACAACATATTTTTGACTATTTGATTGGAGTAATGATCGCTTTGATCATTTCTTTTTTGGCTATTTTCTTTAAGACCTTCAAGGAATCGGTAAGAAATCCGGTAGAGGCATTGAGGTTTGAATAGATGGCCATTTCAATAAAAGTGGCCGATCCGGGAAATCATTTGTATCCAATCCGAAATTTATTCGTTTAACCAACCATACCGGTACAAAAAAAATTATCAACCATGATACTTAATGGAAAAAAGGTAGATTTCCCTGCAGTCTGCAAAATCAGCTTTTATAAAGTGATCGAAGGTCTTGAGCAACAGGTCAAGGATAAGGACAAAAATGTAGCGTCATTTGCCCAAAACCTGCTTGAAGAGCTGGAGGAATATCCCCTGTTGAAAGAAGGATTCGAGGATATCCGGCTAATTGATAAATACAGACCCATAATTGACAAGCTATGCAGGACCTTATTTCCGGATTCGTTATTGACAAACGAGATCAAAGCCGTAACGCCTCCGTTTTATTTTAAGCCGTTGTATACATCTACCAGATTCGGCAATATCTTCAGCGATGACGATATGGAATTGCTTTACCGGCTCAAGGATATTGATGCCGATACCTATTATTTATATAGCTGCTATTCCATACTTGGAGGATATTACGGTTATCCGATCAAGATAAGCGTACCCATGCAAGTGGAGCTGGAAGATTCGAAAAGCGGATTAAAAAGGTTTTACAAGATGGCCTTTAATGGAGATCTCATGGAATTTTTGCCGACCGATAGAACCAGGCATATCACCGAAGAGGATTACGTCGAACTCCTCGACAATTTTGAGAATATCGATTTATGGAAGGAGAAATTTCCGCCGGATAGCTGGATCATGCGCGGTATAGGAATCATGAATCTCATGGACGCCACCGTTGATCAGTCACTCTCATCCATTACTTCCAACCTTTTGATAAAATCTCCCAACGCGTTTGAGAACATTCGAAAAGGAATAAAAAACCTTTACGGGAATAATGAAATGGAAGTAGGCCTGGTGACTTTTGGCGATAACGAGTTTGTCCAGATTGAAAAGTCGAATGTCTCCAGCATCATTCTGAGCGGTAATGTTTCTCTCAACTGTAAAGAAACTATGTGCCCGTATACGTTTAAACAGCTTATTGAGCGAAAAGAACCATTGATCATTCCAAATGTCGAGGATTTTCACAGGAAATCAAAGAGCTCTATTTCCCAAAGATTGAACGACCTGAAAATCAAAAGCTACATCATCGCCCCGCTCATCTATGAAGACGAGCTTCTTGGCTTTCTGGAGTTGGCCTCCAACGAAAAATACGAATTGAATACGGTGTCCATCTCCAAGATGGATAAGTTGCTCCCTGTGCTTGGCATGGCGGCAAAAAAATTCAAAACAGACAGTCAGAATCAAATCGAAGCGATTATTCAGCAGGAATGTACAACCATCCACCATTCTGTAAAATGGAGATTTGAAACGGAGGCCAAGAAGTTCCTCTCAAATAAATTCAATAAGAAAGAAGCCACCTTCAACGACATCATTTTCAAAGATGTGTATCCGCTGTACGGTCAGCTTGATATTAAAAATTCATCTTCCATACGCAACGAAGCCGTCACTAGGGACCTGACAAAACAAATAGATGAAGTCAAAAAAATACTATCCGAAGCCTGCAAAACTACGGGCATTACGGCCTATGAAGAATTGATCTTCCGCATTGAATCCTACAAAAAGGAAATTAAGAAGGGATTGTCGGCAGGCACAGAACACAGAGTACTCGAATTTCTCAAATCGGATATTTATCCCGCATTTGCGCCGGTGAAGCAAAGCAGTACAAAGCTTGATGCGATGGTGAATAAATACATAAAACAGCTCGATCCCGAGCTGGGCACCATTTACAATGAGCGGAAAAAATACGACAACAGTGTAAATACGTTGAATCACCGGTTGGCAGACTTCATTGATAATAAACAAATTGAAGCTCAGCGCATCTTTCCGCATTATTTCGAACGATACAAAACCGATGGGATCGAGTACAACATCTACGTAGGAGAATCTATTTCAAACAAGGTGCAATTTGATCCGATCTACCTTCAGAATCTGCGGCTGTGGCAATTGATCGTCATGTGCCAAATGGAACTCGAGTTCAAATCCATTCGGGAGGAATTGGAAACAGCGATCGAAGTGGCTTCGCTGATTCTGGTCTACAGCACTCCTCTGGCAGTCCATTTTAGAATGGATGAAAAGCGATTTGACGTGGAAGGAGCTTATAATGCGCGTTATGAAATTATTAAAAAACGAGTGGATAAGGCTCACATCAAAGGAACGAAGGAACGGATTACCCAACCCGGTCATATTGCGATTATTTATTCACAGGAAAAAGATGCACGAGACTACGCGAAATATTTAAGATATCTCCATCACAAGGGGCTTGTTCAAAAAGAATTTGAAGACCTGGAACTTGAAGATCTCCAAGGAATTACCGGATTGAAAGCGCTGCGCGCCAAAGTCGATTATTCTACATTGAATAAAAGCGGGGAAGGGTACACCGTTGATGAGTTAATGGAGACGATTAACGGGACTACGAATTAGATGGTAAATGGAATGCCTGCACCGCAACTGACAGGCTTGTTATCAGGGGTAAAAACCGGTATCTTATAATCTTAACCCTCGTATAACTATTGCGTACCATAAAGCATCCTCCCCTGGTCGTACGGATGCCATTTGAAGCGTTCGTAAAATTTTAACAACCTCCTCGCGTATTGTTTGTATCAGGGAAACCTTTCATGCTGCAATGTAGTGTTAAGTAAAAAGCGTCATTTCGAGTCCTAACCTTTTTTCAAAATGCACAAATTTGAATGACGTGGTCTTGTGTATTTATTTGATTTACAGATT
>JAKSDO010000184.1 GCA_022360055.1 Cytophagales bacterium | reverse complement strand
ATTTGGCAGAAAATATCTCAACTTCGTTAACACCATCGAAGCCGGTATTTTCCACCCATCCCCGTATTTGCCTCACGTCAATGCAACCATCTCCCATCAGGCCCCTGTCATTCAGCATATCAACTGTCGGGCTCAACCAATCGCATATATGAAAAGCGAACAAGTTGTCGTTTTCACCGCATCGATAAATTTCCATTTCCAGATGAGGATCCCACCATACGTGATAGACATCAATAGCCACCCCCACATAATCGGATTGAAAATACTCGGCCATTTCATTGGCCTGCTCCATTGTATTTATACCGGACCTCGTATCTGCATACATTGGGTGCAGGGGCTCAATGGCCAGCTTCACATTCGCTTGCTCGGCATATGGTAATATCGCCTCAATTCCGGAACGTATCTGATTGCGGGAATGATCCAACGGGATCCTCGGTTCG
Organism: Cytophagales bacterium; assembly: GCA_022360055.1. Lineage (GTDB taxonomy): Bacteria > Bacteroidota > Bacteroidia > Cytophagales > Cyclobacteriaceae > JAAUQL01. The sequence goes on along the minus strand of JAKSDO010000184.1, from coordinate 7,839 downwards.
GCGCCACAGACGAGCACCACCATCGGGCTGCCAAGTGCTTCGGCTTCATCGATTGCTCTCCGGTTATCTTCAATGGCTTCATTGCGCTTCGTCGAATCGATTGACGGAAAAAAGCCGCCTCTCACCAGGCTTACTACCTCCAGCCCGTTGGCCCGGATCATTTCCCCTGTTCTGGCAATATCTCTACCTTCCAGGGCATCGCGCCAAACGGATATCCCTCCGATTCCGGCTCTGCCAAATTCCTCGGCAGACTTTTCTACCGCCCATGGCTTGGTAGTTATGGTATGTACACAGAGTTTTGATAAATCGTGGAGCTGTTTTGCCATTATTTCACACAATTAAAAAAAGTATAATACGCATCATTGTCAATGATCTTTTGAAGATAAAGAGCTGCTTCCCGCGCATGATAATCTCCCCACATGCTCGATTCACTATTGGCAATCTTTGATCCGGCAGGTACATGATCCCAACCATTGGGTTGATGGTAGATGGAGTGAAGAATCAATCCCTGGTGGGTGGGCTCGGTGCTTAAATAGGGCTCATCAAAAAGCGTATTTAAAACCGTCAGCCCAGCCTGATAATACGTATCCGCTGCCTTTGAATCCTTATCCTTAAGATAATTGCCCAGTCTTAGAAGCCCCTGGGCCCCAATGGCTGCCGCTGAGCTATCGACCGGTTCGAAATCATTGTACGGGTCAGCTTGCCTGTCAAGATAATTGCCCAGTTTATGAAGCATAGGCGCTCCCGTATCCCAGTACGGAATACCATCAATCGGAGTGTGTTCTATAAAGAAATCACAAGATGCCGTAGCCGCCTTAAGCATGAATTCCTCCAATGCGCTCCTACCTCCAAAAGCTTCCAGCTCCACATCGCCCAAGGTAGCCAGAAATTCCAGCTCCTCTGCAAAGCCACACATAGCCCAGGCTAATCCACGGGTCCAGGTCGACCGGCCCGTATAGCCTTGTTGCGCATTCGGGCAACGGAAATTCCCGTCATTGGTATTGAATATACACTCGTGAACAGTGCGTCCCCGGACGTCATAATAATCCCGTCCGTCGCCATAGTACACACAATGATCTGCCGTAGCCTTCATATGTGCGATGGCCCTGCCCAACAAATTTATTCTCGTATCATTATCGGACTGTAAAATATGCCCCAGGGCATGGCTAAGCATCAAAATCCTGCAAGAACGTATGGTGTCGACAAAAAGCGAGTGCGGACCATTGAAAGAATAAATAAAACCGCCGTCAATCGTATTTGTCCATCGACTTGCCTGCACAGCCCCCGACACTTTCAGGGCAAGTTCATAGAAGTTTTTCTCCCATTCATTAAAAGGGATCTTTCCTTCTTTCATCAATCGAAGCAAATTGCCATAAGTGGAAATGTTATTAAATCCATGATCATGGACACCGATATGGCTGACATGTGTTGCCATATCCCGAATCGTACGCTTCCTTCCAAACTCCAGGAAAGATTCCTCTCCGTCGACATCATATTGCAGAATAGCGGAACCAAATTCGAATCCCTGAGTCCATTCAGTCCAACCGCGGGTGGAATATTTACCGTTTACGGTAAACACAGGAGACCCCAGGCTATGGTCATACTCTTTTTCGATTAACTTCACTTTCTCTCCGGACAATTCCCAGAATTTCTTCAGCTTACCCTTGAGATCGACAGGTTTCAGGTTTTTATCAATTTTGATCATGGTTCTATTTTACGGAAAAGAATTTGGTGCGCTGTCATTACAAGCCAGTAACTTGATCATTCGAAGGATTCAGGGACGCCGGCCTCATCGGCAGACAGGCATCTCCATCCAATTGGCAAATATCTTCCTCCTTCACCGTCCGTATCTACGGCTGGGATTGCAATGAAGCTGCATACCAAGCTATTACCAACGTTTCAAAGCTACTTGATAATAAAAAAATCGCATTTGGATTAATTCCCCTATTACTGGTACTTTTGCTTCATTTGGGATCTGAATTCCGAAGGACTTGTCCCGACTTTTTTTCTAAAAAGTCTCGAGAAGTAGGATGGATCATCATAGTTCATCTTGAAAGAGATCTCCTTGTTGGATAGATCGGTATAAATGAGCAGCCGCTTTGCCTCCAGGACAATCCGTTTGATAATGAATTCGCTCGCATTTTCACCTGTGATCGCTTTCACCACTTTATTCAAATGTGCCGGACTTTCATTGAGTAAGTCCGCATATTCTTTCACAAGGTGAATCTCCCTGAATTTTTTTTCAACCAATTCTCTGAATTTATTCACTTTTAGAAAAGTCGGATCATTAATGATATCCTTATCGAAATGTTTCTTATTAAAAAAATATCTACATTTTAATAAAAAAATATGCAAATAACTTCTTAAAACATCTTCCCGAATTTCATTATCTCTTTTATAATCTCTTCTCAGATGTTCTATGATATCCAGGACTTCGACAAATTCCTCCTCATCCAGATTTAATATTGGTTCGGTGGTGTTGTTATTGAAAAACGGGAGTGTCATCAGCAAATCTTCATCCTGGATACCCAATGAGTAAAACTCACGGGAAAAAACCAATAAAAACCCATGGTAATTCTCTTCCCTGGAGATTCGATGAACCTGGCCCGGTGTGAGGAAATGGATGCTGTGACTTCGGATATCAAATGTTTTGAAATCGATCATGTGCGAGCCGGCCCCATTGATAAAAATGCAGATCTCGTAATAAGCATGACGGTGCGGCTGTTCCGTTCTGTGCGGATATTCGCGGTTTTGTATGATTTTTCCTTTTACCTCATATACATGAAAGGCAATATCTTCGTTGCCTTTCGGAAGTTCGTAAATGTGGATGTTTTTGAGCATGGGACTAATATGATGTCAAATATATGAATATCGGTTAAATTCAGTCAAAACAATTTTTTATATGTATCCGAGAGGTTATCAATAAAACAACCGCATGATCATATTCCCCGAGCACAGATTACATGGAATCCATGAGATAATTACACAAATTGTTTCACTCAAATGACTTAAACCAGGGGTTTGATGCCATTTCCGAATCAGACTCTGTATAAGAATTTGCGCCGGTTCTAAAAATCGACAAAATTTATCAATTCAAAGCGATGACTCTTCAATAAATTCAAACCCCATCAAAATACTCCTGTCCCGGGAGAAGACAGGGAAAAAGAAAGAAAATTCCATATCATCCCGAGCTCGGCCCGCTCGCGAAAAACTTCGAAAGGACTTGACACGTTTCGAGGCGCTTTTAGGGCGGGAAACTCAAAGGCGGGCAAATAATTGCGCAATGTTTGACAAACATAGATGTACGACGGTGTAAAGGTTCCGGTTCTTTATAGATAATCCTAAAAACTCCTGAGGCGCCCTGGCAGTAAGGAGGGTGAAGTAATCCATTATAACGAGCGCCAAACACCCGGAGATTTCCGGATTTACATTTCTTTGGATAAACTTATCAATATTCCTTTTCGCAAGTGCGGCATCCAAATTGAAACTTGGATCACAGATTACGTAAATCAACGAAAATCCCTGACGATCTCCTCTATGGATTTTTGCATCATTTCTCCGGTATAAACCACCATCCGGTACTTCAATACCGTCGGGTCTTCCGCAGAAACGGATACGGGATGTCGACCGGGATATACCGGGTTTTGCATACTGCCCTTTTTGCGGAGGATCCACTTTTCCGGAAACATCGGATTATCCGGATGATTGATCATAACTACCCCTCCATGTCCATTGTTTGAAGCCAGTCTGCCCGATACATTCATCCATGGACCCGCGCGAACCTGTTCGGTCTTAGGCTCTACCTCGCCATCGACCGATGTAAACTTTATATCCTTTGGCATTTTCATTCGCACGGAAAACCCTCCATATCCTTTATGGTCGTCGGATCCCCCGATTTTCAGATCTTCTTCCAGGGCCCGCAGGGATATTCGGAAGTCGATTACGCGGTAGTTATCCATCTTTTGATAAACGGTTATCTCCGAATATTCTTCTGCCAATGGTTTCGGGTTTCCATCCGCATCCTTCCATACAGGAGATTTCCAGAGCGTCCTGGCATTCATGGTCACGGAATTTTTACGACTTCCGGACTTGTTAAATTCCATTACATCCCAAATAAAATCTTTGCATTCCCAGGCATCGCCGATAGGTTCACCGCCAACGATTACCTGGTGCCAGGTCCAGAAAATACCGCGGTGATGCAAGTGATCTTTCGGGAAATCCTCCGTCAACTCAAAACCATCAACATTGTAAAGCGGATGCACGTAATTTGCCCGGGCATATTTACCGCCAATTGCTTTTGACTTCGCCTGGTAAAAGAGTACTTTTTCTCCGTTTTCTTTAATCCATGCCCCCTCATTTGTTTTTTCAACCGTTAGGGATTGCGAAAATGAATACATCGGAGCCAGGCCGATTAAAATGAGTTGAATAAGCTTTTCCATTTTATAAAGTTAAACAAACTAATTCTTTGTGGCTCGTACCGTACGGTTATGTCGACTTTACTTTCGAATTTCACAATCCGTTGGGTAAAGTTGATCGGATTCCGAATCAAGTGCCGGACGGCGGATATTAAACGTTTCAAAACCTGAATATGTTGATGCAGGACAATTAAAACTCCCGAATCTTTACATTCCTGAAATGCACGGTATTGCCGTGGTCCTGGAGCAGTATATGTCCCGCCGGGCCCTGGCCGAAGTTTTCCCACTTTTTATATTTTGAATATGCAACCAAAGCCCTGAATATCTGGCTCCCCCGTTCGTATTCCACAACTTTGTTTTCATTGAGCCAGTGCTCAACGCGAGCATCCTTCACAATTATTCTGGCCCTGTTCCACCGGTCCGCGCCACGGAATCCCTTTCCTCCTCCGGGCAAAGACAAATTCTCTGCACGTATCATGTCGTACAACGAAGCGACCGTTCGGTTTCCTTCAATACCGCGATTTGCATCCACATGTTTCTTGTCATCCAAAATCTGGTACTCCAATCCAATGGCTGATCCGGTTCCCTTATTAAGTTCCGGATCCACAAAATATTTAATCCCGCTGTTGGCTCCCTCGGTAATTTTGAAATCGACAATCAGCTCAAACCGGCTAAACGTTTCTCTGGTAACGATATCCCCGCCCCGGGCCGACGCTGCTCCACCGGATTCGAGAACAGTTAACACCCCATCCTCGATTTTCCATCCGTTCTCCGGGAATTCATTCGAAGTTGCACTACGCCACCCATCCGTTGTCTTACCGTCCCAAAGCAATCGCCAGCCTTTTCTTTTTTCATACTCCGAGAGCGTATTTGGAACATGATTGATCTCTCTTACGCTCGGGTCCATCGGCCAACGCTCCTTCTCCAGGCCGGAGGTTTTAATTCTAATATTTCTCCAGCGAACCTCCGCCCCCTCTTTATCCTTATTATTCCCAATGCCATGCACCTGCAAGCCAATAAACCCTTCAGTATCCGTATCGTCATGAACATTCGAGCAGTTTATTCCATTGATCCAGACGCGCAATGAATTGCCAATCGCCTCAATCCTGTACCTGTTCCAGGCGCCATTCACAAAAGCCGCCCTTCCTCTTGGATTTTCGGCCAATGCATACAGCCACCCCCTCCTGGCTTCATCGTAAATACCCCCGCTATATGCCCTTGGGCTGGGATCAATCTCCGCCTGATAGCCATGGACCCTGCCATCTCTATAATGTGCTTTGCTCTGGCTCCTGAACTGAATCCCGGAATTTAATCTCGGATCTACCTTTACCTCCACCTCAAGTATAAAATCACCAAAGGTCTCTTCCGTACACATAAAACTGTTCGGTGTATTTAATATGGAGACACCAACGATCTGATCTCCTTCAACGCGATATCTGGCTTTTCCGTTCAGTTGTTTCCAACCGCTGAAATCCTCCCCATTAAATAGTGATCTCCAACCATCCTCTGCTAATGTTTCGGAAGACACAAATGCTATAAACGAAAGTACGAATATGAATTTTCTCATGCTTCTGGGTTTATGATAAAATTATTTTTGTAAAAATGCCGGATTATTTTATGAGTTTCAAGGGCAAATAGCAATAGTTATTACTGGTGAATCCGTGAATTATTACTATCAATACCTGAAAAAATCCATCCGTTTTAAGTTTCTGTCGAATAAAATGCTTTCATCAGGGAATTTAAATACGTGATGAAAGCCATCGCATCCTTGCCAGTTGCAAAGCCTCGACCAAAATAGATGGCCTAAAACTCTTAATCCTAGATTTAATTGGCTACCTTTGAAAACCCACTGTGTTGATCATCGATAGCCCCGCTATCCCATAATTAATTCAAAAGGGAGATTGTCCAATTAATAAAATAGCCATGGCTAAATCAAAAGTGACTTTCAGCAAAAAAGAAAAAGAGAAAAGGAAACTTCAAAGAAGAAAAGAAAAAGAAAAACGAAGGGAAGATCGCAAAGCTAATGCCAGTAAGTCTTTTGAAGATATGATCGCATATACCGATGAGTATGGCAATATAATTTCTGAGCCGCCTGACCCGGACAATAAAGAAGAAATTAATGAAGGTGATATATTGATCGGAGCCAGGAATAAAGGTTCTGAAAACAAAATCAATCCCATAAGAAATGGGGAAGTGACTTTTTATAATGAAGGAAAGGGTTATGGATTTATCAAAGACCTTATGTCGAAAAAAAGTATCTTTGTTCATCAAGATAGCCTCATGAATCCGATAAAGGAACATGATAAAGTAACATTTGAAACAGCAAAAGGGCCAAAGGGCCCTATCGCTATAAAAGTGACTTTGGCTGAATAACAGAAAATACCGTCTGGCATTTTTCAATTATCCACTTAAAGCAACAAATTATTCAATTCGTTTTACATTCACGGCATTCATGCCTTTTTGTCCCATCTCGGAATCATATTCAACTCGATCATTTTCACGAATATCATCAACCAAACCTGAAGAATGTACAAAAATGTCTTTACTTGAGTCATCTGGCTTAATGAATCCATATCCTTTGGATTCATTGAAGAATTTTACTGTTCCTTGCATTGTAATTTTTAAAATAATTGATTTAATATAAAATCTCTTGTTCCGATTAATTGCTCGTAATTATCCTGGTAACATTTATTCTGACAATATGAATAACGGAAAGTGAACGATTGTGAAATCAAAAGAGGAAATTACCCATTTGGACTTTTTAATACGGCAAAAGTAACTATTTGGATTGGTAAACCAATTTTATATTCCATAAAATTGTACGTTAAAGATTGAAGAAACAAAATAAATAATCCTAGTGTCGGGTCAAGTGTGAAAGTTCGATCAAGCCGTCGTAATTTTCATGCAGTCATGGCAAAAAAACAGGAGCATAGTGCTGTGAATATTTTCTAACGATGAAATACAGGATTTGGCCGGACAATTCATGCTTGACTTGACGCCAGGAATTCAACATTTTCAATCATTTAAGTCCCGACAAACAGGAATCAAGAGGATAGTAGTCATCCGCCCTGACGATCGGGCCTTCGGTGTGCATCACCATCATGTCGTCCATGTATACATCCAGGTTCTCATTGGTCTGGTTCGCCGTGTAGATCATCAACGTGCCCTCTTCCTCCGGTACATATTCCAACCTGAGCTCTTCAAAATTGCCCGACGCAGCCTCGCTCACCTGTTTGAAGCCCCCTTTCTTAAACTTGTGCTCCTTATCAAAGAACATATAGTTGATATAAGCCTTCGGGATGCTGTTGTCCTTTGAAGTCAACCCCGCCTGGCCTGCGCCCAACGTCTCCCGGATCCCCTCTGCTATCCGGGGAGCTTCACTGATCGCTCCCGATCCCACCGAGGCAGCTACGATCGAAGCCAT
>JAKSDO010000286.1 GCA_022360055.1 Cytophagales bacterium | reverse complement strand
TCGGTAGGTTTTCTTAGGGAGGAAATTGTGGTTGGTACCCGGACCGTGATCGATATGCAGATGAGCCCGGATATCCAGACGTTGAAAGAACTGGTGGTGATCGGTTATGGGGCTCAATCCAGGGAAACGATCACCACCTCTGTGAGCAAAATGGATAATAAGGTATTGGAAAATATTCCTTACGCCAATACGGCATCGGCGCTCCAGGGCGCTTTGTCCGGGGTTAGAGTACAAATCTTGTCAGGGCAACCCGGGGCAGAGCCAAGAATTATAGTTCGTGGAGGAACATCGATAAATAATCCTAATGGAGCTAAACCATTATATGTTGTTGATGGCGTAGTCCGTTCCCAGATGAATAATATTGTCGCGGATGATATTGAATCCGTACAAGTACTTAAAGATGCTGCTTCTTCAGCCATTTATGGAGCGCGGGGATCAAATGGAGTAGTGGTTATAACAACAAAATCAGGGAAACCAGATCAAATAACAACAAATTATTCATATGATTTATCTATTTCCAAACCCACTAAATTATATGATCTGGCATCGGCCAGGGATTATTTAACTTTTGCACGAAAAGCCATGATTGTCAGGGATATTTATCCGGATGCATCCTTTAGGTTAACAGGTCCTTCGGGATTTGGTACTGGAAATGATCTGACAAATAATACGGCTTATACCACTCAATATTTAACTCCTGAAAATGAACATAAATTAGCAGAAGGATGGGAAAGCATGCCCGACCCGGTAGACCCTTCCAAAACTATCATATTTAAAGGAACGGATTGGCAGGATGTGTTATTCCGAACCGCTGTGTCTCAAAATCATTATCTGTCTGTACAGGGGGGTAAGAAGAATGCTGTATTTGGTGCAAGCCTGGGATATTTGGATAACCAGGGAATTGCTCTAAATAGCGGAAAGAAAAGATATTCACTGAATTTAAACGGAAATTTAAAAGTAAATGAAAGATTGAATGTATTCAGCCGCACGAATTTTTCAAAAGATGAACAAAATGGCGTGGGTAGCGACGTACATGTATTTGCCAGAGCAATTACATTACCTCCTACGGCAAAATACAGGTTTGAAGATGGGACGCTTGCTCCTGGGCAGTCATGGTCCGAAGCAAATCCCGAGTATCGCGTTACGACCACAGAAGTCGAAAGCAGCAATGAAGAACTTACATTATTGTTAGGTGCAAATTGGGAATTGTTGCCCGATCTTATTTTCGAACCTCAGATATCGGTATATAACATAGTCAATGATCGCCAAACCTTTCAGCCTTCGTATCTTAATGGTCCCGGTAAATTAGTAACCAGACGGGATGCTGTCTTTTCAGTTTCAAAGTGGTTGCAGAGACAGTATGACGGGGTTTTTTCTTACAAGAAAAGTTTTTCTTCGCACAATTTAGATGCAAAAGCCGGGTTTTCTTATTACGGAAGAAAGAATTCGAGGTTTTATGCCTCCGGACGCGATGCCTCTTCGGACTTGATCCCAACGCTTAATGCTTCGGCAACACCCAGAAAAGTCAGCAGTACTGTAAGTGATCAGGTCATTTTCGGCTATTTTGGCAGAGTAAATTACAATTACGACTACAGATACTTATTGTCTTTAAATATAAGATATGACGGAGCATCCAATTTGGGGGCTAATTACAAATGGGGGACCTTCCCCGGGATATCTTTGGGGTGGAATTTGCATCATGAAAAATTCTGGGAAAACATTACAGAGGATCTACTTAAGGTTAAAATCAGAGGAAGTTATGGCGTAAACGGGAATGTTAGCGGATTGGGCGATTTTACTGCACAGGGTTCGTATAGTGTGGGAAAAATCTATTCGGGCTTATCCGGCGTCCAAAATACCGTTATTCCCAATACCGAGTTAAAATGGGAAAGATCAAAGACTTTGAATTTTGGGACGGACATTGGAATGTTCGGCAGCAGAATCAAAATTTTATTTGATGTGTATCGCAGAGTTACAGACAATTTGATTACGACATTTGCGCTCCCTCCTTCCACAGGATTTAGTAGTGTACTCACCAATTTAGGTAGCCTTGAGAATAAAGGTATGGATCTCGAGTTAAGTTTTAGGATTTTAAAACCTACTTCTGAATTTCAGTGGGATTTTGCGTTCAATGCATCATATGTTAAAAATAAAATTCTAAAACTCCCGCCAAACGGAACAGAGCATAACAGGATTGGAGGATATTATGTTTGGGATCCGTCCGTCAATGACTATAGGTGGCTCGGAGGTTTACAGGAAGGAGGAACATTGGGAAACTATTACGAATATAAAAACATAGGTGTTTACGCTACGGATGAAGATGCTAAAAATGCTCCATATGACAATATTGCAAGAGTTAAAGATGTGAAATTTGGAGGTGATGTTATTTGGGCAGATATAGATGGGAATGGAGAAATCGACAGCAGAGACAAAGTTTATGTAGGTAACGAGCACCCGGATTGGACCGGAGGAATCACCAATACGCTTACTTATAAGAATCTTGCGCTTTCAATCAGGATGGATTATACCCTTGGTCATACGATATACAATTTTACCAGGGCATTCATGAACGGGCAATGGAAATTAAACATGAATCTCACGCAGGAAATGGTAGAGCACGCCTGGCAAAACCAAGGAGATGTAACTCATCTTCCCCGTTACGATTGGGAAAGTACAAGGGCGCAATACAATATTTATCCTGCACGGACGGGTCAGCAGTATTATGAATCAGGCGATTTTTTGGCAATTCGTGAAGTTACGCTTAGTTATGATTTGCCAAGGCCGGTTTTATCATTTGCCAAAATCAGCAGAGCTCGCCTGAATGTTACTGGTAATAACTTGCACTACTTCACAAAATTTAAAGGTTTGAATCCCGAATACGGAGGGCAGGATTATGGAAGATATCCGGTGCCGCGAAATTTGATTTTGGGTCTTAACATTACATTTTAAAAAACAAAACAGTTCAAAATGGAAAAATTGAGATTAGTAATTATAGCACTAGGGATGTTGATACTCTCTAACTCTTGTTCCGATCTGATAGATGTTGATCCTACGAGTGTTATTACTGCTGATTCCTATTGGAAAACAGAAGATGATGCTCAGGGAGGTCTCATTGGAATGTATGTATATATGCGGGATATTGCTACCACGAACTTATATATTTTAGGGGAGGCGAGAAGTGATGTGCTTACCTTAGGTACGGTAGGAGAAGGTGGATGGGCGAAATATTATAATAATACACTGAACCCATCCGATGCAGGTCCCAACTGGTATAGTTTTTATCAGGTAGTGAACAGTGCGAATCTGGTGATAAAGTATGTTCCAAAAATCGAATTCAGCTCGGAAGATAAAAAGAACAACATGCTGGCTCAGGCCTATTCAATGCGCGCCTTTACTTATTTCGTAATGACAAAAACCTGGGGGGACTTGATTTTGCGTACGGAACCTTCCGAAGGTTTTGATGCCGAAACGACGCAAAAGGAAAGGTCGCCTCAGGCAGAGGTATTTGATCTTATAAAAGATGATCTTGACAAGGCCCTTCAGTTGTTTCCAAACGATGAATATCCGTCCGGTAGGAATTTCTGGTCAAGACCTGCAACTCATGCCCTGAAAGCAGATGTTTACCTCTGGACAGGAAAAAGGCTTCAGGGTGGAAATTCAGATATTCAAGCCGCTTTAAATTCGATAACCGAAATTGAGAATACGGACGTAATGCTCCTCGATAATTACGAAAGCATTTTCGATTACTCAAATAAAGGGAACAAAGAGCTGGTGATGGCGGTAAGATTTAAAGAGGATGAGGCAGGTGGAAATTATTTTAAAAGTATGTATTTAAGGTCGAGCGCTGTTCCTTCGAATATAAATCAGGCAACAAAAGATATTATCGGCCCGGTAGGTTCAAGCAACAATATTGTTGTCCCGACAGATTATCTGAAGTCATTATTCACGGAAGATGACTCCAGAAAAAATGCTTCCTATTTCGAGATATACACAACAGACGATCAAGGTAACCCTTCGGATTATTATACCACGATTGTTTTGAAAGGGAACGGGTTAATATCCGCAGGGACCCGGCTTTTTTTGGATGATATAATCTTGTACAGATACGCAGATATTTTGTTGATGAAGGCCGAGGCGAAAAATGCTTTAGGGCAAGATCCGTCAATTGAAATGAACCGGATAAGGCAACGAGCCTACGGGAGTAACTACGAAAGCTATGTCTTTGTTCCCAGCTCACAGGAAAATAACGATGCGGAAATTTTAGAAGAAAGGCTACGGGAGTTGGCCTTTGAAGGTAAGAGGTGGTGGGACTTATTGCGATTTGGAAAAGCGATAGAAATGCTGCCATCTCTTCAGGATAAAGAAGATCCGGAACATCTTTCGGTATGGCCCATTTCAAACGAGATATTAAGTTTAGAAAATAAAGTCGTACAAAATCCAGGCTACACATACTAATATCGCATTTTTTCGAGGTAACCGGTTTTTATTCAGACTCAACGTAATACGTTGTGTTCGAACTTGGTCGTCGTTAAAGTAACACTTAACAAATACTGAGGAAAGATTGGACCGGTTCGTTTAGCTTGGTGGAAGATGTGAATCGCAAAACCGGCTTATGAAGACTAACGGATTTCAGATTTAGAGCCCATAAAACCTGGGCAACCTAATCGTATGAATTTTAATGCAAAGGAAAATAGAGAAAATATAAGGAGATAGGAAAATGAATAGAATTAAAAACTCACTTTTTACTGTAGTATTGGGACTCACTCTATCAGTGGGTGCATTTTTTAATCTTGGTTGTTCGACGTACGCCTCAATGGGGCGCGGACTAAGTAATCCCGGCAATTCTGAGAATGTGCCTGTAGTACGCAAGGTCAGGGATATAGTTATTTATAAAGATTCCAGTTTTTATGCGTCTTTCCCATCCGTGGTCAAAAACACTGACGGGGAATTTCATTTAGCTTTCAGGAGGGCGCCTGAGCGTAAAATATTCGGGGAGAAAAGAACCATCCATGTCGATCCGAACGCTTACCTTGTGATGGTGCGTTCAAACGATGGAGAGGTATGGACGGAAGAACCTGAGCTGATTTATGCGCACCCGTTTGGCGGCTCGCAGGACCCCTGCTTATTGCAATTGCGTGACGGAACAACGCTTTGTACAAGCTACGGGTGGGCTTTCCTATCTGAAGACGGCGTCGAAAAGCTTAAAAAACCTTACTTCATTGCCGGTGGAGCGATAGCATTAGGTGGGTATTTGATAAGGTCTGTCGATAGCGGTAAAACGTGGCAAGGACCTATCTACCCTCCCCATATAGCGCCTGAGATCAATTTTAATGCCATGGGAGACCCTTTGCCCGCCTATAACCGAGGTGCAATGTGTGAAGGAAAGAACGGTAGGATTTTTTGGGTGGTTGCGGCGACAGATTCCGATTCGCGATCAAGGAAGACATCGAACCATTTACTGGTTTCCGATGATAAAGGATTTACCTGGCAGTATTCCTGTCCGGTCGCTGTGGATGATGAGGTGGTGTTTAATGAAACTTCCGTATACGAAACCCCTAAAGGAGATATTGTAGCATTCTTGCGAACTGCATATTTTGACGACCAGGCCTGTATTGCCCGTTCTATAGATGGGGGTAAATCCTTCCAAAAATGGCAGGGTATGGGTTTCAAAGGGCATCCCTTGCACGCATTGCGGCTGCCGGACAACAGTGTGCTGCTTACCTATGGCTACCGCCACAAACCCTATGGGATCCGCGCGCGGATTTTGAATCCGGAATGTACTGATTTTGCCACTGCCCCAGAAATTGTTTTGCGCGATGATGGCAGTAACGGCGACCTCGGCTATCCGTGGTCGGTGCTGCTCAGCAACAACCGCGTTTTGGTAACCTATTATTTTAATGTTGAAGGCGGCACGCGGCACATAGCAGGCACAATCCTGGAGATTGGCGAATAATCGGAATCGGCCTTACGGTTAAAAATACACATCCTTTTAAATAAAAAATAAATGCCTGATAACTCACAAGTTGCGGTAACATCCGAATTGCCCAAGGGTGCTTGGTTTGTCGTCACTTTGCTCTTTATTGTCGGCGCTCTGAATTACCTCGATCGTACTATGATTACCACAATGCGTAGTTCGATCGTTGAGGAAATACCAATGTCCGACGCCCAATTTGGCTTGCTTACATCCATATTCTTGTGGGTTTACGGGTTGCTCAGCCCCTTTGCCGGCTTCCTGGCAGACCGAATCAGTCGGAGCAAAGTCATTATCGGGAGCCTGTTTTTATGGTCGGCAGTAACCTGGTTAACAGCCTATGCAAGGACATTTGAAGAGTTATTGGCAACACGTGCTTTGATGGGGATAAGTGAGGCATGCTATATCCCGGCTGCCCTTGCTCTGATCGTGGATTACCACAAGGGCTCCACCCGTTCATTAGCCACAGGCATCCATATTGCGGGAGTCATGGTAGGGCAAAGTTTGGGCTTTATCGGGGGGTGGATGGCTGAAGAATATAACTGGAGCTTTGTATTCAGTGTTTTTGGCATCGTCGGGATACTTTATGCACCGGTGCTTGTATTTACACTTCGGGATGCTCCTGCTGCAGGAAATCATTCACATATGGGAAAAGCAGAGCATAAGATTAATTTCCTAATGGCGGTCAAAGATCTGTTTGGCAGAGCGCCTTTTATTATTATACTTATTTTCTGGGGCTTAATTGGTGTCGTGGGCTGGCTGGTGATGGGCTGGCTTCCGACCTATTATAAGGAACAGTTTAGCCTTTCTCAGGGGTTGGCAGGTTTTTATGCTACCGGCTATTTATACCCTGCCTCAATTTTTGGTTTGTTAATAGGAGGTTTTTGGGCAGATCGGTGGAGCCGGTTTAACCCGCATGCACGGATACTGGTTCCCATCATTGGCCTTGTTATAGCAGCGCCCTGTATTTTTATGGCAAGCATCACTACGGTGCTCCCGTTGGCCATTGTATTTTTTATGCTTTATGCCCTCACGCGAATGTTTGTCGAAACAAACCTAATGCCAATATTGTGTATGGTAGCCGATTCGCGTTATCGCGCAACCGGATATGGAATATTAAATATGTTCGCAACCATGATCGGCGGACTTGGGATATATGCGGCAGGCATCCTGCGTGATTCACAAATAAACCTTGGCAAAGTGTACCAATTTACAGCATTGATCATTGTGATCTGCACGATGATGCTTTACATGGTAAAACGTACACAAAAGTAAATCGAAAATTGGAAGACTTGTTTGTATGACAGAAAGAGAACGGTTATTGAAAGTATTAAAAGGGGAGGCTCCTGACAGGGTTCCCTGGTTTGCTGATCTGGGACATTGGCTCAGGGCGGAAAGCGGTGAACAATGGGATTTGTTCAATATAAATAATTGTACGGATGAGATGATCGGGCTGCATAAAGAAGTTAAGGCAGGCTGGTATATAGAGGTTGGAGCACTACACGACGAATATTATACGGGAGGCGTTGAAAGGGAGCGGATCACAACCGGCGGAGTAGCTGTCGAAAAATTCAAGACACCACTTGGGGAAGTATCTATGGAGAGGAGATGGAATCCTTTGAGTTTTTCTTGGGATATATCGAAGTTGATGGTAGAGAATTCAGGGGATCTGAAAATATTGTTATACGCTATCGAAAATAGAGGATTCACTCCCAAACATGAGCGCTGGGAGACCATTGAAAAAATAGGAGGTGATGTTGGGCTTGGGTTTCCCAGTATAGGCTATACCGGTCTGGGATCGCTTATATCATATTATATGGGAATACAAAATACCATATATGCTATTTATGGTGAGGCGCCTGACCTGATAAACAGGTATATCGATACGTACAACAAAAAACATCTTGAGTTGGTGGATTTATATTGCCAATCCCCGGCTCCACATATTTTCTTTACGGATAATCTTTCAAGCGATATACAATCCCCGGATATATTCAGGACGTATAGCTTCAACCATTATAAGATGATTGCAGCGAAGTTGCATAAGGCGGGAAAGACAGCATCCACGCACATAGATGGGATGCTTAACGGTATACTTGAAATTATCGCAGAAACGGGCATTGATGTGGCTGATGCCTGTACGCCGAGTCCGACAGGGGATTTAACTCCCCGGGAGATGAGGGAGCAGGCAGGCAGCAATATGGTTTTGATGGGAGGTATATCACCCAATATGTGGCTACCTTCAACAGCCGAAAAGGATTTTGTATCCCATGTCAGGGAGTGGCTTGACTTGCGGAAAATAAGTAACCGTTTGGTACAGTCTGCCGGAGACCAGGTACCTCCCGGAACAGAGCTCAAAAGGATCAAATTGGTTTACGATCTGGTAGAAGAGTATGGACGATACTGAAAATTCAAAATGTACCTAAACGGTTTATTGAAAATGAAAGTTATCGGTATGAAACCGGTACGACCGGAGCAAATTCAGGACACCTACGAGCATGATTATATTTCTCTGTGCATCAGCAGCCTAAAAAAATATAAACGAATGAAAAAATATTCAAAAAGGTTTATCATTATTCTGCCAATTTTGCTCGAAATTATTCCAGGGAATGCCCAACCTGAAGAAAACAAGTATTCGTCCTTTTTGAGGCGAACCCTACATGCAAATAACAATTTCTGGGTCCGGATACATGCGGCTGAAGCATTGATCTCGAATAATTACACGATAGATGCCGAGCAAATTTTCAGGATTGAACTTGATGGAAATGGGGCTGAAAAGATAGGGGCACTTAGAGTTTTGGCCCGCATATATCAAACCGGTAGCCATAAATATGATATAACGGTAAAAAGAATACTTCATCAATTTGAAATCGCACAATCGAGGCATGAAAGATTAGTAGCCCTGGAAACCATAGGCAAACTTAACCTTTCTGTTTCCAACTGGGATATTGAAAAATTAGCCCAAACAGGTCCTGAAGGGCAGATGGTTATGGCGTGTTGGGTTATGTCAAATTCAGGGTGCCCTCCATATTTTGACAAATTGGTCGATTTCATTGCTTCTGGTAGTCCAAAACAATTTCGGTATGCCGCGTATTCCCTGAGATTTATGAACCGTATTCCACCGGAGGCTTACTTCAGAATGAAGGGAAGATTGGATCAGGTGGATAAGGGACATCCGTTCCGTGTATATTTATTAAGTGCACTTTATTTCCACGCACCTCGTAAAGATATAAATACCTATAAAAAACAATTGCTTGCTTACTTAGATGGAGAGAAATATGAAAAGTATGAGGTTTTTGAAGTATTGGCTGCAAGAGGCGATGAAGGAAGCATCCATTTGATCGGGCGAAAATTCGAGGAAGAAAAAGATGACGATGTCAGGATAGCTGCTGCCAAGGCTTATCTGATTCATAAACATAAACTTCAATAATTATAAAGCATGAGAAGAAGCCAAGTTTTAAAAAAATTAAGAGATGGCAAGCGTGCCAGTTGTTTTAAAACCAATTTGGTCGATGCCAGAGTATCTGAGATTGTGGCCATTTCAGGATTTGATTGTGTCTGGCTTGACCAGGAACATATCGGGCATGATTGGTCTTCTTTGGCTTCCAATATTTGGGCTGCCAAAGCGCATGATGTAGATGTTATGGTGCGAGTTTCCAGGGGAAGCTACAGTGATTATATAAGACCACTTGAGATGGATGCCACAGGAATTCTGGTTCCTCACATTATGAACCTTGAGGATGCTAAAAAGGTGATCAATATGGTCCGTTTCCATCCGGTCGGACGCCGTCCGGTGGACGGTGGCAATGCCGATGGATCATATACTTCACTCGATTTTAACGAGTATTTGAGGCGGGCAAATGAGCAACGGTTTGTCATTCTTCAGATAGAAGATCCCGAACCTCTCGAAGAACTGGAAGCCATCGCAGCCCTGGATGGTTACGATATGCTTTTTTTCGGTCCCGGGGATTTTAGTCAGGGTATTGGAGCCCCCGGGCAGTGGAGTCACCCCAAGTTAATTGAAACGCGCAAACTCGTAGCAGAGGTTGCCATTAAACATGGGAAATTTGCGGCCACCACATGCAACGTTGACGATCTTGATGAAATTATTGATATGGGATATAAGTTCATTTCCACCGGCGCTGATGTTATTGGTCTGAAAGTGTACTGCAATAGTTTGGTAAGCAGGTTTGATAAATTGAAAGTGGAAGTCAGGCCGGGGTCCGGGGTAAAAGGCACGAATTCCCCTGTTTACGAGTAATACACCAATCTAAATTGTCAAGAAAGAATAATGATAAAAAGATCTTTAGGCAAAACCGGCATTGAAGTTTCGGAAATTGCTTTTGGCGGAGTTGAAATAGGAATGCCATATGGTATCGGCGTTAAAAGTGCCGCCGACATGCTATCTGAGAAACAGGCCATTAAGCTGCTTCATTCAGCGATGGATTCGGGGATAAATTTTTTCGATACAGCCCGTATGTATGGTAACAGTGAAAAAATTATGGGGGAAGCTTTTAAAAACGATCGAAGCAAAGTCATTCTTGCCACAAAATGCAAGCACTTGCGCAACATGGATGGCTTCCTCCCTCATGAGTCGGAGCTGAATAGAATAATTGAAACATCGCTAAATGAAAGTCTTGAAGCACTTCAAACAGATTACGTAGATATATTTATGCTTCATCAGGCCGACCTCGGGATATTGGGAAATGAGACCGTCTCAGCTACATTTCTAAAGCTAAGAAAACAAGGCAAATTTCGGGGAACTGGTGTGTCTACCTATACCCCGGAAGAGACGAAGAGGGCTATTGAAGCCGGGATTTGGGACGTCATTCAACTGCCTTTTAACCTCATGGACCAACGGCAGGAAGCTTTTTTCTCACTGGCAAATCAAAAAGGAGTGGGCATCCTTATCAGGTCAGTATTATTAAAGGGACTTTTAAGCGAAAAAGGTAGAGACCTTCATCCCGCATTAAAAGATGTAGAAGCACATATAAATTGCTTTGATGAACTTTTAGAAGGTGTCCCATATGACCTGGCAACTTTGGCAACGAAATTTGCACTGTCATTTTCAGAAGTGTCAGCGATACTCGTTGGGATCGACCGTACGGAATATTTGTATCAATCACTTGAGGCTGCAAACGGCACCTACTTGGATGGTGAAAAACTGTCGAGGGCAAAGGAGTTATCTTACCCCGACCCGGGTTTTATAAACCTGCCCTATTGGGATAAAATGAACTGGTTAAGCTAAGTAGTCAAATGAACATAGATCGCAAACAAATGATTAGAATAGGTATAATCGGGATGAGCCCCGGGAATGCGCATCCTTATTCATGGTCGGCAATTATCAATGGTAGTTTTGATGGGGACGAGATTTCGAAGGTCGGTTATCCTGCTGTATCGCACTACCTGCAAGCAAACAGCGACACCCTGGGTATAAGCAACGCAAGGGTAACACATGTCTGGACGCAAGAACATGCGATATCGGAAAGCATTGCCAGGTCCAGCAACATCGAACACGTTGTGAGCAATTTAGAAGACATGATCGGGCAGGTCGAAGCAGTTATCCTATCCAGGGACGATCCTGAAAACCATGTGGCCATGGCCAAACCTTTTATCGACGCGGGCATCCCTATTTTTATCGACAAACCACTTGCTATCAGCCTCGGAGACCTCGCTTATTTTTCGGAAGAGTGCGCTAAAGGAAAACTGATCATTTCATGTTCGTCCATGCGTTATGCAAACGAATGTCGCATTGTCAAGCAGGAGCTTGCTCAACTGGGAAAACTTGAATTGGTAGTGGCGGTGGGGAAAAAAGATTGGGTAAAATACGGCGTCCATCTCCTGGAAGCACTGTTTGCCCTGTTGGACGACCCCAGGCCCGTTTCAGTAAAACATATCGGGACTACGGGCAAAGATATAGTTCACCTTGAATTTGAAAATGAGATCCGGGCAGTCTTAAATCTATTCGGGGATATTGTACCGACATTTCAGATCTCATTATTCGGTCGACAGGGATGGCGGCTGATCGACATTAAAAATTCATATTCCATGTTCCGTGATAATATTATCGAATTTATCCGATCCGTAGAGGAGAACAGATCCCGGTTGTCCTTTGATAAGACAGAAAACATTATACGCACACTGATCGGGGCACAAGCAAGTTTGGAGCACGGTGGAAAGGCCGTTGACTTGCAGTCTGAACGAACTAAATGATTAAAAAGATGAATGTTAAGGATTTATTGAATCTGAAGGGCAAAGTTAGCCTCGTAACCGGAGGGGCGGGCAATTATGGAAAATGTATCGCCGAAGGGCTTGCGGAGGCCGGGGCAACGGTAATCATTGCTTCGCGGAATATTGCCCGGAGCCAGGTAGTTGCCAACAGATTTTGTGCCGAGGGATTGGATGTACATGCCATGCAAGTTGACCAAAGTGATCATAGTTCGGTGTTGCTGCTTAAAAAAGAGGTAATGAAAACATTTGGAAGATTGGATGTCTTTGTAAATAACGCCGTTTCAAGGCCTGTGAAAGGGTATGACGACCCCATCGCACATTTTGCAGAATCGATGCGGGTAAATGCGACAGGTATGATGGATATAACGCGTGAAATGTGTAGCCTGATTGCCGATGGAGGAGGTGGCAGCGTTATAAACATAAGTTCTATGATGGGAATGTTTGGGCCCGATCTCTCAAATTATGAGGGGACCAATATGGGGCACCCTCCGCCTGATTATTTTTTTCACAATGCCGGAGTGATTAACCTCACCCGTTATTTGGCAAAGGTATTAGCGGACAAAAACATACGTGTGAATTGTGTAAGCCCCGGAGGCTTATTCAACAACCAGCCACAACCTTTCTTAGAGCATTATTGTAAAAAAGTTCCGTTAAAGCGCATGGCCAATGAGGACGATATTAAAGGGCTCATGGTTCTTTTGGCATCTGATGCGGGTGCATATGTCAACGGCGAAAATATTCTGATGGATGGAGGTATGTACGCTTAACTAAAAGGGGGACCAAATAAGAATTGATTTGAAGTAAAAGCCGAATTATGAGGACGAGAAAACGACCTGTAACGCTGAGGGGGCATGTTGTAACGGATGCCGGGATTCATAAAGGGAACATCCGGATTGAAGAAGGTGTAATTACAGATCTTGGCGATACGAGTTATAAGGGTGCTTTCGCGGATATGAAAGACCTGTACATTGTTCCCGGATTTATTGATTTACATATCCATGGAATACATTTTAACCTTGTGGATCATGGAACCGAAGATCTTTCTAAGATCTGTCGCATTTTACCGCAATATGGAGTAACTGGTTTTTTACCCACGGTGACTCCCAGGCCCAGAGGAGAGGATAATGCTTTTTTGGAAGCGCTTTCCCGTACCAGAACCGAAGGCGCTGAAATCCTTGGATTTCATTTGGAAGGACCTTTTTTGAAAATAACCGGCTCGCTATCGGATGAAGCCATCTCCGAGACGGATATATCCCGGGTTCAATCGTTAATCGAAGCTGCAAAACCATACAAAGCCATTTTTAGTGTCTCTCCCGATGTTGAAGGTATTGAAAAACTCATACCACTGATGGCCGGTTATAATACTCCCGTGTTTATAACCCATACGGCCGCAACGGTACAACAGACCCGGACCGCAATTGAGTTAGGCGCTCGACATGCTACGCATTTTTATAATGTCTTTCCTTGTCCGGTTGAAAAAGACCCCGGAGTAAGGCCGTGCGGTGTGGTTGAAGCCGTATTGGCCGATGAGCGCGTCAGTGTGGATTTTATCCTTGACGGCGTACATGTTGATCCTGTTGCCGTAAAGATGGCATTGGCATGCAAATCCGGCGGACCCGGGCGTGTCTGCCTGATCTCCGACTCCAACATCGGTGCCGGACTGGATCCCGGACACTTTGTGTTCGGAAATAGCGGCGAAATAGCGTTTGCCAATAAGGGTGGTCCTGCACGACTGGTAAGGGATAATACACTGGCGGGAAGCGGTTTGACGATGGACCAGGCATTGCGAAACGCGGTGCGTTGGCTTGGTATTGATTTGCCGGAAGCAGTAAAAATGGTCAGCACTTATCCGGCCGAAATAATGGGTATGGGACATCGTAAGGGTAAGCTACAAGGCGGCTATGAAGCTGATTTTGTAATACTGGATAAACAGTTAAACGTATTGCAGACCTGGATCGGCGGGGTGTGTTACTTTAAAATACGATAATTGGCAAAGAAAAGATCAACACAAATGAATTACAAAATGAAACCGGTAGGACCGGAGCAAATTTAGGACGCGTACGAGCATGATCATATTGCTCTGCGCGTCAGCAAACTAAAAAACATAAACAGATGAGAAATAATGCAGGTCTATTTGAATACTGCCCGTCACAATGGGTGCCTTTTAAGGATAAGAGGATCATAGAAAAGGTAAGGGGCATAAAGAGAGCGGATATTGAAAAGCACCCGAACCCGGAATACAAAATCAGGGTTGCCCCGGATAAGGACCTTGATTTTTTGTGGATAACCGATATGTTCGCCCGTATTAAACATGCCTCGGAAGCCGGGGAGAAGCTGGTTATGGTGCTTCCTAACCCCTGTCCGCTATACCGTCACGTCGCGCGCCTGATAAATGCGTGCAAAATCGACTGCAGAAACATCTATGCTTTTGCCATGGACGAATACGCTGACGAGGATGGGAATGTCGCCCCGGCCGAGTGGAGATATGGATTTACGTATGCGATGTTAAAATATTTTTATTTCGAGATTGATGAAAAGTTAAGGCCGTCAAAAAAGCAAATGGTAGGCTTTACCAATAAAAACCTGAAAAGTTATGGCAAAATGATTGTTGATCATGGTGGGGCGGATATCTGCTACAGCGGCCCGGGCTGGACAGGTCATCTGGCTTTTATCGAGCCCGGTGCTCCTGAATTTCAAGGTTCGCCAGAGGAATGGAGGAGAATGGGGCCTAGGATTTGCACATTAAGCCCCTTCACAATTGCTCAGAATTCTTTACATGGAAGCTTTGGAAAAAGCGGCGATTTAGCCGCAGTGCCACCAAAAGCGGCAACAATAGGCCCTGCTGAAGTAATAAATGCAAAACACCGTGTAGATCTTCACGCTATTTCCGTGCACGGGACAAGTACCTCCTGGCAACGGTTTATTTCCAGGCTTGTGATACACGGCCCGGTCACACCTCTTGTTCCGGAGTCTATTCTGCAAACCTTGCCGACGGATGTCTATATCTCTGAAACGATCGCGCAAAACATAGAACCTGATTGGGATAAAGGTTATTGACAACAAAATTCTTAATTCAAATGGCAGATATGGCGAAAGAATCGATCAAGTTGGTAGCAGGAGCCCACAGTACAAACATAACACCTGGAAAACCGGTATTCCTCTATGGTTACCCTTTTGCGGAAAGGTTAAGTACGGGCATCCACGATTGGTTGCTCAGTACGGCATTGTACATTTCGGATGGTACGGAGGAGGTTGTCTTTGTTGCCAACGACATTATTTTCATAAGCAAGGCCTCAGTGGCGCGTATTCGCAAAGGCATATTCGAGAAAACAGGTGTTCCGATAAAAAATATTATGATCGGGGCTACGCACACGCATTCGGGACCTGTTACGGTCGATTGCCTTGTCGGTGCGAAAGATAAGGTTGTCCCTAAAGTGGACAAAGAATATCTCCGAATTATGGAAAGCAAAATAATAGATGCTGTCTGCAATGCGCGTAAAGATGCCGCTCCATCTGAATTAGGGCTCGCTGTGGCAGATGGAACAGGTATGGGAACAAACAGGCACAACCCTTCAGGCCCTTCGGATATGGAAATCCCGGTTTTAGTGGTCAGGAAATTGTATACGGAGGAATGCATTGCCTGCATATTGGTTTGTAGTATGCATCCGACGGTACTACATGAAGATTCAAAACTAATCAGCGGTGATTTTCCTGCTTTTGCCAGAGAGATACTACAAAAGAAGTATTTCATGAATGAGTGCCCTATATTATATTTTAGTGGTGCCGCTGGGAATAAAAGCCCAAGACACATAGCAAAAGATAATACGTTTGAAGAAGCTCACCGCATTGGGGGCATAATAGCTAAAGCTATCGGCAGTGAAATTAAAAGGAATAAGTTGAGTTATTCTTCTGACCTTACCTTGTCTTCGCACCGGAAATATATTGATTTACCTAAGAGGTGTTTCCCAAGCATTTATGAAGCGAAAATGCACCTTAGAAAGTCCATGGAAAAGCTGGAGGCTTTGAAAAAAAGTTCCGGCGACCATAGGAAATTGCGTACGGCAGAAGTTGACTGGTTTGGTGCGGTTGAATCGCTGCACTTATCCGAGATGTCTGAGTCAAAAGCTCTTGACGCAGCCTATGAAACTTGTCTCCCTGCCGAAATACAGGTGATTAAGATCGGGGACTGGAGTTTTGTCTCCTGGCCCGGGGAGATCTTTGTTGAATATGCACTTGAGGTGAAAAAGAAACTGGAGAATGTTTTCCTGATTACCCTGGCCAATGGTGAATTGCAAGGGTATATCGTCACGGAAGAGGCTTTCAGGAAAGGCTTCTATGAAGCTTCAAATTCAATTTTTAATTATACAAGCGGACAGGTTTTAGTAGAAGAGACGCTTGATTTGCTTAAAAATGGGTAGATTATGAGGTATTTTTTGGGAATAGACTTGGGGACCAGCTATTTTAAAGCCGGGGTATTTGATGAGCAAGGCAGACTCAAGGGACTCGGGCGACAGTTCGTCCATAAGGTAATAAAGAATAACACAATCTGCGAATTACCTGTAACCGTTTTTTGGAAAGTCTTGCGCGACAGTATAGGAGAAGCAATTCAAACCGCGGATATTCCTTCCCGGGAAATAAGATGGATTTCCTACGCTTCACAGGCCAATAGTTTTTTACTCCTTGATGGCAGCGATAAGCCGTTGACTCCATTGATCCTTTGGCCGGACAAAAGGGCGGAGGGAATTGATATTCCAATCCGGACCCAGTACGATGGGAGTAATTTTTTGGAAAAAACGGGCCTTGGCCTTGGCCTGAATTCGCAATTCTGTATAGCAAAAATGATATGGTTTCAACAAATGCAGCCCGAAATTTGGAGGCGGGTGAAAAGCATAATGTCCATATCTGATTATTTGACGTTTGGGCTCACTGGTCAGAAGTCCGGAGATCTGAGTACGGCTTCAATGACTGGTTTACTCGATATTTCCCAAAGCCTATGGTGGAGCGAATTATTGGAATCGTTAACCATTGACCCTTCCCGGTTATCAACACCGGTCAGGGTAGGTACATTGGCAGGCACTTTAACGGAGCAGGGAGCAAAAACTCTTGGATTATACCCTGGCGCCTCATGGTATTTGGGAGGGTTGGATCACCATATTGCGGCAATTGGTTCCGGATCACTAGTAAATAATAATCTGTGCGAGTCTACAGGTACTGTCGTGGCTGGGATTGGCTACCAGGAAAGCTACCTCCCCCGGATTAATTGTTGTGTTGCTGCCGGTTTGGAGCACAATCATTATTTTCAAATGGCATTCGATGAGAATGGTGCCTATGCTCTGGAGTGGTATCAAAAAAATCATGCTTCCGGCCTGAGTATTCACGAACTGCTGAAACTGGCTGCCAAGGTTGAAATAGGATGCCAGGGATTAACTGCCAGGCCCTGTGCCTTTAAGTTTCAAGGATTGGACGGTTTTAGCAACATCAAATCCGGCCACCAGCATGGTCATTTTGTTAGGGCTCTTCTCGAATCCACTGCATTAAGTTTATTAAAACTTATATCAAGGCTAAAAGAATCCGCTTCCGCAGGCGGGATCGTCTCTGCAGGAGGAGGAGCCAAAAGCAGTTTGTGGGCAAAAATTAAAGCCAACCTGCTTGGAAAGGTTTTTTTTGTTCCGGAGTGCAACGAGTCGGCATGTCTGGGCGCAGCTATGCTAGGAGCAATAGGCTCCAAAGAATATGGCAATAGGGATGAAGTAATTGAGAATTGGACAAGATGCAAAAGAGTTGTTAAGCCAGATCCAGATCATACAAGAGCATATTTTAAATGGCGCACAAAACATAAAAATGATATTTAATGTCAGAAGTAAAGGATAATTCATTGAAGAAAAAACTGTTAAAATTAGCGATAGGATCCTTGGAAATTGAAAGTAAGGCTATTTCCGATATTGCAGGTTACCTGAATATAGAAGAATTCGGTAAAGCAGTCAAGGTGTTAAGCACGTGTCAAAAAATTGTGACATGCGCTAGCGGTTCATCCGGTATTGCTGCTAAGAAATTTGCGCACTCATTATGTTGTATCGAAAGGAACGCCCAATTTCTTTGTCCGGCAGAAGGGATTCACGGAGGGCTTGGTTGTATAAAAAAGGGAGATGCGGTTATAATCGTATCTCGTGGTGGTAAAACTACCGAATTACTTCCAATCATTGATGTATGCAATAAGAAGGAGGCCGTACTCATCGCGATTACCGAAAATTTAAATTCGCCCTTGGCAAAGAAAGCGCAGGTGGTGTTCACTCTTAAGATTGAGAAAGAAAGCGACAAATACAATGTAATGGCTACAGCAAGCTTTGTAGCTACAGTTGCCATTTTTGATGCGATGTTAGTGGCTATAATGGAACAAACAAACTATAAATTGGAGCAGTTTTCTCTTATTCATCCGGGAGGGGCGGTGGGAAAAAGGCTGAATACATAGAGATGCATGTATTTCAACGAATTCATTAAAATCTTCAAAACAAATAATAAAGATTAGCAATATGTATAAAGGTATAAAGATCAAACCGCCATTTTTTGAGATCGGTCCTAAAGCCTATCTTTTTGGTGATGAAATGCTAAAGCTTGCAAAAGCTGCTGACCAGGCATCAAAAAAATACGATGTGCAAATTATATTGACTCCTCAGTATACGGATATCCGCCTATTGGCACGAGAAACCGAAAACCTGCTCATTTTTGCTCAGCATATGGATCCGTTGCCTATCGGAAGGGGACTTGGTTCGGTGCTTCCGGAAGCTGTAAAGGCCGCCGGAGCTTTTGGTGTTATGCTCAATCATGCTGAGAAACCAATGAGCATTTCGGATCTATACAAGGCAATTAAACGTGCGGATGAAGTAGGATTGGCCTCGATCGTCTGCGCCAATTCAATTGATGAGGCCGTTGCAATAGCTCATTTCTCGCCCAATATTATCGCTGCGGAACCGACTGAGCTTATTGGAACCGGACAGACCAGTGATAAAAAGTATGTAGTTGAGACCACCTCAGCCATAAAGAAGATAAATCCCGAAATACAGGTGCTGCAAGGAGCAGGTATATCCGACGGAAAGGATGTATATAATGTGATTAAATCAGGCGCAGATGCAACCGGCACCACAAGCGGCATTATGAAAGCCGAGGACCCTGAGGCAATGATGGATGAAATGATATGCGCAGTTCGCACAGCATGGAATGAAGTGCGCGCGTATTAAATAAGTTTTATGTAAATCCTATTTGGGAGGTCAGTAAAATGCAGCATTGTTACATCACGATATATAATCAAAATGTCTTATAAATTCAATTTAAAAAAGAAAGGAGGTAAATATGGTAAAAGTACATCGTTAGCCGAGCAATCAAATGAAAGAGGTGAATATCCCTCATAAATGGCAAAAGCAATACATGATTCTAAATAAAGTATCGCCTCAAAATAGGTTTTTGAATGATTTAGAAGTATGAACCTGATATCTGCAGAGGCCAGTTTGTGCATTACCTCATAGATGCTATATGAGTTGCGGAGTTTTGCTAATTTGACCGTAGGTGCACAGCTTTTGTCCAGATACCGATTTTTTCGGTCTCGGAAACTTAAATCAGATTAGTTTGTAAATATGAAATCTTTGTTTTACGAAAGGATAAAAAATGAAACCGGTAGGACCGGAGCAAATTCAGGACACACACGAGCATGATTATATTTCTCTGTGTGTCAGCAATCTAAAAAAATATAAACGGATGAAAAATTATAGAGAAACTATTGATCTTCAGTCAGAAATTCTTAGCCCTACTTTTCATGATGTTACCGATAAGGTAAAGGGAATTGTTGCAAAATCAGGAATAAGACATGGTATTTGTGTTATTTACTCACACCACACGACCTGCAGTGTGATGACTCAGGAATGCTCACATGACAAAGACCTGTGGGGGAAAGAATATCTGCAACAGGATCTATGTAATATTATGGAGGAGCTTATTCCTACCTGCAGAACGGATAATCAATATCTACACCCGGGCCCGGAGCATATAAAGTTTGCTGAAACTGTAGCTAAAGAGGATGGCAAGTACAGTCTCAATACAGATGCTCATCTGCGTTCGGTATTCTTTGGCCGCTCTGAAACTATCGTGTTGGTTGATGGAGCACTCGATCTGGGCGAGTTTGGTTTTATTTACTTCATTGACTGGGATCAGGTTCGAGCTCGCAGCAGAGTTTGCCAGGTTCAAATTCTTGGAGACTAAAACTTGTACTAGGTCGTTCCGATTATTGGCGAGCCATTATGGGAATGGTGAGGAGTTGATTGATAATGCGAAGTATTAATTACTGAGGCAGGTATTGGATGTAATGTGGTACGGCGATCGGGAAAGGCAAGCGGAAATCTTCCTGTCTTAGATGTGCTTGACTCGACTTTTGGAGTCTTTATTAGATTTTTGGATAGGGGTTATTCGTTGAAAAAGGCAGGTTCATTGCGTTCGACATCAGCCTACAATAACAAGGATACTTGTGTAAGGTCCAATACGATTGTTGATACAGGGTTTGAGCCTGAGGTTATCATCACTAGAATAGAATAATATGTTACAGAATAGATATTCAAGGCGTAAATTTTTAAAGCGGAATACGCAAGCGGGTTTGGCCGTTAGCCTAGGCAAAGTATCGATGATGCTTGCCGGCTGCAGGCAGGATTTTGGCAAGCCGGCTGTTTTGGGCGGTACGCCTGTTCGGTCAAAGCGCTGGCCGGACTGGCCGGTCTGGGATCGCGCCACAGATGAACATGAGCTTCTCAAAGTTCTTCGGAGTGGGGTCTGGTCTCGTGCGTCAGTAGTTGCGGACTTTGAAAAAAGATGGGCGGAGACTGTGGGTTCAAAGCGCTGTTTAGCCGTTGTCAATGGGACGAACGCCCTTATTGCCTCGCTGGTTCAGTTAGGCATAGGTGGCGGAGACGAAGTCCTGGTTCCCCCGTATACTTTCATTGCTACCGTAATAGCGATCTTGCAAACCGGGGCCATGCCCGTATTTGTAGATACGGATCTGGAGACGTTCCAGATGGATGCCACCAAAATAGAGGATAAGCTCAGTCCGAGGACAAAGGCCATTCTTCCCGTGCATATTTTGGGCTTACCTTGTGATATGGGACGGATCATTGGCATTGCGCAAAGCCACGATCTGATGGTAGTCGAAGATGCATGCCAGGGATGGTTGGCAGAAATCAATGGAAAAAAGGTAGGGACCTTTGGTCATGCGGGCTGTTTTAGTTTCCAGAATTCGAAAAACCTGGCCATAGGGGAGGGTGGGGCAATTGTGAGTGATGATGATGAATTTATGGACCGGTGCTACTCCTACCACAATTACGGCAATCCCTATGGCGCCCTGGTAGGAGAAGTGGGTTCGGGGACGGTAATTGCAGGTACCAAGCTCAGACTTACCGAATACCAGGCCGCGATCGGTCTGGCACAGTTAAAGCGCCTGGAGGCGCAAACCGCCACGCGGAACATCAACGCAGGCTACCTGCGATCGCTCATCAAGGATATACCGGGGATTGTACCGTACAAGCTATACCCGGATGTGACCCGTGCGGCGTTCCATCTGTTTGCGTTCCGGTATATGAAGGAAGCATTTCAGGGTCTTTCCAAGGCAAACTTCCTTCAGGCCTTGAGGGCTGAAGGTATCCCGTGCTCGGGCGGATATGCTCCTTTGAACAAAATGCCATACCTGAGCCATGCCTTCCGATCAAAGAATTTTCAAAAGATGTACCCAAAGGAGCTGCTTGATTTTAATGCCTACCTGGAACGCAACCAATGTCCTGAAAATGATCTGTTGTGCCAGGAACAAGCGGTTTGGATTCCTCAAAACACACTTTTAGGGACGAAATCGGATATGGAAGATATTGCCTGTGCGATAGAAAAGATTCACAAACAAGCTGGAGAACTAATGGAGAAACTATGAATAGGGTTATTAGAGTAATATCTGACGGTATAAGGGGGAGAATTTTGTTGTTTTTGATCTTTTTTTCGGCAGCATTTTCATCCGAGTCATTTGGGAATTCCACCGGATGGAAAGCTGGAGTGGCCCGCGTGTCGATCACCCCTTCCAGGCCGATGTGGCTGGGGGGCTATGCGAGCCGCCTGCACGCTTCGGAAGGAAAGCTGCACGATTTGTGGGTCAAGGCGCTTGCCCTGGAGGATGCCGGTGGAGCGCGAGCGGTATTGATCACCACCGACCTGTTGGGGATTCCTAAAAATGTTTCGGATCGTATCCGTGCCAGGTTACGGGAACTGTACGGGCTGTCTGCCGGTCAGATCATCCTGAACAGTTCGCATACGCACTCCGGTCCGGTTTTAGATGGTAGCTTGGCCGACATATATACTATGAATTCGGGGGACTGGGACCAGGTTTGCGATTATACCCGTAACCTGGAAGTTCTGATCGTAGATGTAACAGGCCGGGCGTTGCATTCGATGAAGTCGGTAAATCTATATAGTGGCAACGGGGTAGCGCGTTTCCAAGTGAACAGGCGTCAAAATATGGAGGACAATTTGTGGGCACGCCGTGAGCTCAAAGGTCCGAATGAATATGCTGTGCCGGTGTTGAAAGTATCCGACAAGCGAGGAAAAGTACTGGCCGTAGCCTTCGGTTATGCCTGCCATCCTACGGTGTTGAATGGCT
>JAKSDO010000289.1 GCA_022360055.1 Cytophagales bacterium | reverse complement strand
TACTTTGGTTACATACTTCTTATCTGATACAAAGTCGATTGGTTGTCCGGTTTGGATGGTTTGATATGGTTTTGAGTATTATTCATCTCTCAGACACTGAACCGGGTTTACATTGGCTGCTTTAATCGTCTGCAGGGTTATAGTGAATAATGCAATGAACAATGCTATTACACCTGCTCCGACAAAAAACCACCAGGCCAGATCAATGCGATAGGCAAAGTCATCCAGCCAGTTTTTAACAATGATATAACTCAATGGCATTGCTATGACAATAGCTACCAATACCATTTGAGCAAAATCAACGGATAATAAGCGGATTATACCCCAGGCGCTGGAACCCAATATTTTTCGGATACCGATTTCTTTTGTTCTTCTTTTAGCAGTGAAGGCCATTACACCAAATAATCCCAAACATGTGATAATAATCGCCAATCCTGAAAAGTACCGCGATAAGCTGGCGACTCGCTGCTCAGCTACGTATTGAGCTTGATAACCTTGATCCAAGAATGCATAATCTAGCGGAAACCCGGGGTTATATTCCTGATAAAACTGCTGTAATCGTCCAATGGTTTCCCGTTCCCTTCCGGCTTCAATTTTAACAACAACTTTATCCGTATTTCCCGGATTGAATAAGAGAAACAGTGGATTCACATCTTCATAAAAAGACTGAAAGTGAAAGTCTTTTGTAACTCCGATAATTTGTCTATCCTCTCCCCGGAGTTTGACTGATTCCCCAATTGGATCGTGCAGCCCCATTCTCTTGATGGCAACTTCATTAAAAATAATCCCTGATTCATCGGAAGCAAATTCTTTAGAAAACGCCCGCCCGGCGATGATTTCAATTTCCAGCGTCTCAATCAGTCTGTAGTTGACATGAACTATTTCAAATGGGACAAAGTCATCCGGAGTTTTTCCGTCCCATTGAAGGCCGGAGGTTCTGGATTGGTGTCCGGTAAGTCTATGCGTGGTGCTGGAAGCATCCACAACTCCAGGGATATTTTTGACTTCCGAAAGAAAAGTCTCGAGGTGTTTTTCTACTTCTCCCTCTTTTTTAAACATGATGACATTGTCCCTATCATAGCCTAGATTTTTGGATTGTAAATATTCCATTTGTTTATAAACGACCATTACTCCTACAATCAACAGTATCGTCAACATAAATTGAAACACTACCAAGGCCCTCCTTATTCCGAATTCCCGGGCGGATGTGCTAAGCTTACCTTTCAGTACGCTCACCGGGTTGAAACCTGAAAGGTACAAAGCCGGATAACTACCCGCGATCAATCCTGTCAAAATTGTGATCAGTGCGACGCATATAATGAAAGTCAAATCAAAGGTTAAGATCAACTCTTTTGAAGTAATTTGATTAAAGTGAGGAAGGAATAGCCAAACAATAATCAGGCTTACACCAAGTGATAAAAATGTCATCAACATTGACTCTCCCAGGTATTGAAAGGCTAGTACTTTGCGGTTGGCACCGATCGCTTTCTTTATTCCCACCTCCTTCATTTGCCTTAACGATCTGGCGGTAGATAAATTCATGAAATTAATACAGGCAATGATTAGAATGAATATCGCTATGATGGAGAATAATTTTACATATTCTATTCTGCCTCCAACCAATCTACCATTTTCATATTTATTGTATAAATACCTGTCCGAATAGGGCCTTAAGAACAACGTGGCGTTAGAGGACTCATGCTTGGATTTTATAAAACTTCCAATTTTCATGTTGAGATCATTAAGGTTCGCGCCTTCGTTCAACATTACAAAGGTCCGTAATCCTGTATTTCCCCATTGAGAAAATCCGGGAAACCTGTCCTTCAATACTTCGACGGACAGGACAAAATCAAATTGATCGGAAGAACTAGACCGGATATCCTCAACAACACCGGAAACAGTATACCTTTCTTTGTGATTCAATTCTACCTCCTTTCCCAAAACGTTTTCGGTAGTATTGAATAGTTTGATTGCCAACGTTTCTGATAATACTACAGCATTTTTATCCGACAAGACCCGACTCCTATCTCCCTGGATAAGATTGTAAGAGAACATGTTGAAATAATCTTTACCTGCAAACCTGCTCACCGCTTTGATATTTTTGCCTGTCGCGGATAAGATAGAATGATGAATGTTCTGTCCGGTAGTAGTGGCCACCGCATGTTTAACTTCCGGAATTTCCTCTACCAGTGTTTCTGCCAGGAGGCCGGGTGTTGCCGGTGAAGTGGTTATTCCGTGCGTATAGTCATGGTTCAGCATGGCCTGAAAAAGCCGGCTGTCGTTTTCGTGAAATTTATCTACACTCAACTCATCATTTACCCATAGATAAATCAATAGAGCACAAGCCAGACCCGTAGATAGACCGATCAGGTTAATCAAAAATGAACCTTTATAACGTTTAAAGCTTCGGAATGAAATAAGTAGTGTGTGTTGAAACATAATTGAGAAGTTTGAGCTATTTGACCTTGATTTTTTGATTGCAAATGGCCGAAGGAAATTGAACACGTGGAACCAGTAGAAGAGATTTCGCTTCCATTTGGGTTTTCCTTGTAATTCTTCAAAATATTCATGCAGGTCTCCCTGGATCTCTTCCAGTAGTTCTCCTTTGCAAAACCAGCTGAGGAACTGATCTGCGAGTTTTGGAGGTATGGTTTTTTGAGGTTTCAATATTTGCTCATCAAATTTTATTTATAGCCAGGTCAGGTATCTGGTTCCAAAGGTTCACTTTTACATCACGACTTCTATGCAAAGCCTTTTTGCCCGAAGCAGTAATTGTAAAAATTCTTTTTCGCCTGCCACCTCTCGACTCTGTGGCTCCACCGAGAGCGGACTCTACAAAACCTTTCTTTTCCAACCGGTTAACGGTACCGTGTACGGCACCGATAGTCACCGTACGGTCAGCGTGTTCTTTTAATGCTTTACGGATAGCCAGCCCATAAGCCTCTTCCTCCAGCATCACAATTAACAGTAAAACTAATTCCTCAAATTCACCTATATATTGTTTTCCCATCGTCGTTTGTTATACTTTATATAACAAATATATCACAATATTTTTTATTTGTTATATTTTGTAGAACAAATTTGAAGAAACATCCTAGAAGCGTTAATTTATGGAACCAATAGAAAGTGGTTCTTTTCCAAGCCAATATCTACCTATGTTTGCTGTTGACAAAGCAACTGCTTTGATCAATTACGTCTGAAAAATAGCGCATTAAGCGAGTTTTAATCTCTTAATTTAAAAAAATCTCATATTTTGATATTGAACTGATCTATATCCGTTCCCCTTTTTAGACCCACAAATGTGCCGGCAGCATAGTGGTTCCATTTCAGATAGCTGTCTTTAAGAAAGCCTTCAAATGAAAATAATATATCACATTGAAATTCGTCTGCCCAGCTAAAAGGTGAAACTGAGAAATACCAAACACAGTGTATGCTCCACCATATCTTTGATTTTTCCATTCCACCCTTTGGAACACTCAAGTTCAAAAGCTATATTCACCACTCAAGGCACACAATGAATACATGCCATTGAGAGGATAGTGCTAAATTTAAAATGAGTACATTTAAAAAACATACAACGGTTTGCCAGGTAGGCGTTTCGAGATACCAACGCCCCATATTCGAATCGTTGTGCTTCGTAATCTTATCGAATGAATAAGGTCAAGTATATTATCTCACAATTTTTATATTTTTTTTTCAGT
>JAKSDO010000292.1 GCA_022360055.1 Cytophagales bacterium | reverse complement strand
CGAACAGCTGTCTTAGGTGGCCATATTGAACAATGCAATGAGTGTGGACGGCAACGAAATACTTACAATTCCTGTCGTAACCGTCATTGTCCAAAATGCCAGGGATTGGACCAGCTTAAATGGCTTGAAAAAAGAAAACAGGAACTTCTGCCTATCAACTATTTTCATTTGGTCTTTACCATTCCTTCTGAGCTAAATTATTTAGTATGGATAAATCAAAAAGTACTATATACAATACTATTTAAAGCCGCTTCACAGACAATAACGATGCTTGCCCGCCAAGATAAGCACCTGGGGGCAAACCCGGGATGTATTGCCATGCTACACACATGGGGACAAAACTTAATGGACCATCCACATATACACATGATCGTCACAGGTGGGGGATTAGCTCCCGATGGAAAGAAATGGATACATTCGAGCAAAAAATTCTTTATACCCGTAAGAATTATCGCAAGGGTGTTCCGGGGGAAATATCTTGCATTTTTTAAACAAGCATATTACAATAATGAGATTTTTTTCCAAGCAAAAACTGCCCATTTAAAAAACCATAAGCAGTTTAAACAAACCCTGGATTCTGTATATAAAAAACAATGGGTGGTCTATGCAAAGAAACCTTTCAGTAATCCGGCTAAAGTACTTACTTATCTTGGGAAATATACACATCGTATCGCTATATCAAACCATCGAATACTTAGCATGGAAAATAATCGGATCTGTTTCAAGTGGAAAGATTATCAGGATAACAATAAACAAAAAGTGATGAACCTGAATCCAAATGAGTTCATCAGAAGGTTTTTACTGCATATATTACCAACAGGATTTTTTAAAATACGATATTATGGATTACTGGCCAGTAGAAATAAAAAACATAACCTAATAATATGCTGTAAGTTACTCAATGTGGTTTATAAACTAAATAAACTTGATGCTCAAACATGGCAAAAGTTATTACTTAAAAGTACAGGCTTTGATGTAAACAAATGTCCTTACTGTAAAAAAGGACAAATGAAAATCATTGGCTTAATCCCTGCAAGGGGGCATCCTTTTTAATTATCGAAAATATGTTCTTTGAAATACCTACATATTTTAACCCGGCAATAAAGGGTAATGGGAAAAGTATGCATGAAACAAAGCTGTTTAAGCACAGTTGAAATTAAAAACGGATAATCTCATGCAAAAAAATATCAAAATAAATAGAAAAAAATACAAAAAATAATACCCTCAATGAAAACAAAAAAATTAAATCCCCATAGATAGTCAAGCGCCATAGTCCAACTTTATTTTATCCTTTATTCTTTTAGAAATTACCTTT
>JAKSDO010000098.1 GCA_022360055.1 Cytophagales bacterium | reverse complement strand
TTGCTTCTTTTTCTTCACAAATGTTTTGCCAGGGAACCAGATTGGAATGATGTTCCAAAGCCGAAACAATAATCTCATCGCCTTTCGTTAAAAACTTCTTACCAAAACCCTGGGCAATCAAGTTCAAAGCATCGGTCGTTCCCTTGGTAAAAACCAACTCATAGCTGTTCACAGCATTGATATAAGCCTGAAAATTTTTACGCGTATTTTCAAAAGCTTCGGTAGAGATTTGGCTTAAATGATGCACCCCACGGTGAATATTCGCATTATCTTCCGCATAATATTTTACGATGGCATCAATAACAGCCTGTGGCTTTTGAGTGGTGGCTGCATTATCAAAATAGGCCAACTCGCGGTTATAAACGTTCCGTTTTAAAATGGGAAAATCCTCACGAATCTTATGTACGTCAAAGTCCTGCATGGATAGCAGTTATTTATATTTTACTCAGATCAATGTCAAAATCAATTTCCTTTTCGGGATGACTGCAATGCAACACACAATTTTCACAGATGGATAATTCGCCACGCAAACGTTTTTTTACCATATCATCGATGCGGGAACGAAGCGGGTCAATGGAAATATAGTTGATGACTTCTGCCGCAAAGGCATACATCAGCAACATACGTGCATTGGCTTCGGTAATTCCGCGGGAACGAAGATAAAACATGGCATCATTGTCCAGTTGTCCTACAGTTGCCCCATGACTACATTTTACATCATCCGCATAAATTTCAAGAAAAGGTTTGGTATCAATAGAGGCTGTATCGGTTAATAAAATATTTTTATTGTTTTGAAATGCATTGGTATGTTGCGCATCCTGACGAACCAAAATATGTCCGTTGAAAACACCACTGGCTTCTTCATCCAAGATCCCTTTAAACAGCTCATTACTGGTACAATTCGGAACGGCATGATCGATAAACACCTGGTTGTCTACATGCTGTTTACGATCCATCAAATAAACACCCAGTACATCAGCATGTGCACCTTCGCCATTCAGTTTTACAAAAACATTATTGCGGATCAAACCGCCATTCAAAGTAATGGCATTGGTTGAAACCGTACTGTTTGCTTCCTGATGGAAATAGGTAGCATTGACTAGGCTGGATTGATTATTGAAGTTTTGCAGTTTATAATGATCGATCTTTGAATTTTCACCGACAAAGATTTCCGTTACTGAGTTATTAAAACTCGGTAATTGATTGGTGGTATCGTCGCAATGAACAAGGGTAAGCTCTGCGTTTTTACCCAGAACAATTAAATTCCTGTTTTGTACAAAAAGCCCTTTTTTATTATTGATAATGCTCACCATTTGCAAAGCTTTGTCCATTTCCACATTATCAGGAATATAAATGAACACTCCATCCTGGACCAAGGCTGTATTCAGGGCACTTAAACTATGCTCTTCAATATTGGCACTTTGACCATAATACTTATCAAAAAACTCAGGCAAATGTTTCATGGCTTCAGCCAAAGAACCGATGATCACACCATTGGCTAAGGTTTTAAGCTCGGCTGCGCCATTAACCATCCATCCGTTTAAAAGAGATATCAAATCGGTATCAAAATCATGAACATCACATTTGAACATATTATTCAGATCAATACCTTTGGTTTCAAATTCAGGCAGAAGGGTATAATCTTTAGATAAAGTATCGGTTAAATTTGTGCCTCTCCACGCTTCTTCTTTTACAGTCGGAAACCCTTTTTCCTCAAAAAGATTAACCGAACGCAATCGTTTCTCAGCAATACAAGCCCTGTCTTTTGAAAAGTATTTTTCCTGGTACTCTTCAAACAAGCCTAGTAATTTTTGCTGAAATTCGATTTGTTTTTGTTTTATATCCATACACAAAAATCTCCGTGTTTATTCAAATTCTTTTTTGATCCATTCGTAGCCTTTTTCTTCCAATTCAAAGGCCAGGCCTTTTCCTCCGGATTTCACAATACGACCGTCAAACAGCACATGTACAAAATCAGGATGAATATGCTCCAGTAAACGCTGATAATGGGTAATGACGACAAAGGCGTTTTTTTCGGTTTTAAGCACATTTACACCATTGGCAACCGTGCGAAGAGCATCGATATCCAAACCTGAATCGGTTTCATCCAGAATTGAAAGTCTGGGCTCCAACATTGCCATTTGGAAAATCTCATTTTTCTTTTTCTCTCCGCCCGAAAATCCTTCGTTTACAGAACGCTTGGTTAGTTTTGAATGAATTTCCACCAGTTTCTTTTTCTCTTCCATTTTTTTCAAAAATTCACCGGCAGGGATGGATTCTTTTCCTTGATATTTGCGATGCTCGTTAATGGCCGTACGCATAAAATTGGTCATACTCACACCCGGGATCTCAACCGGATACTGAAAGCTCAAAAAGATACCTTCACGGGCTCGGTCTTCAGGAGCCATATCCATAATATTTTCCCCATCATAAATAATCTCCCCTTTGGTGATCTCATAGCCTTCGCGGCCGGTAATGGCAGCAGCCAGCGTGCTTTTACCTGTTCCGTTCGGTCCCATAATGGCATGGACTTCGCCGTAATTAACACCTAAATTCAATCCCTTGATGATCTCTTTACCATCAATCGAAACATGCAAATCTTTAATATTTAGTAACATTGTATATTCTTAAAATTTTTATTCGTTTATCCTACACTACCTTCTAAGGTTATCTGAAGCAATTTTTGTGCTTCTACCGCAAACTCCATGGGGAGTTGGTTCAGTACCTCTTTGGCATAACCGTTCACGATCAGGCCAATGGCACTTTCGGTTTCAATTCCCCTTTGATTACAATAGAATAATTGATCATCGGAAATTTTTGAGGTGGTGGCCTCATGTTCCAAAACCGAGGATTTATTATCCGTTTGTATATAAGGGTATGTATGGGCACCGCAACGGTCACCTAAAAGCAAGGAATCGCATTGTGAGAAATTCCGGGAATTTTCAGCCCGCTTTGTTACTTTTACCAAACCACGATAACTATTATTACTTTGCCCGGCAGATATTCCTTTCGAGATGATGGTACTTTTGGTGTTTTTACCGATGTGGATCATTTTTGTTCCAGTATCGGCCTGCTGATGATTATTGGTAACGGCTACCGAATAAAATTCACCCACCGAATTATCACCCATTAAAATACAGGAAGGGTATTTCCAGGTAATAGCCGAACCGGTTTCGACCTGTGTCCAGGA
>JAKSDO010000033.1 GCA_022360055.1 Cytophagales bacterium | reverse complement strand
GAAAGATCACGTCCACGCGCACGTGGGCGTCGTGCTTGAGGGTGTAGGCCGCGCCCAACAGGAAGATGAGCGCGTACAGGTGCCATTCCACCTCGCGCACGGCCACGAAGCTCAAGTTGAACACATAGCGCAGTCCCACGTCGGCGGCCACCAGCAGCACCAGCGCCAGGGTCAGCCAGGAGGCGAAGGTGCCGATGCGTTGGGTGACGGCGTCGATGGTGTCGGCGATGAACGTGAGCATGGGATCGGCGAATATGTAAAATGGCGAAGGCCCTTATGATAAAGTTGAAATGGCTTTGGAAGCATTGGGTATCAAAACAGGCTATGATATTTCAGTTGATAATGAATCTTTAAAATCTACGATTTATAAGACTGAAACAGTGTTTGATGATTCTAAATTCACAAAAAATAGTGCGACTTTTACAGTTAGGAAAACGACGATTTCAATTGATGAAAATGGTGAGGTAACTAGTGTGCGTTCATCGGAATCTGAGGTTACAGTCGAACTAGGTGAATCTGAGGGATTTTTTGGAGAACATAAAAAGGAGGTAGAGAGTGCCACATCTACAGAAAAAGGCACCACAATGGAATATATTGCAGGATGGGATCAAGCTGAAATTGATAATTTTGTAAAATCTGATCGAGTAGTTGAAGGTTTCTTAAACTTAAGGAATAGCGAGAATGCGGAATTATTATTTAATCAAAGTAGTGATCTTCCTCATTTATCTAGTATTGATAAGAGCGAAAACAGGATGTTGCCAATTATGAAGGTTTTAATAGCACTTTCTGGAGGGGAAAGCCTTGGTATTGAGGATCATGTGAAGAACAGAGATTTTGATGGGCATACAACTCTCAAGATACCCCAAAGCGACAGTTTCTATTCGGGGCTTAAGTTACGAGAATTATCAAAACAAAAACGGAAATAACATATTGATGGAATGGGAGATATTCATGGCATCCCTGAATCATATTATAAAAGACTCATAGAGTTAATGGGACGAGAAGAAGCTAATGCATTTCTTGAAAGAGAAAGCTACAATTTTAAAGCTGTTGTATTGCAGATTGCTTTTTTGGAGATAATAAATATTGCGAGGAATAGACCATTCCTCGCAATAATTGTAGTTGGTTTTATTTTGTTTTTACTAATTAAATACTTCTATTGAAAGCAGGCTTAACTTAATATGTAGTTGATTTAACTAACTTGCCAGAAGAAGAATATTCTTTCCAAGTCCCAGTTTCTTTTCCCATTAGGTATTGTCCTTCCCGTTGGATTTTTCCGTTAGGGTGAAAGCATTTATATGGGCCATTAGGCTGATTCTTTTTGTATTCGTATTGGAGCCAAATTTGGCCGTTTTCAAAATATTCTATATATAATCCAGTTAAAGAATCAGCTCTATATTGTTCTTCCACTTTGATTAGCCCGTTTTCAAAATATGTAGTTCTCTTTCCATCCTTCTTTCCAAGTAAGTAATTTGTTATCATTTTTACTTTACCCGAATTGTAATATGAAGTATGCAAACTATCTAATAACCCATATTTAAAGATTCCTTGAATAGCGAGTTTTTCATCAGGGTAAAATACCCTAAATGATCCGTTAAGTGTATCGTTTACATAATTTGTAATAACGTAATCAAATTCAGCACTTGGGTGCTGATCTTTCCATTGGCCTTGTTTTAATCCATTTTCGTCTTTCATATTGAGTGGCAAAATTTGGGCAAATGATACTATGGAAAGTGGATATATAATTAGAAGGGCTTTGAGAATTTTTAAAAAATAATTCATGAATAAGCTTGTTGGGTTTTAGCATCTCTGATAATGGCATTGGCCAGATAAAGCAGGCGTTCTTTAATGGAAGGTTCGAGGCTTTCAATATCCTGAATAAGCCTTAAAGTCTGTTTGTCGAAGGTTGCATTTTGTCCTTCTCCCACCAGGTAATCCAACGAAACGTCAAAAGCATCAGCGATCTTCTTAGCTACTTCAATTGATGGTGCTGCCTCGTTCCTTTCGTAACGTCCAATGATGACCCTGGATACTTCTATTTTATTAGCCAGGTCGGTCTGGGACCAGTTTTTGGCTTTTCTTAGTTCGATGACCCTGTCTCCAATGTTCATTATAATCTCCTTTAGAAAACAAAAGTTTACTGCTCGAATCAAAAATAGACAATAAAAGTGTCTAAAGAAAATGATAGTTTTTTGTTTGCATGAAACAAGGAGCCATCAACGATGACCAGGTATAAAATAAAAAACCAGAAGGCCTTGCATTTTGTCAGTTTTGCAACTGTGGAATGGATAAACATATTTACAAGATCATTATGTCAAGAAATAATTGTAGAAAGCTTGAGATATTATCAGGAGACTAAGAGAATGATATTAAACGTCTGGTGTTTAATGACAAATCATACACATATGATTATTTCATCCGGTGGTAAGAACAAGCAAGAGGATAAGAGATTTTAAGAGACACACGGCTAAAAAGTGCGTGGAGCTAATTACAAATAATGGTTCGGAAAGTAGAAAGCACCGGATGCTTTGGATGTTTAGATCACCGAGGAAAAAGAAGAACAATAATAAGAATCACCAATTTTGGCGTTAGGATACTCATCCAATTGAGCTGGATACCAATGAAATGATGGATCTGATGGAGTACATTCATAATAATTCTGTACAGGAAGGTATTGTTAATAATCCGGCAGATTACCTGTACAGCAGCGCAAGAAATTATGAGGGACCGGAAGGATGGATAAAAGTGACCTTGTAATTATGGGTAGATTAAACCAGGTCGCAGACTTGTGTCAGAGGGGAAACTTGAGGTGCCAAATTGGAATGTCAAGTTGAACATATAATTTTACCG
This sequence comes from Cytophagales bacterium, assembly GCA_022360055.1. GTDB lineage: Bacteria > Bacteroidota > Bacteroidia > Cytophagales > Cyclobacteriaceae > JAAUQL01. The sequence continues at coordinate 41,279 of JAKSDO010000033.1, read as the reverse complement.
GCCAGATAGATCGAGCATGAGCAAACAGATAATACCAGAGGAAGTAGTCATCAGCAAAATATATGAAATACGGGGAGTCAAGGTAATGCTTGACAGAGACCTGGCTGAGTTGTATGATGTAAAGTCCATCAGACTGCGGGAGCAGGTTAAAAGAAATATACAAAAGTTCCCGGAGCATTTTATGTTCCAGCTAACGAGAGAAGAGACAGATAACATGGTATCGCAAAATGCGATACCTTCAAAACAGCACCTTGGAGGTTCGTTGCCATATGTATTTACAGAGCATGGGATATTACAGTTGGCAAATGTTCTTAAGAGTGGAAGGGCGATCCAAATGAGCATCAAGATTATTGAGGTCTTTATAAAAATGCGGGAAATGCTCTTGACACATAAAGACCTGCTCATTGAAATGGAAAATATCCGTAAAAAGGTGGCCGGGCAGGACAAGAAAATACAGATGATATTCGATTACTTGAAACAGTTCATTAAAGAAAAAGATGAGCCAAAAAAGGAAATAGGCTTCAAGCAAAAGAAGAAATAACTAGCCACCCGTAGTCTCCATCAAACTGTGTGAATGAGGTTCGATATCTTGAGGAGCCAATTTGGCACCTCAAGTTGGGGTGGTACGAGATATGCTCCAATGGCATTTACGGAACAGGGCGTGGCCATGCTGTCAAGTGTGCTGAATAGCGACAGGGCAATAAAGGTGAACATACAGATAGTACGGATATTTATCAGGATGCGACAAATGTTGCTGACCCATAAAGACCTGTTGCTCAAAGTGGAGCAGATAGAAAAGAGACTGGAAAAGCAAGGCAAGGATATAAAGCTGGTGTTCGATTACCTGAATCAGTTCATGAAGCAACAGAAAGAGAAGGAAATACAAAAGCCCAGAGAGCAGCCCATAGGCTTTAAGCAAAATAAGAAATAACCAACCGCACAAAGCCGGCCCTGAGCCCTCAGCCAACGCAAAGGTTTATCCAGCCCTTGGTAAAGCGGTATTCCTCATCTGCCACCACTGCAAAAAGCCACAGCAGCCCAATCAAGCGGCTTATTGTTTTTTGTCGAAAAAAAAAGTAATTATGCCACACCTTTCCGGACCATTTGTATCAGAGAAGAAAAGGAATTGAGCAGTTATATCGTAGTGCACAGGCAAGCCATGTCCCTGCCGGACTTGCATCCGCGCCGGTTTCAAACCAAACCGGATATGCTGCCGCTTTGGCTGTGGTCGATTATAACGATCGGCTTCCATCGAAATCAAAAAGAGGGTTGACAAATAAATATCCTGAATTCGTATTAAATAAATGCGGTGGACGTTAAGGGTGAATGGAGCTATGGGAATTTTTATAAAAGTGAAATGAAAAAATGAAGAGCACCGTAGTATATATCTTAATCCTGTGGGCATCACAGAGTTTTATCTTGCGATCATTATTTGCTCAGGAGATGTTTTCGGAAACCGATAGCTTTAGTGTTCGAATTGATACTCAGGATAAAGATGGCGTGTTTTATGGCGCTCAACAAGTTCAATGTTTTATCGAAATAACAAATAGATCCGACGAAAACATAAAACTGAGCATCGATTGGGAAATATCCACGGACGACTGGCAACCGCTTATGAAGCGATCCCTCTCCCTGGAGCTGGATGGCAACCAATCCACATCTGCTTTTTGCCCCTGGTATGCTTTTAAAGATCCCGGTTTTTACAGGTACTCGGCAAAATTGTCCGATGGTTTTGGAAGGTCAGGTCAGGTCTCCATGGTGATAGGCATCGAACCGGAAGCATTGCGGCCACTCTTGAATCCTCCGGACGATTTCATGGATTTTTGGGACAAGTCCGTGCAGGAATTAAATGTGATAAATCCTGATTACGGATTGAAGCCGATAAAAAGAGCAGGTAAGACCAGGACCGATCTTTATGAAGTGGAAATGCAGAGCTTTGGCAATTTAACAGTCCGCGGATGGCTTGAAGTGCCTAAGAAAAAGGGCAAATACCCAACGCTTTTGAGAGTCCCGGGATATACTGAAAATCTGCGTCCCCTCGATAAATACGAAGATATGATCATTTTCTCCTTCAACACCAGGGATCACGGGGAAAGTGACAATACGGGAGTGAGAAGCTACGATATGTGGGTTCGCGGTATGGAATCAAAGGAAAATTACTATTACAGGGGTATATTTTTGGATTGTATGCGAGCAATTGATTATCTGGAAAGCAGGGACGACGTGGATATGGAAAGATTGGCAATTTGGGGAGGAAGCCAGGGAGGAGGACTGAGTTTTGCAATTGCCGCTTTGGACCAACGGGTTAAGCTATGTGTTGTTGATATACCATATATGTGCGATTACCCAAGGTATTTTGCGATTACGCACTGGAATGAAATCGATCATTGGTTTGCTGAAGATGCTTCCCATACCTGGGAACTGATGTACAATACTTTGAGTTATTTCGACACCAAATATTTGGCAAAGCGAATCAAATGCCCAGTAATGATGGGCATCGGTCTGCAGGATGATGTTTGTCCGCCATCGACCAGCTTCATGACATTTAACCTTATTGAAGGTGATAAATCATTTGATATATATAAGAATGAGAAGCATGCTCAGCCGGATGCTCATTATGAAAACCGGTTTTTATCGATACGGAAATTTTTTGGAATAGACTGAATATATTACCTTTTGACCCAATGAAAATCCATAGCATAACAAATACTATTACTAGCTCAATTATGAAAAATCCAGTAACTGTTTTTTTGGTATTTTTAGTGTTTGCCCAAACAAATGCGAGAGAAATCGCTAACGATAAACCTGTCTGGCAGGATCAGGGCGTTTGGCAGATCAACAAGGAGAAACCAAGGGCCCGCTTTGTCCCATTTAAAACTGTGGAATCCATTAGTGACAGTATTTTTTCCTCAAAGCTGCTCAAATCGCTGAATGGCCTGTGGAAATTTAATCTGGTAACTAAACCGGCAGACCGACCCCTGGATTTTTACAAGGATAGTTATGATGTAAATAGCTGGAATAATTTAAAGGTACCCTCCAATTGGGAAGTAGAGGGTTACGACATACCCATCTACACAAATGTTCAATATCCGCACGAAAAAACTCCACCTGTAATCCAGGATCATTACAATCCCGTCGGTTCCTATAAGCGAACTTTTACCGTTCCGCAGGATTGGAGTGGCAAGGATGTGATTTTACATTTTGGTGCGGTGAGTTCGGCCATGTTTGTTTGGGTGAATGAGCAGGAGGTGGGATACAGTGAAGACAGCAAGACACCTGCAGAATTTAATATCACGAAGTATTTAAAAGAAGGGGAAAACTCTTTGGCCGTACAGGTATTTCGATGGAGCGATGCGAGTTACCTGGAAGATCAGGATTTCTGGAGACTTAGCGGAATGACAAGAGATGTATACCTGTTGGCCAGGGACAGGCAACATATTCGTGATTTCAGGGTCGGATCGGCGTTGATCAATTCGTATAAAGACGGCGAATTCAAGCTGAACGTCGAAGTAGCGAATAACGCCGAAGCCCCGGCGCAGGTTACGGTCGAAATGAAACTGTCCGGGAACGGAGAAATTGTTTCCGACCTCCGTGCGACTGCCGAAATAGAGTCCGGATCGGGAAATGTTAGTTTCTCTCAGAATATTCGTAATGCGATGCCATGGACGGCAGAAACTCCCAACCTCTATGAGTTAGTCATAGAATTGAAGGATGTTCAGGGAAATACCATTGAAGCTTTGAGGCAGGATGTCGGATTCAGGACGATAGAAATTATAAATGGGCAGTTGCATGTCAATGGTCAGTACGTTTACCTGAAAGGTGTAAATCTTCATGAGCACCATGATATCACGGGTCATGTTGTGGATGAGGCGACGATGATCAGGGACATCAGGGTAATGAAGACGCATAACCTCAATGCCGTGCGCACATCACATTATCCACAGCCGGAACGCTGGTATGAGCTGTGCAATAAATATGGATTATACCTGATTGATGAGGCGAATATCGAGTCACATGGGATGGGTTATGGAAAAGAATCCCTGGCAAAAGATACGACCTGGATGGGAGCTCATATGTATCGAACGGTCAATATGTTCGAACGGGATAAAAACCAGCCGTCGATTATAATCTGGTCCCTGGGGAACGAAGCCGGAAACGGACCAAATTTCCATGCGACTTACGACTACTTAAAAAAGGCCGATCCGAGCAGGCCCGTGCAATACGAACGTTCGGGCCTGGACTACAACACAGATATTTTTTGCCCGATGTACATGCGCATTCCCTCCATGATAAAATATGCCGAATCAAATCCCGAACGGCCACTGATCCAGTGCGAATACGCACATGCAATGGGCAATAGCGTCGGAAATCTACAGGATTACTGGGATGTAATTGAGAAATATGATGCCCTCCAGGGGGGATTTATCTGGGATTGGGTCGATCAGGGACTGTGGACAAAAAATGATAGGGGAGAGGAATTCTGGGCTTATGGCGGCGATTTTGGGCCGGAGGACGTGCCGTCGGACGGCAATTTCTGTAATAATGGCTTAGTAGACCCGGACCGTACCCCCAAACCACATTTGTTGGAAGTGAAAAAAGTGTATCAATATATTGGCTTTGAGGCTGTCGATCCGGAAAACGGCAGGATTTCCATAGAAAACAAATATGCCTTCATTCCTTTGTCCGGATTTGATTTTATCTGGGAGGTACAGGAAGACGGAGCGCCGGTAAAAAGCGGTTCGATTGACCGGCTGGATTTAAAACCCGGAGAACGCAGGGTGATCCCATTGGATTTGGATTTACAGAAAAAGGCCGGTTCCGAATATTTTTTAAACGTATACGCCAAAACGAAAAAAGAAGAGCACCTGGTTCCAGAAGGGCATGTGGTTGCCTTTGAACAATTTGAGCTTCAAAATCCACGAAGCTTCACCCCGACATCTCCTGCTTCTAAGACGAAGCTTAAAATAGCAAAAGGTGAAAATGATATTTCCATTCGGGGAAATGGATTTGAAGCCGTATTCAGTAAGTCAAAGGGAAACCTGGAACAGTACATATTGAATGGGAATAAGATGCTTTTGAAAGGACTGACCCCGGATTTCTGGAGGGCGCCAATCGACAATGATTTTGGGAACAATCTCCATAAGCGGTCCGGAATTTGGAGAAAAGCAGGGGAACGCATGAGTGATGTAAGCGTAAAAACCAAAAAGGAAAATTCACATGTCAACGTCCAGGTTGAAATGAAAATTAACGATCCGGAAGGAAATGCAATCGCAACGTACAAATCTACCTATGCCGTTTTTGACGACGCCAGTATTGTTGTTAAAAACGAATTCAGCAAAACAGATGAAAAACTTCCGGAAATTGTTCGAATGGGGATGAATTTTCAGGTTCCCCGATCATTTGATCAAATGACCTGGTTTGGAAGAGGGCCTCATGAGTCTTATTGGGACCGAAAGTCAAGTGCATTGGTCGGGAAATATTCCGGGTCCGTTCAGGATCAATTCCAGGCATATTTGCGACCTCAGGAAAATGGCAACAAGACAGATGTGCGGTGGATGACGATAACCAACGATGCCGGAGATGGCCTGGCATTTATTGGTCGACCGCTGATCAACGTAACAGCCAGGTACCTAATTATGGAGGATCTCGAATCTCCTGAACGAACCGACGGAAGGCATGTCCGGGGAGAGAAGCCGGTGAACCGGCACATCAATGACGTAAAATTCAGGGATCTGACCTCGATAAATATTGATTATAAACAAATGGGAGTTGGTGGCGATAATAGTTGGGGGGCTACCACGCATCCGGAATACCGATTGACTGAAAGCGCTTATGCGTACACGTTTATTATAAGCCCTGTTTCCAGCGAGGACAGCCTGTCGGAAAAAATAAAATCCGTACCGGTAGTGCAATAGTTTTAACCGAAAACGAAGCGAGTAATACGTCTAATTAATGATTATATAAGCGGAACCCTGGTTTGTGCCGCACAGGGGATTTATCGAATATTAATTTGAAACCATATGTTTCTGACAATCTTTTGAGGTTTTAATTCCTAATTAGCAATAATGTTGAGAGATTAGGGATCGATATCAGCTTAAATTCAAACAATGAAATTCAATATAAGACAGGCTCAACTATCGGATGTCCCCTATGTTTATGACATTTGCCGGAAAACCGGGAATAACGGTCAGGATGCAACGGATCTCTTGAGTGATCATTATATAATCGGGCAGTATTTCGCCGCGCCATATCTTCATTTTGAGTTGGAGGCTTGTTTTGTACTTGAATATAATCGTATACCGGTCGGTTATGTGATCGGGACTTCGGATACACAAAAATTCAATACCTGGATGAATGACGATTGGCTGCCTCAAATCCGCCGGCATTATTCGTCGGACATGGCGCCCAGGAGTGATCTGGAGAAATTTGTACTTGAGGTCATTCATACGGAGTGCACGATTCCTGATTTTTTAAGTGACTACCCAAGTCATCTGCATATCGATTTGTTACCGATTGCTCAGAAAAAAGGTTTCGGAAAACGAATGATTTCAGCCTTCACGAAAAAGTTAAAAGACATGCGTTCGACTGGCTTGCATTTATCGGTCGGTGAAAACAACCTGAACGCAATAGGATTTTATAAAAGAATAGGTTTTAAAGAACTGAACAGGGCGTCCGGATCTGTGACCATGGGCATTCCAATAGCCTGATTTTTCTTCCGGCTTTCACCTGCCTTTCCAAGCTCCCCGCTTCTGAGTGAAAAATGTTGTGCAGCTTCGGTAATAACCCGGATCGACACACTGCTCGTCGATCTTTTCGGTTGAACAGAACCCAATCTTTATAGACAGAATCTCCCGATTAATTGATTGCTTTTTCTTGAAAGCTGAATCTGTCCTAGGTTTGGTCATCAATTAAAACCAAAAAGTAGAAATCATGGGAACCAAAATGAAAGGAAAGAAAATGATATTGGCATTGCTTTGTTTGATCAACCCGTTGTTGCTTCTGATCTCCTGTGCGGAGGAGACTTCGGATCCTGTAGATCGGGATGAAAGCAAAATACAAACGGAGTTGCCGGATATTTCGGGATACCCGATAGTCGGCACCGACCAGACCGCGTTTTACGATCATCGAAGTGCAATCTCTTCAACGTCTGTCGGGGATGACTTTTACGGACAAAATGCCAATTATCCGGGAAATGTACCGAAGTATGCCGATAACCAGGATGGCACTGTCACAGACCTTGTGACAGGTTTGATGTGGACTCAATCATCGGATCTTAATGGGGATGGAAATATTACAGCTACCGATAAATTGACCTATAGTGAAGCGGTATCGAAAGCCGGCGCGATTACGACGGGCGGTTATGACGACTGGAGATTGCCTACGATCAAGGAATTGTATTCCCTGATCATTTTTAGTGGTGTGGACCCCAGTGGTTACGACGGTTCTACCTCAGGGTTGGTCCCGTTTATCAGCACGGTTTATTTTGACTTTGAATATGGAGATGAGCGCGCCGGCGAGCGTATCATAGATTCCCAATTTGCGACTTCAACAATTTATGTTGGAACGACTATGGGAGGCAACACAACCATGTTTGGAGTCAACTTTGCCGATGGCCGCATCAAAGGTTACCCGGTGGGAAACATGATGGGTCCAAACGGGGAAAAGGAGTATTTTACTTTATATGTACGCGGAAATACAGATTATGGAATTAACAGGTTTCACGATAATGGTGATGGAACAATTACCGATGAGGCAACCGGTCTCATGTGGATGCAGAACGATAATGGAGCCGGAATTGTATGGGAAGATGCCCTAAAATATGCGGAAAGTCATGAATTTGCAGGTTATTCAGACTGGCGGCTTCCTGATGCAAAAGAACTTCAAAGCATCGTAGATTATACCCGTTCTCCGTCAACAAGCAATTCGCCGGCTATTGACCCGTTGTTTAACTGTTCGGAAATCACGGTTGAAACGGGGGAAAAGGACTATCCTTTTTATTGGTCGAGTACCACGCACGCAAACATGTCGATGTACGCCGGCGGGGGAGCGGCTTATGTTTGCTTTGGCTCCGCTTTGGGGAATATGAACGGAAGCTGGATCGATGTACACGGAGCCGGCGCCCAGCGCAGCGATCCGAAAACCGGTGACCCCGGCGATTACCCGACAGGTCATGGACCTCAGGGAGATGCCATCCGAATTTATAATTATGCACGACTTGTTCGAAACATCAATTGATCCGTATCATCCGACATAAAGTACTTCCATCGAAATTCCGAGAGTCTTGATCCTGTAAAAGTCAGGGCAAAGTTTACCCGTGCCAAGGGATGTTAGAGCTTTAAAAGATCATGTACGGACGAACAAGTGGAGTATTTAGATCAATAGATTAAACGGGAAATAGATTTCATTAGCATATCTTTGTAAACATGCTTCCAAGGCAACAAACCAGGACACTTAAACACATCGAAATTTCTATCTTCGTCGTCATTTGGCTGCTGGTTTTGCTCAGCCCAATAATGGTTCGGAATGAATGGGAACTCATAATGTGGCGCGAATTGAAAGGGCATTGGATTCGAATGGCTCCATTTATGCTTTTAACGCTTATAAATCATTTTGTCCTGGTTCCGTATCTGTTATTCAGGAAAAAAAACTTAATGTATGCCATTGGCATTGTTGCTGTCGTATTGGTGATTTTTATCGCATTTACATGGATTTTTACTACTTCCGCGAGACCGGAGGCACGGCTTTTGCTTCCCCCAAGGGGCATAAATCCAACCGTCGGAAAGATGGAGCATCGGCCGGCACCCCTTCACGCACTCCCGCCGATACCCCGGGAGAGAGATAAGGCCTCGCTACCTCCAAAAATTAATTTCCTTGTGGTGGCCATACTTATAGTCGGCTTTGACACGGGGCTCAGAACAGTTTTCCGGTGGAATAAGACCGACCGGGAACGGTTGAAACTCGAGAAAGAGAACATCAACAATCAATTGGCTCTGTTGCGCAACCAGGTGAATCCGCACTTTTTTATGAATACCTTGAATAATATTCACGCGCTCATTGATCTGAATACCATTGAAGCAAAGGAAGCAATTATTCGGTTATCGCACCTTATGCGTCATCTGCTGTATGATTCGAATGTCGAACTTAGCCCGGTTTCAAAGGAGTTGAAGTTTATAGAAAGCTACATCGACCTCATGAAATTGAGATACTCCGAAAAGGTGGAGATCTCGCTTCAGTTGCCGGAATATTTGCCGGACAAGAAAATTCCTCCGCTACTTTTTACGTCATTGCTAGAGAATGCGTTTAAGCATGGCATTAGCTATTCAAAAGTTTCCTTTGTGCGAGTAATCGTGATTGTATCCGAGGAGGAGTTGACATTTCGAGTCAGGAACAGTAAGATGGAAAATAAATATGGTGCGGGGCCTTCCGGTATAGGTATCGAAAACACAAAAAGGAGACTCGACCTTATCTACCGGGAGAAATATCAACTTGTTTTTTCAGAAAGCGAGAATGAATTTAACGTAAGACTTATTATTCCCCTATGATCTCATGTATTGCAATCGATGATGAACCTCTGGCTTTGCAACAAATCGTCAGCTACATTCGCAAGACGCCGTTTCTGTCGCTTGCAGGGCAATATGACAACGCAATAAGCGCGCTCGAGTTTTTGCAGGACAATCAAGTAGATTTGATGTTTGTCGACATCAACATGCCGGACCTGAGCGGTATGGATTTCGTAAAATCTATGGATGACGGCCCAAGAGTAATCTTTACGACCGCATACAATGAATATGCGATTGAAGGATTCAAGGTAGATGCTGTTGATTACCTGCTTAAACCCATATCTTACGACGTTTTTCTAAAGGCTGCCCAAAAGGCTAATTCCAGGTTGGCATCAGCCGTTCCTAAGCATACGGTGGTTGAAAGTAAGGAGGATTTTTTATTCATAAAATCGGAATATAAAATTATCCGGATTCGTGTCCCGGATATAAAATATATTGAGAGTATGCGAGAATATGTCCGGATACACTTAATTGATCAGAATCCGATTATGACACTCATCAGCATGAAAAAGATGGAGCAGAGTCTGGCAGGTAAAAATTTTATGCGCGTACATCGCTCGTTTATTGTAAATCTGGACCGGGTGACGACCATTGAGCGTTTTCGAATAATTTTTGATGAGAAAATCTACATTCCCGTCAGCGATCAATACAAAGAACAATTTCAGGAATACCTGAATAACAATTTTCTCAGTTGATGAGATGACATCTCCGAATGGGCCAACAGTATTGATTTTAATGATCAGTTTGGATCTTCGGAAGATTTTTCGGACCGGAGATCTCCAACGATCTTCAGGACCTTATCCATGGATACGTACTTAAAATTTTGACCGATCAATTCCGGTCCCCTGTAATTGAAGCCATCCTGTACAATCATTATTCCCCGTTCGAAACCGGGGAAGGTGTGCGAAATAATTTCGATGCCGTCCGTTTCTTCAACTCCATCGATTTCATCCGACGGACTTATTTTAAAACTACCGAGGTATCGATTATCAACACGGTCGAAGATGGCGTATGAGAAACTTCCCTGTATCGAAGCCACTAAAAATCCGGTGCCATTTGGCTGGCTGTAGAGGGCCAGTCCCTCAATATCGTATTCAATATCCGGGTTAAATGCCTTCTGGGAATCCTGCAAAAGGTTAGGCGGCAGCTCCGGTTTTTTCAATGACAATTTCCAGATTCCTTTCTCCTCTTCTCCTATATACAAATCGCCATAAGCGTCATCAGCGACCATCCCTTCCGGCTGGGAATCGAGTTTCCAACTGTTCAGATATATCAATTCGGGGTTGTGTGTCTCACCAGCAACCAGGAGGTACTGATTGACCTTTCCGTTTTTACCGTTGACAAGTATCCGGGCCTGCCCGTGCTCGTCTTTATATAGACAAAACCCATAAACTTCATCGATATCGAGTGTATCGATCGTATAATTTTGCGAGAGCAGGTTATTTAATTTTCCTATCGAATCAATTTCGTATAAGATAATTGAATTGTCTGATCGGTTGCTCCCTCCAAGTATATCCATATATTTATCTCCAACTCTGATTCGGTTGCGTATATCAATATTGTTGATCTTTCCAAGCTGGTAGAATTCGATTTGATGTCCGGAAAGATCGTAGGAGTAGATCCCGCTTTTTTTGTTTGTCCCAAAGATCAGGCTGTTTTCCGGAGCATGAGGGTTGAGCCAGACGGCCGGATCATCAGCGGCATCTTCTTGCGGGTGATCGATTACCGGATCCGTTTCTGCGATCGGATTTACTTCCGGCTTTATGTTTGATTGTCTGGCGTAGGCATCGGCAAGTTTTATGGAGTCTTCCCTGGCTTCTTTATTTCGTTCGTTGACCGAATGGCCGGAATTATTACGTGCAAATTTGCAGCTAGATATTATTAGGATTATGCTCAAAAAATATCCAAATATGGATGATAAACGCATTTGTCGATAATTAAAAGTATTTCCCGCTATAAGTTAAGTAAATACCCCGAAAAGAAGGCTGCAGTTTGCAGCCCTTCTTCAGGATTTTATATAATTGAAAAGATAAAGAACTTATTGCTTATCCTTTTATTTTCCAAATAAATCGAATTTGATCCCAATGTTCATTCGCATATTGTAAAATTCCGACTGCATAGTCAGATCTGATCTGCCCTGGTAGTATCTCAACGGCTGATTTGTAAGGTTAATGACTTCAGCGAATATTCTCCAACTGGGAGTAAAGGCATACGAACCGTTTATATCAACAAATGTCTGCTTATCGTAATATCTGTCTTCGAATGCCTCACCTCCGAGTTCGTCGATGTAGTCGCTGGCATAATTTACCGAAGCTCTAAGTACCAGCTTTTCGGATTCGTAAGACAGGGAAGCATTATACATATGCTTAGCCGTGCCAGGCAATCCAAGCGTTTCGTTTTCTCTTCCGACAATTCCTTTTGCTTCTGAATTCGTGTAGGTATAATTCAGGTAAAGCCCCAGACCTTTCCAAATGCCGGGAAGGAAGTCGAATTGGCGTTGAAAAGCGGCCTCAAATCCGTAGATCGTGGCGGACCCGCCGTTGTCGAATGTCACGAATTCGTCAAGATCTCCATAGATCGGATGAGTCACATCATTTTCTACCCGCTCGTATTGGAAATCATCGATATTCTTGTAGAAAGCACCGCCCGATACAAGACCGATCGATTTGAAATAGTTCTCTGCCATAAAATCGAGATTCATAGCAACCGCCGGTTTGAGCGCCGGATTCCCTTGTATAAGCTCCATATCATCAGGATTAAATTCTTCAAACGGTACCAGCTTGAAGTAATCCGGTCTTGCGAGCGTATTTGTCCAGGCCACCCGGAGTACCGTGTTGTCGGTTGCATCGTATTTCAGGTGAATTCCCGGCAACCAATTGGTGTAGCTGTTTGATCCCGAAGTCTTGGTAATCGTTTCTTCTTCCGTATCAAAAGCAAATCCTTTGTAAGCGATGTCTGTTTTTTCCGTTCTTAAGCCTATAATTGCCGACATTTTTGTTGAAAGCTGATAATCGACCATCACATAGCCGGAGGTAATATCTTCATCGGCATTGTAATTGCCTGGAGCGAATTCTCCGGGATTCAATTCCTTTTCCCAAACCGAGCTGTTATTCACGTCAAGTGTTCCGAGAAATTCCCGTTGTACGAAGTCGCCGGCCTGGTACTTCGATCCTGCCAGGAAATCTGATTTTGACTGATCTTCAACCGGCACGTTTTTCATTACCTGATCGACATATTCTTCTTCCGCCGTATCCCAGCTTCCCCCCAAAACCGGATGCGTGTCGCCATCGCGCTCGCCATCCACCGGTTTTACATCGAAGAAATCATTGTCTCTGACCTTTTGTTTCGATCTGTATATGGCGCCGAATTTCAGAATGCCTTTTTTGGCCAAAGGCAATTGAAGATCAATTTTACCGTTGTAATCTTCTTCGTAGGTCCATTGGTTTTCTTCGGTGATCTCATCGAACTCAAGCTGCTGCCAGTTGTTGGCTTCCGTTGGTGACACCAGCGGTTTTCGTGGGTCTTTCACATCCAGGTTCACGGATTGTCCGCCGCTTTCATACGTGAAATATCTTTCATTTAATCTTTCCTCAGATGCTTTGGAATAGGTTCCTGACCAATTTATTTTGAGCTTGCTGCCGATCAGATGATCCCCGCGGAGCGATACGTTATACATCCGCTGGTCTTCCAAGCGCGTATTTTTATTCCGGTCATTATCAATCCCGCCTTTTGTCTGCCTGCTTATTTCTGCTTCGGCCTGATACAGGCCATCTCCGATCGGGGAGATCAGGCCATCGTCGTAGGCATCGTCCAGGTCTTTCGCTCTAAATCTGTAGCGATTTTCCCGGTCATCTCTCCAGTTGTACATACCGGTCAGGTAAATGGTGTTGTTTTCGTTCAATTTATAATCCAGTCCCAACGAGACGCTTCTTCTGATTCTTGTCACATAGTAGGTTCTCAGGTCAAATTCTGCAGGAAGCGCCCCATATTCATCTGTTTCAAACCATTCGGCTTCAATGTTATCGGAGCCAAAATCATGATAATTGTATGAGCCGCTGAGCAGCGCGCCTAATTTGTCGTTGAGGAACCTTTTTCCAAGAATCAAGCCGCCGGTCCAGATCGGTTTTTGGCTCAAGAAATTATACCCGCTTCCCAAGGTGCCCGAAATTCTGGAGCCGTTCGGGACCGTCCGCGTCAGCAAGTTTACGGAACCTCCGATGGCATCGGCATCCATATCGGGTGTAAGCGCTTTATTGACCTCTATGAGCTGGATCATGTCGGAAGGGATGAGGTCTAATTGAATTCTCCTGTTATCTCCTTCTGCCGATGGAATTCTTTCACCATTGATCGTCACGGAATTTAATTGGGGGGCCATTCCTCTTACGATGATATCCCTGGCTTCGCCCTGGTCCTGCTGGATGGTGATGCCAGGCACCCTTTTCAATGCATCTCCAATATTGGCATCAGGAAATCTTCCAATCTGGTCTGATGCGACAATGTTTGTGATGTTCATCAGGTTTTTCTGTTGGCTCAATGCTTTTGACTGGCCTTTGAGACGGTCGCCGAGGACCAGAATTTCATCTCCCAGGATCACACCCGGAGTGAGTAAGGTTTTTACCGTGGAAGTTTTGTTTGGAGAAACGCTTACGCGTTCTTCAATTTCTTCATATCCGAGGTAGGAGATGTCTAAATGATAGTCTCCTTCCGGGATGTCGTAAAACTCGTAGTTTCCTCTGGCATCCGTAATCGTCCCCTGGCCGAGCTCAGTGATGAACACTGTGGCGCCGGGCATCCCCAATTTGTTTTCATCGAGAATTTGCCCTTTGATTGCCCCCTTTTGGGCCAAAAGCTGAGGTACGGATAACAATGAAATGATACTTAATAAAATGATCTTTTGTAAAAGATTAGTCATAGTAATAATGGTTAGTAGAACTTGTTTGAAGGAGCAAAAGTACCCCTCCACTATTAGCCTATTATTAATGAGTGTTTATGGATGATATAAGTTTGTGGTCGGAATGTTAATTGTGCGCTACGGGCATTTTCTCCAAACAGGGATTTCTTAACAATTTTATAATTGGCATCCAATGAAAATTAGTACGTTTAGTTTATGAATTTGCTCATTTTGCAGATATTCCTGTCAATGATGTAAAGCGCTTTGTCCAACTCCTGTCTGCTCACGGTAAGTGGAGGGACAAGCATGATGATGTTTCCTTGTGCAATTTTAAAATTCAGCCCGTCCTTTAAACAGTTGTACATGATCGTTTCCGTTTCGAACAACGCCTTTTCTTTTGTGCGTCGATCTTTCACCAATTCGATTGCCCAAAGCAGTCCCTTGCCCCGAACCTCTCCAATCAGTTTAAACCTTTCCATCATACCGGAAACCTTTTCTCTGATGAATACTTCATCGGACTGAACTTTTGCCAATAATTCTTCACGCTCGATAAATTCGAGGGTCGTTAAACCGGCCGCTGCGCATAATGGGTTTTTTTCGTGTGTATAATGACCTATGGAGATGTTCTTAACCTTATCGTATTTTTCATGAGTGAGTATCCCGGCGAGTGGTAAAACACCTCCGCCAAGTCCCTTTCCCAGGCACACGACATCCGGTATTACATCATAATATTGCCAAACGAAAAGATTCCCGATCCGACCCAATCCCGCAACTGTTTCATCGAAAATCAAGAATATCCCATACTTGTCGCAAATCTTCCTCATCTGTCTCCAGAAGTTTTTGGTCGGGATCGTAACATCGGTATTTCTTATTGGTTCGGCAATAAACGCTGCGATATCGCCTTCTTTCTGTACGATGTACTCAAAATATTCTATGTATTTTGATTCGTAGCGCCCCAGAATTCCCCGATACAGATTTGGTGGCGGAATGCGCTCTATGCCGGGCATTGCCGTGCCAGTGTTTTTTCCGGAAACGACTTCGCCATCGACGAAAATAGCCTCTGTCGATGTGCCATAAAGAGAATCCCAGAACGAAATTACTTTATGCTTCCCCGTGATTGCGCGAGCCAGCTTCAATGCCATTCCGATCGCCAGGGATCCTTCCGGGGCAAAGAGCGCCTTGCTGAACTTATGCCCGGTACTTTCGATGAGTTTCTCGGCCAGTTGTATCGCCGGAATATTGGTATATCTCCCGGTACAAAAGCTAAGTTTGTTGAGTTGTTCACGTACTTTTTCTATTACCTGTTCATTCTGAAATCCGATTTGGTGAACGCTGCTCCCATGGAAATCCAGGTATTTACCTCCTTTGAGGTTTATGAGCTTTGTTCCCTCCGCTTCCCGGATGACATCAAGAGGAGTCGACAGATTTTGACGAAGAAAATACTTTGCATCCTTCCTGAGCCATTCCAGTGTGTGTGCCGGTAATTGTTCGTTCCACTGTTTTCTTTTGCGCGATTGATTTATATCCCCTTCCGCAGCCAGGTAATTGTTTTCCATGTTCGTAGACGTGAAGTATAGTTATATAAAATTGACCCGAAATTCCAGTAATTCCGGGCCAAATTTATTCGGAGAATCCGTGTGACCTGCTAATCACCTTCCCACCAGACGGACGTCCTGATATCATCATCGGAAGCACCCATGTTTTGGACTGCAGCGAGCCTGTTTTCATTGTTCGACTGTTGTTCGTTGTTTGGGAACAGGTACCTGCTTGGGTATTCCGGGTAAAATGCGTCCGGCCCGGGTTTGATTGTGCTGGGGTAACCGGTCCTTTTAAATTCACAGAAACCCTGGTAGTCCACATAGAGCAGCGATAACCATTTTTGAGTAATAATCGTTTCCAGATCACCATCATAGGCAACGCCCGGCCTTGTGAGGTAATCGCCCGGCATATCCACACCCCAATACTGAAAGTTTGCCAGGATTCCGGCATCATAATGAGATTTTGCATCACTGCTGATCCAGCCTCTTTGAGCGGCTTCCGCAAGAATAAAATGCGATTCGCTCGCCATAAAAAGCATCGCTTCCACGGTATTGGGCTCGAAATAAAATATATCTCCGAATTTTGACAGGAAAGCATCTCCTCCCTTGTATGAGTAGGCTGTTCCGTCTACCACGCCATTGAGCATCCCCGCCCATTCGGGATTCCCGTTTTCCACTGACTTGGCGGTCGGTTCAAACCAGCGCATCATTCTGGGGTCGTCAAAACTCTTTAACACGTTTTCAAGGGTCTCACTCATTCGATATTCATTAAACGATCCTACCCTGTAACCGGATGCTTCCGATCTCGGATGGACATTCGGATTTGTCGACAAATATGTGAGCGTAATATTATCATCGTTGGACTCGACGTAGGGATTGCCCGACTTATTGGAAAATATATTGCTGATCCCGGTTTGAGCCATCTGGGGCTCAACTTCGGATAGCCTCAGGTAGGCTCTTAGACGCAAGGAATTTGCAAATTTTCGCCATTTATCAAGATCTTCGCCATTGTAAATGTCTCCGCGGATCGCGGGTAAACCGGCGCTTCCAAGGATGGAGTTGGCCTTTTCAAGATCGGCGAGAATACCCAGGTATATGTCCCGCTGGGCATCGTATTTCGGTTGAATGATCGGTTCTTCCTGCCTCGCACTTACCGCCTCGGAATAGGGGACATCGCCGTAAATATCTGTCAGGACCTGGAACATCCATGATTTGAGGATTAATGAAACCGCCTGATAGCTCATGTGTTCCGTCTCTACCGCATTATCGTATAGTTGCTGCGCATTCCTTATATTTCTGTACATCGTCTGCCATAGGCCGCCGTTATCGCCCCATTCAAATTGATCAAATGCGGTAAACACAATGCGGGCAGAATACTGAGCCATGAGGTTTGCATCGTTCCAGGCATCATTTACCAGCCGGTCGGCCACGTCTTTCTGGATGTTGGTCAGTACCAATTCAGGATTATTTGCAACACTCAACGGAGTATTGGGATTGGTAGTTTCCACATCAAATTCATCGCATGACGACGCAACACTTAGTATTGCGATCATGGTAACTATATACTTCAGCTTTTTGATTTTCATTGTAGGAAATGTTTGAAATTAAAAATTAGCAGATAAATTGAATCCGTAACTGCTGGTACTTGGTATGGCCATATCTTCAACTCCCAGCACCATCTTACCGCTGCCGGTGAACGATGTAAGCTCGGAGTCTCCATGATTAAAGTTGTTCCATATTGCGAGGTTTCTGCCTACAAACGATATTTTTACATCCTTTAAAACATCTCCAAACCAGGAGTTAGGCATCTGATAACCCAAGCGGACTTCTCTCAATTTTACGAACGTCGCGTCGTACATGCCCTCTTCTTCATTTTGTCTTTTATATCGCTTGTTATAATAAGCAGATGCAGGTACCACGACATCATTTGGAGCATAGCCGACAACCGTTCCGTCCGCTTCAACAATTTCCTTTACGCCATCCCCGATAATTCCGTCAGTTCGTGCGGTATTATTGTCATCCGTCCAACTGATACCGCCCAGCTCTGTTGTTCTGCCCGGCAGCGTCTCCACGATGTTTCCTGAAGTTGCCGCTATAAGTCGGGTCAAGGACATTAAATCTCCGCCTTGCCTCCAGTCGACTAAAAAGCCGAAGTGAAATCCACCCAATCGGAATTCATTATTGAATCCAAGGATAAAATCAGGGTTGTAATTTCCCAGCAATCGCAGATTTGGATCCTGAATAGGTAAACCGTTTCTGAATATCACATCGCCTTGATATTCACCATCCTCCACTTTCAACAGGCCGGTGCCATACATATCGCCCATTTTACCCCCGTCCTTTGCAATCAACGTTATCCTGTTTGAGGCTATGGCATATTCAATACCGTTTAATCCCCCGATAGTGTTTTCGTTGGAGAAATAATTGATGTTACCTGACCATGTAAACTTATCCGTTTCAATAGCTGTATAGTTGAGCATGATTTCCCAACCTTTGTTCGTTATTTCGCCCAGGTTTACAAATTTCTGAGCGTATCCCGTCGAGTGAGGTACAACAATCGGCACGATCTGATTTTTTGTCTTTGCATTGAAATAATTTAAATCGAGACCAAGCCTGCCATTAAAAAAACGCACATCGATACCTGCTTCAATCGAAGTACTTAATTCATTTACAAGGTCCGGATTCGGCAGTATTGAAGATTCTTCACCGCGCAGGTTCGGGCCGTACGGTTCTTTCAGATTAAATACGGGATCAAGCGCGTATTCATCTGTGTCATTTCCTGCCTGGGCCCAGCTCCCGCGAAGTTTTAAAAATGAAATTGCGCTTGGCATGCTGACCATATCACTGATAATAGCGCTTGCGGATACCGATGGGTAGAAATAAGAATTGTTTCCGGAGGCAAGCTTGCTCGACCAGTCGTTTCTCCCCGTCACATCCAGGAAAATCATGTTTTTATAGCTGAAATTGAAGAAGCCGTAAACACTGTTTATTTGTTTTTCATCAATGCTTGTCAGGTTTACCAGTGGGATATCCGTATTGCTGAAATTATAGTAACCAGGTATTACAAGCTGATTGGCGCTGGTGGCATCGTAGTTGTTTTTCCTGACCATTCTATTGGCTCCAACAGAGAGCGTTGTCCTCCAATCCTGGTTAATCTGTTTGTCATACGTCAACAGGAAATCCGTATTTGTTTCCTGGAAAAATATTTTGTCCTCCCTGAACTGACCCCTTGGGAAACGCTGCGTACTGTAGGCTCTCTTGATGGTTCTTCGCTCATTATAGTAATCGGTCCCTGTTCTCAACATCAGGCTGAGTTCGTCCGTGAATTGATAATTCAGTTTAATATTACCTATCAGCCTGTTTTTATCCAGAGCGTTGGTATTTTCGTACATGTTGAAATAGGGATTGTCATGGTAGTTGTAGTTGTAGTTGAATTGCTGGAACCCCTCAAGACCCCTTTGCCAATACTCTTTTAGGCTTGGCGTATTGATTTGCATACCGTACCAGGTAAAAAGATACATCACACTTTCCGTTCCGTAACTGTTTACCGGTCTGTTGTCGCTCAGCGACTTGACGTAGCTGGCCGATACATCGACCCTGAATTTATCGGTAAGATCATATCCCGTGTTCAGTGTAAAGTTGTGACGCTTCAGGTTCGTGTTCGGAAGAATACCTTCATTATCCATCAAGGAATAAGAGAGCCGAAAATTGGCGTCGTCGTTCGCGCCATAAAGGGCAACATTATAGTTTTGTGTCATGCCGTCCCTCATAAATTGATCTACCGGATCTCCGTGAAACTTCCATTCCGTAGGTGTGATCTCGCCGCGTCGTTCCAAATCGACTCCCTGAGGGCCAAGAATGTAATCCAGACCGTGTACATCTCCTCCTCGAAGACCGTTGGAGGTAGGGCCGTCGAATTGCTTGATCAGCTGACCTTTCAGCTCAGGTCCCCAGCTTTCATCCACGCCGTCAAATGTACCGCTTCCGTAACCATCTACAAATTCGAATTGCCCTTCTTTTCCCTGTCCAAACATGTGCTGGTATTCCGGAGATTTCAGTACTCTGTCCACCGTGACACCTACATTGAAGCTTACGCCGAGGCCTCTTTTTTCCCTTCCGGATTTTGTGGTAATCAGAACTACTCCGTTTGCACCCCTGGATCCATACAGTGCGGCAGCACTCGGGCCTTTCAATACTGAGATGCTCTCTATATCGTCCGGCGAGATTTCAGCCGCGCCATTTCCAAAGTCCATTTCCATGTTATCGGCGATGTCATTGTTGTTGCGGGTATCCGTTCTGTTGTTGATGGGGACGCCGTTCACCACAAAAAGCGGTTCGCTGTAGTTGAAGGACGATTCGCCTCGGATAACAATGCGGGACGAAGAACCGGCGCCTGAATTTCCCATGGTTACCTGCACTCCGGCCACCTTTCCCGAAAGCGAGTTGACGACATTAACTTCCCGGGCTTCGGCGATATCTTTCCCCTGGATTTCTGATACCGAATATCCCAGCGCCTTGGTTTCCCGCTCAACGCCCAAAGCCGTAACAACAATATCTTCGAGTGTCGCTGTATTGATCGTCATCTGCAGATCGATAACCGACTGATTGCCAATCTCGACTTCTGTCTGTGTATACCCAATGTAGGAAAATACAAGTGTTGTGACACCCTGCGGAACATTAATGCTATATTTCCCATCGTAGTCGGTTACGGTTCCCTGTGCAGTACCTTTTATTATAACATTTGCCCCGGGCAACGGTGCGCCATCTTCTGCCGCGGTAAGGGTGCCCTGAATTACCCTG
Source organism: Cytophagales bacterium (assembly GCA_022360055.1). GTDB lineage: Bacteria > Bacteroidota > Bacteroidia > Cytophagales > Cyclobacteriaceae > JAAUQL01. The sequence continues at coordinate 20,490 of JAKSDO010000033.1, read as the reverse complement.
TCCTGGGCCTGGGTAAAATTCAGGCTCAGAGCTATCAGGACCATTGCGGAAAATCCTGATAGAGTCTTTTTAAATATAGATTTGTTATTGTACATTGATCTTAAGTTTAATGGTTAAGTATGATAATTAATTAAGCTTTGAGCGGCCTTGTTGGAGAAATTTACAGGCCCTGCCGGTCGTTGATGTAGCAGCATCAACGACCTCTTTTGTTCGTGTTTGTTTCAATTCATAGGCGAAATATTTTTGGTTTTTTTGATGCAAATTTTTACGATTAAAATCGCTTTTGCTATTAAGCCGAATTATAAATAGATTATTAAAAAGTTAATCACTGAGACCGCGCTGGAATTGTGTTTTTGGGAAGATATAAGGAAAAATCTGATATTCAGTGGTTTATGAAGTCAGGGGAGCTTCCCCTCGAGAGGTGAATTTGTTAAAAATTAAAATTGAGGTGATTTGAAGTTAAAATATGTGATCCAACAGGTTTATTATCAATAGGTTAAGCCATTCTGTGATCAGATGGATTCTTTTGCAAATATTAATTTATCGTTATATAACTTATTAAAATACTTCATAATCTTAACCTGATCCTTAGGAATATTAACGTTCAGTTTTTCTTCTTTTATATAAGCGGTTATTTCACGGTCGAAGTATCTTTTAAATGCCGGCAATACCTTCTTTCTGAATTTGTTAAAAAGGATCAGGTTTTTACCGTCATAAAAAAAGTAGTCCTGATCATTTACGAGTTTTTTTTGAGCGGGTGTGATCTTGTCAAAAAAATCGGAAAGAATTCCTTCTCCGGACATCTTATAATCTTTTTCTCTACACAATAACCGGACTTTCCCTGTTATGATCAATTCGTAGAACTGATAATTTTTCATTGAATTGCGTTCAACCGGAAGGCAAATGTAGGTTCTAAGTAATTCTAATTCTTGATTCAGGATCGTAACTTTTTCGATTTTGGAGGCTGGAATACTTTTAATTTGATCGTGTTGTTTGACCAGCAAAACATTATATCTCTGGTTGAGCTTCATGGAGGCTTTGATAACTTCCTTATTGTTCAGGACCGCAACTCCTTCTTTCCAATCTGCGGGGTGTGCGGCTTTTGTATAATTGGGCGCGAGAACAAAAATCAGAACGGCGGTGAAGAAGTATTTCATGATGCGTTAACTTAGTATTACTAAAATAAGGAAAATCGGCCTGATTTTAATATTAAGTTAACGCTGATTTGACTTTCGGTTAAAAATTTAACATTGAAGCCAAAGATTGGCAGGAAGCTGTTTATTTCAATGGCACTTAAGTATGAATTCCAAGGATTTTCGGAAGTTCATCTAATTTTTCAATCAAATGTGTATGGGGAGTTTTTTCGAGTTGTTCCCTGCTATACGCTCCGGAAGTAATGCCGACGATATATCTGCATCCGGCGCTTTTCCCTTCTTCCATATCAGAAATCGTATCTCCTACCTTAGCTACCTGGTTTACATTCAAAATTCCGAGGTTATCCATGGCAGCGAAGATCATATCCGGAAAGGGCCGGCCATGTTCCACTTCGTCGCTTGAGATGCTAAAGTCGATCAATTGATTTTTATTCCACTCCAGGCGGTCTATAATTGTATCGGCTATAATTCGGCTAAAGCCTGTATCCAGTGCGACCTTAATGCGGTTTTCTTTTAGTAATGAGAAAATTTTCCCGGCCCCTTCTTGTTCTTTAACCATAGGATCGTTTTTATAGAAATCTACCATGATCTCAACAAAATCGTTGTAAACCGCATCGATGAATTCTTCTTTGATTTCATCTTGTTGAAATTCATTTTTCAGCAATGCTTCTATGGCTATTGGTTTTGGTAATCCCATAACTTTATTCACCTCATCGCGTGTCACAAAAACATCATGGTTCGAGAGGGCCTCCTGAATTGCCTCATGTACGTTATCATAATCCCTGACAGTAGTTCCTGCCATATCGAAAACAACTAATTTTATTTCCATTTTATTGCGAATAAATAGATTGATTTATAGTGGATAATAATTTGCTTACACCTTCCGGGAATATCGATCCGATTCCCTTCGTTACAAATAAATTATTTCTTCGATGCGATCAATCGTGCCGACACTGAATTAATACAAATTTAACCTGGATAATCTTGCTCTAACAATGGGTGTGATCACAAAATCGGATTTTGGCTTTTGCAGCAAGCTCCTTCTTATAAGTTGCTGATAATGTGTGTTTTGATAGTTTTGGATGAGGCTGTTGAATTTAAATTTTTGATAATTATTTAATGTTGGCATCCTAGATTGATACGACTACTTTCAGATTTAATTTGACACCAAATTTCAACGGATATGAAAGTATCAATCATAGGATCGGGAATTGTGGGTTTGGCTCATGCGCTCGCATTTGCAAAACGAGGATTCGAGGTGAATGTGTATGAGCGGCACGGATCGCCAATGGGGGCATCTATCAGGAATTTTGGGTCGTTTTGGAGCATTGGGCAGGAAAATAGATACTTATCGATTGCTTCAAAGACGAAAGAAATCTGGAACGAACTTATTATTGGCGCCGGCATCGAGGTGGTAAGCCGGGGATCCCTGATTGTTGCCAATAGCGAGGAAGAAAATAATGTGCTGAAAGAATTCTATGGGATGGAAGCTTCGGCCCGAAACGGTTTGAAGCTCCTGAATCATAAAGAGGTAATTAAGTCGCATGTTTTTGTCAAACAGGGCAAACTTTTCGGAGCGCTAAAGTCAGAAGAAGAATTTGTAATCAACCCCAGAAAAGCGATTCCCAGGATCATCGCTTTTCTTCGAAATAATTACCAGGTAAAATTCCATTTTAATCATGCGATTCAGTTTGTGAGCAGTAATTACCTGGCTGCGGAAGACAGCTCCTGGGAATCGGACATCATCATCGTCTGCAACGGATCTGATTTTGAGACATTGTATCCTCATAAGTTCAGATCGGAATGTATGGAAAAATGTCACTTGCAAATGATGAAGGCCTCAACGAATGTATATATGCAACTTGGGACTACCATCTGCTCCGGTTTGAGTCTTGTACATTATCCATCCTTTTCCGCATGCCCGAGTTTACCAAAGCTGAAAGAGAAACTGGAATGTGATTTTTCGGAATACATAAAAGACGGGATCCATGTGTTGATTACTCAGAACGATGAAGGAGATCTGATCATTGGAGATTCTCATCTGTATGATAATCAGCCACAACCGTTTATTGAAGAATACATCAATCAAAACATCCTGTTGTATCTGAATCAGTTCTTGAATCTTCCGGATTTTCAAATTACGCAAAGGTGGACAGGTACGTATGCGACTCACCCTGAGCATAAGCATTTTTTTGAAATGATTGATGAAAATGTTTGGATCTCCACCGGGTTTGGTGGGGCAGGAATGACGCTTGGATTGGGACAGGCCGAAGAGCATGTAGCCAGAATCTTAAAAGTAGCTGATGTAGATGGAAAAGAGCAGAATTACCCGTTGGCTATCTAAAACAAATTCGTGGATTTTCAATCTTTACACGGTATGGGCGGCTTTTATGACTTATTCATGCATGTACGCTTTCCGAAAGCCTTTTGCCGTAGCCACATTTGAAGAAGCGCAATTTATAGGTATTGATTTGAAAATCTGGCTGATAACCGCTCAGCTAACCGGTTACGCACTCTCAAAATTCATTGGTATTAAAGTCATCTCGGAACTGAAAGGCGCCACGCGCACTTTACTGATTTTGATACTCATCGGAATCGCGGAAATAGCCTTGCTTGGTTTCGCCCTTGCAGATGATCCGTGGAATATTCTTTTTTTGTTTTGCAATGGGATTCCGCTAGGGTTGGTTTGGGGAATCGTTTTCAGCTATTTGGAAGGTAGGAAGAGCACTGAATTTCTGGGGGCGGGCCTGTGTGTGAGTTTTATATTTTCATCGGGGTTGGTAAAATCCGTTGGGAAGTGGTTAATGATTAATTTTCAGGTCACTGAATACTGGATGCCATTTTACACCGGGGCCATCTTTATTATTCCATTGCTGATTGCCGTGTATTTGCTCGGTCAGGTTCCTCCTCCGACTGCGGAGGATATCCAAATGAGAACAGAGCGAAAGCCGATGAACAGGCAAGAAAGATGGCGGTTTTTTCTGAAATTTGCTGCGCCTTTGATACTTCTTATCGTTGTGTATATGTTCCTCACGATCTTCAGGGACTTCCGCGATAATTTCTCTGCTGAAATGTGGCAATCCATGGGTTATGGCGATTCTTCAGCTGTCTTCACTTTAACTGAAATACCCATTTCCATTACCGTTCTTATCGTGATTTTTTTAGTAATGTTTGTTAAAAATAATAAGGCGGCTCTTTTTGTGAACCATTTTATTGTATTTTTTGGTTTGCTGGTGGTTGGGATCAGCACCCTGGCTTATGAGATGCAGGCATTAAAGGGGGAATACTGGATGGTTTTGGTTGGATTGGGCTTATACCTGGGATATGTGCCTTTTAATAGTATTTTCTTTGACCGAATGATTGCTTCTTTTAGGTACGTAGCTAATGTTGGTTTTTTAATTTATCTGGCAGATTCTTTCGGATATCTGGCCAGCGTGGCAGTTATGCTTTATAAGAACTTTGGTCAACCCGAAGTGAAATGGTTGAATTTTTTTGTGACAGGGGCATATTTACTGGCTTTCATCGGGATGTCCCTGGTGGTTTTATCGATGATATTTTTTCAGTTTAAGTTTGCATCGGTTCAAAATTCCGATAAAGAGGTACGCGTGTCGTTTCAAAGAAAAAATCTATATCGGTCATAGAAACAAAATGAGGCTGTCCAAAGCCTCTGTGTCCTTGCATGCAACCTAGTATGTGCAAGGCGATCCAAAATGAAAAATGGTTTGTGAAGACAACTTCAATCGTTTTGAGACAGCCCATTTTGTTTAACCTCCAAATTGTTCTACCAGCCAAAATACTGATTTAAATTTGGATTGAGTGTAATCTGTGTGGCAGGGACTGGTCTGTAATAATACTTTGGCTCGACAAAAGTGCCTCTGTCTTTTACAGTTGTAATTGTCCCTTTATTGCCTTCACTCAGGTAGAATGAGGCATCACTATCCTGGAATCCGACCCGATAGTAAATGAGTTTGACGCCAAGCTCATTTTCTTCCTTGTTCTCTGATTCGGGGATCGATTCGGAAACATCGATCAAAATGATGTCTTCAATGCTGTCCCCGGTCAGATCATATTTACCCAGACCCGGGAAGTACAACCCCCGGGGTTCGTTTTCCAGCAACACCCCGGCATACCATCTGCTAAGGTCATTAGACCTAAAACCCTCAAATGCGAGCTCGATTCTCCGTTCTCTCCGTATTTCCAATAATTCTTTCCACTGGGTATTTATCTTGATATTCGGATACCTGGCTTCCTGAACCGGATCAACGTTTGGGTTTAAAGTCATATGCGGCATACCGGCCCGATCCCTTAGAGCGTTTACCGTTATGTCGAGATCTGCCTGTGTCAATGCTCCCAGTTCAGCTTTCGACTCTGCATAAATCAATAGTATTTCGGCTAATCTCAAAAGGGGTATATCCAGGCTGTTTGCAACGGCTTCCTCTTTTTCATTCACAAAACCTTTTATTTGATGATAGCCGGAGAAATTCTTTTGAAGCTGCTGAATATAAATGCCGCCACCTTGCGAATAGGTAGATGTATTAATCAATTCCCAGCCCGGATATGCATAGGTTTGATAAAGCCTTGGGTCGCGATTTTCAAATTCTTCTACAAACAGTTTGGTTTCATAATCCTGCTGTGAGGAATAGAAATTGCCATCGGCAAGTAAATAGGACTGTAACAGGTCTTTTGCGGGGCTTACTTCATAATTCCCAAACATAAAGCTCCACCAATCACTGGATAATAATCCGTCCTCATAGGATCTGTGAAAAATTATTTCCGGATTACCATTCAAGTTTGTACTTGAAAACAAAGCCCCATAGTCTGAATCGACATTTCCGGTATTGTACAAACTATAGTCGGCATTCATGAGCGCGTTGGCAGCATCTCTCGACATTACGAGGAAATTTTCGGCCGTATTTTGTAAGTTTAGTTCCTGGTGGTATTTTCTGAATGTCCCTTCAAACAGCGCGTTTCTGGCCATATAAGCTAAGGCGACCCACTTATTTACTGCTCCATCCGGTTGAACTTCCTCAATATGATCAACTGCAAATTGGTAATCTTCAAAAATCTTTTCTACGACCATTGCTCTGTCGTCCTGGGTTTTCAATAATGACGCCTCATCGTCAGTTTCGATTGTATAATCATACCAAGGCACATTGGAATACCGGATCACCTTATGCATATAGAAGTTGGCCCTGAAAAATCTTGCTAATCCCTCGTAGTGGTTCAGCACTTCGACCGGCAGATTATTGTTATTGAAATTTTCAAGAAAGAAATTTATATTTCTCAATTCTTCCCAATCCCATCCGTTTAAGATGGTTTCTGACGATGGGGCGCTCACCATCATAGTTTTAAGCTCCGTATTGCCTGTGGTGGTTGCATTATCTGTTGCGGCATCCGAGACGTAATGCCAGACAGTCGGGAAGTTGTACATGCTATTTACGTATATTCTGAGATCTTCTTCACTTTTAAAGAAGTTTTCTTTACCTATGGATGTCTCAGGGAACCGATCCATAAAGTCATCATTACACGATGAGATAAAGAATAGAAGCAGTATGGGTATTATTGATATTTTTTTCATCTGTTTATATTTTTATAGTTTGCTGGCACACAGAGAAATATGATTGTGCTCGTGTGTGTCCTGAAATTGCTCCGGTCCTACCGGTTTCATCTGTTTAAAATTTGCAGAAACCTCACCATGCGCCGTTGATAATCATTATCTTATGTGTCTCCATAATTATCTCAGGCATGGCCTGTTTCATGATATGAATTCTTTGAAGTTTTAGAAATTGAGATTTAGACCGACCGACCACCTTCTGGAAAATGGATAGGCATATCCTTTTCCTGTGGTTCGGGAAGGATTTACGCCCGGATCTACCTTTACATTGCTATCGGTAATAGCCTCCGGGTCATAATATTTGTCTACCTGAGACCATTCGGTGATGTTCTCTCCGCTTACAAAGACGCGCAGTCTGCTGATATGTAGTTTTTCCGTAACGGCATCCGGAAGTGTGTATCCAAAAGTTAAATTTTTAAATCTCAAATAGGACGCGCTTAGTAAATACCTGGTTTGGGGAATGGCAAGACCTTTTGATTGATCTATGCGTTCGCCAAGGTTTCGGTCTGCCAGCCACGCTTGCAATATCGGATATTGCGCATTTGTATTTGCATCGGCTAACCCTGCATCCAAATAGGCTTGCGAGTGCTTGGCGCGGTCGACATCCGAATCTGCGGATCCCCGGTAAAAATCCTGTAAGTGCGTATATCCTCCGGCGTAGGGTTGCTGATAAAAGCCCCAGTACAGATAATCCAATGGATAATAATCACGCTGACCTACGCCTTGAAAAAAGGCGCGTAAATCGAATCCGTTCCAACTGAAGTTCAAATCCAACCCGTATCTGTATCTTGGTGTCATATTGCCGATGACCGATAGATCCTTGGGATCATCCACGGTGCTTCCTTTCTCTATGACGCCATTTCCGTCGAGGTCTTTGTACTTTGGCCAACCCGGAACGATTGACAGGGCCCCCCAGGGAATGAGGCTTGACTGGTCCAGGTTAAGGATTTCTTCTTCCGATTGAAACAACCCGTCACTTTGCAATCCCCAAATTTCGCCAAGTTGTTGACCTTCGTAGTATTGCGTCAAAATTCTGTTGGGATTGTCAAATCCCGTTATTTCCGTTTTGCTGTCTGAAAGGATCAATTTTGCGCCGATCGTCAAAGGTTTGCTCCCCAGTTGAATTCTTTCTACATAATCCAATGAGAATTCCCAGCCTTGTGTTCTTAAGTCGGCGGCATTTTCTTTGGGTTCGGATGCGCCCAAAACCGCGGGCAGTTCCTTACCTAAGGTAAGCATTCCTTCCGTATCTCGAGAGAATACATCAAACATTGCCACCAGTTTATGTTCAAATAATCCCAGGTCGATGCCAAAATTAAGCGTCGACACTTTTTCCCAGGTGTAATTTGAGGAGACCAGCGGAGGGGCACTCACTTTCTGATCGCGCTTGCCGTCAATGATGTAATCTCCCTGTTCTGCGTTCATGGTCGGTATATACCCGTATTCCTCGACGTTCTGATTTCCCAAAGCTCCGTATGAGGAGCGAAGTTTTAGCATCGAAATGAAATCGACCGAATTCATAAAACTTTCTTCGTCAATTCTCCAGGCGGCGGAGGCCGAAGGGAAAAATCCGAAACGGTCACTTTTGGGAAACTTCGAGGAGCCGTCATAACGGCCGTTAAACTCTACAATATATCTATTGCGAAAAGAATAATTCAATCTGAAAAATCCACCGCGAATGGCCCATTCTCTAACTCCCTCATCTACAAAAGCATCTCCGGTGGCCAAGGCTATGGTTGGCAGTGATGATGAAATTATTTTATCTCTATAGGCATAGACAGAATCTGATCTATTGAATTCCTGATTGAACCCTACGATACCTGTGAGGTTGTGACCTGCAAAATCCTTATTAAAGGTTGCGTAAAGGTTCAGAACATTATATGTATTGAATATTGATATTCTTTCTGCTGCGTTTATCCCGACTTCACGGATATCTTCAGGTCCGTAGCCTACATCGTACTTGGTCCAATATCGATTGTAATTGTTTGTGCCCTGGCGTATGGTGAATTCGCCGTTGATCCGCAGCATCTTTTCCCAAAAAGATAATTCTGTTGTGAAGGTAGTCATGAAACTGCTGTACTTATCTTCTATGTTTCCGCCTTCGGTGAGCTTGGCTCCCATCTGGCCGACCTCGGTATTGGCCCAACTGCCGTCCGGATTTTTATCCCAATCAGTTGGATGGAAGTTGTATATATCCCAAATGTCAAAGTAGGTTGGCTTGTTCCTCTGGGTCATTGCGAGCAGTGTATTGTTCCCTATACTTAGCCACTTTAGCGCATGATAATTGACCTTGCTCCTTATATTGTATCTGTTGAAATTATCCTCGGCAATTTTTAATGCACCGTTTTGATCGTCATAGGCCGTGGATAGATAAAACTGGGTTTTGTCCGTCCGGCCATCGACAGATACATGATGCCATTGCGAAAAGGAATAATCGTCCAAAAAATAATCAGTCCAGTCTCTATTGCCCATATACTCCCAGGTGGATGCGTCATTCGGATTTACCCTTACTCCGGAAAGCAAAGGATTTTCGGACCGTTCTTTAGCCCATTTGTAAGTCTCATCGCTGTAGTTTTGATTGTCCCATGGAGTATTGTCCGTCGAAGTCTCCCGAAGTCTTAAATATATATATGGATCGGTGATTTTGTCGGGTAGAATTGTGGGCTTGGCCCAGGCAAAATTATTTGAATAACTTATATGCACTCCTTCCTTGCTTCCGGATTTGGTCTTCACGATGATCACTCCAAATGCTGCCCTGGCACCGAATATTGCAGCGGAAGAAGCGTCCTTAAGAACCGAAATACTCTCGACATCCGAAGGAGCTAACCGGTTTAGTTCCAGACTGCTTGCCGGAACATCATCTATGATAATAAGCGGCTCGCCACCATTGATTGAAGCAAAACCCCGGATATCAATGTTTGCCTCCTGACCCGGCTCACCGCTTACGAAATCAATATTGAGGTTGGGGATTACTCCTTGCAATCCCTGGGAGAGGGTATTAATGGGCCTGCTCTCCAGCACTTTGGAATCAACCTGGTCTACGGACCCTGACAGGTTGATTTTTTTCTGAGTGCCATAGCCGACGATTACAATTTCCTCCAGTGAAGTGATGTCTTCCGCTAAAGTAACATCGACTATGCTTTGGTTATTGATCGGGATTTCTTTTATCTCATAGCCTATTGATGAAAATACGAGCGTTGCATCAACAGGCGCCTCAAGCGAGTAAGAACCGTTAATGTCAGTCACTGTTCCTGTGGTTGTGTTTTTAATAAAAACATTCACACCGGGTAATTCCCCGCTGTTTTCATCCTTTACGGTTCCCGAAATGATACCGGTTTGCGCGCGCGAGTCAAGTGCAATTAAACATGAGAGCAGCAATATGAATATTTTTGGCTTAAACCAACCGTTCATATTACCTGGAAGTAATAATTTTTCCATAGATTTACATAGATTTACATTTATTACATGATATGCACTCGCATATCATGCTGAGCCGGGATACCACTCCGGCTCTTTTTCATTACAAAGTTTTGAATAATCCCAGTCAGTTCATCATCTTTCCAATTAAGGTTTTATTAGTCAATAATTAAGTTTTTATTAAATAACCATTCAATAAAAAAATAGACACAATTCGTTAACAGTTCCATCCTATCTTGCCGGCAAAGAAAAAAGAATGGGCAGAAAGAGTATAAAAGAAATTCGACGTAAGGAAATTGTAAAGGTGTTTTATAATGTTGCTATTTCGGAGGGTTTGGAAAACACAAGCATCGCCAAGATAGCTTTGGAACTTGATTGCAATCCTTCATTGATTATTCATTACTTTGAAACGAAAGACGAGCTGATTTACGGCCTTATCGATTATATCCTGGAAAGGTATTCAAATATATTTGTTCTGGATAACTCGGAAATTAGCAGTAAAGAGGAGTTCGCAGAATTGATCGATCAATTGTTTACACGAAAATGGAATGAATTGATTGATGATGGAGTATTCTACAGTTGCTATGCCTTGACATTTAAAAATGATAAGATCAAAAGAAAATTTAAAGTCCTGCATCAGCAATTGAGGAGAAAACTCATCAAGATTTTACAGGATGCAAAAATGATGGGATATCTGGATATTGAAAGGATCGAGCACAAGGCAGAATTGTTTTTTATCGTTCTTGAAGGAGCCTATTACTATTTATCATTAATCGATGATAAACAGGAATACTCGGATCAAATGAATTCTTTTCGGATGCATGCCAAGTCAATTATCAGCATTTAGCTCGATTTATTTTTTGGAATTGAGCATATTCATCAAAGAAAACAATCCTATCATAAACCATACTCCATTTACCAGCAGCGTAGGCATATCACTCAGATTTAGTGCATTTATTATTAAAAACAGCGCCCCAAATATATTCATAAGCTGGTAGACAGGTCTTTGAGCAGTTAGTTTGCCGATGTTTAACAGGTAATAAGAAAGGATAAAAAGGAATGCACCCAGATATCCGATCAATTGAAAAAGATCATATTTCATGCGCGATTTTTTAAAATTGAATTTGATCGATCATTCCTGCTGTCAGATATCAAAACAACCTATAAAACAGCAGAATTGCATAAAAAATCAAGGTAATCCCTGTAAATGTGGAAATAAATCGAAGCGAGGAGGTTTTGATATGTGGCCGTATCTTATTTGATAACATTACTTTAATAACATCCGTCACAAGCATCGAGAAGAATATGCCGCTTGAAAACAGGACAATTTGGCCCGTATGATAGTCGTATTTGTTGATTAGGAATCCGGCGATACCTACCCAGAAAACAAATACAAACGGATTCAAGGAATTGATTAAAAAACCTTTAGCAAAATAAGAAAATAGGGCTGATTCCCGGGAAACAGTTTTCGGTTCGGAAAAGATGTTTCCCTGCTTTTTAATCAGCGATATTCCGCTTACAAGCAATATCAATATGCCGGCGATCCCGGTGATTTTTCCCGTGAAATGATCCGGGGACAGGTTGAGTACACCTAGAGCGCACACGGTTAAAATTAGTATATCGCTAATCAGGGCGCCCACGGCTATAAACAACCCGGGCAGTCGTCCTTCCCCGATGGATGTTTGCAATAGGATGAAAAAGACCGGGCCTATCATTACAGACAGCACAAGCCCGAGAAATATTCCTTCTGCAAGTGCAATCAAATCGAAAGCGAATTTAGTTGCTCCTTTAAAAAATTTTCCCAGTCCAGGCATTTTTGTCCCTTTATCACTCTGGGAAATTTATTTTGACCACCTTCTTTGCCGTTTATTCTCATCCAGGTATAGAAGTTTTCAACGGGAAGTTTTGTCACATATACATTCTTCAAAGCGTAGTCTCTTTCAGTCCTGTAATCGTCGTTGAGCATTTTGAGTTTTTCGTCCAATTTTTTGCAAATGATGTCATCGCGGGTAGAACTGTCGCAGCCAATGAACCACTTATGGGAAAACCTCGTCCCTTCAGGCACTCCGGTAACGGTGAATTCCTTGATATAAATTTCCAGTTCATCTTCGACCATCTGTATGGCTTTGTTCATATTATCCACGGATAAATGTTCACCGCAAAGGCTTAAGAAGTGTTTGGTTCTTCCTGTGATCACGATTTCACTTTCCTTTACGGAGGTAAATCTGACGACGTCGCCGATCAAATATCTCCACGCACCGGAGCAGGTGGAAATCAAAATGGCATAATCCGCATTTTCTTCCACCTCGTCAATCAGTAAAGTTTCAGCGTCGGAGGTTGGATTTCCATCCTGATCAAAATTCTTTTCATTGAATGGGATGAATTCGTAAAAAATTCCATTGTTGAGAACAAGCTTCATGGAATTTGTCTCCGGCCGGGATTGGAAAGCCAGGAATCCTTCTGAGGCGAGGTAAGTCTCGATATACTTGATCTCACGCCCCAAAAGCCGGTTAAAGCTTTTTTGATACGGTTCCATAGCGACGCCTCCATGTACAAAGACATTGAGATTCGGCCAGATTTCATGTATGTTTTTCAGATGATACGTTTCTACAATTTTTTCAATGAGAATTTGAATCCATGCCGGAACCCCTACCACAAATCCGATATCCCATTTCCATGCCTTTTCGGTAATTTTGTCCAGCTTACTCCCCCAATCCTCAAATCTTGAAATTTTGCGACCGGGTTTATAGAATTGTTGAAACCAAAATGGAATATTTGAGGCGGTTATTCCGGACAGGTCAGCATCATAAAAGGAACGTATTTTCTTTAGTTTTGTGCTTCCGCCCAGCATAAGCACTCCTTTATTAAACGCCTCCGGAGGCAGGTCGTAATGTGAAAGTGTCAAAAGCTGCCGGACACTGGCCCTCTTTATCGATCGTAACATATCATTTGTAACCGGGATATACTTTGATGAATCGCCGGACGTGCCGGAGCTCAATGCGAAATATTTCACCTTGCCCGGCCAGCAAACATTATTAATTCCCTCCCTGGATTTTAACCACCAGTTTTCAAATATGCTATCGTAGCTCTGAATTGGAATATGGTCTCTGAATGAAGAAATGAAGCGCCTTTCGTTCGTATGTCTGAATGCCTTTAATAATTCGGAGAACCGGTTATGCTGCCCAAATAATGTTTCCCTGGCGCTTATTAGTAACTTTAGTAATTCTCTTTTTTGTAGGTCAAATGGATTGGTATAGGATTGCTCAAGGCTTTCTCTGAGTTCGATGCCTTTCTTAATTATCTTACCAATTACTGCCATAACAACAAAAAATCCTTATCCGGTTTCGATATTCCGAAATTTAGGAGGTTGGTTTTAAGCAGTATTGAAGGAAATATTATGAATTGAATATTATTTTTTAGCTAATGTGAAGAAAAAGTTAGCTGACTCAAAAAAACGTAATATATCACTATGTAAAAGTAACATTAAGTAGAGAGGCAAATGTATCGCTATTGGCAGATGTTCTTTATCAGAAGAATTCGTGAATGAACACGATTTTAAATTGAATAGCTGTTTAATTAACAATATGTTAATTTGCAGTGAATTATTTGTTATTCTTAAGCTACTGCAACTTTTTATGGCGGAATTGATCTTGGTCAAAAACAATCCTGAAATAGATAAATTATTACAGACGAAATGGTACAAATCAATTGGCTCCGATCAGGGGAAAATGGCGTTGGAAGATTTTACCGGCGCCAGGGCCGTCTGTACCGTAGGAGATGATGGAAAACTGGAGTACCTCCACGACTATCTGCACCATAATTGCATCAAGTTTGCCAATAATTTAAAGTCGAAGTTTAACGTATTTTGGATCGAACAATCCGATTTACTTGAGTATAACCAACATTTTTTGAGGGGAGCAATTCCTTTTGAAGAGTTTAAACTAAAAATTGACGCGATTTCCAGGGAATATGAATTGGAATTCACAGACCTTGAGCACTCGGAGCTGCTGTGGGAAAAAATGAATTCGGTGCAAAAGGCAAAGATTTTACCCTTAGGTTATTTGCGGAATTATCTGCATTCAATTTTTGATGAAGGAGAACTCAGGTTAAATATAAGTGCATTGTTTCACCGGTGTATTGCCGGAGAGATAAAGTTTGGAATTCCGAAGCACTATTATGGAGTTTAACCAGAGATTGTCTGGTCATTTCGCGAGTTCTTTAACTCCGGGTTCTCTATCTTTAGATTTTCGATTATTTCTTTAAGTTCTTTTATCTTCCTGGGTGGCGGCCATTTCTTTCAGGTGTTGACGCATTTCCTCTTCCTGAGCCCTGAGTTTATCGGTTTGTATCTGAGATGTCCGCAATAAACCGGCTGTTTGTTCCTGGATCTTTATCGATTCAAATGTACTTGCAAGTCGGTCGCATGTTTTCCGGACCACCTCAACATCACGATCGGAAAAATCCTTAAAAGATGCGATTTCCACAGCGCCCAATACCCGGCCTTCATTTATGATAGGTGCGATTATAAATATAATCGCTACTAATGAAAGCCTAAGCTTGTGCTTAATACTTGTCAAAATGGTCATAATTTAAACTGGTATATTCTAAAATATACTCAAGCCGACTCTTGTAACCTCATGGAGCGTTATGAAACTATTAAGATCAAATAATGTAATGTTTATTTAACCCTGTGAAATGAGGCTTAAAGCATCATATGAGGTCTGAAATCAGGAGCAACTTTTTCAGCAAAGCAACGATCCTTCCGTAAGGGTTGTTGCAACACAAGGTAAGATGCCATAAATGCACTAATAAAAGCCGAATTTCTTCAATTCCTCATAATCCTTGGCCAGATTGAAAACCTCCCCGACATACCCAAATCCATACTTATCCATGAACGCATAATGCACAAATTCACTATCAATTTTAGACGGAAATTCATTCATGATTTTCCCTACCTTTTTTATATTTCCCTCCGACAAGGACTGATATATTTTATCCGCTGTTTCAATATGATAGTCGTTAAATTCCATTTCGGTAAATGCCAGGTACCTGGCGGCCTTTGTCGTTTTCATGTTTTTTGCTGAATTGAAATATGAGTTAAAAAATCGATACATAATTTTAGCAAAAAATGAGGTGCAAAAGCCTGTTACATTAAATTATAACCAAAGCATAATATTTAACTAACCTTCTTCTAGTATTTAATTAATAGTTTTATAACTGAATATTGACTTTCACTTTTTTCTTTCCGTAAATTCTGTGTAAAACTCCAGACTATCTCATGGTCTGGTTTTTTTTATGAAAAGTCATATTTAATTGTTTAATCCTTGCGCTTCCGAAATATCCGGTCAATAGTGCCTCATACCTTTGACGGTTGGATGACATCATCTTTTCCCGAAATCCATTCCAGAAATGGAAAGGATTTAGTGCTTCCGAGGTGGAGTATCTTCTCAGTAGGCGATTTGAGAATTTGTTCATGTAAAATCTCCAACGTATTTTTAAACAGTGTATACTCCGTATAGTAACACTCAGGATCAACGTTAAGAATAATTTTTAAGTTTTGAAGAAAGCAACGCGCATTATTTCACGCTTGTTAAAGATCGGGACTTTGCTAAGCACCATTGCTCTGGTGTTAAGTGTCCTGGTGCAGATCTATGCGCGTTTTTTTACGGATACTGCTCCGTCATGGACCGAAGAAGCATCCCGTCTGTTTTTTATATATGCAATCTGTTTTGCGGCAGGTCCTGCATACAAACAACGCTACTTTGTTTCACTGGATTTAATTACGGGCAGGTTGAATGAAAAGGGAAACCTGTGGCTTGAGACATTTGTAACCTCACTTGTATTTTTACTATTTCTGGTTGTAGCTATTTTTTCAATATCTTACATACGGCTTGGCCATATCGAAAAGTCTCCAAGCCTCGGGTTTAATATGTCTACCGGTTTTGCCAGTATATTATTGATGTCTGTTTCCGTATGTTTCTTTTCGTTCATGAACATTTCCCGGCTTATTAAAAAATTGCAATGATAGCCCTGCTGGTCATCGTATTTGTCGTTTGTCTTATTCTGAGATTTCCAATAGCATTTTCATTGGGATTAGCCTGCCTGGTGTATGCATTGTTCAAAGGCATTCCGTTGATTATTCTTCCGATGAAAATGTACTCCGGGATCGACGTGTTTATTCTGTTGAGCATCCCTGGTTTCATTTTATCCGGGAACCTGATGAATCATGGCGGACTTACAGAAAGGATCATCGCATTTTGCAACCGCCTGACGGGCCATGTGCGCGGCGGGCTGGCCCTTGCAAATGTGGGAGCTTCCATGCTTTTTGCCGGAATTTCAGGGACGGCAGTTTCAGATACGGCAAGTATCGGCTCGGTAATGATCCCTGCCATGAGAAAAGAAGGTTATGAGGCAGGATTTTCGTGTGCCGTTACGGCATCCTCATCAACGGTCGGGCCGATCATTCCTCCCAGTGTGCCTATGATCATTGCCGCGACGTTGAGTGGACTGTCGGTCGGGAAGCTTTTTCTTGCCGGAGCAATTCCGGGTTTCATGCTCGGGATCGGACTTATGCTTGTAGTTTATTTCATTTCCGCAAAGAAGCAATATCCCAAACATCCCAGGAGTTCATTCAGGGAAATTGCCAACGGTTTTAAAGACACCTTCTGGGCAATATTAATGACGTTCATAATCATCTTTGGGATCGTAGGAGGAGTATTTACGCCAACAGAGGCATCCATTATTGCTGTAATCTACGCCTTGATTATCGGGACTTTTATCTATAAAAAGCTTTCCTGGAGAAACCTGCCGGTCATCGTATTGGATTCTATGAAAACCTCCGCTTCACTCATGATTCTTGTGGGATTTGCCAATCTTTTCGGGTGGATTCTGATAACCGAGCGCTTGCCGCAGCTTATCTCTTCTGAAATCCTGAATTTTAGCACGAACAAGTATGTGGTGTTATTGTTTATCAATCTGCTGCTCATTTTTATCGGGACCTTTATGGAAACAATTGCAGCGCTATTGATCCTATTTCCAATACTTCTAAAAGTTGCGGTGACAGTTGAAGTTGATCCGATTCATTTTGCAGTTATCGCCGTACTGAATTTAATGATCGGGCTGACGACACCGCCTGTAGGAGTCTGCCTTTTCGTAGCATCCAGCCTTGGAAAAGTATCGATTTCCACCGTGAGTAAATCAAGCCTGCCGTTTCTTGCCGTGGGTCTGGTGGTCTTAACTCTCGTAACCCTCTTTCCGCAAATTTCGCTTTTTTTGCCAGGTAGATTTATAGATTAGACGCTCTGGCCTTTTCCGGAAATAACCGCAACCTAGGTTTTCGAACGATTTGAAGAGACCCGCTGGCAGCCCGGACTGGTTCCGTGCGCAGACAAGCGCACTAAAATTGCTTATAACTCCGTAACCAGGGACTGTCCAATAACTCAGGGATAACATTTCTTAATGAAAATCACTGAATACAAGCCGGGGAAAACGAATGTTATTCTGAATCAGCAACCATCTTTGCAGAATATTCTTCATAAGAACCGGGCTTATCGAACGGCCCTACCGACCATTGACAAAGCGCCACAATCCTGACCTGTTGGTAAGGTTGCTGTTCCAGGTGCCTGTGTAAGATCTCCGGAGGAAGTCGGTTCTTCCTATTATTTTATACCCGGGTTTAAGATGCCCAATATCATTAGTATAATGGCGGTGAGACTTACGATCAGGAAAATCAACAAAAGAGTATTTGTCTGGTTTTTAGACCGTAATGCTTTTTTAAGATAAGTGATCTCCATCTTGTTTCGCTGAAGCGTTCTTTTTATGTTTCGCGCTCTTCTGTTTTTTTCATCCATATACCCACCCTCAAAACAAATCTTAAATCCCAACGGAGAAATTCCGGTTTTCAGATTTTTGTGATTTACGATTAGACCCTCTTTTTCCATCGTTGTTTTTGCCGCCTCCAGCTTATTTATATCGTTTTCATATACGGAAAAGTCATCGTAGAAATCCATGCCCCGGTTGGAATTTACATAGAGGTCGGAGAGGATTTTGTCAATAAGTTCGTCTTTAGTCATAGGTGGTGGTTTAGCGATTTTCAATTTATCGATTTCAAAATAAATATTGTTAACAATTCGGGAATTAAAACATCGGATTTAATGGTTGATTCAATCAAATCGGTTTGATTAGTGCGCTATGAACAGTTCCTATGCAACTACCATCGGGCATATCTCAGATCTTTGGAACCGGTCCGGAATTGGGCATTCCCGTGCCGGGTGCAAAAAAATATTGGGCGGAAAAGAAATACGCACTGGTCGGAAGGATTTTAGAACAAGGTTTACATACCGGAAGCACTTGGCGTGGAGAAGTTTTTGAACAGACAGGTTTTGATCGGAAGAAATTTAAAATGCAATCTTGATTTCATCCAGATAAGGATCAAAGCACCGGTGCGTGGAAAAGGTCTTGACACCGTACAAGCGTTTCTTCTTGGGAGCATACCAGATTTCTGCAAAAAAATCGTCCACGTGATAGAGGTTAATCACGTGCTTGCCCATCCTTCTTGAGGATAAGAATGTGCCAAATTCCCATGTATAGGCCGCTTGCTCTTCTTTTGATTGTAAATTGAAAATTTCTTCCAGCATGGTATCAGATCGTTGTCCGTGTAATGCTTAATACGTAGATTATTAAAAAGGTAACTTCAAAAAGTATAAAAAAAACTACATATATTTATATTTAAGTGTAATTGAGAAGTATTTATACAACGCTTTGCGATATGTTCTCGTTGAGAAGTCTCTTTTGATTATCTTGGGGAAAATTTGTTAGCATTAAATGGTTATGACCAGACCAGGTCTTTTGATCTTCTGCAACCTTGTTATCCACTTCTGCATAGCGCAGGACTGGAAACTCCATATTATTGACGATGCCCATAGCGGGGCGGATGGTGTAAGGATCTCCGACATCGATGGTGACGGATTGAAGGATATTGCGACCGGCTGGGAAGAGACTGGCCTGACTAAGATATATCTTCATCCGGGGTTTGACCTGGTACGGGAGAAATGGCCGGCAACAATAGTTGGAAAAACGCCTTCTGTCGAAGATGCGGTATTTATTGATCTGGACAACAACGGGGCATACGACGTGGTGAGTTCTACGGAAGGAACATCAAAGCAAATATTTATCAACTGGGCTCCTGACGATCCCGAACGATTGCTGGATTCTTCCATGTGGTTGACCCGGCCGCTACCGGCATCCGTTGGATTGATGCAGTGGATGTTTGCCATCCCGATGCAGGTTGACGGCGCAAATGGCGTGGATATTGTTGCAGGCGCAAAGGGGGATCACGCAAAAATCGGCTGGTTTCGATCTCCTCCGGATCCGAGGCATCTCGATGAATGGGAATGGTATCCGATTTATTCATGTGGTTGGGTGATGTCCTTATTTGCCCGAGATATGGATAATGACGGAGATTTGGATGTTGTTGCATCCGATCGAAGAGGGGAGCATCGCGGAGTAAGATGGTTGGAAAATCCGGGGAGAGGCTCCGGGTTGTTTGATGAATGGGAAAATCACGATATAGGTGCCCGGGACCGGGAAGTGCTTTTTATGGATATGGCGGATATCAATGACGATGGATTGGAAGATATCATTGTTTCGGAGTATACCAACCAGCGGGTTGTTTTTATGAAAAGAAGGGATTTGACGGGAAAGCATTGGACTCAAGAGGAAATTAGCCTGCCGCACTATTCGGGAAGAGCTAAATCCGTTCGAATTGGCGAAATTGACCTGGACGGCAGCCCGGATTTGGTGCATGCTTCTGAAACGCTGAGCATTAAGGGCAAGCATGGAATTATATATGCTTCTCCTGAAAAGGGCATCAACCACTCCGGCTGGCGTTCGATAAGCGGCCTTATCGGGTATAAATTTGACCGTATCGAATTGCTGGACCTGGACGGCGATGGAGACCTGGATGTCTTGACATGCGAAGAGAATTACGGAGAAAATAGCAAAGGGCTTGGCGTAATCTGGTACGAAAATCCTGCCATTAATTTCCGGTGACTGTCAGTCAGTGCTGTTTAGCCGGAATAATGAAATCTATCTGTTTTGCCCCGGCCCCGCATGAAAGAGGGGGGCAGGTTGATTTCTGCGGCTTCCCTTTCGGGAATCAAAGGGCGGTATGACATCGAAAATCTTGTTAATGGAAGAAAGGATAACGAAGGATTAACGTGAATAAGTAAAAGCCGGTGCCTTTTCCAATCAAATTTGTTTCGGGCAAGCGTGTTGAATTTTCAGATCAGTTCCACAATTGATCCG
>JAKSDO010000088.1 GCA_022360055.1 Cytophagales bacterium | reverse complement strand
GGAAAACATTTTGCGCGATTAATCTGGGGATTACGCTAGCTCAGAGCAGGAACAAAGTGTTGGTACTCGATACCGATTTGCGGAAATCGAATCTCAACAAATACTATAAATCAAAAAATAACGCAGGGCTTTCGACCTACCTGATCGGGAAATCCGGCCTGAATGATATCATCATCAATACGGGCATCAATGATTTTTATGTGATTACTTCCGGACCATTCCCTCCGAATCCGGACGAACTCTTAAGCCTGCCCAAAATGGATCAACTCATTCAAGACTTGAAAAACAGGTTTGACTACATCATAATTGATTCTCCTCCGATCGGTATTGTTTCGGATTATTTGGAATTGATCAAATATACAAAAACCACATTTTATATAGTTCGACAAAATTATACTCCCAAGGATTCCATCGAAAAAGTCGAAGATCTCGTTAATGTCTCAAATATTAAATCCATCAAATTCATTTTAAACGGAGTCAAAATGAATTCGGAATATGGCAATATTCACGGTATGAACAAAAATAAAACTTACTATAGTTAAAATTTTGCCTTCGATCTTTCTTTACATTTTTATGAAGAAAAATTCTCAAACCCAATATGCTTGTAAAATGTAACAAAAGCTGCAGTAACAGTAAGTAAACCGATCTTGACCGCGTCTTCTGCTCAAACAAGAAATGAATGATTGAAAAAAAAATTGTTATAAATTATTTAACCATTTGCGTTTTTCCGATTATTGGAATTAGCACCTACGTAAGTGGCACAATTTCTCCGACAATCGGATTCTTGTTTTCATGCATACCTTCGATACTGATTATCATCATTTTTCTGGTGGAGTCAATTTATCAGGAAAAGATCCCCGCTATATTCAACGGGTATCATCTCATCTTTCTTTTGTTTATTACAACTTCAATTATTGCATTATTTGTCTCTTACAAGAGAGGATATCCCGATTTATCGATCACCGTAGTTTTTTTGAGATCCCTGAGAATCTTTACAATATTCCTGTCCTTTGTAATCTTTGCCCACTATAATAAAGACGACCGGTTTATCATTGTTAATATCCTGTTTAAAAGTTTGGTTCTTCTACTCGGTATTAACATCATAGGGTACTATGGCTTGGGATTAACAGCCCCCTTTAGGCAAATCGAAGGAAGGATTAATTTTCCATTCAGCGGTGGGGTTTACGGAGCCAATATGATAATAATTCCGCTCATATTTTTAACGTTTAGTAACATTCTAAAAACAAAATTTACCGATAAACCATTTTTAAAAATTGGCTACGGAGCTCTTTTAATACTTTGCCTTTACATATTCTATACGATAAACGCGAGGTTATTTTTACTGACCTTCATCGTCGTAGTGCTTATTTTTTCCCTTAACCTTCAAAAAGCCGGCATACTCATACCTATCCTCTCCGTATTTACCCTCCCGGTTTTGGTTTCTTTAAGATTAATACTGCCAAAATTCTTAACTATAGGCCCCTTGGAATATATATTGCAAAGGATAGATTACAGGTCGTTCATAACCTTTCAAGGCAGATTATATTTATGGGAACCCGCCATGGACTGGTTAAAAAGTTTTGGTGATGGGGTATATTTTGGAAATGGATGGAACGGACAATATTTTTTAAGACTGGCTGAAAAGTATAATTTCTTATCTCCCGGGTTTCTTACTATAAATAAACACTTGCATAGCACCACCCTGGACGTCTTGGTGAGTCAGGGAATTTTTGGATATTTAATTTTACTGATAATCTATATCGTATTGGTTTATCATTATAATTTGCTGAGTAAAAAGCGTTCCGAATTGAAGTTTCTGTATATGACAATTATTTTTATTGTCCTGCTGTCTCACTACGATGTCAATGTAAGTGTTTCTACAATAGGTTTCTTTATTACCAGTTTCCTATACGCAAATATTTCAAGGGTTCCCAATGCGTAAAATATGCGCCTTTTCTCTTATGGATTTGATCCGGTCCGCACATAATTATTTCCGCATTTCAACAAACCGGATCCTGCGCAGAGGAATTACTTAAAGAAAGGATGTGAATGCCACATATGCGCATTGATCCTATGTGCCGGACCCGGACAAGAATTTCATGGACGATGGAATTGTTATGATCCGGATCCGATGGAAACGCAAAAATCAACAAATAAAAATTGCCGGCCGGGATGGATTGGTTCTTATTAAACTCGACAAATTGGTTACCAATCCCATGGCTGCAGGATTCGAATTTACGCTCAGATTTTTTTTCAAAATTACCCCTAATGTATCGTCACCAAATAGCATTATATGTTTTGTAAAAAATTCAACTTAAAACGCAGGTACCGGGAGGCATGTAAGAAACTTATGATAACTTAATTCCGCAAAATGTTTCGCTTACTCATAGTTGTACTATTCAAAGAATACTTATTACATTTAAAATCCGGCATATAAATATATCTATGATTCATTTAATTATTTTTATAATCATAAAATATTGTTTAAGTACAAAATAAAATGGTAAAATAGGTTTTCTTGTACATTTATATCTAAATAATTATATGCTTACATTTTTTTTCTTAATTCACTCATTTTTTAAACCTTTGCAATACGAGGATTGAAAAGTTGACTCTTTTTTATATTTGGTTGTCCTTACAATGTTGAAATTTTTTCATAAGAAATTGATATATAATTCAAAAATTTCACACTGTATTTTCCCATTTTTTCAAAAGGAATCGATATTCAAGGACTCATTTCTAAGCCCAATCTCTGAAAAAATACTATAAAATTTTGAAAGTAATTTTTGAACGCAGGAGATATAATTGAAGATTTATGAAAAAGGTAATGATAGGCTTAATCGCATTGTTTGTATTTCAAATGTGCACGAATGAATTAAGTGAGATCGACGGAGTAGTTGGAGATCATATAGATTCAAACGGAAATCTTGGAAATGTAATTACCACGATACCGACAGAATCCTTTCTCGGAGAATATTTTTCTTCCGATC
>JAKSDO010000194.1 GCA_022360055.1 Cytophagales bacterium | reverse complement strand
ATAATGGTCTCCTATTTTTTTGATTTCCGGGTTATGTGTCCAAAAAACTCTCTGATCTACTTTTTGGTAATGGCATCCAGCTTATTGCTAAACCTAAAAGAAATATGCAAAACGTTAACTTGAGTCAATCAGATAGCATTCTTCTACGTAAAAGAGCCATCATTGAATCTGTTAATGATGAATTGAAAAACATCTGTAAGATCCAGCATACACGACATCGATCATTAGCTAACTTCCTAATCAATATCATGGCCGCACTTTCGGCTTATTGCTTCATCCCTAAAAAGCCTTCTCTTAACATCCAATTTGAAAAACCTGATCGCCAACTTTTCCTGGCTGCTTAAACGATATTCATGTTATTTTTAATGGCAAAATTAGAGGTTGCAGGTCGGTTTTTTCTTGACTATTGTCAAGAACGTTCTTTCTTGTGTACTCGTGTCTTTATTCTACTTAATGCTTCGGGGGACACACCTAAAAATGAAGCAATGTATTGTTGTGGAACCCGTTGGAATAATGCTCTTTGCGTATTTAGTAAATCCACATAACGCTCCTCTGCTGTTTTAGTCACAAACGATGCAATTACCTTTTGGCAGGTGATTAATTCATTCTTCAATTGCCAAATAAGTTTCAGAGTTTGGTAAATAGGTAGATGCCATAGCGTCTTTATTCTTTTCCCAGTAATTGGCTGGTATAAAATCATGCGCAACTACTGAAGTTTTGTACCAAAGTTCTACAACAATCTCAATATCTTTTGTTTCTAATTTTCTTATTTCCATATCTGCCACAGATTAATTTTGTGGTTTTTAATGTTGTCTATGTCTAGACGCCTCATTCCGTATTATTTTTTCGTCATTAATTGCCCACAACGGGAGTACTTGACAAGTAAAGGCATTTATCAAGTTTGCATTAGGCCGAAGCTTTTGCTTCGATAACATCTCTAACGAAGCATTAAATTATTGCAACCGACTATCTGCCCTATTTGCTATAGCATTTCTGTACTATTACTTTTGTAATTCAAATACTGACCAAATAGGCTTATGGTCAGACTGAAGCTTTTCTTTTTCTTCAATTATTTCTGCACTTTTTATTTTTAAACCTTTGAAAAAAATATGATCAATCACTGT
>JAKSDO010000209.1 GCA_022360055.1 Cytophagales bacterium | reverse complement strand
TATGGATGTTTACCCTGTTCGCATGTATTCCGACAATCGGTCTCGGATTTAGTCCCGGTAACACCTCTTTTTCAAATCATTTATTCGGTGAATCGGACCCGCTGGAGCTTATCCTGTATTTGGATATGCAGGAAGTTTTAAATGATAAGAGCGATGAACCTCTGTATAGTCCTGCATTTCTGATTCGGAAAATCGATCATGAATCGATCCGGGCTTTCAATATCAAAGTCAAGGCAAGAGGAAAAACCAGAAGAACTGCCAATATCTGCGAGTTTCCCCCATTAAAGATCAACTTTGAGAAAAAATCAACGGAGCATACTGTTTTTGAAGGACAGGACAAGGTAAAACTGGTCACGCATTGCAATGAATCGGACGATTATCAGAATTATGCATTGTTGGAATATTTGGCTTACAGGACCTATAATACCTTAACTGATTATAGCTACAGGGTCCGGCTGGTAAACGTCACTTACAAGGATATACGACAAAACCATCCCGATATTGTAAAATCCGGATTTTTAATAGAAGATGATGCCCAGCTTGCGGATCGAATTGGGGGGGAAGTAACGGATAAAAAAATCTGGAGCCCGGACAGTTGTAACCAGAAAGCATTTGATGTGTTTTCATTGTTTCAGTTCATGATAGGAAATACGGACTGGTGGGTTCATACCAGGCACAACGTCGATCTCATAAGTCTTGACGACAAAGAGCTCATTCCCGTTCCGTTTGATTTTGACGGCGCCGGTATAATCAGCACACCTTATGCAATGCCCTCTACGAAATTACCGATTTCCCGCGTAAAGGATCGCTTTTTTAAAGGCGCTTGCAGAACAATCGGTAACTACGAAGAAACCTTGATGTTGTTTAATCAAAAAAGATCCGCAATCGAAACGCTTTTGGAAAACGCAAAATTCTTAGGCAAAAAGTATAAAAAGAGCGCTATAAAATATGTTGAGGATTTTTATGCCATCATCAACAACGAAGAGGAGTTTAAAAAATACCTCGGAGAAACTTGTGACTATCTACATACCTCGACCCGTCATCTCACGAATATGAAATAATAGCTAGCATTTGTCCAATATAAGCCCTCCGCCGGGATTTGATTATTCCAGAATTAACAAGACGGATCGCCGCTCCGGTATTACGATTTGGACCGGGACCCCGGCATGAAATTTTGTCTGTTACCAAACTAACGTTCATACAAATCCCCTGAATAAACCCGATTTATTCCCGACAAATCATTTCCAAAGAACAACACATATATAAAAAACTGATTTACAGGAAAATACGAATCGGAATAACCCCTGGCAAACTTCGGAGCAGTCGTCCGGATAATGACGCATGACCTTATTTTGAAGCCAGTTCCGATGCCAGGCTTAAGTAATAGCTGCTTTGGCCTTCCGGAGCATTTTCAGCAGCTAACCGATAATTTTTAATGGCTCGATTTGTCTTTCCAAGTGCACTATAGACCAATGCCAGTCCAATAAATGTTGTAAAACCGTCCATAGGGAATTTTTTTCTATTTAACTCAAAAACCTGTAAAGCGTATTCTGTTTCACCGAGTTTTATTAAGTCCTTACCAAATTCGTGAATGTCGATCAGAGTAGCTGTTGGCTCTTCTAAAGCCGCTTCGATCAGGTTTTCAGCTTCCTGATCTTGCTTCAACAATATAAGAATCTTTGCCTTGGTACCAAGGGTCGAAAAATTGCGCTCTCCGACAAAAGGTGCGCTAATGGCATAATCGGACCAGAGCAGGGCCTCCTCAAGGTTGGTATTGTTGCGAATACAAAAGTCAATCGCATCTATCCAATTTTGCCATTTAAACCCGGCAGGTCCCTGAAGTTCGGTTCGGATTTGATTCAAATAAGCCTCAATAACATTGGCCTCTATTTTAAACGGTATCATCAACTCTTCCCATTTTAATGCCGCAACGGTAAATGTTGGCCGTTTTTCGATAAAGTCATAAGTCAACCATTCCGTATAAGGACAGGGTTCAGGTAGAACATCAACGCGAAGTACGTCATCTTTTGAGTCGTAAAAATAGCTGCCCCAGGCGCTTGAATTCCTTGAGAAAATAATTGTCCATTTCTCCTCGCTTGGGATCATATGCACGCCATATGCACCGGCCGGAATCTCCTTCCCTTCAATTCTTACATCATGTGAAAACGAGATGACGGTGTTTTCATTCGCACCGGCCCTCCATGGAATTTCACCGGCTGTTCCAAAATTATTTTTGGTCATCCCATATGGGACAACTCCTCCCCATATTTTACCTTTTCGGCTTTCTCCGTCAGGTCCCGTAACATCGGGGCTATTGTATGTGATGCTCACCGAGACCAATCCGATCCATTGAACCACCGAACACTTTTGATTATCTCCAACCGGAGGTAATGAAATAGTTTGAGCACATGCTAGGTATGAGCAGCCCAAAAGGGTAAAAGGCAAAAATATCATCATTTTTTTCATGGCGCATGCAATTAAGATGTACACTATGATCATATACATCTATTATGCCAGTTATTAAGCCCGCCGGATTTTTGAGCAATGCAATAAACGGTTTTGCAATTTCGCCGACAGATGGAGAGGCTGGCGAACCGGCCGGCCCAAAAGCCTCTGTTACCTTTGTGATTCTCCTCGTGCGGCCGGCGGGTGGGTATGGTATACCTTTTTGGTTCGTTTCAGGTTGCCGACCCGAGAGGCATGAAGATCTCCACAGCCATTCCGGGAAGGCACAGATTAGCCTCCGGATCATGTGAAAAATAATCTTTTTTCACCTTTCGGAATAATCTCCTGCGTCGATCTAATTACTTAATTTTTGATTCCTTCTGATCTACTAAAGATAAATTCTTTAAGGCCACTTTCATCATCGCAAAGTAGCTTTCTCTTGACCTCTTATCAAAAAAAGTTTCAGATTCAAATTTTAAATGATTGTTTGGCTGAGTTAAAATTTCCATGTAGAGACTGTTTGTAAATTTTTCATCCATATCAATATTTTTAATAGACAGTATTTCTACAAAAAGGTTGCCAAAAACATTCATTAATTTAACAATTTTACACAGAGGCTGTTTTTTTGAGGATCAATGGCTTTTTAGGGCGTTTAAGATTGGCAGAATCGAAAATCTTATAAATTCCGGATGTTTTACTTTACAATTGAAACTGTTCCTTTTACGGAAAAATCTGAAAATGAGATCAAATAGTAATATACTCCACTTGGATGATTATCTCCTGTCCAATGAAAATCCCGATCTTTGGAATTAAAAACTTTTACACCAAATCTATTGTAGATCGTCACCTCCTTAAACTGTCTCTCACAATTGTTTCGAGGTAAATTGGGGATAAAATAAGTACTGTTGATTTCGTCTTGTCCATTCGGTGTAAAAACGTTGGGAGGCAAAAAATCATAATCTATTTTCTCGTCCCGGATGACAAAGATCATATTCAGCGTATCGCTTAACGGAACGATGCATTTGTCATCATCCAGAAATATGGTAAATTCATAGGTTTTGTCTTCAAAATTTTCTCCAAGCAATGAACAACTTGTCTGCCAGCTAAAATCGGTAGAAACGCTGGAAACGCCTGTCACCGGCTCAAATAGAATCCCTAAATCTTCCCTGCCCTGAGCATCATTCATTCTCATCGAAATTACGTCGCCATCTTTATCATTGCCGCTTAATCCAAGATTGATCAAATCCCCGGCATGAGCAAAAATAGTGTCTTTCAGTATCTCGCCATTTACAAGTATCTCCGGGGGGGTATTTTCGGGCGGTAAGATGTTTAAAGTGAGTATAAGCGAATCCGCATTCGGGACTTTACATTTATCTTCATCTTCCACGGTCACTAAAATCTCATAACTGTCTTTTTGAAAAAGGTTGACATCGTCACATTCGATTTGCCAATTGAGTTCGGTATGAACATTTGAATTCCCGGTTTGCCTTTCAAAGCTAATGCCAACATCCTCCAACTTGAAATCCATACCAACCGCATCCAGCGTAATCAAATCTGTCGGATCACCGTCAAATCCACGGATATCAAAACTAAGATCGTCTTCAACCCGCACAGTTAATTCTTTGTTTGCATGTTCATTGTCAATAAGCGCAACCGGAACATTATTATCCGGAAGGTCAATTGTGACATTCAAAATTATACTATCCCGGTTATCAAGCATGCACTGATCATCGTCCTCGACATACAGTTTCATTTGAAATTCGTTTTTCAATCCAAAAGGATATACCTGACAATCCGTATCCCATACGAGGTTAAAATCAATCTTACCATCTTCGTAGACCACCGTATCTATTCTGATTCCGTAATCTTCCGGATTAAACCCCTCTCCTTCCACGAAAAGAAGTAAACTGTCCAGATCCTTATCCTCCGCTTTAAATGCCAGGTTAATTACCGAACCTTCGATATAAGTTGCGTTAATATGCACATCGGTCGGTTCAATAAACTTCGGAGGCTGATTCGGCGGAGGTTCAACCAAAACAATGAGCCGCATGGTGTCCATCAGAGGTTGAGGACATGTAAAATCCCTGGCAATCACATCAATGATAAATGGCTCGTTTTGAAGATAAGGACAATCGGGAAGACACACCTGTATACCCAGGGTATCCTGCGGATGTTCAATATACCCGATGTTGGCGGAAAGAATACTTGCCAGGTTGGCTTCAAAATTTACCGGTTCGGCGCTGATCGATATTGTCTCACTCACATCTTTATCTTTGATGCTAAAATCAAAACACTTATCGTCATCGACATTCAGTATGATCGTATCCAATTCGGAAACAAATATCTCCGAGCCAGGGGCCTTTACCTGTATTTCCGGAGGAATGCCAGGGTCGGGACAATCGATAACAAACAATTGAAAATCACGGACCACCTCACCGATTTTCGTTCCTTCTCTGAATTCCTCGCATTTTACGGAAAATACGAAAAGACCCTCGGTCGAAGGTGTAACGGTCAGAAATCCTTTATCATTTATAGCCAATGTTGGATTCCCCGGTATTTGATATGTGCTATTGATCCCATTTACCCAGGTAACGGTTGGGTGAGGAGCTGGAGTAGGTGTGGGCAAAGGCTCGAACGCGGAGCTGTTGGAAGGAGTATTTAAGCTATAAACCAGCGAATCCCCGTCGGGGTCAGTTCCTCTGAAATCTACATAGTAAAAACGATTTACACATGCGTAATCACTCAGGGGCGGGAAAAGCTGAGGAGAGGAATTTCTATATTCCAGGCCATTTTTTCGTATTGGAGGAAATTCCAGATAGAATGTCTGACCCGTCTCATTCGGCCGAACGATGTTCGTAATTATGTTATTTCTGCAGCAGCGTTCCCATACCATATAATAACCTTCGGGATCGGAAAATTGGGCCGGATCCAAAACAAGCTCGGCAGAATAAACAATGCGATTGGTGATAAGTCTGTCATTTGTACAAACCGGATTGGTGTAAGGGACATAACTCTCCGATCTGTAGGTCATCAATATGGAACGAACAAATACATTATCCTTTTTCCTGAATATGGAAGCATTTACATTGGCATCTTTGGCTTGCGGGTTGCCATTTACAACATCAAAGTATTGAATCTGCCTGAATAAATACCTGTCTCCTTCAAGATGCAGTATTTCAAATTCTCCCCCGACGATGTGTGTAGCCGATGAGACAATGTTTATCATTGTCAAAAGCGCCGAAGTCAGGACAAATCTTTTCATGGAAACGATTGAAACGCTCAAATTATAATAAATATAATCTTCTACCAAACGATATTTTTTAACTTTGCGGACCACTTCACATATGAAAAATAAAATTTTTGAGCGTATTGAAATTGAACGGGTTGCTGCTGAAGGCAAATGTATCGCCCGTATTGATGGTCAGGCGGTATTTGTCGATACCGCGGCCCCGGGAGATATCGTCGATTTAAGAATCGTCAAGAAGAAAAAATCCTTCCTTGAAGGAAAGATAATAAAATTTCATAAATATTCAAGTCAAAGAGCCAACCCTTTCTGCGAACATTTTGGCTTGTGCGGAGGCTGCAAATGGCAGCATATCGGTTATCTGCATCAGACAGAAGCCAAGAGACAGCAGGTGATCGATAATTTTGAGCGCATCGGAAAACTCAGTTTTCCGGAAGTCAATCCTATAATCCGGTCTGAAAAAACTGAAAAATACCGAAACAAGCTGGAATATACCTTTAGCAGTAAGCGCTGGTTGAGCCGGGAGGAAATAACATCCGGTAAAACGATAAACAGAAATGGTGTCGGTTTCCACATACCCCGGCAATTCGACAAAGTCGTGGATATCGGACGGTGCTTTCTTCAAAAAGAGCCCACCAATGAGATACGAAATGCGATCCGGAAATTCGCATTCGAGAAAAATCTGAGTTTTTATAATATCTCGGAATTCAGGGGCTTGCTTAGAAATTTAGTAATCCGGACTAGTGTAAGCGGACAATTGATGGTCATCGTTCAATTTGGAGAAAATGACCCCAACAATATTGATGATCTTCTCAACTTTTTGTTGACAAATTTCACCCGGATCGATTCTCTATATTATGTAATCAATACAAAGCGAAATGAAACGTTTCATGACCAGGATCTTATCCTGTATTCCGGGAAAGGGTATATAGAGGAAAAAATCGAGGACCTGACCTTTCGAATAGGTCCGAAATCGTTCTTTCAAACCAATACCGAACAGGCCTCTAAACTATATGCCAAAGCTTTGGAAATGGCAAATCTGACCGGAAATGAAACAGTCTACGATCTATATACGGGGACAGGGACAATTGCAAGTTATGTCGCGAAAAAGGCAATGAAAGTAATTGGAATCGAAACCGTCAGAGAAGCCATTGATGACGCCCGGAAAAATGCGGAGTTAAACGGCATTTCGAATGTGGAATTTATCGCCGGAGATATTAAGGACACGCTCAATGCGGACTTTTTTGAAAAGCACGGGAAGCCGGACGTAATTATTACGGATCCTCCAAGAGCAGGAATGCATACCGAAGTAATTAAAGCGATATTGCATGCGCAACCAAACCGAATCGTTTATATCAGTTGCAATCCGGCAACACAGGCCAGGGATCTGGAAATCCTGTCGGACTTGTACTCGATTGCAGAAGTTCAGCCCGTCGACATGTTTCCACATACCCATCACGTAGAAAATATTGTGTTGTTAAAATTTTAAATTGAGATGGACATAAGTAATGATCCGGAATTAAATGGCAAATTCTTAGGTACGATTTCCAAGGATTTCGTGAAACTTTCGGATAGTATAAAAGAGGCATCATATCAGATCAGGAAGAGGGGGTTCTCTGATTTTCCGATCTTCATCATTAGCAAGACGGAGATACCGCTGGGACAGTTGCTATTCAAAAAAGAGGAAGTACAAACCGACTGGAATTATTATGTCACATATTTAGACGAATTTGTTCAGCGAAAAATTATTGAGAAGAGCAGGGAAGAAGAATTCAGGAGTCATTATAAAGATCCGGATGAATTTTGCTGTTTGTTTGTAATTGACGGTGATTTTACAAAATTTGTTTTTATCCCGTATCCCGAGGATTAATATTCAATTTTGAACTTATCAAATCCCCGCGTCGGATATTCGGTAAAGTCCAGCCGTTCCACGTGAGACCATCCGGAACCGTTTTTGCACAAGGCCATAAACTTTGATAAATTGTCGTCGGTTCCTTCGGCTTCAATGAAAACCGATCCATCGGAATTATTCTTCACAAATCCCTTAATATTCAGACTTTCCGCCGTTCTCTGCGCCCAGTATCTGTATCCGACTCCCTGTACGCGTCCGTGGACGGTAATATGATAGTTAAGCAACTTCTCCAAATCCAAATATTTATTCCACTTCCTGCATAATGCGGACTCCCGCCGAAACACCTAAGCGGTCGGCTCCGGCCTCGATCATTTTTATAGCGGTCGAATAATCGCGAATGCCTCCCGAAGCTTTTACTCCTACATTCGAATTTATCGTTGATCTGATGAGTCTGATATGTTCAGCTTTTGCGCCGGAAGGAGCAAACCCAGTTGAAGTTTTCACAAAATCCGTGCCTGCATCCTGACAAATAATGGAAGCCTTAACAACTTCATCATCGCTTAAATACGCGGTCTCGATTATAACTTTCATCAAACAATCATTGTCATGGATCAACTGCGCACATTTCGCAAGTTCGGTTTTTACCCATGGCATCCCGGACTTAAAGGCTGAAATATTCATCACAATGTCCAATTCGTTAGCTCCATTGTCAATTGCGAGCTTTATTTCATCAAGTTTATTTTCAGTCATTTGATATCCCAGCGGAAAACCTACGGCCGTAACTACCTGGATGCCGTGATTCCTCACATCCCTTCTGGCCTTTTTCACCCAGAAGGTCGGCACACATACTCCCAGAAATTCGTATTCTATTGCCTCTTCCAATAGATGATCAATATCTTTATCCGTTAAGGTAGGTTTTAACGCCGTATGCTCAATGAATCGATTTAGGTTTACCATAAAAAGGTCTCGGTTTTAATAGAATACCTAAAATTGGGCAATGGAAGACTGCATAAATAGCAATTTCATATTAGGTTGTCATTTTTTGCAAATATGAGCTTGAATTTTTTAATTAAGAAATTGAACACGAATAAATTCAAAAAAAAATCAATGATACATTTCGCACTCCTTACAAAACTTCTTTTTACCGGGCGGTCTTTTTTTTTTTTTTTTTTTTTGACCGAAATAGGTAGGGTCGGAATATTGAGGCTTTTTCATTTTTTTTGCCAGTTGCTTGTTTCTTTTCGCATTTTGTTCCATGCGTTCTTCATACTCCTCAATTTTCCTGTCAAAATCTTTACGTATCGAATGCTTAATTTGTTTCTTCCCCGATCTTGAGGTTTTTACTTTATACGTGGCTCCGCGATCAATCCCATGACTTCCTGTTTTGGAGTTGTCTCTGGAGGTTTGGGCAAATAACATCAAATTTGCAATAAGAATCAGAATTACTGTTAGACCAATACGCATACACCTGTATTTATTCACGCCCGATTCCCGGGTAAAGAGTTATATTCCATTCGTCCTTCATCCGGATTACATAAAGATAACAGGTAATGAGGCCAATTATTGTACGCTGTACTATCAACTTATCACACTGCCATTTACCACATGATGCTCCGGTGTAACGAAAACCAGTCTTCCGTCCTGATCTTCGGCCAATAGAATCATCCCTTGAGATTCAATCCCCATAATTTTCCTTGGAGCCAGATTAACCAGTACACTTACCTGTTTCCCTTCTACTTCTTCCGGCTTAAAATACTTTGCAATGCCACTGACAATTGTTCTTTTATCAATTCCAGTGTCGACAGACATTTTGAGGAGCTTGCTGGATTTCTCGACCTTCTCCGCCTTCAGGACCTTTCCTATTCGCACATCGATTTTTGAAAAATCCTCGTACGCAATTTCATCTTTTGCTTCGGGAATTTCCGGTTGCTCTTTCGCATGTGAATTGTCCTGTTCCGTTGCCTTTAGCTTATCTATCTGAAATTGTATCTCGCGATCTTCAATTTTTGAGAACAGCAATTCGGGTTTGCGTATCAAATGTCCCGGTCCAAGGATATCCGCTTCACCGGCTTGACCCCAATTCAGTTTGCCGAGATTCAATAGCCTGAATATTTTTTCCGAAGTAAAAGGCAGAAAAGGCGCTCCTAAGATTGCGATATTTGCAACCACCTGAACAGCCAGATTCATAATCGTAGCAACGCGACCGGGAGAAGTTTTGATCAATTTCCACGGTTCCGCGTCTGCAAGATACTTGTTGCCGCTGCGCGCAATTTCCATAAACCCTGACAATGCTTCCCGGAATCTGAACGCATTCAATGATTTTTCGAGCGCTCCCGGAGCCGACTTCAAACCATTGATTAGCTCATCGTCTATATCGAATAATTCGTTTCTTTCAGGAATCTTTCCATCATAATATTTATTTATCAAGACGATAACACGATTTATAAAATTCCCTAAGATCGCAACCAACTCATTATTGTTTTTTGCCTGAAAATCTTTCCAGGTAAAATCATTATCCTTGGTTTCGGGCGCATTGGCACAAAGCGTATATCTCAATACATCTTCCTTTCCCGGAAATTCATTTAAATATTCATGAAGCCAGACGGCCCAGTTTCTGGAAGTCGAGATCTTATTGTTTTCCAGGTTCAGAAATTCATTTGCCGGAACATTCTCCGGCAGTATGAAATCGCCATGCTCTTTGAGCATACACGGAAATATTATACAATGAAATACGATATTGTCTTTTCCGATAAAGTGTAAGAGCCTGGTCCGGTCATCTTTCCAGTAAGGCTCCCAATCCCTGTTGTTTTTTTCGGCCCATTCTTTGGTCGCCGATATGTACCCGATCGGGGCATCAAACCAAACATAGAGTACTTTCCCTTCCGCTCCTTCGACAGGTACGGGTATGCCCCAATCCAAATCCCGGGTAACAGCCCGGGCTTGCAATCCCTGATCGATCCAGGATTTACATTGACCATAGACATTTGATTTCCACTCCTTGTGGTCGTTCAGGATCCATTTGCGCAGCCAGGGTTCATACTCATCAAGAGGCAGGTACCAATGTTTTGTCTTTTTGAGTACCGGTTTCGATCCGCTGAGCATCGACTTTGGATCAATCAATTCCGCCGGACTTAGTGTAGAGCCACAGTTTTCGCATTGATCGCCATAAGCATCGCCATGACCGCATTTCGGACATGTACCCTTAATGTATCGGTCGGCTAAAAACTCATTTTGCTCTTCGTCGAAATACTGCTCGGACTCAATCTTTTTAAAGAAAGATTTATCATTTAATGCTACGAAAAAATCTGACGCGGTCTGATGATGGATTTTGTTCGATGTTCTTGAATAAATATTGAAACTAATACCGAAGTCTTTAAAGGACTTCTTATTTAGTTCGTTGTATGTATCCGCGACTTCCTGGGGCGTCTTTCCTTCTTTTCTTGCACGGATTGTAATGGGTACGCCATGCTCGTCAGAGCCACAAACGAATATAACATCTTCGCCTTTTGATCTTAAAAAACGGACATAAATATCGGCCGGAACATAAACACCGGCCAAATGACCGATATGGATAGGTCCATTTGCGTAAGGAAGCGCCGAAGTGACCGTATGTCGTTTAAACTTTTTATTCTGCATTTAAAAAAATTTTGGCAAAGATAGGCATATCCTTCCGGAAGAGATCACTAGAATTACCAAAAAATAACAATTATTAGTCCTGCCTGCCATTTTTTCCTTTGCGAGGATCTTCGAGGTTTATCGTTCTTCGATTCAACTGCGGAGAAGAAGCTAAAAATCAACCTGACGCTCCGTCTCATCCACACCGTGTCTTGGAAAGGATGATTTCAATCATCCGATTGCGCCGTATTAATCACGGGAAGATTTATCTCGTATAACGTATTTTTCAATGGTTTGATAAGTTTGATTTCCCCGCCTAACTTTTCTACGGCAATTTTAGCGGTATAGACCTCCAAACCTGTTCCTCCGGGCCTGGGCGAACCTTTAAAAAATATATTGAATACTTTATCTTCGTCGCCCGGCTGAATACCGAAACCATTATCCTCAAAAACGATATTAAGTTTTTTACCTCTGTATTCTGTCTTGATCTTGATAATGGATTCCCCGCGATCTTTATAAAGCATCGCACTTCGCAACATATTCTCGATAATCAAATTGAATAATACCTTATCACTATTCCATTGTCCGTTTGCTTGCAGCTCGGTAATTATGGTGATGTCCGTTTCGATGGAAAACTGAGAAACCCGGTTTGTTGTTTCCATAATTTCCTTCATCGGGTCGAGATATTCCAAAATAGGTTTTTTCTGATATGTCTCGTGTACCTCGATAAGTCGATACAACACATTATTCAGATTGTTTGATACATTGTGAAGGGTATTAAAATACTCTTTCGATTTTTCATCCTTGGAATCCAGCACCCCGAGGTTTATGATTCCCTGCATCGTAGCGATAGGCCCCCTTAGATCATGAGATGTTTTGTAGATAAACTGGTCCAAATCTTTGACTGCCTTTTCCAATTCATGATTCGATTTGTCCAACTCACGGGTTCTCTCCTTAACTTTTTTATCGAGGTCGATGTTGATGTTTTTAAGTACATCATTCTGTTTCTGAATGGTTTGCTGGGCTTCGGCCAACTGCCCATTCTTCTTCTCCAGGTTTTCTTTCTGAGCCTCAATCTTTCTTTTACTTTCGCTAAGTTGAAGGTTGATTTTACTGGTATTCGTATAATTTCTAAATATTACTACAATCAACGCAATGCTCAATGCCAAAATGGAAAGTAAGAAAAGACTGAATAGTTTGCTCCTGGATATGGTTTCATCTTTGCTGGAAATTATCAGATCCTTTTGAGAAGTAGCCGCACTAATCTGAATGGATGTCAGATTGTTTGCCAATTCCTCATTGAATATGCTGTCTTTCATTATCGAATATTTCTTCTGATAATAAAATGCGCTGTCCAACATGTTTCTCGCCTCAAAAATCTCCGAGTACAATCTGTAATTATTCTTAATTCTGTTTTTATCTTTTAGTTTTGCCAGCAATTCCTGGCTTTTGGACAAATAATCAATTGCCAGGTCATATTTTTTTTCTTGAAACGCAATTTTAGCGAATAAATAGTAGTTTGAGGATTCAAGCTTTTTATAGTTATGCTTAAGACTTTCATCAATTGAAATATTCAGATAGTATTTGGCAGAATCGTAAACCATCTGCTCCGAATATACCGATGCCAGTCCGTTATAGGCATAGCCGATCCTGTAAGGTCTGTCGTACTTTAAAGCCAGATCTATGGCTTTTTTGAAGCTTCTTTTAGCATTTTCATTTCCACTGGCATCTTGAAGTTCGGTATAGGACAGGCCCATATTTATATAGTTGACTATACAGCCTGCCGTATCGCCAACTTCCAAATTGAACATGACCGATTTATGATAATACTCCAGGGCTCTTAAAGGGTCGTCAATCTTGTAATAAATCAAACCGATATTATTATTCGATACGGCCAACGCTCTTTTGTCCCCGTCCTTTTCTTTAATTTTAAGTGACTCCGTATGATAATGCAGTGCCTTGTCATACAGATTCAACTCATGGTAGACGGTACCCAAACCCGTATAAGCGGTACCCAATAAATATGAATAACCATTCTCTGTCGAGATGAGAATGGACCGGTTAAAATTATTCAAAGCCTCTTGGTAGGCACCCTTGTATTTATAATGATACCCAAGCTCAATTAAAAACCTCGAAAGATAGAGGCTATCCCCGTCAGAAAGTGAGTATTCAATTCCGTCGCGGGCATATTTGAAATATTTATTATTGTCTTTGAAAGAATATGCATAAGCCAGCTTTTCCAGTGCCTTTAATCTTTCACGGCCCTTCAGCGAAGGGATCACTTGCTCCAAGCTATCGAAATTAACTTGAGAAATTGCACTTTGCGAAGCTTCTCCCAGAAAGAAAAATATTAATAAATATTTGAATAATACAATTCTTAATTCCGTTCCCACTTGAAATCTCATGCCATGTTCTAAAAAAATGCGACTAATTATTTTCAATAAAATGGAAAAATTTGAAAGAACAAAATGAATTTCACAATAAAAAAATATGTATTTCATGAAATATAATTATTCCAAGAACCTTAAAAAACAATCTTTCAGCGTGTTTTTCCACATATATGCAAAATAATGCTTTATGGATAACAAATACCAAAAAATGGACAAGAAAAAGAATATTTTGTATTTATACAAGAATTTATATAATTATTTTGATATATTGATCTGATCTGCTATATTTGATATAACAATTAATGGCAATTCTTATTGCTAGGTAGGCTAAAACTTAAAACTTAATTAAAATGAAAACTAAACTTTTAACACTCGCACTTTTTGGAATTCTATCCCTTTCATTCGTCGCATGCAGCGAAGAAGAAATTGCACCAGTTAATGATGTAGCAACAGAAGCATCCATCGCGGAATGCGAATGCGAAGGTGGCCTGTCTGATAGAGAAGGACCTGGGGTTGGGCAATAGTCAAATGTGTTCATCGGATTTAAAAATAATTAAAAAAATACTAAAATGAAACATCTTGTTCCTAAGATATTTTTTATAGCTATTCTGATATTTGGAATTTCATCCTTTATTGTGCCAAATGTGAATAGGACAACTTCGGAAAAAGATGATATTGGCAACGCCAGATTTAACGCTGAAATGGATAATGGTTTCGAGGAAAGAGAATTATCGTTTTGATCTAAACCGAGTGATCCATTTTCCGCCAAATGAAACAACGAAACGCACTAAAACACAAACCTTAATAAAATGAAGACTAAAATATTAACACTCGCGCTTTTTGGAATTATGTCACTTTCTTTTATGGCTTGTAGCGAAGAAGAGATCGCTCCCGCTAACGAAGCAGCCGCAGAACAAGCAATGGCCGAATGTGAATGCGAAGGAGGACTTTCAGACCGAGAAGGACCTGGCGTAGGACAATAAATAACCGTTACACGACCTGAATTTATACTAGAATCAGATATTATGAAACATCTCATCCCCAAACTACTCCTCGTCATCATAGCGGTTATTGGAATTTCCTCATTTGTAGTTCTTAAGACGGACACAAGATCACCGGATAAGGAAGAAGTGGGCAATACCAGATTCAACGCCGAAATGGACGATGGATTTGCAGAAAGGGAAGTTCGTTTTTAGAGGTTCTTAAAAGAAACAATCAGGGCCTGGCTTTGCCGGGCTTTTTTGTTGCTCAAAATTTTGTGCCCGGAGCGTAGCCGGATGGCCGGGGCAAGCATTCTTGCCGAGTCTGCTTCCGATCGACAGGTCTGATCTGCCCCCGGCCTGGTCAGACGCCGTCACCTCCCCGTTTGACGAACAAGGGCCGGAGTCGATGAATACCTCGATTTTGCTGAAGGAGAGCTCAAAAAACTGAATTGCTATAAAATTGTTATCTTTGATGTCTTTTTAGTTGGAGATCATGAGTGCCATTGTGCAATGCGGATAAAAAAAGCGACATATCTTGTTTTCGTTCTTTTAATTATTTCCATAAAAACCTGGGGACAAAGGAATATCAAATTTGATAAGATCACAGTAGACCTGGGACTGTCTCAAAGCAATATCAACTGGATCTTACAGGACCGGCAAGGATTTCTATGGTTTGCAACAAACGGAGGTCTCAACAGGTTTGACGGCACAAACTTTATCACGTACATTCACAATAAGAACGATTCGAACTCCATCTCCAACAATATCATTAACCACATCTTTGAAGATGAAGCAGGGTACTTATGGATATCAACTCAAAACGGGCTGAATGTCTTTGACAAATCCCACGAAGTCTTCCTCCGCTTTAAAAACGAACCAAATAACCCGAACGGATTAAGCAGCAGCATAATTACCTGCACCATCAAGGATAACTTTGGATGTTATTGGATTGGAACAGAGGGTGGTGGGATAAACAAATACGATCCGAAATCCGGGAAGTTCAAAAACTTCAAAACGATAACTAAAAATCTCGAAAGTATCAGCTCAAATTACATAACATGCATTGAGAAAGATAAATATGGATTCATATGGATCGGAACAGCCGATAACGGCGTAAACATGCTCAATCCTGAGACGGGAAAGTTTTTAAGGTATGTAAAACCGAGTCTAAACCGCTCAAAGCCTTCCATAAGCAGCAATCAGATCAATGCCATTTATGAAGATAACGATGGCGATTTGTGGATTGGCACTTCCGAAGGAATTGATATGCTCAAGCCGACCGCCTTCGGAAGAAATCTCGATAATAGAGACAGGATAATAAATATACACAAAAAATTATACCCCGGTTCATCGAGTGCAAGCGAAAGCATACTGAATATTTTCCAGGGCGCTTCGGGACTTATTTGGTTCGGCACGATCGATAACGGTCTGGGGTACATCAATAAATATACGCTGGCAACAGGAAATTATATCGTAGATCCAAACAATGATTTTTCCATACTCAGCAACAACGTCACGGCTGTCTTTGATGACCGATCCGGAATCCTTTGGATCGGAACAAATGCGGGGATAAATATAATTGACAGAGAAAGCGACCGGTTTACATGGCATAAGCGGACCCCGGGCATCACCAATACACTTTCTAGCAATAATATACATGCCATATATAAAGAAGGCAGCGATATTTTATGGCTCGGCACCTTTGATAAAGGCCTCACTCAATATGATCCTCTTTCGGAGGTCTACACCAATTTTCTGGACAACGATTTTTTTGTTGAAGGTGAAAGTATAAAAGAAAGGAACAGAGTTTTAAGAAAATTTGATCGCAGACAATCCTCAAAACGACAAAACAAAATCCATTACCTAACCAACAACCGTATTTACGCGTTGCATAGGGATAAATCCCGAAGGTTGTGGGTGGGTACAGGCGGAGGCGGTCTGAACATACTCCATATTAATAGTGGGGGAATTCGAAAATTCACGAATGATCCGGAGTCCGAAAGTTCGATTAGCAGCAATAATCTGAGATGTATTTTTGAGGACAGTCAGGGAAGAATATGGATAGGTACCGAAGATGCGGGGCTAAATCAGTATAATCAGGGAGAGTTCATAAGGTATTTATCGGATGAGAACGATATTTTTAGCATCAGCAGCAATGATATCCGATCAATTGTAGAAGACGAGAACGGGTTTTTATGGATCGGCACCTTTGGAGGCGGCCTTAACAAATTTAATCCCGAAAATCAGAAATTTACCAGGTATGTGCACAGTGAAGAAAAAACCAATTCCCTCTCCAGCAATTCGATTTATACATTGCACCTGGACAAAAATTCAAACCTGTGGATCGGTACGGCCGATGGTCTTAATCGGCTGAATATCGCAACCAACAATTTCAAACACTATAACAGAAGCAACGGACTTCCTTCAAATTCTATCTATAAAATACTGGAAGATAATAATGGGAACATTTGGTTGAGCACC
Source organism: Cytophagales bacterium (assembly GCA_022360055.1). GTDB lineage: Bacteria > Bacteroidota > Bacteroidia > Cytophagales > Cyclobacteriaceae > JAAUQL01. The sequence continues at coordinate 67,386 of JAKSDO010000209.1, read as the reverse complement.
AATAAAGGAATATCCAGATTAAACAAGAATACCTCAGCCATTAAAAATTATGGCATCGAGGACGGATTGCAAAGCACTGAATTTAATCCCGAAGCTGGTTTTTTAACCAGGGACGGACAGATGCTCTTTGGCGGGGTAAACGGCTATTGTTCTTTTTACCCGAATAATATTACAGACAATCAGTACCTGCCCGATATCGTGTTTACCGATTTTAAGATTCTAAGTGAAAAGGTGCCCATCGGGCTTCCGGGGTCTGCTTTAATCAAACATATTTCCGAGACAGATACTTTGGAATTATCTTACAAGGATGTATCCATATCTTTCGAATTTGTCGCGTTGAACTATACGGACTCGAAAAAAAATGAATATGCATTCATGATGGAGAATTTCGAAAACAAATGGAATTATGTTGGAAATCGAAATTTTGCCGATTACACAAATTTAAAGCCGGGAAAGTATAAATTCAGGGTGAAAGCTTCCAATAATGACGGTGTCTGGAATGAAGAGGGCAAATCCATTTATATCCTGATAAAGCCACCTTTTTGGGAAACCTGGTGGTTTTACACGGCATCGTCCCTTTTTCTCTTTTTTTCCATATTTCTGGCCATCCAGCTTCGAACAAGAGCATTGCATAAATCAAAAATAATTCTGGAAGAGCAAGTAAAAATACGCACCCAACAAATTGAAAATCAGAATAAGATCCTCGAAGGGGCAAATAGGGAAATATTAAATCAAAAATCCGAAATAGAAATACAGAATAAACTTTTGAAATCTAAAAACGAAGAAATTTCAAAAGCAAAAAAAGAACTTGATAAAACCAACGAAGAGCTGATCTCGATCAACTCGAATCTGGAAGATATAGTTGCAGAGCGTACCTCAACACTCAAGCTTATGAACGAGGAGCTCATCAATTCCAACAACGAGCTCGACTTGTTTATATACAGGGCATCGCACGACCTGAAAGGACCGATAGCAAGGCTCCTGGGGATGACACTCCTTGCCAAGATGGACAACAAAGACGAAGCGCTCAGGGAATATATCGAACTTATAGAAAAAGGCGCAGTCGATATAAACAAGGTATTGAACAAACTCAACAATATACATTTCATCAATCGCGAAACCATCAACAGGGAAGAAATTGATTTTGACAAAATTATAAAAGAATGTAGATCTACGTTAAGCAACTATATCGACCGGTCCGATTTGAAGATAAGCGTTGTTACAGCGCCTGATTTCAGTTTGAGGAGTGATTATATTCTGATGAAAATCATTATGGAGAATTTGCTTGAAAACGCCGTCTTTTTTAGCAAAACCAAAAAGGTAGAAATTGAGATTAATTTGAGAAGTTCGAGAAAAGCGATGATAATAAGTGTTGAAGATAACGGGCTTGGTATTCTAAAGGAACAACAGGAAAAAATATTCGAAATGTTTTACCGGGGATCTGAAAAATCAAAAGGCAATGGCCTTGGTCTCTATTTGGTCAGGCGGGCTGTGCAAAAACTCCATGGCAAAATCTCCGTCGAAAGCGAGGAAGGCAGGTATTCTTGCTTTACTATTTCATTGCCAAAGGTGATCGTTCCGCATGAATTAAAATCTCTGTTGAACTGAATATTATTTTGCCATCATAACGATGATCGACCGGTCCGGTACCTGGATTTTGCGTTGATCGATCGTAGCACCTTTGCCAAGCGCACTAAAATCTTTACCGGCAACTTCGGAAGTATCCACAATTTTATACCATTTTTTTTCAACCAGCTTGGGGATCTGAAATTTCAGTTTTTTCCAGTAAGCATTTACAATGACGTGTATGATCTCATTAGCTGCCGGGTGAAACAATGTAAATGCCAGACTCCGGGAATTTTCCGACCAATCGGGTTTATTTAAATGCACCCCATGCCAGGTAATATGCGGTTCATCGATATCTTCCGGCGTAGCCAGCAGGTCCTTGATTTTAAATATCTTCTTGTTTAGAGTGAATGCGATCAGTCCTTTAACGAAGCCCAACAGATCCGCATGCTTCTTTACCAATTCCCAATCGAACCATCCAGTCGCATTATCCTGACAATACGTGTTATTGTTTCCCCTTTGCGAACGCCGAACCTCATCTCCCATCAAAAGCATCGGCGTCCCTTGAGAAATAAAAGTCAGGGTGAGAAAATTTTTGATCTGCCGAAGTCTCAATTCGTTGATGTACGGATCGAATGTTTCTCCTTCTACGCCGCAGTTCCAACTGAAATTTGTGTTGGACCCATCCCTGTTATCTTCAAGGTTTGCTTCATTGTGCTTTAGATTATAGCTCACCAGATCATTTAGCGTAAAACCGTCGTGACATGAAACAAAATGGATGCTTCGGTTCGGCTCTCGCGCCGGATCCATGTAAATATCGGGACTGGCCATAATTTTGGATGCAAACTTTGAGATCATACCCTTATCTCCCTTCATAAATCTGCGGACATGATCCCGGTATTTACCATTCCATTCCGCCCAACGGTCACCAATAAAAGAACCTACCTGATACAGTCCGGCAGCATCCCAGGCTTCCGCAATTATTTTTGTCCCCGCCAAAACCGGGTCGGATTCGATCTCCCATAAAACAGGAGGATTTTCCAGCGGTTCCCCGAGCTCATCCCTGGATAGGACGGATGCCAGGTCAAAACGAAAACCATCTATGTGGTATTCGGTTACCCAGCTTCTCAGACAGTCCATGATCATCCGACGCACGATTGAGTGATTGGCATTTACCGTATTGCCACACCCCGAATAGTCCAGGTACGCGTTTTTTTCATCATTGAGAATGTAGTATGCCTTATTTTCAAGTCCGCGAAACGAAAGAATCGGCCCGTCCATACCCCCTTCGGCAGTATGATTAAACACTACGTCCAATATCACCTCAATTCCGGCTCTGTGAAGTGCTTTCACCATTTCCCGAAACTCATTGACAACTTCGATCGGGTCATCACTCACCCCATACCCCGAATGCGGCGCAAAAAAAGCAATCTGGCTGTATCCCCAATAATTCGACAAACCGGGTTGTGCGTCCTGCTCATCAAAAAACTGGACAGGCATCAGTTCCACAGCCGTAACTCCAAGTTCCTTAAGATATGGAATTTTCTCAATCAGGCCCAAATAGGTCCCCCGCTTCGACGCTTCTATACCGGAATTGGGATTTTTGGTGAATCCTCCCACATGCATTTCGTAAATGATGGACTCCGAATAAGGTCGCTGAATTGGCAAATCACTCCCCCAGTCATATTGATGCGGATCAACAACCACACATTTCATGGCTGATCCAAAGTTATTTCCGGGTGATCGCGCCGCCTGTCTGGAATAAATTTTACGTCCGGCAAGGGCCCTGGCATACGGATCGATCAACAGCTTATTCTCATCGAACATATCTCCGGGGGTCGGGCTTTTCGGGCCATAGGCGCGATAACCGTAAAGCTGTCCCGGCTTTATGCCCGGGAGAAAAATGTGCCAGTAATAGAACGTTCTGTTTTTCTGCGGATCGAGTTTGTAAACTTCGCTCGGTTCCGCATCCCGCTCGCTGTCAAATAATAAAAGGTCAATCTGCCTGGCATTTTTTGAGAAAATGCTGAAGTTAACCCCTTCCGGATAGCAGGTGGCACCCAGGGGATGACTGTTTCCAAAAGGAATATTTACGAAACTTACCATTCAAATTGTTTCTTCAAGAAATGGAGCACAAGATTCGAAAAAATTACCTATTATAAAAGCTTCTGTCTCAAATCAATGAGACGAATTTCTGAAAATAGTTTCCGATACCGGTCAATTTATTTTTTGGGACATGTTTCTTATCTATGGAAATAAAGGATCCCAACGATTTTACATCTATTTTTTCAACCGCCATTTTCCCGGTAATTGCAGCGCCAAATGCAGACGCTTCTTTCAGGTCGGTCAAATAGAAATCCGAGTGAGGATAAAATGAGGTCATCAATGTGTTATAGCTATCATTCCTGCTGAAACCACCTTCTGTAAATACCTGCATTCCTTCGGTCATGTCTGCCCTGTCGAATGAAACTTTGGTCTGAATAGCCAGCGACAAGTTCAATACGGCTAACGCTTTTTCGTAATCCCGGAAAAATGCCGGAATTGATTTGCCGGATTCTACTTCCTCCAATGAAAAAACAGCACTTCTCTCAACAATTCTAGGCCTGGAGTCCGGGAACTGCCCAATGCCTTTTGCCACACTCGGCAAGATGAATTCTTCGCAGTCGTCAATTACCTGCTGATATACCTCTTCCCTAAATGCCGGGTAATCCGACCTATTGTGAATTCTTTGGAGCATTCCGGCATAATGTTCAAATTCCATGCCCCCCAAAAAAATGGCTGTCTTAATCGGCTTCCAAAATGCATTGAGGTTGTAAAAAACCACCTTACCCAGCTCTTCATTTTTGAATTTAACATCCTCCTTCTCGTTCATGATTACACACCAGGTGCCTGTCGAATTAAGCAGGAATGGCTCCTGCATAGATATCATGTAAGGCAGCATAGAAGCATTGGAATCATGGATTCCGGTAGTGACAATGGTTGCTTTTGAGAGACCGGTCCTTTCAGCAATATCTTCCTTAATAACCCCGAGAGATTCCCACGGATTTTTGAAGGACCGCGGCAGCAAATGCCTGATGCCAAGCTTGTCCACCACATCGGACCAATCCCTCTTTTCAAAATTCCAGAGATAGGTATGATTGCCTACATATGTCGGATCGGCACAGGCATTACCTGTCAACCAAAACCCAAAAAACTGCGGATAAAGCAAAATCCGCTTTACCTTCCGAAACTGATGCGCATATTTTTCCTTGGTATATAAAATCCCTTTTGCCGGATTGATCAATAAATTGAAATTCGGCGTTGCCGTCGATTTCTGCAATTCAACCGGGTCACCAAAGCGGTTAAAGAATTCGTCGTGAAATTTCTCGCCCGGATCCGTATTGTAGGCGACCTGGGGGACAACACTATTTGCGGATTCATCCACCAAAGAATAGGTGGCACCGTGCGCCGAAGTGGTGATCACCTTGATATCAAACTGCTTCGACAGCTTTGAAAATGTATCCAAAATCCATGATTTCAAGGATTCGACGTCATCCAATAAAATACGGTTATCCTCGATTTCGGGAATTCGGGTAAACTCCTGACCAACAATCTTCAATTCAGGATTGTAAATGAAAATTTTCTTATTGGTCTTTCCAATATCGAGTACGGCAATGTGATAGTTTTCCATAATGCGATGAAGATTAAAAAATTGATCCTTTTATAACTTTCAACAACAAACCTCGTGAACAACTTAAACCTGCCTTTTTTTGCCGGAAATACGCACCACTTACGGAAGTATCGACATAAATTGTTTTCATCATAACAGGTTAGCCAATAAAGGAAACTTCAAGTAAAATAACAAAAATCTACAGCATCATCCCGTGTTTCTCGGCATTTTCCAGCAAGTACGTCTCAGCTTCCACGGACCACAGCCCCCCATGCTTTTTGCAAATTCTATCCAATTCCCCAAACAATGAATTTTCGGCACTTTTTTGGGCAAAATCATCAATCGCGACCAGGTCGAAATTGAGATGCGTATAAATCAACTTTTTCCCTCCGGGAATATTCGGCAAATTCAAGGTAGCCTCCGGAACGGAATTCAAACCGCCTATATGCGTCACCAGCAAGGCAGGATTTATCAAATCCTGAGACATCATTTTGAGCGATTCCACCATATCATTGGTATTCCCGCCACTTGTTCCGACAATATGTGTAAATTGATAATGGGCGTTATAAAAATTGAATTCCGCAGTGAAGTTAGGATCGGAAGGTCCCGCAAAGAAATTCAGGCAGCCGTCATGGCCCAAAATAGCATCTCCTTGTTCGATGACCTGCCTGACCGGGGCAAACACCAATACGTCGTCATATCCTTTGTCATGTGTGTATGATCTCAATTCCGCAACGGGATCACCAACTTTTGTCGTATTCACATATTTTATTTCAACACCATTCCTGGCCGCCTCTGCTTTTCCCAATAAGGCTTCCGCCCGATTCAACCGGTCATCACTGATATCCGTCACAACTAATAATTTTGGTTTACGGTCACAATGTATGATATAGTCAATTGCCGCCAATCCCATCGGGCCGGCGCCGGCAAGAATCGCCATATTTCCACCTTCGACTATTCCCATGTGATGTACATAGGAACCATATTTGGTATGATAGTGCGCATGAAATGTGCCGGCTACACAAGAGTACGGCTCGCTCAATGAAGCCGGGAAATAGCCTTCACCGTCGTATTCCAACAGGCAGTTCATCTCCATAACTTCGTTGGGGATTATGATGTAGGTGGCATCTCCGCCAATATAATGATATGAATACCCGGGGGCATCCAGGCTGCCTTTATAATTCAAGGCGGGCTGAATACTGAATTTTTTGCCCGGTGTAAATCTATCCTGCCATTTTTTCCCTACGGCTATAATCTCACCGGCAAATTCATGACCGATCATAACCGGTCTCTGTTCGACATCGTCGGGCACCCGCTTGTGATCTGCCCCTTGCTTTGCAGCTTTGTAGGACGACATACACAAACTGTCGCTCACGACCTTTGCCAGTATCTCATCTTCTTTCATTGCGGGAAGATCAAATTCTTCCAGTCTCAAATCGTCCTTTCCGTGTAATCGTATCGCTTTTGTTTTCATCCGTTTATATTTTTTAGATTGCTGACACACAGAGCAATACAATCATGCTCGTGTGTCCTGAATTTGCTCCGGTCCTACCGGTTTCATATTTCATTTCTAGGCCCGGGTGCCGGGCCCGAGGGATTGATACCGGCACCTAGTTCAGCATCACCTGACCGCCTGTTACGGGGACGGCCTGCCCGGTTTCATATTTCTGATCGATAATATAGGTAATGGCCTTCATAACATCTTCCGGTTGACAACCTCGATTCATCGGCACCTTACGCTCGTAAAAAGCTTTCACATCTTCGACTGTTTTAGCTCCGGGCACTTTCCCTGCCTTCAGGTATTGGGCAAACAATCCTTTTTCGGGATCTGCCCAAAGCGGCCCTTCAAAGAAATTTCCGGGACAAACGGCATTGACTTTGATATTCCAGGGAACAAGCTCCAAGGCAAATGATTGGGTCAGGCCTATTCCTCCGAATTTTCCCCCGGCATATGCAAAATTTCTATTACTGCCTTCCAGGCCGGATTTACTGTTGATCTGAATGATATCCATAAACAAATCAGGATTAAATTCGTGCTGGATCTTCATGGGATTCATGAAACTTTTCGTACACAGGTAAAAGCCTTTATAATTGACATTGGTCACCAGATCAAAATCCTGCTCGGACAACTCGTGCAGCGGGCCGGCTTTCAGAACACCGGCGTTTGACATCAGCAAATCAATTCCGCCAAAAGCGCGCACTACTTGTTTCGCGGCATGTTCCAGCTCGCTGCTATCAGTTATATTTGCTCTGGTGAAAATCACCTTCCCAAGATAACCCTGCTGCTCAAATTCGCTAATTGTCTGTTTCCCGACCTCTTCGTTAAGGTCTATCACCTGTACATAAGCCCCCTGATTGAGCAATCCCCCCACAATTCCTTTGCCAAATCCCATTGCGCCACCGGTCACGACGGCAATCTTATTTTCAATGGCTGCAGAGACGCCACCTTTATCGATCAGACCTTTTCTGTAGGCCTCTACTTCCCATTCTTCGATAAACTTCACATCTTCCGGATTCATGGGACTTGGTCCGCCGAAGTTCCGTGAATAATGTACAATTTTAAGCACGTCTTCAAAAACATCAATGGCTACATCGGCAGCATTGATATTATCTCCCGGAGCGATCACGCCCAATCCCCTGACCATGATTATTTTCGGATCATATCCCAATCGTGTGCGATATTCGGACAATCCGCTTGTAAAATTTTCCAATGTTTCCTTAACACCATCTCCCTCTTCCACGATCAAAGGTTTACAGCCGCAAAAAACAATGCCATCCGGGGTGAAGGGACGGCTTAAATACCGCAATTTTTCATCGCTTTTTAAAAACGAATCGATAAGCGTATTGCACCTGACCCTTGCCAACTTCAATTTATTCACGGAAAGTGCCGCCCGTATGGCGGGCACGATCTCCATGAAATTTTCATGGATCTCGAGATCTTCTACTTCGAGGACATTCGTTATCTTCTCCTTTATGGCGCCGACGATCCAGTCATACTTTTCCTTTACTTCATCAAGGGTCTCTGCGCCGACAAACACACCATGATTCTGTAAGAAGAACACCTGTGGATATCTACCATGCGCTTCAAAGTATTTGTTGTTTTGGTTTTCGATTTCTTTATACAGCACATATCCCGGTGTGATGTACGGAATAAAAACCTGCGCTTCACCGAATAATTCTTCAATGGTTTCCCGGGCGTTTTTGGAACAGATAACTGCATTCACCAAGGTAGGGTGCATGTGGACGACAAACTTATACCTGATGGCATGATGAACCGAAGCTTCCACGGACGGACGGCGATTTTGTTCCGGGTAACGTCTGCTCCTTAACAAATCGGATTTAACCTGCGCCTCGCGCTCATCCGTCTTGCTGCTGTATGTCTTTGTTTTTAAATCTTCAAGTATTTTGCGGTCCAGGGCCACATAACCTTCTTCCCCTATTTTCCCCAACTCAAAACCGCTGGCTTTCACATACATTATTTCATCATTTTTGACGGATGTATTCCCTCCGCTGGCAATGGTAAAATCCTTATCGTTCCCATAATGCCGGGATATTTCTATAAGCTGGTTTAATGCCTCTTTCATAGTCTGTTTGAAAAATAATAATTGAAAACCGCCGCTCCCAAAGTTCTGAAATCTTCAATCTGATCGCGCTTTGCCTCGCCATGCTCATTGATAAAGCCTTCTTCTCCTTTTGCCTTCAGGTATTGATGAGCGGCTATTACACATGCCCCGAGATAAGAAACTTCTTTCAGATCGTCATCCAAATCAATGTTTCCCCGCGTATCAACTTTTAATGGGACCAATTGCGGGGTGTTGTGCTCTGTCCCGAAAGTGATTACAAAATCCTTCCCGTGAAAAACTTCGACAAACTTCTTCAAAACGCGAAGATCATTTCTGCCCGGAATCAATTCGATACAAAAGATCCCCATGGATTCCAGGGATTTCCTGAGCTGCACAAAATCAGCTTCATATTCGGTGAAACTGCCGTTTTTATCATCCAATAAAACCGGATAGCAGGGAATTCCACCCATCTTAACAATGACATCCATCACCTTATCTATTTCCAAAAAGGCGCCATCATCCTCCGGGACATAGGCCGGGCCACCGGATTTCAATACCCGTCCCCGAATTTCGTTCTCCAGTGCATTGATATCGTCCAGTTGCGACACAACTCGCTGACCGGAAAATATTCTTGTAAATAATTCTTCCCGTTCTTTTTTATTGGGAACAGCTTCAAAAACTTTACTTCTAATCGCTTTGGCAATATGTCTTTCTCTTACCAAATCTTCGGCATATTTCGACTTCACTTCATCGAAGGTCATACCAAACGGCATATTGATTTCCATAAGAAAATCATTCAGCCGGGCGATCATTTGAGCCGTCTGTCTATTGCTTTCTTCCTTTACACTTTCCAGAAGCTCCCGGGTCTCCCGATCCGGGTTCGATGGAAAGTCCAGTCCTTTTCCACTAAAATAGGTTCTCCCCGGATTGTTCGGATCATTCACTCTCGTACCGGCCGTTTGTTCTTCTTTTAGCAACCCCATAAATTCTATATTGAATAGCGGAAAAACTTTTGAAGCAACCGCTCCGTCATGAAATGCCTTATGCCCATCGGTAACAATAAAATCATTGATGCCAACGGCCTTAATACGCTCTTGGTTGGCCATTTTGAAAATATGCAATATACTGTCAAAGGCGCTGAAAGAAAATGGAGTATGGATATGCCCGTTCAGGTCAAATACCTTTCGGTCTGCATTGTTTAGCAATGTTTTCTTATCTGGAAAAGATGTTAGGAAATTCATATTTACAATTCTATTAAATCACGATTTTATCGGCCTCATCATGAATTTGAGGATATCTCATACGATCGATCTTGCAGACAGATTCCAGAATATGAGATATCCCCAACTCCGCTTCGGCGCTAAACTTGTTGTCGCTGTCACTTCGGATCCCTTGTTCATTCACGGCTTTAAAGTCGATCGCACAGACGATGATATGCAATATTCGATCATAGGGCAACCCGTATTTTAATGCCAACTTCAATACACCGATCATGCGATCTTCCGGTCCAAGTTTCCTGTACAGGTCGGCCCCCACCCGATACACTGTGTCGCCCAAAGCTTTATTGCTAAATCGGCGCAGGAGGTCCTCGATGTGACCTTCCAAGTGGTCTTTTGTAAATTCTTCGGGATAATGCCTCATTAAAATATCTGCAGCCTGCCTCATGGTCGATCCGGCGATTCGATACACATCGCTTTTTGCCATGAGGTCGTAAAGATAAACCAACTCAGGATATTTCCTAAATCCATAATAAGCCGCGGCCGCATGCCCGAGATTATGAATAAACAATTTCCGGTCTGCCCATGCCCGCATATTCATTTTTGGAGATAATCCGGTCACTTCCGGTATCGGATTTTTAAATCCCTTTCGGTCCAGAATCAGGGAATTATAGGGTTCCGCATATACCAATAAGGGATCCTTATCCGTATCCTCTTTTGGCATTATCGGTACCATCTTCCCGATACTGGTTTCAATTAATCCAAGGTATTGCTCCCGATCAACGGTTCTTAAAAGGTTTTTGTCCAACTCCCGACCTACTACCTTGGGAGCATCCCGAAGGTTTTCGGCAAGAATGATATCCAACGGAAAATCCGGATTGAGCTCAGACCTCAATTCAATTCCTCTCGCTATCCCGGGGGCGATGGAAGGTATGGCTTTGCGACCAACTGAAATGGCCATGATGTCCGCAGTGGCGATCTCGCTGGCAATCTCCTCTGCTTTGGAGCCGTGTATTCCACGCACATTTTCCACCAAAATCTCCCGGTTTCCCTCATCGCTTTTAAGGATCACCCGGTACTTCCTCTTTTCGTTCAGGGCAGCAATGACTTTTTTATCGATATCAATAAAAACGACCTCATAGCCCGAACAACTAAACAACTGACCGATAAAAGACCTGCCAATTTTACCCGCGCCAAAAAGAACAAGTTTTTTAGACTCCAAGCTTGCTTCTTCGTAATTGTTCGGTCGTTGAAAAATCATTCATTGGTGTATGATCATCCAAAGGCAGAATTTTTGTATGGATCGCATCAATGATCCATTCTTTCTGCGGAAAGAAATAATCCTCCAATTCGTACGCAGGAGTAATCCAGTTTCTGGAACCTACCACAACAGGAGGGGCGTCCAAATAATCAAATGCAGTTTCCGAAATTGTCTGAGCCATTTCATTCAACACCGATCCACGCTCACAAGCATCACTGGCCAAAACAATCCTTCCTGTCTTTTTCACAGACGCTATAACCTTTTCATAATTAAACGGCACGATACTTCTCGCATCTATGACTTCGGCCGACAATCCGTATTTCTCTTCCAGTACTTTTGCGGCATCAACAGCGGTATACAGTGTGGATCCAATAGTCAAAATGGTAATGTCTTTGCCCTCTTTCTTCACATCCGGTTCGCCAATCTCAATTTCGTAATATCCCTCGGGCACTCCTCCTTCATGAAAAAGCTCTGCTTTATCATAGATGCGCTGACTTTCGAATACCACGACCGGGTCGGTGCCCTGTAAGGCAGCGTTTAACAATCCTTTGGCGTCATACGGCGTGGTTGGAAAAATCACTTTAATCCCCGGAATGTGGGCTACAAGCGAAGACCAATCCTGCGAATGCTGAGCCCCATATTTTGATCCTACCGATACGCGCATCACAACGGGCATCTTCAGCAATCCGCCACTCATGGCCTGCCATTTCGGAAGTTGGTTAAACACTTCATCACCGGATCTGCCCAGGAAGTCGCAATACATGATCTCGGGAATAACGCGTCCCCCGCACATCGCATAACCGATTGCCGTACCGACAATTGCACCTTCCGAAATCGGAGAATTGAACAATCGATGATAAGGCAGGGCTTCCGTTAATCCGCGATAAACGGCAAATGCTCCACCCCAATCCCGGTTTTCCTCCCCGTAGGCAATACAAGTGGGATCTTTGTAAAACCGGTCGATGATCGCCTCAAACAGGCCGTCCCGCAAATGATAGGATTTCATCTTTGAAACTTCCTTGCCATCCTTGTATCCAAACCGCTCCTTCTTAGCAATCTGCTGAACTCTCAGGTTCTCTTCCATAAGCATGTTGACTTCCGGTATGCGGTCATCGAATCGATCTACCGAACCATTTGTGAACATCACATCCTCAATAGCTCCCGGATTAGCAATAAGATCCATTCTGGGGGAGATCTCGTCATTGGAAGCCAGTTTCAGGGCCTTCTCGACTTTACCGACTACCGCAGATTTTATCTCATCCAGGTCGGATTGAGCGCAAACGCCCCCCTGGACCAATGATTTTCCGTAGTCAATAATGCTATCTACATTCTGCCACGCTTCGATCTCTTCTTTTGTCCGGTAAGAAGACGCATCCGAAGGCGAGTGACCGCTAAAACGATAGGTCAATGTGTCTAATAAAACAGGACCTTTTTTCTCTTTAAGAATGTCAATTTTCCGTCGATAAGCATCAATTACTGCCAATGGATTGTACCCGTCAATTCGCTCGGCATGCATTTGATATGGAGCGAAAGCTGCCCCTACCCTGGCCAACGTGTCATAGCCCATCGTCTCTCCTCTGGTCTGGCCACCCATACCATATTGGTTGTTCATAAAATTGAAGATGATCGGAAGACCTCCCTGGTATTCCCCTTCCCAAAGCATCCGGAATTGATCCATCGAGGAGAATACCATACCTTCCCATACTGGTCCGCAGCCCATGGATGCATCACCGATATTAGCTATAACTATGCCGGGTTTTTGGTTGACTTTTTTATAGAGGGCGCCACCAACGGCAATATCACCAGACCCTCCGACAATAGCGTTGTTCGGATAAACACCAAACGGTGTAAAGAAGGCGTGCATTGACCCCCCCAGCCCCTTATTAAACCCATTTTCCCGGGCAAAAATCTCTGCCAGAGTCCCATAGAGCAGAAAATCAATCGCAAGATCGTTGACCGTGCCTCCATGATCCTTTTCAACGGGCTTCAACGTCGCTCCGTCCCAATAGCTCTTCATAATGTCCATAAGCTGGTGATCGTCCCATTTGCTGATTACAGAGAGCCCCTTCGCCAGAATCTCCCCGTGGCTTCGATGTGAACCGAAAATGTAATCGTTCTCATCCAATAAGTAAGCCATTCCCACCGCCGATGCTTCCTGTCCGATGGAGAGGTGTGCCGGTCCCGGATGATTGTACGGAATGGTGCGGTACTCGCCATTCACTTTGATTTCATTGAGCATGGTCTCGAACTCGCGAATAATCACCATGTCTCGATAAATCTTCAAAAATTCATCTTTTGAGAAATTGATTTTTTCATCTTCTATCGACTTACTGTATTGATTTACTGGTATCGGATCCAGCTTGATCTCACTCGATTGCCTTTCAATCTTAGGATCTATAAATTCTACTTTTGGCATATGTCTTTGTTTTATCGGAAGACCTTAGTCTTTTTTCTATTTAAATTTTTACTCTGGACGATCTTTTAATGCAATTGATCCATTATGTTTAATGACGAATCGTTTCGCTCTTCAAATTTTTATCTTCACTATATTTTCTGTTCACAACCTTGCGCAAACCGGTTATCGCACTCCTGACTTCGGTCTCCCTCCTTCCGGCTTTCACTACAATTCAAACGCTTTAATTTCCTGAACGACTGACTGCAAAAACCTTGCAGCCGGAGCCCCGTCCAATGCCCGGTGATCAAAGGTCAGACTCAAACCAATTTTAGGAATGAATCCGAATGTGCCGTCATCAAGTATTGCCGGTTGCTGCGTGATCGTATTAATTCCCAAAATTCCGGCCTGTGGAGGATTCAACACCGGTGTAAACATTTCAATTCCAAATCCACCGAGATTTGTCAGGGTAAAGGTTGCCCCTTGCAAGGCCTCCGGATTGATGTTCCCTTTCTGGCACGCCTCAGCCAATTCTTTCATCTTTGCCGAAATCCCTTCAATCGTCAGGTGATTTGCATGTTGAACCGTTGGCACCATCAACCCGCGAGGAGCATCTACGGCAAATCCGAGATGAACATTGCTGAATGACCGAATACTGTCACCCATAAAATGAATATTTATTTCGGGATTTTTCATCAATGCCTGAACGGCAGCATAGCTCACCATATCATTAATGGTGATATTGTATGCATAACCATCAGCCATTTTTGCTTTGACAGCTTTTCTGGCCGCCATAATATTCCGGGCATCTGCGCTTGAATGTAACGTAAGCTGAGCTGTATTTGCCAGCGATTCGTACATATTATCGGAGATGATTTTTCGGATATTGGAAATCTTCTTATCGGTGTAATCTTCCGAAAGGGTGACAGACGGCATTTGCTTCACATCTCTGGCCATAATTTTACCCTGCTCTCCGGAACCCTTCGACGGAAGGCTTATTTTTTCATGGGATGCGATCGCTTTTGCAAGCGGAGTAGCTTTGGGTTGGGATTGCAAAGCCGACCGAATATCGCGTTCAATGATTCTTCCCTCCGGTCCTGTTCCAACAATCTGATCCGTGGCCATTCTTTCGGCGACAGCCAGATTCCTTGCTCTCGGGGAAATACCAGTTTTATCCCCTGGTAAAACCTTCGACACAGCTAAGGCCGTTTCTTCGTTGACTTCCTCAGCCGGAGCATCTTTCACAATTTCTTCGACTGCCGGCGCCTTTTCTCCGGAAGGGATAAACGCATCGATCGATTCCCCCTCTTCTCCAATTACCGCAACCACATTCAATACCGGAATTTCGTCTCCTTCCTCGGCAAAAGTAGCCAGCAGGATCCCGTCTGCAGGAGCTTCCTGCTCAAAGGCTGCTTTATCTGTTTCATAGGCGAAAAGCAAATCTCCCTTGCTTACTTTATCTCCTTTTTTCACGAACCATTCCGAAAAAATGCAACTCTCAACAGATTGCCCCTGACGGGGCATTATTACCGCTTCGGCCATATGTCTTTAGTATCTTAATTTAAAAATGTGATGTAAAGATAAATCTTACAACTTGTAATTACAAGTTAAATTAAAAATATTGTTATGGTTAATAATAAGTTAATTTATTAATAAAAATGGAAGAATTCAGATAATGTCCCATGTTACTTGTATTTACATGTTAAAATGCTTTTATTCGCATGTTAAATAAATTTCACATTGGCAGCTTCCGAAGCAAACAGGATTCCCCAGCATCGCATTCTTTATGAATTGCTGAGAAAACATATCGTAGAGGGGATATATCCCGAAGGAAGTCTATTGCCATCCGAAAACGAACTGTGCAGCACACATGAAGTCACACGGCCAACCGTGAGGCAAGCACTTTCCAGGCTTGCCAACGAAGGCTATATTATGAAGCACCAGGGCAAGGGGAGTATTGTCCGCTCCTTACCAAAAGGAATTGGCATTTTATCCATACAAGGCACCACGTCAGGTGTGGGCAAGCACAATTTGGAAACAAAACTCACAGGGAAGCCCTATGCCAGCAAATGGCCGGACCACTTTCCTTTCGAATTGAATGAGCTTGAGCTTGAATCGGGATGCATCATCCTTATGCGAACAAGAATTGTGGACGGGTCGCCAATACTTTATGAGGTGAGTTATATCCCCAATATCAATATTCCCAGGTTTGCGCAAAAGAGCTTTGAAAACAAATCGCTTTTTGATGTAATGCGGACCAGCTATGAGCTGGAGGTAACGGGAGGCGCGCAAAAGATCATGGCCGTTAATGCCGATGAAAAGATTGGCAAATATCTCAATATCTGTCCCGGTGATCCGGTACTAAAGCTCGACCGCAAAATGGAAACCAACAGAAAAGATTATTTCTTTTACTCCACGATTTTTTGCAATACAAATGAATTTTACCTGGAAGGCAGTTTTTAATTGGACCACCGGTCTGGGGTAGAATACTGGTGTTCGCGCCCTAAATACGGATCGATGATGGCGCCATCATCCTGATACCCGGACGTTATCCGGACCATTCCTTCAACCGCATCAAGGTAGGATTCCCTTTGGATTTCCAGCGGTTTCCATGGTGAGGCAGTTAAATGGTATTTTATTTCCGGGAGAGCGGAAGGAAGATCCCGAGAATTTATAAGGTGAACGGAACAGACACTCGCAATTATCAATATCAACCTTTTGAAATATAAAGAAGCCATCTGTCGGTTAAGCCGAACCATCCATAAATATACAAACAAGGCCGGTAGAATGAATCATTCCTGTAAAATATCTGGAATACTTAATATTTGAAGGTTAACTTTAGGGCCGGACTGAATTCGTATTGAAACTTTTTAATAATGAAAATGAATCTTTTGTTATCGGCAATTTTATTTTTTCTGATTTCATCCTGCTGCCCACAAATGGTAAAAGGACGATTTGAAACCTATTTTGAGGCAGCTACATTGCGCATTGACTACTTTCATACCGGGAATGCCAAAACTGAAAAAGTTAAAATTGATCAGATCTATAAATATACCCAATGGGCCGGCAGCAAAGTAAATTTAACGGACAGCCTTAATTACGGGGCATATTACCATAAGGTATACAACGCTGCCACGGAAGAATTAATCTATTCCAAAGGATTTGACAGTTACTTTAAGGAGTACCAGGTCAGTACACCGGCCATCGAAGGGGATATCAAACAATTCCATGAATCTGCTATGGTTCCATTCCCCAAATCAAAAATTATCTTTGCCCTTGAAAAAAGAGATAAATCAGGTAATCTGAATGAAATATTCAGAACGGAAATTGATCCATTAAGGGCCATTGTGCCAAAGACTGATCCCGAAATTAAAATCCACACCAGCCTGGACAATGGCGATCCCAGCCTCAAAGCCGACATTGCGATCATCGGAGAAGGATACACGGCCGATGAAGCCCAGAAATTTCAGGATGATCTCAATCGGTTTACCGAGTATTTTTTCAGGGCTGAACCCTGTAAATCCCACAAAGATAAATTCAATATCCGCGGTGTCTTAAAACCATCCCGGGATAGCGGGATCGATGAGCCGAGGGCGGGGATCGATAAAAATACCGCAGTAAGCGCTACTTTTAATTCCATGGGTTCGGAACGGTATGTTTTGACAGAAGATAACCTTTCGCTTCGAAACATCGCCGGGCATGTGCCGTATGACGCACTTTACATTATGGTAAATTCAACCCGTTATGGCGGCGGTGGCATATACAATTTCTATTGCGTTTTCACTTCGGACAATATCTACAGTGATTACCTGATGGTACACGAATTTGGCCATTCCTTTTTTGGCCTTGCGGATGAATATTATACGTCTTCTACAGCATATAACGATTTCTATTCCGTCGAACATGAACCGGCCGAGCCAAATATAACTGCACTCCACGATCCGGACAATATCAAATGGAAGCACCTGCTCGATGAAGGCATTGACCTTCCGACGCCCTGGGCCAAAGCGAAATTTGACAGTCTGGATTTGGGGTGGCAGGCACAGCGGGCCAAAATGAACGACCATATTGTGGAACTTCAAAAATCCGGTGCTTCAAAAGAAGAGGTTGACAAGGCCAAAGCGATGTATGACCGGAAGAGCATCCTGCGAGACCAGGAAGTACAGAAGTACCTGGAGTCAAGCAGGTATGCCGGAAAAGTAGGCGCTTTCGAAGGGGCAGGTTATATGTCTCAAGGTCTTTATCGCCCGGCGATAAACTGTATTATGTTTACAAGGACGGAGTATTTTTGCCCGGTATGCCAGGACGCCATGGTCCGGGTTATTGACTCTTATTCAAAATAGCCCAATCATTGGACTAGTTCCTATGCCAATGTTTGGGAATAGTCGTTATCCGGGATCTTTCTAATCCGTGTCCGGCAGATTTCAAAAAGGCAATTGTCTCCTTTCTATAACGGTTGTGATAAAAAGAAATCGCTTTTATCCCGTTTTCATGCCTTCACATCGAGCAACAGGTGTGAATGGAAGCCGGCCGGAAAACGGATAAGGACTTTGTATGTTTGGTTACCCGGTCGCCTAATTCATCTCGGAATTAAAAGGTATTTGTCTGCCGGCCAATTGCAGGTGCTTTAACCTGGATGATGCGATAGATTTCGTTATGAGCGCTTAAATTGCAATAAATCAGGAAATTTTACTTTGACAGCATAGCACCGCTATGGTGAAAAGTAAAACGAAACGAAGGGACTGATTTGAAGTAATTTAGGCTCGGAATAGAAAGGCTATTGCATATTTCAGGTTGAACAGCTTACTGTCGTGAAAAGCTTACTTTGACAATGCTTTTAACTTTGACCCGGATCACGCAGGTAGTTTCGCTCAGTTTTATAAAGATCTTCACCGTCCGACTTGAATTAGAATTCCGGAACACTTATTTTCAATTAAACTAAAACCCAAGCGATGAATCGAAGAAACCTACTCAAAGGAGCATTACTCGCTCCCTTGGCAATAACACCTATATCGGGTCAACCCGGTACAGTAAAAGACAAATACAATCTCCCAGATGTTAAAATCACAAAGGTGAAGGCGATCGCTACCTCGCCCAATGGCATCGAACTGGTGGTAGTAAAAGTAGAGACCAGTGAACCGGGATTGTACGGGTTGGGGTGTGCGACCTTCAGGCAACGGGCGCACTCTGTTGTAGTTGCAGTCGACAAATACCTGGACGATTTTTGCAGAGGAAAGTCCGTGCACAACATTGAGGACATCTGGCAAACTGCCTATGTAAGCTCGTATTGGCGGAATGGTCCGGTACTGAATAATGCATTAAGCGGATTGGATCAGGCCCTTTGGGACATCAAAGGCAAACTTGCCGATATGCCTCTATATCAGTTGTTGGGGGGCAAATGTCGGTTTGCGGTTGATACCTATACCCATGCCTCTGGCAAAACCAAAGAACAGGTTGCCGAAAATGCTCAAAAGTTTATTGAACAAGGTTTCAGACACGTAAGAATCCAACTGGGCGGATATGGTTCGACGCATTTGTCCGGAACACCAGACTACAAACAAAACGGATTTGGCCACCCCGATGACAATACGATGGATAAACATGCCTACATCCGAGGGACCATTGATATGTTTGAACATGTCCGGAAGGTCTGCGGGGGCAAAGTAGAGTTGCTTCACGATGTGCACGAGCGGCTGCAACCAATGGATGTCATTTACCTGATGAAACATCTGGAAGAATACCGGCCATTTTTTATCGAGGATCCGATTTCACCGGAAAACAGGCATTGGATGAAGACCGTTCGGCAGAAAACCTCTGTCCCTATTGCTATGGGAGAACTTTTCAATAATCAAAATGAATGGATCGACCAAATGGCGCTGCGGGAAATCGATTTTATCAGAATCCATATTTCCCAGATCGGCGGCATTACACCGGCCATGAAAGTCGCACGGCTGGGAGAATGGTTTAATGTGCGTACGGCATGGCACGGCCCGGGTGATGTTTCGCCGGTAGGGCATGCTGCTAATGCACACATTGACCTGGCTGTCTGGAATTTCGGGATTCAGGAAGCCGTTCGGTTTAACGACAAGCTCCGGGCCATATTCCCGGATTCACCCTTTATGAATAAAGGCTTTATGCATATTGTTGAAAAACCCGGCCTTGGAGTGGATATCGATGAAAAGGAAGCGAAAAAATATCCACTGCCCAAATTCAACTACAACTGGACACAACTGAGAAGTAATGACGGAACGCCGGTAAGACCTTAAACTTATCACAGACTGAGCACTCCCGTTTTTGATGAGTCGCAAATATTAACTAAAGCTTACCGATCCGTTGTAGCGGATTATTTGATATTCCGATTATCTGGATAATCCAGGTAAAAGAGCAGTTAACCCGAAAAATCCACAATTTTTCGCCCGAAGATCCCGATGCGTATTTGCTTAGGATGCATCCTTTTACAGATATATTATTCTTTGGAAAATGACTTATTGGGAATAAATCGGGTTAAAAAAATTTGATTTATTTCTTCTGTATTGTATTGAAAACCATCTGAATAAAGAAATTCGTGATATCTTTCTTGCCTTTCCTTACATTAGTCAACGAGGGTAAATATTTAGCAAAATGCCGTTGCTGATGAGCGCCTTCAACAACTGTTGAAATGAGCATATTCGGGTATTCAAAATCCGGGTTTATGGCCAATACCATATCACTTACTCGTTGTACCAGTCGCTTATAGACCTTGAAGACTCCATCTTTATTGTCTTCACCGACATCCTTGGTGAAGTACGATTTTGCAGATTCTGAAATCACGATGCGGTTCAGTACCACTTCATTAATATGTGAAAAATCACTGTCTTCTTTGATAGGTTCGACCAATAATTTAATCGCCGTGTTCAGTTTTTCCTCCGGGGAATTAATATTGATCGTGCTGAATACCAATCTGTATTCAAGCCAACTCCAATACCATATGGTAAGATAAAGCAGAATCTTATGTTTGTTCTCAAAATACCTGTAAATCGTACTTTCCGGAGAACCAATTTTCATCCCTAACTTTTTAAAGGTAAAATTTTCAAAACCGATTTCGTCTATAAGTAATATACTATTGCTAATTATCTTTCTCCCTTTTTCCGAGGTATCGGGATCTTTTAAAAAAACCCTCTTGTTTACCTGTATTCTCATTTGGGTTAAGAACTCTTCCATTCCAAAAACTTTAAATTGCAACTGTCCGTTGCAAATATAATAGCATCACTATCGCAAAATGCAATGGTTGAAAGATTATTCAATTTAAAAATAACAATCTGCTTGTCTTGGAAGTATTACACGCATGGTTCCCAGCCACAGATGCCTTGGCAGTTTATTAATCTGAGAGCGCTCTATAACTGTGGCGGTGAAGCATTTCACCACTTTGGGTTGATTCAAGCTACTAAAAATAAAAAGTCCGGTACATCTGTTCTTTTTAAAAAATGAAATTAGCCTGAAAAATTTATAATTTTTCTTGCCCGGCAGGCGCCCACCCACAGGGCCGACAATTGCTTATACGCCAAAGAAATAAAGGATATCCAAACGCATACCCCTATGTTCGATCAACCACCTATCACTGGTGATATTTTTCAAATAACCTACCAGACATAGTTCAAAGAATACTACTGGGTCGATACTCTTATACCTATTTGTTCCATAATAATTCTTGGTTAATTTATACAGGAAATCCAAATCCAAAACAGCCTTTAAACGACGATAAAAACCCTGCTCTGGAACACGCTCACTCAATAGGAATTGTGTGTATGATTTTTCTTGGTAATCTTTCTTGCCTTGTATATAATAAGATAGGCATTTTCTATATTTTTAACCAATATTTATTCAACAGACACAGCGTGTAAGGATAGTTGCCTAATTGTAAGGACTATACTCATACAAACATGTTCTACACAATTAAAAAAATGAAATTAAAAAATTTATTCAAAGCCACATTGGTCATCTTAATGGCTTTTATTTGTACAGAAAAGAACTTTGCAAAGGAGTTTAAAGTCATAACTTATAATGTTGAATTCGGAAAAAACACGTCTCCCCAAGCCGTATCTCAGCTATTGCAATCCGAACAGGCCGATATTATCTGTTTTAATGAAGTTCCGGTAAAGGGGTGGACTAAAAAAGTAGGACAAATTCTTGGGCTAAAATATAGCTATGAAGGAGACATAGCTTCTGCAAATCATGCTAAGGAATTTAAGGATAAAACAGGGAAGTATTACGGAAAATATAAATCAATACTCAGTAAATTCCCCTTAGAAAACCCTCATGAAATTCCTTTGGAAGGCACAGGGTGGTCTCCTGCTTCAGCAGTTGTTGCAAATGTTAATATTGACAAAAAAAACAGCGTTCAAATATTTAGTTTGCATATTCCCTCTGGAGCATCAGATCCAGCCAATAGTAAAGCACAACAGCTATCAAAAGTGATAGAAAACAAATACAATGGCTCTGATAAAATTATCTTAGCTGGCGATTTTAATGATTTATACGATTCGAAGCCTTTATCATATTTTTACAATATTGGCTTTTCAAATTCATGGAAAGCACTTGGTATGGATATGAAAGATCGAACAACGTATTGTTATCCGAAAAAATTTGAGGATACAGTGATTGATCATATTTTTTTCAAAGGTTTAAAAATAAAAAGTGCAGAAATAATTGAAGAAAAAGAAAAGCTTCAGTCTGACCATAAGCCTATTTGGTCAGTATTTGAATTACAAAAGTAATAGTACAGAAATGCTATCTGATTGACTCAAGTTAACGTTTTGCATATTTCTTTTAGGTTTAGCAATAAGCTGGATGCCATTACCAAAAAGTAGATCAGAGAGTTTTTTGGACACATAACCCGGAAATCAAAAAAATAGGAGACCATTATGTCTTGGTATATATTGCAAATAATGACTACAAGCAGCTAACTCAATAATGATTTTGACCCTGCATCGCGAAATTCCAATGATTAAATCGGGTTGGATTTCTTATTGTCCCGGCCTCATCCTTTGATAAATGGGTGATGATGGCGGCGACGTATATCAAATTCCACCTGTTGTTGTTCGCGCCGTTCACGAATTTTCTTAATCTTATTTCGGCAATCCTGTGCTTTGCTTTTGTGGCCCAATTTTTCGTAAGCAGTGGCCATAACTTCCCAGGCGGGAATGAACGAACAATCTATATTAAGACAGCGTCTAAGCTGGCGTATAGCTTCCTTTGCAAATCCTTTGCTCAGCAATTGCTGGCTTTCGGCAAAATTGGCTTCCTGGTCATGCATCTTTGTTTCTATACATATGCGTATGACGTTTTCATCCTTCAGGATGATGAAAGAGCAGGGGATCTCGTTGATGACTTTTTCAGTTACGCTGCCTATTAATATCCTGCCCAGACCGGTTCTACCGCTCGTCCCCATCACCAAAAGGTCGCTCTTACGTACATCAATCCTTTTCAGGATTTCCTGATAAGGTTTACCCTGATAAATCTCCCGGCACAATTTTACATCATGGAAATCGAATTGGCTTAAAAACCGCTCAAATTTAAAGGTTTCCTTCTCGGCAATTGATTGCTGCTCAAAAGTTAGCCGAACGTTCGGCGGCAAGGGTGCATCGGTCAATGGGGCTATCACATTCAACACAGTTAATTCTGCCCGGAATTCACGCGCCAGATGAATGGCATTGTTTAGCGCGATGCGAGAAGGCTCAGAAAAATCTATGGGACAGCATATTCTCTTAATGCCGGAAGGCATCTCCCGTTTAATTACCCATACCGGTTTGTTCGATTTTCGAATCACTTTTGCTGTTGTAGCGCTCAATTTAAATTTCCCAGTATTTTCTTTTTTCCCGGAACCCATCAGTATCAGGTTTACATCCTGCCTTTCTGCATGTCGAATGATTTGATCGGAATAGTTGCCGGTCGCGATAACCGGTTCCGCAGTCTTTCCTCCACTGCTATTAATTTTTTTACGGATAGCCGTAAACTGATCTCGTACGGTTTTTTTCAGCATATCCAAAACCTCTTTCGATTTGGGAACACCTGGTATTACATGAAGCAGGGTTATTTCAGAATCAAAATTTTTAGCCAGGGCAATCGCCATTTCCATGGGCCCCTTGGATGATATGCTGAAATCTGTCGGCAGCAAAATTTTTTTTAGCATTTTCATTGTTACTCCTTTCCTATTAATATTGACACTATGCAGGGAAGCATTAAAACCAAAGATTAATCATATTTAAATAAGGCTTCCGTAAATGTTATCCCAGCGCCTTTCTTTTTCACGGCAATAAGCGGCACATCGGTAGAGCGGATCAGGTCTTCCGTAACGCTGCCGAGCAGCACCCCGGCCCCGGTACTTCTTCCGCGAGCGCCAATTACCATCAAATCAATGTCTTCCTTCCTTATTATTCTATGAATGGATTTGGCAATTTCTTTGTCCAACACAAATTCGGGAGTAACTGAAACTCCTTTCAGATCGATTCTTTGAATAAACTCTTTGTATTTTTCTCGGGCATGTTTCTTCATAATCTCCGAAAACTCTTCTTCGGTTTTACCGGTTTTGTAATATCCTGTCGGAAGTTGGTAAACATTCAGGCATTGAATATGAGGGATCCCTTTGGATGCGGCAAAGGCTACCGCTACATCCATGGCATCTTCTGAGTGCTTTGAAAAATCCACAGGAACTAATAGTCTGGATATGAGAGGCTTTGTTCGTTCAGGAACTATAAATACGGAACACGGTGCTTTTCGGACCAGCTTGACCAGGAGGCGACGAGTTTCCCTGGTGTCTGTTTTTCTCCCGAGGATGAACATGTCAATGTCCCGCGCTGTAATTTGCTGTAGTATTTCCTCCAACGGAACCCCTTCCTTAGCCGAATAAACCATTTTAGTATCGGAAAGATCCTCAAAGTACGCTTTAACAGTTTCTCGCATTTTTTTCAATACAAACTCGTCTAACGGATGCATCAAATGAGAATACGCTTCAAGAACTTCTCTTGGGATGTTTAAATTTCTTGTCAGATGCAGATTATAAATGCATTCGGTTTTTGCCATATGGCTGATCATACCCGCATATTGCATAACCGGTTTGTCCATATCAGTTAAATTGTGAGCAACTAAAAGATTACTGTATCTGTACATGATCCTTGTCTTATTGTTTTTATCTTTTAAAAAAATTTGATAGCAATTATGCACTTTTAGCGTGTATTTATTGCATAATGAATTGTTTCATCGCATTTGTAATAGTTTTACTATCTTTATACGAAAATAGCAGCCGTGTTGTTGGGGTTCATAAACGTTTTGATCGACAGAATTCCTTTGGTCCCTGCTTCAAGGTATGGATGGAAGTTTCAGACGAGCCGGGGCGGATAAGCATATAAATAGGCGTATGATGAACGGGAACTCTTTTTTGGAACTTCACGATTTCAGTCTCGGGGGAGTTTTCAGTGAAATATTTCTTTATTTGAAACCTTGAAACAATACTTTGCGTAATTTTCTTTTAAAGAAAAATTTCTTTATTGATTTTTCAGTCAATGAACAAAACAATTCCTAGCAGGAAGAAGCACTCCGTATTACCGGCACCAACGATAAGAAGGTTCCCGTTATACCTGTCGTTTTTGAAATCTTTAAAAGGTAAAGAAAACGTATATGTGTCGGCGCCGGATATAGCCAAAACTCTGCGCATTGATTCGACTCAGATCACAAAAGATTTTTCGTTTATTAAGGTGGCAGGGAAAACCAAGGTGGGGTACGAAATAAACAAACTGGTACAGAACATCGAAAAATTTTTGGGGTATCGCGATCCCAAAAAAGCTTTTATTATTGGTATTGGAAACTTAGGAACTGCTTTGATAAAATATAATCAGTTTAGTCAAGAAGGGCTTGAAATTATTGCAGGGTTTGACATTGATACCGAAAAAGTCGGAACGAGAGTAATCAGTACAAAAATTTATCATATAAAAAACTTCAAAAAACGTTTCAATGAAACACCTGTTGAAATCGGAATTATTACTACGCCTTCCGAACAGGCGCAAATAATTGCCGATACAATAATTGAATGCGGAATAAAAGCCATCTGGAACTTCTCAGCTTCTCCCATTTCTGCACCGGGCACTGTAATCGTAGAAAACACTTCAATTGATTCGGGTCTGGCAATGATCAAATGGAAGTTGAATGCCGGCAGGCCGCTGATATATAAATAAAATTCGTTAATATTGGTCATTCCGTGATAAGTTCCGCATTCAAAGGATTTTTTAATTGTTTTATCGATGGAAAAGCTTTTTTTTTAGGACATCATTAAATGTACACAATATGGAAAAAAATATTGACCTGCTCACGCAAAAGATTTATGAGGAAGGAATAGAGAAAGCAAATCAAGAGGTTGAGAAAATAATTGATGAAGCTCGGCAAAAAGCTGATTCGATTGTAAAAAAAGCCAAAGGAGAAGCTGAAAGGATTATTGAAAATGCCGGGAAAGAAGCTGACGCCCTTCAAAAGAACAGCATTTCGGAAATAAAACTGGGGGGGCAGCAAGCCATCAGTTCCTTAAAACAAAACATACAAAATCTTTTATCTGACAAAATCCTGTCCGAAAGTATTTCGATGGCCTTCGAAGATCCGGAATTCTTGAAAGGGATTATACTGGAAGTGGTAAAAGAGTGGAGGTCTGCATCGGGCACGAACATTTCACTTTCAGAAGGCTTAAAAGAAAAAATTGACAAAAGTTTTGAAAAAAGTCTTTCCAAAGAAATTAAAAACCTTAATATTACTTTTGATAAAAAACTAAAAGGGGGATTCAAAGTGTCACAGTCGGGCAAAACATTTCAGATTGTATTCAGCGATGAAGATTTTATAGAATTTTTTAAACCCTATTTGAGAGAAAGATCAAAGGATATACTTTTTAACTAAGCCCAACCGAATAAATGACCGGATACTACTATTTAGTTTCTTCCCTTCCCGTGTTGGATATGGACAGTAAAAGCATAAATTATGATATAACAGAACTTTATCGTACTATCCGGCAAAATACCGAAGCTGCAGATCGAATTTATCTCCGGGAATTGCTGTATATCAATGACATAAAAAACCTCGTAAGTACCATCGCAGTAAACCGGCAGTTGCCTCGTCCGCATGTTCATTTCCAAAAATTCTCCAGTATACCGAAAGAGATCATTGAAGAATATCACGTGCATTCGGATCAGCTTCCAAGTTTCATTCGAGATATATTGGAAACATATGAGGGGAAGTTTAACGAAATGAGTATGCTAGAGATTGAGCGCCTCTTGTTGCAGTCCTATTTTGAGATACTCCAAAAAAGCAAAAACAAATTTAACAGAAACTATGCCGCTTTCGAATTGAGCTTGAGAAACATGATGAAGGCCATCAACAGTAGAACACCCGCTGATCTGAATGACGATGAAATCCTGGATGATGAACGAACCTCAGGGGCCCTTGAAAAAAGTAGCGCAAAAGACTTTGGTTTATCGGAGCAATTTCCTTTCATCAACCAGCTCATTGTGCATATCGAAAACAGGGCTGTCAAAGAACTGGATGATTTTACGGATCGGTTGAGATGGAATTTCTGCGATGAGCTCACTTCGGCATCTTTCTTTGAAATTGATAATATCCTGGCATATATCATTAAGCTGGACATCATAAGCAGACACATTGAACTGGATGATGAAAAAGGCCGGGACCGGCTTGAATACCTGACGACACAAGCACTTGAAAACCTTGAAATCACAGAAAGAAAATAAATCTCATCATTATGACAAAAGGTAAAATCACCTCCATTATATCAAACTTGCTGACCATTAACGTAGACGGGCCCGTAGGTCAAAATGAGATATGCTACGTAAAGCACAACGATGTAGAGTTGAGATCGGAGGTGATCAAAGTATTCGGCGATACCGTCTATGCCCAGGTATTTGAATCTACTTCCGGGGTAAAGATTGGCTCGGAAGTAAACTTTACAGGTTCTATGCTTGAAATCGAGCTGGGGCCGGGTCTCTTATCAAAAAATTACGACGGCCTCCAAAACGACCTGAACAAGATGGAGTCTATATATCTGAAAAGAGGCGAATATACCTACGCATTGGACGATGCGGTTTATGAATTTGCACCCACTGCCAAAGTCGGTGATCAGGTGACGGGAGGGGACTGGATAGGCGAAGTTTCTGAAAAGTGGATCAATCACAAGATCATGGTGCCATTTGCATTCACTGCATACGGAAAAATAAAGTCTATTGCCAAAAAAGGTCCATACACCAACAAAGATGTGATTGCCGTGATTGAGACGGACACGGAAGAATTAGAGGTGAAGATGAGTCAGAAATGGCCGGTGAAAGTTCCGATCAGAAACTATAAAAACAAACCCCGGCCCTTTAAGATTTTGGAAACCGGGCAGCGGGCAATCGATACGTTAAATCCAATTACCGAAGGCGGAACAGGGTTTATTCCCGGACCGTTTGGAGCCGGGAAAACCGTATTACAACACGCCATTGCCAAAAACGGCGAAGCTGACCTCGTGTTGTTCACTGCCTGTGGAGAGCGCGCTAATGAGGTAGTGGAAATATTCAAAGAATTTCCGGAACTTGTCGATACGAGAACCGGTCGCAAACTGGCGGAAAGAACGACCATCATTTGCAATACCTCCAATATGCCCGTCGCGGCCAGAGAGGCTTCGGTCTATGTAGGTATGACCATCGCCGAATACTACAGGGCCATGGGATTGAAGGTGCTTTTATTGGCCGACTCCACCTCCAGATGGGCCCAGGCATTGCGAGAGATGTCAAACAGGCTGGAGGAGCTGCCGGGTCCGGATGCCTTCCCGATGGACCTCACCGCGATAATTTCCAATTTTTATTCCAGGGCCGGTTTTGTGCATCTGAACAATGGGGAAACAGGATCAGTAACATTTATAGGGACCGTATCTCCGGCCGGTGGTAATCTTAAAGAACCCGTCACTGAATCGACCAGAAAAGCTGCCAGGTGTTTTTATGCGCTTGCTCAAGGCAGAGCAGATTCCAAAAGATATCCGGCAATAGAACCGGTTGATTCCTATTCAAAATATCTGGAATATGATGAGTTTATTGACTATTCAAATGAGAACATCTCGCAGAACTGGGTGGAGAAGGTAAATCAGACCAAAGATATTGTTCTGAAAGGTCGAGAAGCTGCCGACCAGATCAGTATCTTAGGGGATGATGCGGTGCCGCTCGATTATCACCAGCAGTTTTGGAAAAGTGAAGTGATCGACTTTGTAATCCTGCAGCAGGACGCCTTTGATAAAATTGATATGAACTGCCCGATTGAGCGGCAGGTGTACATGCTGGAATATGTATTAAGATTTTGCAATGAATCTCTTGATTTCGAGGCTTTTGAGGAGATTTCTGAGTTTTACAAAAAAGCCATCAACCTGATGAAACAAATGAATTATTCCGAATTCAATTCCAAAGAGTTCAAAAAATACGAACAGGAAATGGAGCATAAAATTAAAGAAAGGAGGACTGAATATTGAAAACCAAGGCATTTCAGAAAGTATATACCCAGTTGACGCAAATCACCAAAGCCACCTGCGCATTAAGAGCGGAAGGTGTTGGTTACGATGAAATGGCGCTTGTTCAGGATCGACCTGCCCAGGTCGTAAAGATGATTGGTGATCAGGTGACATTGCAGGTATTCCCGGGTATGGAAGGCATTGGAACGGACGCTGAAGTAATTTTTATGGGGCGGCCTCCTGTTGTGAAAGTAGGCGATCTTCTTACGGGCAGGTTTTTCAACAGCTACGGGGTACCCATTGACGGTGGTCCGGAAATCGAAGGAGAAGAAAGGGAGATCGGAGGCCCATCGGTAAATCCGGTACAAAGAGAACAACCCTCGGAATTACTCGCCACGGGCATTGCAGGGATAGACCTTAACAACACCCTGGTAACCGGGCAGAAAATTCCGTTTTTTGCCGATCCGGACCAGCCTTACAATCAGGTATTGGCAGAGGTAGCACTTCGGGCAGAAGCCGACAAGATCATTTTGGGAGGTATGGGATTGTCTAACGACGACTACTTGTTTTTCAAAAGTAAATTTACAAATGAAGGCGCTCTCGATAAAATCATTTCTTTTGTAAATACAACGGAAGATCCACCGGTTGAGCGACTGCTTGTTCCGGATATGGCGCTCACAGCCGCTGAGTATTTTGCTGACGACAAACAGGAAAAGGTCCTGGTATTGCTTACAGACATGACACTTTACGCGGATGCCCTGGCCATCGTCTCCAACAAAATGGATCAGATTCCATCCAAAGATTCCATGCCCGGCTCGCTGTATTCAGACCTTGCCAAGATTTATGAAAAAGCCGTGCAATATCCGCACGGCGGTTCGATCACCATTATTGCCGTAACCACCCTCAATGAAGGAGATATCACCCATGCTATTCCCGACAACACCGGTTATATCACAGAAGGTCAATTATTCCTCCGAAGAGACCCTGATATCGGAAAAGTAATTGTTGATCCATTCCGAAGTTTATCGCGACTGAAACAGATCGTTATCGGCAAAAAAACCAGGGAAGACCATCCTCAGGTGATGAATGCTCTGATCAGACTGTATGCCGATGCCGTCAATGCAAAAACAAAAAAAGAGAATGGATTTGATTTAACGGAATATGATAAGCGTTGCCTGAAGTTTGCACTGGATTATTCAGAAAAACTGCTGGCCATCGATATCAATATAAAAATTGATAAAATGCTTGATACCGGATGGGAATTATTCCGGACGCATTTCGCCAAACACGAGGTGGGCATTAAGGATGAGTTTGTTGATAAATACTGGAAATCAGACGAATAGATTAAGAAAGCTGTGGCAATTAAGTTTCAATACAACAAGACAGAGATACAACGATTGAATAAACAGTTGGATATTCGCGAGAAGGCGCTGCCAACACTTAAAAGCAAAGAAACTGCGTTGAGAATCGAGGTGAAAAGAATTGCCGCAGAAATTGAACGTATTCAACAAAAGCTGCAAGAGAATGACGAATCTATGAATTCGTTTATAGCCTTGTGGGTTGAGTTTCCCGATATCGTTTCCATTAAAAATGCAGATATTTCATTAAAAAATATTGCCGGAGTAAAAATACCCATATTGGAGCATCTTGAATTCGATGTAGCGCCCGTCAGTTACATCAATCAACCCGCGTGGGTCCCTATCGGGATTCAGATCCTTAAGGAGCGGATATCTTTGAAAACGGAGCTTAAAACCAAAGGGAGGCAATTTGATATTCTTAACTACGCCAGAAAGAAGACTACCCAAAAGGTTAATTTATATGAAAAAGTTCAGATACCGGAATTTCGTTCAGCAGTACTGAAGATCAAGCGCTTTCTGGAAGATGCTGAAAATCTGTCCAAATCTGCACAAAAAATTGTAAAACAAAGAAACGCAGAAAAGGAGGCCGCACTATGAAAGCAAGGATGAAAAAAATTCAGCTATTGCTGCACCGTGGCGAAAAGCAAAAATTCCTGCAGGATCTTCAGCTAATGGGGATTGTTCATTTTGAAACATATGAGCAACGGCTGACATCAAAAATCGAAGAATTGGTCAGCGATCGCGAAAAGCTCCTCAAGGCCAAATCACTTTTACCCGCCGGTAAAAATACGATTCTTGATGCCCAATACACCCAGGACGCTCTTGAGTTGGCTGATAAAATCCTGGATCTGGATCATGAACGGGATCAAAATAACAATGCGTTAGAAGCCCTGGGCAAGGAACTCGACATTTTATCGCCCTGGGGTGAATTTGAAGGAAACTATATCGAGAAACTCAGTGAACATGGGATTCATGCGACTTTTTTTGTCGCATCAAAAAAGGCATTTCAAAAATTTGACTTTGGTAAACAAGCCATCACAGTCATATCAGAGCAAAGAGGGATCGTCCACTTTGTGGCTTTTCATGATCGGGATGCCGATCTGCCGTTTAATAAAGTTTCACTACCAAAGAAACCATGGAAACAATTGGCAGAGGAAAAAGCCAGGCTGGAAGAAAGAAAGGCAGAAATAGGAAATACGCTCGGATCACTTTCATCACTCGAGCCTCTGCTACAGCAGGCCCTTATGAAATTAAATGATGAAATCATCTTTCATCAGACATCTTCAAGCTTTAAAAAATCCGGAGAAAATACCATCCACTACATCCAGGGTTGGATTCCGGAAAACAGGCTTGAAGACATCACGGAATTCCTGGATAAAAAGTCTATTGCCTATATCCTCAGCGAACCTGCGGGGAATGACGACGTACCGATCATTTTAAAAAACCGGAGATATCCTAAAATCTTCGAATCCATCACGAACATTTTTGAACTGCCAAATTACCGGGAATTGGACCTAACTCCGGTGATTGCAGTATTCTATCCGATCTTTTTTGCATACTGTCTTGGAGACAGTGGATATGGGCTTATTTTCGTGCTGTTATTTGGCGTCGGATACTTCACTTTTTTAAGAAACAACAAAGTAATTGCAGCTTTGGGGATTATGCTGGGTTTATTTACCATGGTTATCGGAATTATCAAATCCGGAACCATGCTCGGCATACCGATAACAACTCAAAGAGACATCCCGTTTTTTGACTTTTTCTCAAGATTTGTTTTCATTCCCGAAACAGGCGACAGTCCTTTCAATGCGTTCAATGTGGCATTGATACTGGGAATTGTGCAAATAATTGTCGGTGTAGTCGCAGCTACTTTAAGAGCCTGGATCTACGAGTCTTTTGAGGCATCTCTGTCATCAATTGGCAAATTATTTATCATAGTGAGTACTGTTGTATTGTTCCTGGGATCTGCCCAGGAGGTAGACATTTTCTTGCCTTATCAAGACGTAGCAAAATACGGACTGATTGCAGGTGTCGCTCTGGTATTATTATTTAATAATATTCACTTGCCTATTTTCAAACGGATCGGTACGGGAGTGCTCCCATTATATTTTATTTTTACCGGATTGCTGGGAGACACATTATCATACATCCGTTTATTTGCCCTGGGCATCTCGTCCGGGATATTGGGTCTGGTCATCAATAATATCGGAAATCAAATCATGGGAGGAGGTATCATCGGATTTATCATTGGCGTGATATTCCTGATCCTGGGGCATGGACTCAACCTGTTTATTTCCGGACTGGGATCCTTTGTTCATCCGCTTCGTCTCACTTTCGTGGAATTTTATAATAATGCCGGTTTCAAAGGGGGTGGGATCTCTTACAAGCCATTCAAAAAGGAATCATTAAGTATAAAACAAGAATCATAATTTAAATCATTATCATGGATACTACTAGTTCATTACCTCTCGTCTTAGCATTTATTGGTGTTGGCCTGATCATAGGATTGCCTGGTATCGGAAGTGCGGTAGGCACAGCCATAGCCGGTATGACTACTGTCGGAGCGTTGAAAAAGAGAAAAGATGCCTTTGGTTCGTTTATTGTGTTGGCGGCACTGCCCGGCACCCAAGGTCTTTACGGATTTGGAGGATTTTTCATTTTACAGGATCTGCTTACTCCGGAGTTGACATTGATCCAGGGAGCTGCAATTCTGGGCAGTGGTATCGCATTGGGATTGGCGGGAATAATTTCAGGCATTTACCAAGGGAGAGTTAGCGCCAGCGGTATTGACAGCATCGGGTCCGGCAATGATGTGTTTGGGCAGACACTTATCATGGCTGTTTTCCCTGAATTATATGCCATTGTAGCTTTTGCCGCTGTATTTTTGATTAGGGGGATATTGTAACCCATAATAAGAACCGTATAAATTTTATACTCTTTCGATTGAGATGTCTGCTTTTCTCTTTGTACAAAGTTCTAACGTCTTTCATGCATCACAATTGTTTGAAAAGTGTTACGTATTATAGTGCGGGTCTTATTCTTTGTTTAGCCTGTTCGCAAAGTAAAAATGAGGAATGGTTTCGGCATCATACGGTTTCGACGGATCTTCCGAACGAGTCCCACAGCCGATTCGGGACCCCGGCAATGGCAGATTTTGACAACGACGGCGATTTGGATTTTGCATTATCCAGAACAAAAGGCCCGGTCTTTTTATTTGAATATCTCGGAAACAATTCCTGGGAAAGGCACAAGATCGGGTCGATAACCACTGCGCAACTTGGCGGGGCGGCCTACGATGTCGATCAGGATGGCTGGCAGGATATTATCGCCGGAGGTTACTGGTGGAGAAATTCTCAAAATCCTGCAAACGTCCCATTCACCGCATATCAATACGATACGGCAATTGAACAGGAAATCCATGACCTTGTACTTTACGATATAAACGGAGACCATAAAAAAGATCTTGTGGTACTTGGAGACCGGGAGGGCTGTTTCTGGTATGAAATCCCTGTAAACGCAGTTGAGACTAAAACATGGAACAGACATACGATCACAATGGAGGTTTTGGACGACAGGGCTGATATTCACGGGGGATGCTTTCCCCATGGTATTGGCGATCTCGACGGTGACGGAGACAGCGATGTTGTATTGGTCGGCAGATGGTATCGCAACGAAGGCAAAGGCCTTTCCTGGTCCAGGCAATTCCTTCCTTTCGGCAGCTCCGGCTACTGGGGACTTTCGGGCAGGAGCTGGATTCTGGATATGGATAAGGATGGCGACAACGATATCGTAATGGTTGGCGGAGATCAGGTAGACTCCCGGGGGGCCTGGCTGGAAAACAACGGCAAATCCACCCCTCGCTTTAAAGTTCATCTGCTTCCTTTGACAGCCCCGGGAAGAAGAGGCTCATTCCACTCATTATGGGTGGCTGATTTTGATCTGGACGGGGATTCGGACATCTTCACCATGGATCAGGAAGATCCAAACCTCTTACCTGTCGGAGCAACAAGCCGGGCGTATATCTGGGAAAATCAAGATGGGAAAGGCCGCTCGTTTAAAGAACACATCGTAGTAGATAAAAACTTCGGCGGCCATGATGTAAAATTCGGGGATGCTGATGGTGACGGTGATCTGGATGCCTATTTTAAAATCTGGTCAACGCATTCGAAAAATTCTTATGGCGGGAAACCTCACGTCGATTATCTCGAAAACCTGGCAAAATGAAAGGCGTGGTTTATGATCTTTACAAATCGAGTGTTTTTCGATTTTTTACCCAATCATGATTTATGGTAAATTATTGTTTTATGCATGTTAAAAGATTTTATGATTTGCAAATTTTCTTCGAGGTTAGCGCCATACTCATTTTTTAACGGAACCAATGTTTTATGAAATAAATTACTTTACCAATGAAAAAACCAGCTCTCATCCTTGCATTTTTTGCCGTTTCATGCGCAAACAATAATCAGAATTTGTCCGGGGACATTACACTCTACGACTATGATGTGGAAGGGAAAATAAAAGAGCTCGGGATCTCCTTGCAAGAGCCCAGCAAGCCGGTCGCCAATTATGTAAATGCAGTAAAAGCCGGTAAACTCGTGTTTATGGCTGGCAAAGGCCCCAAAAAATCTGATGGCGCATATATTACCGGAAAAGTAGGTTCGGACCTCAGCATTGAGCAAGGCTATGAAGCTGCCCGGCTAACTGCAATTCAACAGTTATCGGCGCTTAAGGCTGAAATCGGAGACCTGAATAACGTCGTTAGAATTGTGAAGGTATTGGGCATGGTAAATGCCGATCCGGCATTTACGGAGCATCCTTCGGTGATCAATGGATTTTCGGATCTGATGGTAGAAGTATTTGGCGAACGCGGAAAACATGCGAGAGCGGCAGTGGGTATGGCATCTCTTCCGACAAATATTGCCTGCGAAATTGAAATGATCGTGGAAGTAAAAGAATAGATCAATTATTTCTCAAAGGACCTCTTCATCGGTTCTGTTCGAGACTTCACGGATATTAATTCTTTCCCGAATCCGGGGCATGATGCTTTGCGCTTGTGGGGCTAGTTTTCCGCCTTGCGACTTTTTTGAAGCTCGACCATTCGTTCCGCATATCTCCTTCCAAGTAATCGGTACGATCCGGAGTCAAAATGAGTCCCATCTCCTTTATCTGTCAATCCCTGAGCTTTTACCAATCCAATGCGATCGTTTTCATTCGCCATCTTTTCAAACAGTCGATTCATTTCTTTGGCATGCGGCCGCTTATCGTAGAAAAAATATCCGAGCTCTCCTATTACGAATGGCAGATCGGCCAGGCCCAGGTCATTCTCAATGCGCTCTACCAGGTCGGAAAATTTTTGCCTGTAAGCTTTAATGCCGTCGACCGATTTGCAATCCGACTCGCCCTGGTGCCAAAGCACTCCTTTAATCACACCCTTTTCCATGCCGAGTTTGGCTTTGTAAATGGCTTCATCATAGGGATAGCTTTTTGTCTGTTCATGGTATCCCCCCATAATCCATTGATCAATCGATGACCCCCCTTTCGCACATGGTATCAATCCAACCGTGATGCCTTTGTCATGCTCGGCCATGAATTTGCCAAAAGTCAAACCCAATCCAACACCTGCGACCTTTGGTTTGTCAGCGTGCAGCGGATCTTTTGCCCGCACCCAGGCAGCATCATTGTTCAGTACAAATACATGAGGATGTGTAATTGTATCTTGCGGTTCAACTCGACCTCGGCCGGCCATGTTCGATTGCCCCATCAATAGATAAACATGGAATTTCTCTTTAGCTTGTTGAACCGCTCGTTGTTCCCGCCGATGTCGGAGCGAGGCACAGGAAGTTACAAAAAATCCTGCAAGCAGAATCAAAAACAATCTTTTCATGATCGGGCAAAATATTGTACGTATTCGCAAGTTAGGAACTGAAGTACGAAATACCCAATGATCAACCGACACATTTTATCCGGCCGGTATCCATAACCACTGCTTGCTAACCGATGTCGCTCAAATACCATTCAGATGCCTGCTCGCGTCCCTGAAAAGAGATATGTGATAGATCGCTTCCTCCCAAAATGGACCTCTCATCCTTTTGATGCGTCTGTATTTTAATCTGCGCGACCATACTTTCAGAATCGGCGTCTGATATCCGATGCCAAAATAATCCAAATATTTATGCGGCGTATGCACATACTTCAGATCAAAAAGACATCCTGCGGTAAGTCCGCCCAGGGCATCCTTCAACTGATGGCCATGATTACCTCCCGAGTTAAATTCGATTGTAAAATCCATGAATCCGCTTTGCGACAGGTCGACAGAAGACCTCAATTTTTAAATTATCACTTCCAAACTGAAAAAATCTCTTATTTAAAACCGTTTTCCTGTAATATCGATTCCATCTCGACAAAGCGGTCATCGGAATCGCCGACCTCCTGTCTGTAAACAATCAACGCTTCTTTCATTTTCGAAATAACTTCGCTGTATTTTGGATCTGTATACGCATTTTTGTTTTCATCAGGATCTTCCTGTAAATCATAAAACTCCCAGGCAGGAACCGTATTTTGCCGGTGTGCGCCAGGCATGTCCAAATGCTGACCATAAAAGAAAATAAGTTTGTACCGGTCATCCCGAATGCCAAAATGGGCGGGGCGGTTGGTTTGGTGCAGCCAATACCGATAATACATCGATTTTCGCCAGTTCTCCGAAGTATTTCCGCTCAAATTTTCCCTAAAACTTCTGCCGATATGAAAATAAGGATCATCTATTTGCGCATAATCCAAAAACAGAGCGGGGAAGTCGATGTTCAGAATGAGGTCCCCGTTACTTGAATTTGGCCGGATTTCTTTAGGATATCGAATCACAAAAGGCATTCGAAGCGCTTCTTCATAAAACATTCGCTTGTCGAAAAATCCGTGCTCGCCCAGGAAGTATCCCTGATCTGCCGTGTAAATTACAACTGTATTTTCAGCTAGCCCACGGGCATCCAGATAGTTCAGCATCTTTCCAATATTGTCGTCGACAGCGGATCCGCTTCGCAAAAAATCTTTGACAAACTTCTGGTAAATCTTTTTCCGCGCGCGAATGCTATCCAATCCTTCCAGATCAAAAGGCAAACCCGGATAGCTCCCGGAACCATTTTTGGTAGCATCTACCCAGCGATTTCCCAGGATCTCCAGAATCTGCCCGCTAAATGACCTTCCCGATCCTTCCTGCCCGAAATCGAGTAAGTTCGCCGGCTCAGGCATCTCCACATCCTCATACAAATATTTTTTCCGGTCGGGGTAACCAAATGGTTCGTGGGTAGCTTTGAAGTGCATCATCAGCACGAATGGCTTTTTCTTATCACGGCTTTCCAACCATTTGACCGATTGATCGCCGATTACATCGGAAGAAAATCCCTCGTATACTTTACCCCCTTTATCCCAGTTGGTCGAATCCTTCAGGATAGGATCGCGATACCTGCCCTGACCGGGCAATACGTTATAGTAGTCGAAACCCGATGGTCTTTTCTTAAGGTGCCATTTACCGATGACAGCGGTTTGATAACCGTGTTTTCTCAATGATTTCGCAACATTCATACTGTCGGGCTCCAGGGCTTCGGTCAGTGTATACACTCCATTCTGATGGCTGTATCTTCCCGTGAGGATGGAAGCCCGGCTGGGTGTACAAATCGAATTGGTACAGAAAACGTTGCTGAGCGTACAACCTTCTTCGGATAACCGGGAAATATTCGGCGCCTGTACATAATCTTTCAAAGGGCCTCCATAAATCCCCCATGCCTGGCTGGTATGATCGTCCGACATAATAAAGAGAATATTTGGCCGGTTGTCTTTGCATGAAATAAAAAAGACAGCCAGGAAAAACGGCAAGGTAGAAAAGCTCTTTTTCATTTTCTCATCATTCAATATAAATTAACAATCTCCTCCGGTACGGCTTTTATTTACCGAGCCGATCCATCGTTCAAGGTCGGGTTTCATCTTTTTGACCGACTCTGAATTCCGGCTCGAAATTTGAAGATGCATTCATGTCGAAAATTCCAAGATAGCGAAGAAATTCAAGATAGACCAGCCTGGTCCTCTTCCCGAATCACTATTTAGAATCACTCTATTTAGGTGGAATGAACATCGATTTGTAATACGATAATAAATAATATCCATAATTTTATATAGAATCCATAAGATAATTACGTATATCAGCCTGCCCGGTGAGGCGGATCATACCTCCAAATTATTTGGGGCCCGATTTTAAGGCTATTTTCAAAAACAGATTTTATATAAATTGAAATAATCAAAACAAACAGAGTCATGTCGAATAATTTGAGCAGAAGAAAATTCATTAACAGATCCGGAGCCATCGCTGCCGGAAGTGTAGTCGCACCATCGATCTCCGCATTAGCCTCATCTTTTCAACCTCAGGCAAAGTTGAGAGTTGTGCTTGTCGGTACCGGAATACGGGGCACTTCATTTTGGGGTAGAAGAGTTGCTGAGAACTATAAAAAAGAACTGGAGTTTGTCGGGCTTTGCGATAAAAATGAAGGGAGAGCGAGACTGGGCACTCAACTTATCGGAGTAAACTGCCCGACATTCACGGATTTTGATCAAATGATGAAAACAGTGAAACCGGATCTTGTGATTGTAACGACAATGGATTCCACGCATCACGAATTTATCATCAAAGGGCTGGAATATGGCGTAAATGTGATCACGGAAAAACCCATGACGACAGATGAGGTTAAGTGTCAGGCCATTCTCGATGCAGAAAAAAAATCCGGGCAAAAGGTAATCGTTGGATTTAACTACAGGTATGGAACCCTTTTCACGGCGATCAAAGAACAGATAGAATCCAAAAAAATTGGAGATATCACTTCCGTCGATTTTCATTGGTATCTCAACACCTACCATGGGGCCTCTTATTTTCGGAGATGGCATGGAGAACGGAACAAAGGTGGAACTTTACTGGTTCATAAATCTACCCATCACTTCGATTTGCTCAACTGGTTTTTGGACTCCGATCCCGTGGAGGTGTTTGCCTACGGTTCGCTTGAACACTATGGGAATAACAACAAGTTCCGGGGGGAAAAGTGCAGAAATTGTGCATATACGGATAAATGCGGCTTCTATTGGGATATCACAAAGGACAAGAGATCAATGGAATTGTATGTGCACAATGAAAAATATGACGGTTATATCCGCGACAATTGCCTGTGGAGAGAAGAGATCGATATTTATGATAAAATGGCCGTTCAGATAAAGTATGCCAACAATGTGAGTGTGAGTTATTCCCTTACGACTTATTCGCCGTACGAAGGCTGGCGCATCGCATTTAATGGTATGAATGGAAGAATTGATTCCTGGGAAGACATTCCGTGGCGTCAAGAGGAAAAGGTAAACCAGGCCGAATTACATGCCAAAGAAATGAACCAGAAGGTGGAATCAGAAGACGCCCGGTACGACGAAATTGTCGTTATGAAGAATTTCAGTGATCATGAAATG
This sequence comes from Cytophagales bacterium, assembly GCA_022360055.1. Classification (GTDB taxonomy): domain Bacteria; phylum Bacteroidota; class Bacteroidia; order Cytophagales; family Cyclobacteriaceae; genus JAAUQL01. Next base: position 27,389 of record JAKSDO010000209.1, on the reverse strand, counting down.
ATAAAGGTAAAGCATTCGGGAAGCGGTCATGGAGGAGGAGATAGCAGGCTTCAGGATAAAATATTTAAAAACCCAGATTTGCCGGATCCTTTGAAACACGCAGCCGGTACGCGTGATGGAGCTTTTTCAATCCTGATCGGCATAGCTGCAAGGAAAAGTATTGAAGAGAAACGACCTGTTCAGATCAAAGAGCTTACTGACCTGATCCCTGTGGCAAAAAGGCCGGTTTAATAAACCAGGCATCCAGATGCCTGGTTTATTATCCGCCAATATAAGGATTACATCCCCTTCTTTTTCGTAAAAGAACACAGGGATGATCGCCGAAACGAAATCATGACGAATTACCTATTTGTTGTAAATCCAATAGCAGGAGGCAATGATAAGTCATCTTTTTATCAATTCATTGAAGATGAAATTAAAACTTCAAACTTGTCTTTTGAAATATTCGCTACCACCGGATATGACGATGAACTCAAGCTGCAAAAGCTTTACGAGAAAGTAAAACCGAAAGTAATAGTTGCCATAGGTGGCGACGGAACCCTGCAACTTGTCGCTAAAACAGTTAAAAAAACTTCAACCAAAATCGGTTTGATGCCATTTGGTTCGGCAAATGGGATGGCAAAAGAGCTTGGGATACCAAAAATTCCCGACCGGACCCTAAGCTTGATTCCTTCCGAACGGTTTATGGAGTGTTGGCAAATAATAAAAAATGAACACATTCGAAAAATTGATCTGGTGCAGATCAATAAAAAAAACTTTTCAATCCATCTGAGCGACATCGGCCTAAATGCAAAGATTGTAAAACGATTTGAAACCGAAAAAGCCCGGGGATATCTCGGGTATGCCAGGCTATTTATCAAAGAGCTTAAGCAACGAAAACGCATCTCTTATCAGCTTTTCATAAATGGAAAGCGGCATGCCGGGAAAGGGTATATGATCGTCCTTGCCAACGCCACCATGTACGGTACCGGAGCTGTAATCAACCCCGCCGGAAAACTCAATGATGGATTTTTCGAAATTTGCATTGTAAAGCAAATAAATCTTATCGCATTACTGCGCTCGTTGATGAGTATTTTCAAAGTAAATTTGAGAAAAAGGGAAGACCTGACAAAAGTGTTCTCCTGTAAACGGGCAAGCATTGAACTTAAATGCCCTGAGACACTTCAAATCGATGGTGAAGCCATTGGGGAAACCAAAAATGTTGAGGTAAAAATCATTCCCGATGCAATTAATATGATTACTCCCAGTTGATGTAACGCTTGTTCAGAAATAGAACTGCGCTCGACAAAGCGTAATGATCATGGTCTTCGCTCAACCCATTCAAAGCCAATATTAAAGCTTCGAATCTATTTTTTACATTTTGCCGATAACCGAATCCAAAATCAAATCGATGAGTTGCGGCGGTTGTAAATCGAATATCATCCCCAAACGAAACGCTGAAAAATTCATATGCCAATACGCCGTAGAATGTACGATCGGTTAGCGATACATGATTTATCGGCACATCCGTTCCGATTTTATACCTCACTCTAAAATTGTTGTCCCAATCATTTACATCCAGCGTATGCTGAAAACGCTGTTCAAAACGCAGATAATTCACAAAGTGAAACCTCCAGAAGGACGGCCATCGAAGTTTTGTACCTAACCATGGCCGAAGCTCCAGCGCATTATTGGCTTTTTCATTGATTGCAAAAAAAAGATTCAGGCCTCCATGTGCGCTAAAAGCCCCTGTGATTTGCCTGTTTAACTGAGACCTTGAAAAAAATCTTGTAAATGTCGGAGTCTCAAAAGAGTGCGCATAGGAAGCATCCTGATTGTACACCCATTTGTTATCCAAGCGAAAATTAAGGAAAGCGGCCATCCAAAGTTGCTTTTCGAAACCCGGCTCCTCCTGGGAAAATCCCCTATTCGCACTTAGAGAAAGCGAAATTATCAGTATGGAAACGAATATTGATCTATTGATTTTCAATCCTGGAGTACGCGCAAAAATAAGCTTACAAAGATAAGGTATTCACGTTCATTTTCTTCATTTTACAGATTGAAAACAGGGAGCGCGCTCTTAAAATCCAATCCGAAATACATTTGTAAACCGTTGCAATGCCGGATAACCGTTCCTAAAATCCCCGGATAATGCCCGGACGACACGTTACAAAAACTTGTACAATTACGGTTGCCTAAGCGTACACCAATTAGGTGCCGGGTTACTCAAAGAATTCCTATAACAATTTCCCGAGACAGAAAACAGTTTCCAATACGCTTTAAAAGTTGAGGCACAGTAAATGCCGGGCCAATAATTTTTCACATATTTAAGTGATAAAATAAGTACAAACATCGCAAGTCAAGGTGTATACAAGATTTTTGCCGTACATTTTCATTACCTTATGCTCTTTTAATGTACCTGCTCAGGTAATTCGCGGACGAGTCATAGATTCTTCAACAAATCAGGGGATACCTTTTGTCAAGATAATTCAAGTGAACTCCCGGGGCATCAATGTATCAGATCCGAAAGGAAACTTTGCTCTTGGTTCGGAGGGCGAATTTGAATTTGTGCACCCGCTCTTCGAGCATAAAAGGGTTCGGATCACTCCAGCTTCCGACCGTGTGGCTTTGTCTCCAAGAGCGGAGATCATACTTTCCGAAGAACAAATCAGGGATGGAGAAAAAATTATTAGAAACTTTCACGACAAATTACCTGAGACGAAAACGACTAAATTCCCCGAATTTGAATTTTTAAGCTACTCGACGATCAGGATATTGGAGCAATCCCCGGAAAACCCGGATGACTGGCAATTGCTGAGCTCTCTTGAATCAATTGAGAAAAACAGGTTTAAATATCCCGATAAAAAATATTCCAGGGTAGTAAAATCCCGGTACAACGATGGGGATAGCAGTACAACAGGTTTCATTCCAATAAATACATATACCATATCCGATGAGAAGGAATACATTCATGCAAACAATCTCAAATATTATAATCCGCTATTTAAGGGTGCCGAGAAAAGATATGATTTCGCGCTAAAAGACACATTTTCGCTTAGCGAAGGTAAAATGAGCGTCGTTCTATTCAGACCAAAACAAAATAAGAGATTTATTGGTCTTAAGGGCATTCTGTATTTTATAAATGATCGGTCGGAGATGTGGGGCGGGTACTGGATGCCTTACAAAGGATACAACCAGAGGTTTCATTTTACTTTTTATCTCGCCAAGACAAACAGGAATACAAGATTTCTCCAAGACCTTAACATTGTAGTTAGATTAAAGAACATACCTAACTTCAACAGAAATTCCCTGATGATTTATTCCACGAAAAATTCTGCGCCTTCATTCGATGTCAAAAACACTTCGAACAAAAAATGGATCGATATGGCGCTATTTAGTTATGAAAAAGATACGGCCAAAGATGAGACGTGGATGATGCGGCAGGTGGTGGACCGGGAAAAACTTGAATACATTAAAAGAGACACTGCCGAAAAAAAATTCGTTTTGTCCAATACCTTGAGTTGGATGTACAATATCTACGATGGAAGAATTGCTTACCGGATGAGGTTCTTTGATATCAATAATGTCTTTGCGATCAACAAATTTGAGGCAGTTCGCATCGGACTGGGGCTTCAATCGCATGAAAATCTATCCGATGTATTTACATTTGGAGGCTATGCGGGCTATGGCATCGGAGATCGCAAGTTCAAGTACGGAGGCAATGTTGGGGCCTATTTTGGCAAGTCCAGGAACAATTTACTCGCGGTAAGATATACCAGGGATCTGCTGGAGCCGGGTCTGGTAAATTACCTGGAAAAACGCCAGGATCTCGTAAGAGATTTTTTTACCAGCCGCATGGATGAATACTTTTCAACGCAGGTATCCTTAAGAACAAAGATCAATGCTTATTTCACTTCGTCATTAGTCTTTAATAATTATTCACTCCATCCTTTATACGATTACACCTACAACCCGAATATGCGGGAACTGACCGGTGATCAGATATTCAAGTTTACCGAAACTTCCTTTCTCTTCAATATCGGCACGCCTTTTTCGGACAATCCGAATCTTCGAAATATCCTGTACAGGAGTAAAAAAATTCGCAGCAACCTTTTTCTCAATCTAACAAAAGGTTGGGATACTAAAGTAGGCGGTGAATTTGATTATTGGAAATTTAACGGGCGGTTGATGTCGAATATTCGGATAAGCGGCCAAAGCAATCTTGATATTGTATTCGACGGCGGAATAATGAAGAAGGATATGCCTTACCAGATTAACTATGTCGGACCGGGTACAGAATTCAAACTTACAGGTATCATCATCAACAACGCTTTTCAAAGCATGAAACTCTACGGTTTCTTTGCAGACAGGTATTTCCATTCGTTTATGAATTACAACCTGGGGAATATATTCTTCAAAAAGTCAAAATTCAAACCGGAGCTTGCATTTGCGCTCAATTCAGGCTGGGGAAAAATTGCGGGCAGAAAGGAAATACACGAACATATTGAAGTCCGGGATTATTCGGAAGGCTATTATGAAGCGGGCGTCTTGCTCAATAATCTGCTGCGTCTGAAGATTTATAACTATTTTTATGGAGGTCTGGGAATCGGGACATTCTATGGCTTTGGACCGGATGCTGAGCATGGCGCATTTGCGATTCGCATTTCCTACAAACTCGGAACGCTATAGCCTGGCACTATGAGAATTGCGTAGGTAAACTTTTGTTACCTGTACTAAGGATCCATCTGAAAACCTGGGGGGCAGGGGGCGCACCTAAATTTTGGATCCATGTATATGCATGGGAATAAATATGGATACCTACAGGAAAGCGTACCCGTTGAACTTTTGTGTGCGGAAAATCCAAAAGCTGCCAACCCACTCAAAGTCATTTGGGACCTACAGCCAGTTTGTCAGCAAATTCTTGGCAACTGCTCTCCCGGCAACATGGAAGCGATTCTCCTTCCTCCAATTGCCGATTTGACTACCACCTTTTTGGGATAGGCCGAAGTCACCGACCCGATAAACGCAGCCCCCTCGCATTTTTCATTTTGCTTTAGGAAATCCAAAGCCTCCCCGGAGATCTCCGGCGAGACAACGGCTACAAATAGTCCTTCATTTGCCACGTAAATCGGATCCAGACCCAATAACTCACAGGCGCTTTTCGACTCATGCAAGATGGGTAGCAAGGCTTCCTCAATCTCGATCGACAATTCAAGCTTCCCGGCAATTTCATTAAGTACGGTAGCCAATCCGCCGCGCGTAGGGTCGCGTAAAAACTTTATGTCACTGCCAAAATTGTCGATAAGTTCAAGGGCCGTATCACCGATATATTGTGTATCGCTTTCCAGCGCAGTTTGAAATTCCAGTCCTTTGCGCACAGACATGATCGTCATACCATGTGTAGCGATATTGCCGCTCACTAAGATGCGATCTCCTTCTTTTATCCGTTCTATGCCAATATTAGCCTGCTTCTTTACAACTCCGATTCCGGAGGTATTGATAAATATTTTATCGCCCTTCCCGCGCTCCACCACTTTGGTATCACCTGTAACAACCTGGACATCAAACGCATCTGAAATACCTTTTATGGACTCCAGTATCTTCCATAATTCACGCACGCTCAACCCTTCTTCAATGATCAGTCCAAGCGAAATAAATTTGGGAACAGCACCGCACATTGCGAGGTCGTTCATGGTGCCATTCATCGACAGGTCTCCAATATTGCCGCCGGGAAAAAATATTGGCGACACCACGAAACTATCTGTGGAAAAGGCCAGTTTTCCTTCATTATAAAATACTGCCCCGTCGTGCTGCCGGTCAAGATATTCGTTTGAAAACAGGCTAAACACCCCCTGATCCAACAATTTGTTGGTTAAAAGCCCGCCACTCCCATGCGCCAAAGTGATCGTATCAAAATCGAATTCCGGCATAGGACAAGAAAATGATATCTTCTTTCCCATCAAAAGAACCTTTAAACATTACGATAATTATAGTAAGCCGCGCAAGCGCCCTCTGAAGAAACCATTGGTGCCCCCAGCGGATTTTCAGGGTTGCATGATCCTCTGAATTCAGGGCAATCTACCGGCTTCTTTAACCCCTTCAAAATTTCTCCGGCAATGCATTTGTTTCCCGCGCTACCGCCTTTGGATTTCAGCTCGAATCTTGCATCGGCATTGAATTGCTTATATGCTTCCCTAAGCGAATAACCGCTGTTGGGCAATACACCAATGCCTCTCCAGGACCTGTCCGAAATCTCAAATACCTCTTCAATCAATTGCCGGGCTTTCCGGTTGCCCTGTGCTTTTACCACCCGTTTATATTGATTTTCAAGCTTATATGTTCCTTTCTCCAACTGCTGAATACAACTGAACAATCCCTTCAGAAGATCAACCGGCTCGAACCCGGTGACCACGATGGGAATTCGATATTTCTCTGCAACCGGAATATATTCCGATGTCCCCATGACCGTGCAAACGTGTCCTGCAGCCAGAAATCCATCTATTCTTGTCTCCTCATCTTCAAGCAAGGCTTCCATAGCCGGGGGAACCAGCACATGAGACACCAGCAACAAGTAATTTTCCAGTCCAAGTTTTTTTGCCTGTAAGACAGACAAGGCATTTACCGGTGCGGTGGTTTCAAAACCGACGGCAAAAAAAACGACGTTTTTATCTTGCTGATCCAGGGCAAGATTTACGGCATCCAGCGGTGAATATACAATGCGCACATCCCCGCCTTCGGCCTTGGCCTTTTGCAAGCTTTTGGAAGAACCGGGAACCCGAAGCATATCCCCGAATGAACACAAAATGCTGTCCTCGTCAAGGGCGATTTGAACAGCTTTATCGATAAGCTCTGCAGAAGTGACACAGACAGGACATCCCGGGCCATGTACCATCGTGACATCCTCAGGCAGCAGATCTACAATTCCATTTTTTACCAGGCTGTGCGTTTGTCCGCCACAAATCTCCATGACCGACCACGGCCGGTTCACGAGCTTATGAATTTTTTCCAAATACTCTTTTACAATCCCTGCATCCCTGTATTCATCTAAGTATTTCATGGTACTATATTTGCGGGGGTTCTCCGATATCGTTGTTCAACTCATCAATTTCTTTTAGATACTCCAAGGTTCTCAAAGCCTCGGCTTCATCGACCACATTCAAGGCCATGCCTACATGGACCAACACATACTCCCCGACCCTGGCTTCCGGTACGGCTGCAAGATTTACCTCTCGGACAATTCCATCGAAGGAGACGTTACCCGACTTAAATAAAGGGTCGTCAGAAGGTTGGATAGAAACAATTTTTCCCGGTACTGCTAGACACATAACTACACTAAACTTTTTAAGTTGGAATTCTTTTCAGCGCGGAATGTAAGCGCCCTTTTGGCATAATAGCCGACCAACTGACCATAGCTGATGCACTCGTCATTTGGCGAAAGCTCCTTGTGAAAGTACAGGTTAAATTCACTTCCGAGCTTTTCGATGATCAAATCCAGCAATAAACCGTTTTGGAACACTCCTCCGCTAAATGCAATTGATTTGACGCCCGATCGCCGCGCGACTGATTCAACCATTCGGACCAGGGTGTTGTGGAACTTTGCCGATATCTTTCCCCGGTGCACACCTTTCATAACATCATCCAGGATACCTGTCACAAGTTTCGACAATTCAATGGAACCGCTCTGCATTAATTCAAACGAATAATGGTCGTGAAAGCTCGTTGATTCATCAATAAATTCCTGAGCGGAGCACTCGAGATACATGGCGGCCTCTCCCTCATACGTATTGATATGACAGAAATCCAACAAACTCGAGACCGCATCGAAAACCCGTCCGACACTAGAGGTACACAAGGATGAGTTTTCCAATACTTTGCGGTAATATTCAATTTCCTCCTCGGTAAAATGATCCTTTTCCCGGCTAAAGTTCATATTTGTCGCATGCAACAACGACAAGGCAGACAACCGAGGTTCATACGCCATTTTATCGCCCAGGATGTGCGGGTAATATTTCAGATGACTTGTTCTGCTAAGTTTGCCCGCCTCGTAGGTAAAAAACTCACCTCCCCACACCGCTCCGTCACTGCCCATTCCGGTGCCATCGAGTATTGCTCCGAGAATTTTCTCGTCCGCTTCCAACAAATTATTTTCAGCCAGGACGGCCCATAGATGTGCCTTATGATGCTGGATTTCTACCACCGGTATTTCATACGATGCCGCGAGCTCCCGCCCAAATTGCGTAGTGAAGTAAGCCGGATGCTTATCGACGATAATTGCTTCGGGTCTGAATTGAAGCATGTTCATAAAATGCTTCAATGTTTTTTCAAAGCTGATCTGCGCATCAAATTCTGTCGTGTCTCCCAGAAACTGGGAGGTATGGCACCTTCCTCTATTCCAAATGCTAAATGTGCTTTTTAGTAAGGCTCCCATGGCCAGAACCTGGTCGTCAAATAATGGATCTAAGGCATGCTGCATTAAACCGGGTGCATAGCCCCGGGATCTCCGGATTATCACCTTCTGCTTATGCAATCTCGAGAATTTTACAACCGAATCGTCCTGTGGCACCTGAATATCCCTGTTGTTAAGTACAATGTAATCTGCAAAATTCGATAGTGAACCCACTGCTTCCTCATTGCTGTAAATAATCGGAGATCCTTTAATATTCCCACTTGTAGCTACCAAGGGCCGGCCCAATTTCCTGGCGATCAACAATAATACGGGAGCATAAGGGAGCATCACGCCCAGCCTGTCTAATCCGGGAGCAATTGCAGTCAGTAATGCCGCATTGTTCGGATTTTCTTTCGGTTCGAGAAGTACAATCGGGGCTTTGGCTCCGGTCAATTCCGCTTCCTCGGCGCCAGCTAAAATGAAATCTTTCTTAATTGATTCCAAATCGGGATAAAGCAGGGCAAATGGTTTGGATGGCCGGTGTTTCTTCTTTCGAAGTTCCAAAACCCGATCCCGATTGCCGGCATCACATATTAGTAAAAATCCTCCGATTCCTTTAACGGCAATACTGTTTCCTTCGTGTATTTTCCGGCAGGCAAAATCGATCACTTCTTCATCTTCGACCTCCAATTTACTGCCAGTCGCGTCGATCACCCATTGACTAATTTTACAATCCGGGCAGGTGTTGGTCTGAGCGTAAAAGCGCTCATTTGTCGGATCGTGGTATTCCCTGGTACACGCGCTGCACATTCTGAAGGTTTCCATGCTCGTGCGTTGACGGTCATATGGCAATGCCGTTTCAATTGAAAACCTGGGGCCGCAACAGGTGCATGTAATGAATGGATATTCGAATCTTCTATTCCCGGGATCGAAAAGCTCCGATTTGCACGGATCACAAATCGCAAAATCCGGTGTAATCAGCAAATCCGGAGTCCCCTCCAGGTTGCTATCGACGATCTTAAAATCAGAAAATGCTCTATATTCAATTTCTTCGGTATGAATATCTGTAATCAGCGACTGCTTTGGAGACAGCTCCCTAATTTGCTTTACAAATTTACTCACCGAACACAACTCACAATTCATAATGATATGAACCCCATCCAACGTATTGGAGACCGTCCCAACCCATCCGCTTTTCAAAGCCAGGCTGTAAATAAACGGCCGGTAACCAATGCCCTGTACACGTCCTTTAATATGAATATGATAGCTTCTCAATAGATCTATTCTTTTTTTAGTTGGCCTTTAAGCCATTTGAGCCAATTTTCCATACCTTCTCCGGTTGTTGCGGACAGTTCAAAAAAATCAAGATGATGATTGATTCTCAGCGCATATTCTTTTGCTTTTTCCACGTCAAAATTCACGTAGGGCAAAAGGTCAATTTTGTTAATGATGCAGATTTGCGAGGAATCAAACATATACGGGTATTTTAAAGGCTTGTCTTCCCCTTCGGTGACGCTGATGATCACGGCACGCTTATTCTCTCCCAAATCAAACATGGATGGGCACACCAGATTGCCGACGTTCTCAATAAAAAGAAGTGAGTTTTCCTTTAGGTCAAGTTTCTTTATTGCATGCAATACCATATGCGCATCCAGGTGACATCCCTTTCCGGTATTGATCTGAACAACAGGCACACCCGTAGCCTCAATACGCATGGCATCATTCAGGGTTTGCTGATCGCCCTCAATGATCGATAACTCAACCTCGGATTTCAATTTAGTTATGGTCTCTTCAAGTAATGTTGTTTTTCCTGACCCCGGAGAGCTTACCATATTGATGGCAAAAACGTTTTTTGCCTCAAGGAAACCTCTGTTTCTCTGTGCGAGCAAATCATTTTCATGCAATATGTTTTTCTCCAAATCAATTTGCGAGGAATGTGAATGATGATGATCGTGATGGTGATCATGGTGACCGTGATGATGGTGATCATGGTGATGGCCTTCATGATTTAAATTGTTTTCCGTATCCCGGTCGCCCGGTCGGAGAATTTTTACGGCTTCATCCGGCTGGCCGCATCCACAAGTTGAGCACATAATACGTATATTTAGAACTGTCCTTTAGTTGATAACAATTTGGAGGTAAAAAAAGTCCTCAATTGTTTAACTTGAATTGAAATTAAACCGTATTTCATGCAATTCATATGATAAATATCATATTACCATAATTTGATTTTATATTTTTAGTCTTTTGACGGCTCACGTTTATGGACAAGGAAAAATACCTCAAATACCTCGAATCGTATCTTACTCCCAGGAGAAATTCTTTATTTGACGAAGTTATTTCAAACCGCACCAGACACATAACGGTTGTTGCAGAGGATACATATCAGGATCACAACGCAAGCGCACTCATTCGCAATTGTGATTGTTTTGGGATACAGGACTTACACATAATCGAAGAAATCAATAAATATCGGTTGGCCAAAGGAATGACCCAAGGTTCCGACAAGTGGGTGGATTTGCATTACTACAATGAGTTTGAGGACAATACGCAAATGTGCATCGATGGGCTAAAGGCAAAAGGTTATGCAATAGTCGCAACCACACCCCATGAAGCGGACAGTTTGATTGATGATTATGACATCAGGAAAAAATCGGCATTCTTTTTTGGTAAAGAGAAGACGGGGCTGTCCGACAAGGTACTTGATCAAGCTACCGAATTTGTAAAAATTCCAATGTACGGCTTTTCGGAAAGTTTTAATATTTCAGTATCTGCAGCGTTGATCCTTAAATCGTTGACAGATCGCCTGCATAAGAGCAAGGACATAAATTGGCATCTATCCAAAGAAGAATTCACTGATATCAAGATTGATTGGTGCCTGAAAACCATTCAAAACGGTGAGCAGATCGCAGAGCGATATCTGGAAGAAAATTAGAATTCATAAACATTCGGCCGAAGATTGTTCTTTGACATCGTTCCCGGATCCTTCGGCGAACGGGATACCGGAAAACCTAAGCGAACGCAAAGACATTGGAAAATACATTTACAGTCACCGCCACGGTTAGGTTTATCAGTTCGACAAATCAATGTGTAAAAATCGGTCCGGAGACTTCAATCGGTATGGATTGTAAGAAAGCATTGCAAAGATTAATAATGTCATGAGCTTTGTGTCCGGCTTCCGGGAAAGACCATCCCTCATCCACCCCACCGATTCGGGACAGACCTTAGGCATCAGTGTACATACACCTGCCTACCTGAGACAATACTTCCCTGGTATTATTACGAAAATCGTTGACTTTTGAAGATACGGGATACAAATTGATGGAATCGGATTCTCCGGGCCGCAACATTTGCATGACATCCATGAGCGGCGCGGACAAGCGCAGGTATTTTCTCCTTCTTCCGGGAGGGATGATCACCGGCATCGCCCTTGAAAAAGGATCGATCCGTTTTACGGATGGAGCGGTAATTATTGAAAAGGATTGAATGATTTTGGTTTTTTCCCGGTTTACCCAGGAGTCCCAAATACCCGCCAAAGACATCAGCGGCTGCCGGGCATCGTATACAACAAATGGAACCTTAATCTTCTGCGCTGCCCTGGTCCAGATAAAAAAGCAATTTGCCAGCGCAAGGCATCTTCTTCTGCGCACAGGCACCCTGTAGGCAGGGTTCTTCACAATAGTTCTGGCAGATGAATTGATGTTGTGAAATTTCAGGTTTGGTTCCCTGGACCAAAAGGGGATTAAGCCCCAGCGAAGGCGTACAATTTTTGACTCCTCTCCTGCTAATATTACCGGCAGGTCCAAACCAAAATGTGCATTGTATACCGGAGTGAAAGCATACTGAAATTCAGCCTGGAACTCATTTTCAATTACTTTTGTGGCGGCAGCAATCGTATACCTCGTACACATCCTCCATCATGTTTGTCGCAAAGCTACAAAAAAATACTAACAATTTTAGTTAATATACTAATTTTTTTAGCAAACAGGTGGCAAAAACACGTTGTGAAATTGTGCCGGCAAGTCCGGGTAAGACGCCTGGATCGGAATCGATCTATCCCGAATTTTTTATATTGATCACTTATTCCCAGAGGTTTTACCGGGCCAATCATCCGTCCTGAAAGGTGATGCAGGCAAACCGTCTTTATTGTAAAGATTGCACGCCGGATTTCTTGCCCAACCGTATCGAACGGCGACGGGTTCCTTTACCTGATCGCTGGAAACAAATACCTTACCTCCTACGATCTGGGCATCGGCCCAGTAGAATTTCCTGTCTTTTCCCGCAATCTGAAATCCGATTAATTGATCTCCCCGGGTCACTAAGCCTTTGCCTATATGATCAAAGGCAATTTCCACATCCGAACCATTGATCTCGTACGACCTGTACAGAGGTCCTGAATGAACGATGCGTTGTCCGTAAGCAACCTTTTTTGCTGCCAACGCCAGCCGATACCCCACGTCCTGCTTATTTCTCGGATGAATATCAAACCTTTCGCCTATATCAATTGTCACAGCCATTCCGGTGTTTGGCAGTTGCAACGCCATAGTTTGAGCTTCTCGCAATTCAGCCCAATGGTCTTCTGTCGGTTGTTCTGGCGTATCCATATAATTCGCTAATTGAACAAAGAGGAATGGGAAATAACCCATACCCCAACGCACCCTCCAATCTTCGATCATGGATTTGAAAAGTCTTCGATACTGAAAACCGCGGCTTGTGTTGCTTTCCCCCTGATACCATATTACCCCCTTTATTCCAAACGGGATTATTGGATTTAACATGCCATTAAATAAGCTCATTGGATAATTCTGGTAGCTCACGACCTCCGGAAATACCGGTTCCAGGCCCGTCTTATACTTCCATGGACCTGCAAGGCTTTCCAGTACGGCTCCATTTGGTGCGTATAATTTCATGCGTTCTTCGGGACCAAGAAAATTCGGAATTCCCCATCTGTGAAGCAATCGAACCGCAATCACATTTTTACCGGCTTTCACCAGTTTTGCCGGCACGGTATATTCCGCAAAATGCGGCATGTCGGTCGTTCCGAGTTCCTGCTCATTGAAGTAAACCGTACCATTATTATCTAATCTACCCAGATCAAACCTGAGCTCTTTTCCTTTAAACTCTTTTGGTATTTCCACGACTTTACGCATCCACACGATCCCTTCGAGCTTCTCTTCCCAATCGGGCGCTATGACCACGGGCCAATCATTGGAATTGTAACTGATCCTGTGAATTCCAGCTTCAAGACCTTTGAAAGATTTATCGATTATTTGATTTTTCGCGCTTCCTCTCCGGTCATTGGCCGGAATATCCTCTTCCCAATCAGGTCCCTCATTGAGATCAATTACTCGTTCTTTGAAATCGGGCAAGGTCTGTAACATTTCTGAGCTTGTCCAGGCCTCGGCCACTGTGCCGCCCCAATTACAGTTGATCAAACCGATCGGCACATTGAGATCCTTATTTAATTCTTTACCAAAAAAATAGGCTACGGCCGAGAATCCCTTCGCCACTTCAGGTGTGCAAACATCCCATTGTCCTCCTTCAAGGTCATCTTTTGGATTTTTAGCTGCTCTCCGGGGAACATAAAACAAACGGATATTCGTATGATTCGCATGTTTTACCTCCTCATCAGCATTGTTTGACCTATCCAGGCTCCATTGCATATTGGATTGGCCGGAAGCCAACCAGACATCCCCAAACATGACATCTGTAAATTTTACTTCGTTGCTTCCCTTCACAAGTAATTCGTAAGGTCCTCCGGCTTCAAACGCAGGAAGATAAACTTTCCATTTGCCCTTACCGGATGCAGTTGTCGAAGAAATAAGTCCATCGATTTCAACAATTACTTTTTCGCCCGGATTTGCTGTTCCCCAAACGGGAGCATTCACATCGCGTTGCAACACCATGTGACTGGAAAAAATCCGGGCGACCTTTACTTCCGCATTCGAAATTCCCGGACGAATGAGAAACAACAGAACAATTAGAGTGCACGAGAAAAACGTATTTTTTTTTTTTTTTTTAAAATTTTCAGAAACCTCACCATGTGCCGTTTATCATCATGATCCTGTGTGTCTCAATAGTTATCTCAGGCAGGGCCTGTTTCATGTGTTTATATTTTTATAGTTTGCTGACAGCCAGAGCAATATAATCATGCTCGCTTGTGTCCTAAAATTGCTCCGGCCACGCCGGTTTCATGTGTTTATATTTTTTAAGCTACTGACAAACAGAGCAATATAATCCTGCTCGTGCGTGTCCTGAAATTGCTCCGGTCCTAGCGGTTTCATTTTTTGAGAAGTTGGACAATAAAAAGATTTAACCGGATGATGATCAAAAAACCGCATCATTTGATTTTAGTAGAAAACCACCTCACAATCAGGATTTCGCATCTTGAACTCTTCGATTTTTTTAGCCGAAATTTTATTGTTGTAACACTTCAAAACCTTCAGATTGTTCAGACTTGCCAACGCATTCACCTGCTTGACCCTGGTTTTGGAAAACTCCAGAACCTCCAACCGCTCAAATCCTTCTATCGGAGAAATGTCCTTTACATTGGTCCCCGAAAATTTCAGCTCCCGCAAATTCACCAATGAGCGGATTGCCTTTAAGTCTTTGATTTGAGTATGATCGAGATCCAGAACTTCCAAAGAATTCAATGATGACAACGCCTCAATTTCGGGGATCGGATTTCTTGGGCAATTAAGTTCTTTTATTCTTTTCAAACCGATCAAAGGGTAGAGCGATGTAATTCGTGTATCTGAAAATGATAATGATTCCAACCGGATAAACTCCGGAATCGGATCCAGGTTTTTTATTGAAGTGCCATGAACATCCAATACTCTTTTACTGACCAGTAAATGAAGCTCTTCACTTGTGGGGCGATTTGTCAACTTGCAAGTTTTACGAAAAATGTCCTGCCAGTTATCATCCATATTTCCCCACCAAACCCTCAGCTTGTCGGACTTATAAATTACATTGGAAGTTTCATCATCAAAATTCAGTGCATAAACATCTTCGTCTGTCACCTGGGAATTGTCGAAATATGCAATTTTAAACCCCTTCAGGTCGTTCAATACGCTGATATTCTTGATCTGGGTATGATTGAAATTCAGGCTATCCAGATTAGAAAGTTTTGATAAAGCGGATATATGACTTATTGTTGTGTGCTGAAAGTCAATTACCTCTAAAGCTCTCAACTCCCGGATCGGCGATAAATCGGTAACTTTAGATCCGCTGCCTTTCAATACTCTCAAACCGGGAATGTGCCGGACCGGGTCAAGATCCGAAACAGAAGTTTGAGAAATATCCAGGTTTTGCAATAAGGGCATATATTTCAAGGGCCGAAGGTCATTAATTCCGGGCGTATCCCGTAGATCCAAATTCTCAATTTTTAAAATTTTATGAATGTCTTCTTTTGAAACCGTATCGTCAAAATGCAGATTATTTTGAAGCAAATCTGCCCATGAATCGTCTATATTTTCCCAAAATTCGAATAATTCCTCAGACATGAATACGACATCAACCTCGGGACGCTCAAGTGCAAATTTGCCAAATTCTTCCAATTCAATCCCGGATCTGTCCGCATAGATTATCTTCAAATGATCAAGGCCCTTTAATGGCGACAGGTCGTCCACCGGTGAATTTTCAACGGTCAATATCTCCAGGCTTTCAATATGGGCAACAGGCGACAAGGAATTGATTTTCGTATTGCTCAAATTCAGTTTTTTAAGATTTTTAAGGTCTGCAATCGGGTTCAGCTCGCCCACGGATGTGTTTGAGATATCCAAAACCTCCAGAGATTTAAGATATTTTACGGAATCCAGCCGCTCCAGATTCGTACTGGAACAATTGAGCTCTTTGAGATGGAGCAGGTTATCCACAGAGGGAAGGCTGTCGATGACGGTTTGCTCCATATGAAGAAGTTCAAGGTTTTCGAAATTCTCTATTACCGTGATGCTTGTTACAGGCGTATAGTTAACATAAAGCGCTCTCAGGGATTTAGAATACTTTAATGGTCCGAGATCATCGATTTTTGTATCGGAACAATTCAAAACCTCTAAGGTTGTCAGATTCCGGATTGGAAAAAGGTCACTGATTGCAGATGAAGAAATATCCAGCTCTCTAAGACTTTTCAGTTGATCCAAAGGTTTCAGATCAGTATATATACTGCTCCCCGAAAGATTAATAACTTCTCGGCTTGCCGCTTGCTTTACATAATCTATTATTGGAACGGAATCCGTAAACAGGATATCATCCGCCCAATAAGAGGAATCCGAAAACTCCTGGACCTCATTGAGCCTCAACCCTTCCTTAACCTCAATTTCAACGCCCAAAAAGGTCTTCCATTCATGAGACAGGCCCGCCCACCAAATCCTCAGTTCCTCATCTCTGCTCAGCTTGGTAGTATATATGCTTGCAATTCTCAAATCCTTGTTTTCCTCATCTACATTTACTTCGATGTAACGTTCTTGATCCGTGTTCATGCTATCTCCCTCTACGGTAATGCCTTTGAGATTTCTCATGAGCTTGACGGTAAAAAACAGTTTTCCCTCATGATTCAGATCATCGGCAATATCAAGTATGCTAAATTCAAACCGGACCTGCTTAAAAAAGAAATCTACATCTTTCAGATACGCTTGCACATCTTTATTGGTGACAACATCCCTGTTTTCTACCAAATCATCCTCAACCTGTACTTTTTCGTCATAAAAGATCTTCAGATAACTCTCATTGATAATGATATCTTTCTCTTTTGCAGACACCGCCGGATCACCAAGCACATTCATTGAAAACCTTAAAAAGGAAACCATTTGTCTTACCTCTTCCCGGTATTCGGCCATTTTCTCATTTTCGGTATCATCTTCCTGGGCAAATAACAGATCGGCGGAAACAAAGATGATCGATAAATTGAGTAAGAGAATGATGAAGGGATTTTGTTTAATTTTCATAGTAAATATACTTGAGAAGCATACTTTTTTGATCTTCCGGGATTTTAGAGATATTTGAAATCAACCACCCGGTATTGTATCCGGGCCTGTTAAACTCTTCGAGCTGAAAATACCAGTCCTTCAATTGAAAGAAGTGAAATGAAACCTTTTCAACAGTTTCAAAGATCAGGTTGCCCTTCTTTATTTCGTACAGAAACAGCGTCTTGAAATCCGGTTTATACTCGTGGTCGAAATAATACTCAACTGTTTCGGGTTCCTTGAACACCTTGATCAGATTCATAAAGTCCAATTCATGGCTCATGGGATGGAGAAATTTTGCCAAGGCCGTAGAGTCGGTATAAAACATCTTTGTAAAGGGATAAAAGTAGACGTTATTGATGACCCATTTTATGCCCAGATTCTCCTTTTCCAATTCAAGAAACAATACGACAGTGCGGGCTCGTCCCTGGTAGGTAAATTTCGCGTCCACTTCGGCAAACCATCTTCCTCCGTAATAATCCAGAAAGGACTGATTCGGCTGCTTCGTCATTTCGGATATGAACTCGGTTTTTGTTTCCTCGCTAATGGACGTATTCTCCCGGTCAAACAGCATCTTGATATAGTTTGACCGAAATCCCGGATTTCTGTAGTCCTTATCGCCGTCGTAGAGGCGGGTCCCATCCAGATCTTCTTCAGAATTGAACCTCCTGAAAAACTGATTGATCTGCTTGGTCTCCGCATACATAAACTTTTCATCACCTAAATAGGAGCCGATTTCCTGCCCAAAACCAATAGATGGTATCAGTTGCAGTAAAACAACTAGGATGGTCGATCTCATTCCGGTGTTTTAAAATATTATCCGGGTTTGGTCTCCGTAACGCGAATGTCGCCCAGAAGCACATCCCAGAATCCAATAATTCTTCCCTGGATTTGTGTTTGCTTACGTTCTACATAAACAGTGATATCTTTTTTGGTGGTATCCACATATTTTAGCCCGTCGTCGGACTCACCTGTAAATCGTTGGTAAACAGTAATAACGCCAACATATCGGCCGTCCGGTTGCCGCACCAGGTCGCTGATGTACTGGATGTTGAACCATTGAATATTTACACGATCGTAATTCAGGGCCATCAAGCGTTGGAAATATTCGCGAATACCATAATACTTGATATCCTTCCTGCTTAACGATGAAACTCCCATCTGGCTTCCCTCGGCAAAAAGTTCCAATGCGCGATCGATAACCCGGTTTGCTTCTGAAAAAGGCGTATCTTTATTTCCAATTATGCTTATGTATTTTCCCAGATCTTTTACTTTCTCAAGGGCCAGTGAATCAATCGCCTGTTTTCTTTCAGGACTGATTTCCGGCTGTGCAATTGCAGAAAACGCGATACTCAATACGAAGGCTAAGCTTAAAAATATATTTGATCTATTCATTTGATTCTCAATTAATTTGAAAACGATTTACTCCTTAATCAGTTCAAGTTCCGTTATTTTTCCATCGGCATCGTAAACGACATTTTCGATTTTGTTCCGAACCACTTTCTGGTCTTTCAAATATTCCAGATACTTTCTGATCGTAGTCGGTCTGTCATAATCAATAATATTGCCAGATTTACTGATTATTATCAAGACCGGCACTTCTTCGGAAGCAAATAGCCCAAGCGCTTCACCTATATATCTGTTGGCAGTAGCAAGATTTGTACTATTTGCGATCAAATCAAAATAATCGTCCAGACCTTTTTTCTCAGCGCCTTCCCGCCGCAAAGCTTCTTCCCGCTCTCTCCGCAGTTTTTCGGCTCTCTCTTTTGCCATAAGTGCTTCCCGCTCTCTCTTCAGCTTTTCTTCAACCTTTGCAATCAGCTCTTTCACTTCAGGATCATCGATATTCATGTCCTTGATAACTTTCAGCCTGCTTTCCTTTTCATTCAGGCTAAGCCCCGAATTATCACTGAGCAATTCTTCCAAATCCGCCTTTGCTTTCGCTATTTTTCTCGCCTCGGCAGCCGCTGCTTCTTCTGCCGCTATTTTTTTCTGGCTCTTACAAGAGAATATACCTGCGCCGGCTAAAACCACAAAGCAAATTATCAACAATTGATGCAAGTTTTTCATAAATATGATTGTGTTATATGAGTTTGATATAATAATTCAAAAAATCAACTGGTTAAAAGGCCATCCCTGCCCTATGGCGGCAGAAACAATTTTCTACAAAAATAGAAAAATAACGATGCGCTTCATATTTATTTTAATATTGCAGGGCTTATTACTCCGCTTAGAACGCAATCTATCTCAAAATATTTGATGATCACCGCTCTTTTACCTTCAAAAAAATGGAAAATTAGGATCGGTCCGAAAATCTGAGGGTTAAAAAAGTTTCTCAACAAAAAATGGCATCATCCGCGGACATAAACAGGGGTCTGTTTGCTTAACGCATCGACACACAATCTGATTCTACCATGCTTTCCGAATAATCAAACGCTGAAGCATAGACATAATCCTTAAATCCACCGGGCCGTTTCTCCTACCTTGTCATCTCGAGGCCTAACCTTTTTTCAAAATGCACAAATTTGAATGACGTGTTCTTGTGTATTTATTTGATTTACAGATTATTATAAAAACACGTCATCGGTAGGCCTAACTTTTTACTTAAGGGCGAGAGTCCGGGCGAGCGCTCGAACTGGAAAAAGACGCTCGAACGGGTATTGTTGTATGATTTCCCAAATCCCCTCAAAAATACGGATCAAGCAGAAAACCTGGTGAACACACCCAAATTTTGGATCCATGGGTATATTATAGAGATATGTATGAATATCAAGGGAAGAAGGTCTATAGAACTTTTGCGGGCGGGGAACATCCAAAATCAGCGCCGGGTCAAGACGGCCTGTGGGAGGGCCGGCCTTTAAAATGTTCGCTATAACATCGACCAAATCTCCGGCCTTCCAAAGACAGAACATTTTATGCAGGGTGGGCTTGTGCGGTCCGCGGGTGTCTTGATCTTTGATTTTGGCGCCCTTTCTTTTTCGTCCTTTTTCTTTGGGCGAGCAAAGAAAAAGGACAAGCCGTGAAGTTTCAGCCGGCAGAAAAACCATCAGGTCTATAGAGATATTTTTGACAATCCGTATGCCAGGACGCTCAGAGCTAAACACAGCGCTACACAGCGTCTTTGAAAGAAGTCCGAGCCAGAGAGGAAATCCGAGCGAAATGCTTCGAACTGGAAAAAGACACTCGAACGAGTATTGTTGTATGATTTCCCAAATCCCCCAAGAATACCGACTGATCCACTTTAAAGCCATAAATGAGCAAAAAGAAGGAGGCGGTGGAGCACCGCCTCCTTTTCGCTAACCATTAATCAAAACCTCAAACCTAATAACAACCACAAATGATTAGTCTGATGCGAAAGATTTGAATAAATTATAAACTTTCATAGACTCATTAATATTAACGTTTTTGGAATTACATTGTTTGAAATCGGCCCCAGGTGCAAGTTGCATTTTTTGCAAAAAAAATTACATCCTGGTTGAAAACAGATAACATGATTTTTCGTAATTTTATTCAGATGCCAAAACACAAAAAATTGACATCGATAACGAGTGTTAGAGGATAACCCCTAAAAAGCTTAATTTCGATATTAAGCCGGCAATGAAAAAATTGCAATTAATGCCGAAGCATTAAGTAAAAGTGGCGGGACACGGATTCCGTCATTTTTATTTTCAACTTTTCCGTTATTTTTGAACTTGCATATGGCATTGATTACGAATAGCAGTTACAAACCACCCTTCTGGTTGATAAATGGACATTTTGACACAATCTACCCGGCCTTATTCAGGAAAATACCTGACGATGCTTCTAAAGAAAATATCTCGATAAAAACTCCGGATTGCGATTCCTTTGGGATCAATTATTACAACAGGAATGCCGATAAAACGGTCATCATTTCTCATGGGCTCGAAGGGAATAACACGCGCCCTTACGTGCTCGGAATGGCCAAAACATTTTGCGATCACGGGTGGAACGTAATCGCCTGGAACTATAGGGGTTGCGATGGGAAAACCAATAATTCCATTCGCTCGTATCACAGTGGATTCACTGAAGATTTAATAGAGACAATAAAGTTTGCAGATCGAAAAAACATTAAAACCATCTCATTCATCGGCTTTAGCCTTGGCGGAAATTTGACATTGAAATATTTGGGGAATGGCAAACGTATTAATTCCAAAGTAAAAAATGCAGTGGTTTTTTCTGTGCCTCTCGATTTATATCGGGGTTGCCTGAAAATATCAAAACCGGGAAATCTAATTTACGCTCAAAGGTTTCTGAATTCGCTCAAGAAAAAAGTAAAGGAAAAATCCAAGCGTTTCCCGGAAATCGATACGACGCATCTTTCCAAAATACGTGACCTAAAAACGTTTGATGATTACTACACTGCCCCGATGCATGGCTTTAAAGATGCCATGGACTATTACAATTCATGCAGTGCCCTCTACGTGCTCGATCAAATAAAAACACCAACGCTAATCGTCAATGCACTAAATGACCCGTTTCTACCCATAGATTGTTATCCTTCCGAGAGGTTAAGGGATCATCCCTGGGTTCATTTGGAGACTCCGGAACGCGGCGGACATGTTGGCTTCTGCAGCAACAATGGCCTTTCATATTATTGGTCCGAGCAAAGAGCATTGGAATTTATAAGCTCAACTTTATAATTTTTTTCATACATTTATTTTTTCCAGAGCATTATGAGCGAAAGATATACCATTATTGCCAAGGCCGAAGAAATTGAAAAGAGATTTCGCGTAGAAGTTCCCGGGACCTATGCGCCGAGATACAATGCGGCTCCAACTCAGGTCCTACCTGTGATAACCAACGAACACCCGAAAGAATTATCCTTTTTTTATTGGGGGTTAATTCCCGGTTGGGCAAAAGGCAAAAGCGTCAGTTCAAAATTTTTCAATGCCAGGGCGGAAACGATAAATGAAAAAGCCTCTTTTAAAAATGCGTTGAAACGCAGAAGGTGTCTGGTGCCTGCGGATGGATACTACGAATGGAAAAGACTGGCAAAAAAATCGAAAATCCCATACCGAATATTCCTGAGCTCCGGGGAACTGTTTGCATTTGCCGGTTTATGGGAAGCGTATGAAGACGAACATCGGAATACAGTACATACATTTACAATAATAACGACGAAAGCAAATTCCAGCGTTTCGAAGATCTACGAAAGAATGCCTGTAATACTGGAGCCAAAAGCGGAAAAAAAATGGCTGGAGGCGACCCTTTCCGTTGAGGAAAGCATAAATCTGTTGCAGCCCATTCACGAAAGCAACATAGAATATCATCCGGTCTCTTCACTTGTAAATTCCATATCCAACGACAAGCCTCAATTGATCGTACCTACCCCACCGGCCGACCAATTCGGCAACTTGTCATTGTTTGACTAACCGTTTAAGATTAGGCCCCAGGGTCAAAAATCCATCCATTGTTCATGCTCAATTACTCAAAATCACTAAATTGGAGGCTCAATAAGACATATAATGAAAAATTCAAGGATAGCAGGAGTGGGACATTATGTGCCCGAGCAAGTTGTAGCGAACAGTGATCTCGAAAAATTAATGGATACGACGGACGAATGGATCGTCGAACGAACCGGCATCAGGGAGCGCAGGTATTTTAATTATAAAAAAGATACATGCTCAAATATGGCCACAGAAGCTACCAGGATGGCGCTCGAAAGAGCAAAACTCAAGGCGGAAGAAATCGATCTCATCGTTTTTGCAACCATCACTCCGGATTATATGTTTCCCGGATCAGGGGTATTGATGCAGCGGGAACTCGGACTTGATAAAAAAGCGATCGCGGCAATTGATATAAGGAATGCCTGCTCGGGATTCATCTACGGGCTGTCCATCGCCGATCAGTTTATCAAAACGGGAATGTATAAAACAATAGCTGTCGTAGGTTCGGAGATTCAATCCTCTGCCATGGAATTTTCGGATCGCCAACGCCATGTTTCCGTAATATTCGGCGATGGAGCCGGGGCGGCTATTCTTCAGGCTACCGACGAGGCCGGTAAAGGAATTTTATCCACCCATTTACATTCCGATGGTACGTTTGCCGAAGAATTATATGTAAAAGATCCGGGAAGCAGCAGAAAACGGGAAGAGCGACTTACCCCTGAAATGCTGGAAGGAGTTTCAATAAAAGCCCACATGAATGGAAATCTCGTTTTCAAACATGCCGTCATAAGATTTATGGAAGTAATTACCGAAGCATTGGCAACAAATAGGAAAAAGAAAGAGGATATTGACTTGCTGGTGCCTCATCAGGCCAACCTGAGGATCAGCAATTTTATTCAGCAGAAACTAAAGTTGGAAGAGGGTAAGGTATATAACAATATTCAACATTACGGAAACACTACCGGCGCATCCATTCCGATTGCTTTGAGCGAAGCATGGGCGGAAGGCAAGATCAAAGAAAACGATTTAATCTGTTTAGCCGCATTTGGAAGTGGATTTACCTGGGCTTCAGCTTTAATAAATTGGTAACCATCGCTTTTTATCATGATTACAAAAGACTATAACCCAAGTCCTCTCGAAGTTAGATTCGTGGATGTTTTATGCGAGTTAAAACAGGAGATCAGCAACAAACTTATCAATTATGAGGTGTTAAAAATTGAGGATAATAAACTGCTGGATAATCCTACATTGGATTTTTACCTAAAAGATTCGGACGGCGACGCTCATGAAGTAATTGTAAAGATCATTCAGAAACCTGATAAAATAGAGGAGTGATAAGCCCCAATTGAAACCCGGAGATTTACCTCTTACGGTATTTATTTTTACTGAGTCGTACCTTCTCTAAAATATCAAAATAGTACACGACCGAAACAGAGGCTACATTATTGGTGTGTTCCAAATTATCCGTTAATCCGATATTCGGTATACTTCCGCTTTCATAGCCTCCCATGAAAGTGTGCCCAAAGGTATACCGCAGATCAAGTGAAACAAAATTGCCATTCTTAAGATCCCAAAGAAATCCGCCTCCCAGGGCCAGACCAAGTTGCAACCGGTTTGCCTCATCAACATTCAGATAGTCAGAGGTGTTTTTCCGCTCTCCGAAATTCACGGTATAATCATACGTTGTTATAACATCCCGATCCGGTTCATATACGGTAAAAGCTCCTTTGCCACTCAACCAGTAACCAATCTCCGGGCCCAACTGCAAGAACCAACTGAATTTTCGTTCCTCAAATTTTATCCTAAACAATACGGGAAAGTCAAGAAAATGGTAATTGGCTTTATTTGTTTCAAAATCGTTGGCGTGACTTTCGACACTTTTACCTTTAACCGAATATAGAAACTCGGTATACAATCCATACTTTTCTTTATTTTCTATTAAAAATACCGCCCCGGCTGTGAAACCCGGCATGTATTTGGTATCGTAAAATTTTCGATATCTTTCACTGTCAAATGAAATTTTGGCAGCATTTGCGCCGGCTTTGAATCCGAAAAAAATTTGGGCTTCCAGCCTGTTTGACAAGAATACCAAAAAAAGAGCGGCCAAAAAAGAATATGTTTTTATGTCTTTTTTCAAATTTATTCGCCTGTTTAAACCTCCCGGAGGCATGTAATTTTATATATATAATTCTCAGTGGAAAATAGTAATCCTTTCAAGTTCAAATTATACAATTCCAAATTAAATAAAAGAACTGTCCAAGTTTGTAATTCTACCCTTTAAAATAACATCCTACCCATTCACAGGTAACATTTGGTTAAAAGTTTAACAATTCCGGAATCGATACGAAAAAAACCAAAACGGTTTTACCAAAATAATCCAATTAAATATTGCTTAAATCATAAAAATGGTTACCATACTACTTGTAGTATGGATTAATGTCAAGACGCCTAAGGCACAGATAATCAGACTGAATTATCATCGGTGCCCATACAATTGAAAAAAAAGGTTAAAAAGTTGAAAATGGGAGAATTAAGCACAAAAACAAATACCTTCTTCCAGCAACGGGCTTTGGAATTTTTATTGAATATATTCATTTTTCCTGGACTTTATATTCTATTCAGACAGTCCATAACCCCTTGCAAAAAACGCAGGCATTGTTTTGCATTAAATAACCCAATTTCGAATAGCATTTATAGCTATTATTGAAAATAATTTATGAGGATATTTATCCATATATTTATTTTTATCTTATGCATTCCGGAGGTAGCAGGTCAGGAATTGCCTCTCAACAGTCAGATTTTTCTTAATCCGTACTATTACAATCCTGCTTTCGCCGGTTTTGAAGACCGGCCCGCCTTTTATGTTTATCGAAGGCAACAGTGGACAGGAATCGAAGGAGCGCCTACAACCACGGGAGTCAACTTTCATACAATTTTCAATGAAAAAATAAATTTTGGAGTCTATATCGCCAACGATGAACGGAGCATCCTGAAAACATCCCGCGGATTAATAACCTTCGGTTACCGGGCAAGTTTTGATGAATTTCACTACATCAGCTTTGCGCTCTCGGGCGGGCTGGGCTTTAACTCCATTGATCTGGAATCCGCGGATCTCATAGACCCCGACGACCCCGCGATTATCGATGCCCTGGACAACAACTTGTTTTTAGAAGGGAACGCCGGTTTTAATTACTACAACAATGGTTTTAATCTCGGCTTGTCATTACCTAAAATATTCAGGACCAATACACTAAGCAATTCTTCATTTGCACCGGGCGAAATAAGTCCGCTAAACGATGCAATCCTTATGTCAAGTTATAAATGGGAATTATCGGAGGGAAGATTCGCCCTTGAACCCTATATCATTTATTATTACACCAAAGACCTGCCGGGTCAATTTGAGGCCATAGGGATGTTGCATCTCATGGATGTGTTTTGGATTGGCGCTTCTTACAGGCAGGATTATGGAACCACGGGATTTGTCGGGCTAAACATTAGCGACAATTTCAAATTCGGGTATGCCTATGAATTTTTCGACGCTCAGCCGGCAACATTTAATAACGGAACCCACGATATACAACTTGCCTTGATTTTTGGAGAAAAGAAAAAGAAGGGAAAAGTAAATCTGATCCAGAAACGAAGAAATATGCTCAGATCTATGGGGAAATTGCCTTCGAAGCAAAAGCAAAACATCTACCAGGTTGAAAAAGACCCATTCGTGCCCCCGAAAACAGAGCCCGAGACCTATAATGAAGAGGATGCACTTCAGGATCTATTGGATGAAATGGAAGTCGAATCTGTTCAGGAAGATACCGTAAGCTTTGAGGAGCTGGAACAACCGGTAGAAGAGGATACAATCGATATCTTTAATATCCGGTTTGACGATGAACCTGTAGGTGAACCGGTGCCGGAAGCTACCCCCGTCGGAACTCCGGTAGCCGCTGCCAAGGCCAAACCGCGAGAAGTTGACGAAGAAGCCGAGCTAATCCGGCAAATGGAAGAGGAGGCTGTGGAAGAGATTACTTTTGAAGCGCCCGAGGAATTAACTGAAACAACAGCGCCTGATCAAGATCTTGCGACAGAAGACTTAACCGAAGAAATTGAGGCTGAGAAAGAAGAATTTATAGAGCCCGCCTTAGACGATAAAGGGTTCTATATCGGGCCGACCACGGTGGTGAAAGGCGATCACCTCCTGGAACTGGAAAAAGGCAATTATGTTGTTGTCGGAACTTTTAGCACCTATAGAGATGCCGAAGAATATTCGGATCAACTCTTCATTAAAGGATTCTACACCAAATTTGGCTATATATCTCAGACGAAGATCTACTACGTCTATATATTTGAAAGCGATGATTTGCAAGAGACAAAAGATACGAGCGAGCGGTTCAACATGATCGGAGCTCAACTCAGAGAAAATTGGGTATTACAGGTACAGTAATGTTTTTTTCCGACTTTAACCGGCGTGGCCGGAGCAATTTCAGGACACACAAGAGCGTGATTATATTGCTCTGGTTGTCAGCAAACTATAAAAATATAAACACATGAAACAGGCAATGCCTGAGATAATTATTGAGGACACAAGATCATGATGATCAACGGCACATGGTGAGGTTTCTGCAAATTTTAAACACATGAAAGAGCTTAGATTTTTCC
>JAKSDO010000146.1 GCA_022360055.1 Cytophagales bacterium | reverse complement strand
GTCTATCACGTATGGTGGGACCCTCATTTGGAAATGGAAATTCATCGATGCGGTGAAAATGACAACTTGTTTGCCTTTCATATATGCGATTGGTTGAGCCCGACAGTTGATATGCTGAATGACCGGGGCCTGATGGGAGATGGTTGCATTGACGTGAGGCAAATACGGGGATGGGTGGAAAAGACCGGCTTCGATGGTTTTAACGAAGTTGAGATATTTTCTGCCAAATATTGGGCAGAGGATCAACATGAGTTTTTGGAAAGGATCAAATTTGCATATTTAAATCATAGTTAAAGCTCATGCAGAGCGACTTATGAATTAAAAAATTAAAGCGAACAGCTTCATTAATATGAAAGAACACAAAATAGGAATAATCATGAATGGTGTCACCGGTCGCATGGGCACCAATCAGCACTTAATGCGATCGATTGTCGGGATCATCAGACAGGGGGGCGTTCGGGTCCGTCCGGATGAAGTAATTATGCCCGATCCGGTTTTGGTCGGAAGAAATATGGCCAAATTGGAAAAATTAAAGGAGATGTCCGGTGTCCGGCGAATCACCACCAATCTGGATGAGGTAATGAATGACCCTGCGTATCAGATCTATTTTGATGCCCAGACCACCGGAAGGAGGGCGGATGCCGTAAAGCAGGCTGTCGCCGCCGGAAAGCATGTATATTGCGAAAAACCAACAGCCACCGAAACGAAAGTTGCGTTGGAGCTTTATGATATTTGCCAAAAGGCGGGCGTGAAAAATGGTGTGGTGCAGGATAAACTCTGGTTGCCGGGATTACTTAAGCTAAAAAGATTGATTCAGAGCAACTTTTTTGGAAAGATCCTTTCGGTTCGCGGAGAGTTTGGCTATTGGGTATTTGAGGGACATACGATACCGGCTCAACGCCCCTCCTGGAATTACAGAAAGGAAGACGATGGTGGTATTATCGTGGATATGCTTTGTCATTGGCGATACGTATTGGATAATATTTTTGGAAAGGTAAAAGCGGTTTCGTGTCTCGGAGCAACGCACATTCCCGAAAGAGTGGACGAGCAGGGCAATGCATATAAAGCCACGGCCGATGATGCGGCTTATGCAACCTTTGAGCTGGAAGGAGATATAATTGCCCAATTCAACTCTTCCTGGGCAACCCGGGTAAAGCGGGACGATTTGTTGACCTTGCACGTCGATGGAACCAAAGGATCAGCGGTTGCCGGGTTGCGGGAGTGCTACATGCAGCATTACGGGAATACGCCTAAACCGGTATGGAATCCGGATATCCCTCAGCCGATTGATTTTCAGGCAGGATGGGCTAAAGTTCCGGAGCAAGAAGTTTTTGACAACGCTTTCAAAGCGCAGTGGGAACTGTTTCTGAAGCATGTTGTGAAAGATGATCCGTTCCCGTGGAATCTGAAAGAAGGCGCTAAAGGAGTGCAACTGGCGGAGAAAGGCCTGGAGAGCTGGGCGAAAAGGTGCTGGGTGGATGTGCCACGAATTTAGTTATTGGTCACCGGCCATTAGTCGATGGTCATTGGGCTCAAAATACAATGGACCATCAATCATATACAGATAGATTATTTTCATTTGGCAATCAAGATTAAATAATTAGCAGCAATGAAAGTAGCATTAATAACCGGCGGTTCAAGAGGTATCGGCTTTGGCATTGCCGAGTGTCTGGCGAAAGAAGGATTTGATCTGGCGATCAATGGCGTAAGGGAAGAATCGGATGTTCAGGAATCTTTGGAACTGTTGAGGTTCTTTGGGACACAGGTGATTTACTGCCAGGGGGATATCGCCCATCGGGAGTCCAGGAAGTCGATCATCAATAAAGTGAGGTCGGAGTTTGGCCGGTTGAATGTGATGGTCAACAATGCAGGTGTGGCGCCGAAAGAACGGAACGACATGCTGCTGGCTACGGAGGAAAGTTTTGATTACGTGGTTGGTATCAATTTGAAGGGGACTTACTTCCTTACGCAGTTGGCTGCCAACTGGATGATCGAGCAAAGGAAAGCGGACGATCGATTTACCGGTTGTATCATAAATGTTACCTCGGTATCTTCGACCGTTGCATCCACCAACCGCGGAGAATATTGTATGGCCAAGGCGGGACTGAGTATGGCAACACAGTTATACGCTGCCAGGCTGGGGGAATTTCAGATTCCTGTTTATGAAATTCGACCGGGTGTGATTGCCACGGATATGACCGCCGGGGTACAAGAAAAATATGATAAGATGTTTAACGAAGGCCTGGCGGTTCAGAAACGCTGGGGCATCCCGGAGGATGTCGGCAGGGCAGCCGCAGGTTTGGCAAGAGGCGATTTCCCTTATTCTACCGGCCAGGTGATTACGGTAGATGGCGGGATGACACTGCAGAGATTGTAGCATCCTTGTGAGGCTATCCCGGACTTGTCGAAGAATGGACATGGCAATTTGTTCGTTTTTTGAAATGAAACTGCAGGTTGCCGGCCGGATGGGCAAGGCAAACGACCTGTTTGATCCGGATGAAAGGTCCCGGAATTGTGATTTTTTTTAACTTGGAAGCTTACAGCTTTATAACAATCCTAAATATGAATGACAAAAACAGAAAGTATTGGAGGATATTGCGAACGGTCGCAATCGTACTTTGTATCCTGGTTTTCACTCCCTTGATTATACCGGAAGGTGTTTATAAACCGGAACTTTTAGGTATTCCATATTCACTTTGGACCAGCTTTTTGATTACAGTGGCGTTGGTTGTGATTACTTATCTCGGAACCAGAGTACATAGAAGTAATGAAGAAGAGGAGGTGGAGCCGTGAAGACGTGGATTTTAATACTTGGAATAATCTATGTTGGATTGCTGGTAACTGCCTCGCTCCGGTCTTATAAAAAGGGACGTTCTGTGG
The DNA here is from genome assembly GCA_022360055.1 of Cytophagales bacterium. Classification (GTDB taxonomy): domain Bacteria; phylum Bacteroidota; class Bacteroidia; order Cytophagales; family Cyclobacteriaceae; genus JAAUQL01. The sequence goes on along the minus strand of JAKSDO010000146.1, from coordinate 5,123 downwards.
AAGATTTTATGCTTGCCGGCTCCAATATCGGCATTATCCTCGGAGTGCTCACATATGCGGCCGCATTGTTCAGCACATTCACTTTTCTGGGAATGCCTGATTTTTTCAGACGACATGGTATCGGAGCCTGGATATTTTTGGCTGTTTCCGACGGTGCCATGGTTTTTTTCATCTTGTGGTTTGGATACCATATCCGGAATAAAGTCAAACAGTTGGGGTTCCGTGGCGTGGCCGGCATGATCTCCAATTGTTATGGGAACCGATGGGCCGGTTATACCATATTTCTTACTGCCTTTCTATTCCTGATTCCATATGTCGGAATTCAGATTCAGGGCATTGCCATATTTATGGGCGCTGCATTTCCCAATTTTATTCCATCCTGGGGATGGGCGGTGAGCATTGTGGTAGTTATGCTGATCTATAGTGAGATCGGCGGATTGAAAGCCATCGTCTATAGCGATGCCATTCAGGGAGTATTGCTGCTGACCGTTTTGTGGATCATCGGTTATAATTGTTTGAGCGAATTTGGAGGTATAGCTGCCATGTTTGACAAAATAGAAGTGGATCATGTAGCGTTATTATCCACTCCCGGACCGGAGGGATTATTCACTCCCCAATTCTTTATAGCTTCCATGATTGCGATCGTGATGATACCGGTAACGCAACCCCAATTAACCACACGACTGGTGGTGATGAAAAGTATGAAATCCATGCATCTTATGGCGGTAGCCGTAGGCGCTTTTGCGATATTAGTGATTACCCCAACGATATTTATTGGTATGTACGGCGCTTCATTTTTGAAAGATTCGTTGGACGGCATGTCTGTTGCACAGCAAGCGGGTTCCTTTTTCGAAGAAGTGTTTTTATACCGTCAGCCCGGGTTTGTTGCTGCTTTGGCTTTAGTGGGATTGATTGCTGCCGGACTATCTACAACAAATGCTCAGATTTTTGCATTGGGCTCCGAACTGCGGGGTTTATTGAATATGGATGAAAATAAGGTTATGCGTATTACCAAGATCGGTATTTTCATTTTCGCAGTTATAGCCCTGGCATTCTCCGAAGTAATTAAAGATCAGATTGCATTATTAGCCAGAGTGAGTTTTGCGGGAACGGCCTTGATGGGGCCAATGATTTTACTTGGAATTCTGAGCGATCGAAAGGTACCGACGTTTATTATCTGGGCTTCTTTTGCAGGATTAATGATTTTTCTGCTGTCCCTGGGGGGTGTAATAGCAAATCGTGTTATCGGGGTCCGGCTGGATTTATTTTTATTCCTTTGTTTGTCCCTGGTGGCGATTCTAAGCTATCTGCTTGGAAAAAAGGAACTCCAATTGGCCCGTTAGACACACTAATTGGTGCTCATGCAAAGAGCCTTAACTTAACATTGGTGACAAATAATGAAAACGAGCTCAAAAGAATTGAAGGATTAAAAGTTGAAAATTGGATATAAAAACAACGAAAAGCCGGTAGGAGGCTATGAGGCATTGCAAGTGGCGTATAATTCATAAGATTTTGCATCACTTCAGATTTGCTGAAATATGGTACAGAAATGTTCTGCAGTTTGCAACACCTTATGGTCCTGGTCGAGATTCCTGATAAATTGAATTGTTGTGTTTGTGATATATTTGAATGGGGAGCAAATGTAACGGACTCTACGTAGACGCTCGTGATCGACAATCGGAGGATTGCATTTATTGTTAAAATGTGGTCGGTAAAAGCACCATAATTTGTACTTTTGAAGTAGTATTGATAAAAATAAACATAGATTGTAATGAACAGATTTTTAGCGATTGTACTGATATTTACAATGACCATTTCTGTTGGTCTGGCACAGAAAAAGAATGATGATGTCGAAAAGATCAATGTACTGGTCTTTACAAAAACCGAGGGATTCCGGCATCAGAGCATATCCAATGGAGTAAAATGCATGTGGGAGCTGGGCTTAAAGCATCATTGGAATGTCACGGCAACTGAAGACGCCTCACTTTTTAACAATGAGTTTTTGAGCGGTTACGATGTTGTGGTTTGGTTAAACACAACCCAGGATGTGCTGAATGAGGAGCAGCAAGAAGCTTTTATTAAATTTTACCGGGGCGGGAAAGGATATGTCGGAATACATGCGGCCGCAGATACGGAATACGATTGGGAATGGTATGGAAAGATGATGGGAGGAGCCTGGTTTAAAGGTCATCCGCCAACACAGGAGGCGACCTTGGTTATTGAAGATACCAATCATCCTTCGATGAAGGTTTTTGAAGAAAAAGATATCGAGCGATGGACAGTCATCGATGAATGGTATGCACATAAAGCCAACCCGAGGCCTCATGTGAATGTGCTGATGTCGCTGGACGAAAGCACTGTGAAAAATGTCGGAAAAAACAAAGACCGAAATTTAATGGGAGGTGATCACCCTATGGCCTGGTACAATGAATTTGATGGGGGTAGATCCTTTTATACCAACCGGGGGCATACCCCGGAATCATTCGACGATCCTGAATTGAGAGCACATTTCGTCGGGGGAATCGAATGGGCCGCAGGAAAAATTAAATAATTAAGAGATCGCAGCGCTCCGAATATTGTCGGGATGAGAAATTACAAAAAATAAATGCGTTTAATTTCCCCCCTGTCAGCTCAGTACGTCAATATAGTGACCCGCACTGCCTGAAAACAATCACGCGTTGCGTCTGGCAGGGGCGAAGTTAGACAGGCGCCCACAGGGCGCATTCGGTTTTCGATCGAAAATTAGCCGATAGCTAAAACAGCCTGATGTACGTTGCCCTACCAAAGATTCTTAAATGCCTTTTTAAGAAGGCTGTAAGATTCTGAAATCTCTTCACTGAATTTATCAATTTTTTCTTCAGCTCGCTCTTTCTTCTGTTCAAGATCTTTTTTGAAATCGTCAATATCTTTCAACCTCTTTTCCTTCCATTCTTCAAACTCGGAAACTGCCCGGTCTTTGGTCCCCTTGAAGTGTGCCTTTTGAATGTCCAGTTCGGTTTTAAACCTATTGAGGTTTTTATCGAGCTCCTCTTCAAGCTTTGCCTTTGTTTCTTTCACATCCGAAGACAGGTTATTGAATACTTCCTTAGCTTTCCGTTCATACTTATCGATGGCACCGGATATTTTATGGGATTCATTTTCATATTCCGTATAGGACAGGTCGTAATCAGCTTCGAGCAGATCAAGTAATTCCCTGGAGGATTCTCTAAGCTCATGAATTTTCTCTTCTCCGGACTCTTCTATTTCATTTGTGTATTTTTTAATGAGACCGGCAATGTTCTTTTTTTTCTTTTTGTAGTAGACTTTAAAGTCCTCACCGCTTTGTTTAAGTTGACCTTCAAGCTCTTCAAGCTCACTCTTTATCTCTTCGATGATTGATTTTTTATTCTTTTCTTCCATAATAATTTGTTAGTATAATGTCGCAAGTTTATTCTTTTCATCCTGAATTTTTTTGAGGTTTTCCTCTTGCATTTTTTTGATTTTCTTCTTGTTGTTGGCCGCACCGATGCTGCTGACCACTCCGCTCAGGAACGTTTTAGTCCAGTAATTGAAGATCGCTCTTTTTTTGTCTCTTTCGAAGAAAATATCTCCTTTTCTGAGAAATAGATTTCGGGGGTTGTTTGATTTGATTATAAATGTATTGGCAAAAAATGAACCCAGCGCGTTCCCGATTCCTTTTGGCGTCTCGGTTTCGCGATTTAACAGTTTAATTTTTAAATCCTCGTAATAGAACTTCATCTCACCATAACTGTAATCTTCATTAGCTTTGGCGGTCATAATGATCTTTTTACTGTCTCCGCTTGATATTTGTACGGAAGCGACCGGAATAAGAATTCGATTAAATTCAGTTAAATCAAAGGGTTCGACATCGACCCCATACGAATGTACATTTTCCTGATCGACGAGGTCAAATACAAATTCCGCCTTTACGGCACCGGCATCAAAAATTTTGGCTGTAGCGCCAATTCTTGTATTCGGGTAGGTTAACGTTCGGGTGGAATCGTTCGTGGCATTGATGATGGTGGCGTTCAGGTCAGAAAAGAATACTTCACCAGTGGTATATGCTTTCTCGGCGTGTTCGTGGTATGAAATAAATCCATTGTGGAGTTTGATCGTATCGATCCCAAAATCGAAATTCAATTCACGCAATGAGGCTTGGGGCAATGACATTCTTTGCCACTCGGGAAATGGGACGCGCTTATCTCTGAAAATGGAAATATCCGGTTGATGAACATTCAGGTTGCCGGCATTGAATGTCCTTTCATTCAGAATACCCAGAAAATCGACATTGCTTAGTGTGACGGAATCATTTTCCATTTTTATCCAGGTTGCCTGAAATCCTTTGGCCGGCCCGTAATCATACCTGTTGATCAAGGGGATAATTGCAAAATTATTGGCCTTGACGGAAGCGTCTTTTGAGTTTAATGTGAGCTCATCAATCCTGACAGAAGATAAATTGTCCGGCAATACATATCGAAAATTCGAAATCGTGGCCTTTAAATTATCGGTATAAAAGATCCTGCTGGAATCCTTTGCTGCAATGGGATCATATTTTAGACCTTCTGCCAGGAACCAAATATCAGGCGCTACCACGCCGGTTTTATCTTCATCCGAATGCTCAAAAGTCATTTTTGAATCCGATATTAGCAAACGGTCGATTTTGATTTTTTTTAAGAACATGGTGTCGAATAAATACTCCTCTTTGTGAAAATTCAATCCTGCTCTGTTATTACCAACCTTCCTATTCGGTTTACGAAACTGTGCACTCAGCGTACGTTTGATATTTGCCAACAGAATTGAATCGGGAGCATTTTCTCTGTATTCTTCGTCGTGCAAACCCGACCTTTCATAAGCGGGATGACTTCCCGTCAACTTCCGGTACATTGCCGAGTCCGACAGGTTTAATGAGGTATTGGTTTTATTTAAGGCAGGAATATGATGTAAATCAGCGTTGTCGATCAAAATGTCTGAAATTTCCAGAATTCTGTTTTGTGTGAAATCAAAGAAGTCAAAATCCATAATGTTGAGATTTTCTACGGACAATTTTGTTTTTGCTTTGTTGAATGAAAAATCCGCCGTATTTGATCCATAGTAGATTCCATTGAGGAATATATCTTTTTCTT
>JAKSDO010000049.1 GCA_022360055.1 Cytophagales bacterium | reverse complement strand
TATATAAAACCAACCTTTTTCAAATACTTTATACTCCTATCCAGGTTCTTTTCAGTTTGCTCTGTTTCTTTTTGAGATATCAATTCTATGGCAACGTATGGGATATTATTTTCATTCATCACATAAAATACTTTATCAAAGGAAATAGGGTTCTCTTTTAAGGTTGGCATAGGTTTTCCCTCAACAGATGATTTTAGATGGATATAATACATTCTATTTTTGAATGTGCTCAATGCATTTTCAACTTCGCCAGGCGAAGGGTGTACCCTGCTGCCACAAAAAGGGTTGGCGACATCAAATTGCCAACCAACCAAGCCATCCGTTGCCCTTAATAAATCGGTAGTCCCAAAATAGAAACTATCTTTTCCATTAAAGGCCTCAAGCCCGTTTTCAAAGACCATTTGCAAACCATTTTCCTTCGCTATCGATGCAGCTTTCCGGGCATTTGACAGAATTAATTCAAATTCATCTGCAGTCCAACCTTTTTTTTCTGGATTTGTTACATATTCATGACCACAAGCCAATGTCCTGAATGTACCTGGCCCTTGGAAAACCGCAGCGTTTCTTACACCCTTGTTAAATGTCAGCCAATAATCTTCATCCAAAAGACCTTTTTGGATAGCATATCCTATTTCTATGTCATTCTTTGAAGCATAAGACGAAATTTCCCTGCACTCCTCCAGTGTTAAAACCGCTTCCGGATCTCTTAATTCGAACCACCAGAATCCATTGGATTTTGCATAATCCACCAGTCCAATCATGTTCTCTTTTGTAACTGGTATGGATTCAATAAAACATTGGGAAGAAAAACCCAATTTCAAATGATCATACTCCTGGAATCGGAGTTTATAATCTTTTGTTTGACAAGTTATACACATCATAGCAACCATCAGTATACAAGGTTTCATATTCACCGGAAAAAGCTATGCCTCATAGAATTAAGTTCTTCTTAATCATTTCTTAATATCGTTTTACCTCATATTTAATGATGCCCAACGATTAGTGAATGTGCCGTAGAACCGGCGCGATCTTTTGCCTGTTTCTGCACAAAGCGTGACAGGAAGTATGGCGTATGACACTATGTGTTCAGCAATTTCATTCCAAATCCGGGCTTATTTGAAACCAATATTTCACCATTTTTAATTTTGTAATCTCCAAAATCAATATCATCCGAGAAGCATGTTACTCCTTCAATGGTAACCACATTACCGCATGCAGCTGCAATGTGAGCCGTATAATGTGTTTTTAGCATGCTTCCAAAAGTATGAGGACTTGCCAGCATACTATACTTCTTCAGTTCAGGCATCAAATGCCGCCACCGCGTAAATCCAAAGGAGTGGATATCGGGAAGGTAGGCATTCATGATCCCTTCTTCTCCCATTTTCAGGCATAAGTCATAGTCGGGCCGCGCTTCTCCATCGGCATAGAGTGTTCGTTCGAAACCATTTTTATCCATCCATTGTCGGAGTTCTTTCCCTTCCTTGTAATTTTCCCGGAATGGCTCCTCAATCCAAAGCACTGGAATATCTTGAATACCAGTCAGAAAATATATCGTATCCTGAAGCGTATATCCATCGTTGGCATCCACCAGCAATTCAATATCTGGAAAGGTTCTATGTATCAGTTTCATAACTTCGATGTCCTTTTTCAAACCTGCATCGTGCGGATACCATTTCGCACTTCTTCCGATTTTCACTTTCAGCTGCCGGTAACCATAATCGATATCCCACTGGCAATTTTCCAAAACTTTGTCTATTCCTGCAGGATTATCTTTTGGTTCCAGTTCGTCGAAATAGATCATTCCGCTGTAAATTGGGGTGCTCTCAGTTCCCTTTCCTCCAATAAGCCGATAAACCGGTTTGTCCAGAATTATGCCCATCAGATCGTGTAATGCCAGGTCTAAATGAGGACTTATTTCCGGACTGATCCCATCTTCAGGGGAGACCAAATCAGACACAGATTTGCCCTGAATCCGCTTTAGATCCTTATCTTCAATTCTGTCTGAACCCAGCGCCCAGCCCATAGCTCCTTGATCTGTATAGATTTTGAACGCAACACTTGTTTGATACTGTCCGTGATTTCCTAATCCGGCGTTTTTGCCTACATGCCGTGGCCAGTGAAACTCAAACTTCACTTTTTCAATCTTTGCTATTTTGTGTTTTTTCAGCTCAGGGTGTTTTTCACCAGTTATACAGGTAAATACATTCCATGGAGACAAACAGGCGATACCTGTTCCTATTGCTGTTTTTTGTATAAAATCTCTCCGTTCCATTTTTTCATGTTTATTTAATTTCTTAACTAATTGATTAGCATCAATACGTTCATGATTTGTTCACCCTTGTGCATAACAAAGGAATACCTGCGAGCTACTTTTTACCCCATTTTTTATTTGGCCCAGGCACCAATCCTGATAAGAATACTCCAGGGTCAGGGCTCAGACTAACCATGCCAAATGGACGCGAAGCTGATGAAAAGAAAAACCAGCAGGACTTATGTGTATCAATTAAAGGATTTACATAATCAACAGGATCCATCCCAGAATGAAAGCAACCCGTGAGTGAATAATTGACTATAAGTACAAGTAGTACTGCTTTTATGGTAAACCGATACATATCCTAATTGGAATTATCCAAAACTGCCATTGTTTTTCCCATTTCCAGTTCCAGTACACCACCGGCCACTATTTCTTCATGAGTAATCCAATATCTGTCTAAATATTCACCATTTAATTTTATAGATTGTATATAGATGTTCTCTTCGGAATTATTGCGGGCAACAATTACGAATTCATCTCCTTCATAATATTCCTTATCCAATTGAATTTTTATTTTGTTAAACACCGGACTTGTAATCTGATATTTGTTATCTCCCGGGCATACCGGGTGAATTCCAATTGCTGCCAGTACATACCACGCCGACATTTGCCCAACATCGTCATTCCCACATAACCCGAATACATCGTTGCCATAAGCTTTGTCACAAATTTTGCGTGTCCATTTCTGGGTTAAATGAGGTAGTCCGATTTCGTTGAACATAAATGGCACATGATGTGCATGCTCATTGGGATGGTTGTAATAATCCCCCCACAAAAAGTCTTCCGGAACGCTTTCAAAGAATTCTGTTAATTCCTTTTCTATCAATCCCTGTCCACCAATTAAATCTTTTAGACCAGTAATATCGTGCGGAACAAACCATCCTTGTTGATATGGGTTGCTTTCCAAACATCCTTGTCCATGGACAGTTTTCCCTTCCCATGCCATCCATTCGCCATTTTCATCTTTTGCCCGGAACCATTGGACTTCTTCGCTCCAGATGTTTTTATAATTCTCACTTTTGTTATAATATTCCCTGGCAACTTCGGGTTTACCCAGTGATTCTGCCAGCTTGCCCAAACACCAATCGGTATAGGCATATTCCAGCGTTTCAGAAACTTTATTGGCAACATAGCCAAGTTCTCCGTTTCCAAATTTATCGACCGAATTTTTGCAATAAATAAATGCTTTGTCGATATCATAATCCCTAATCCCTTTTTGATATGCGTCTGTTATAACGGAAACGGCAGGATTCCCAATCATGCATCCGGAATAGGCATTCAGAAAATCCCACCTGGGAAGGTATTCCTTGCCACTTAACTCAGCTATTTGTAGAAGAGAATTAATTTCATCATTAACTATTTTGGGATTGATAATCGTTTGTAATGGAAACTGCGAGCGAAAAACATCCCAGCCACAAAATATCGTCCTGTAAGTAAATTTATTTGCCTTATGTATATTCTTATCTGCACCAATATAGTTGCCATTTGCATCTGAATAAGCTCTCGGATCGATCAGGGTATGATATAGGGCAGTGTAAAATATTTCTCTTTCCACAGAGGTAGCACCTTCCACAATAACAGATTGGATAGCATCATTCCAACTACTTTTAGCATCGGCAACTACTTTATCAAATTCCCAATGAGGAATATCATTTTCCAGGTTTTCTTTGGCACCCTCAACATTGACAAATGAAATTCCTGACTTTACCAAAACTTCCTCGTCACTCGAAGTCTTGAAATTTGTGAAAAAACCTAAGTGCTCTCCCTGCATTTCTTTAGCACCGTTATAAATAGTAGCATTGGCAACCAATTCCTGGTATGTTTCGCTACAAACTTCCAATCTTTTTCGTACCCAGTCATCAGGTATGTCTGCACTCCACACACCAAAATCATCCAGAGGCTTGCTAAATTCACACCAGAAGTATACTGTATAATCAGCTTTACCTGCCCCATTTCCCCATCCGCCACCTTCTGGCGGACATTTCATCCATCCAGATATGGAATTTTCATTTTCGACTTTAATGTATTGTTCCGTTGAGGTGCCCCCTATTCTGCGAGATAAGTCGATTTGAATTCTTGCACTATCACTTTCCGGAAAAGTAAACCTGATCATACCTGCCCTGGGCGCTGCGGTGAGTTCGGTGGTTATACCGTAATCAGAAAGCACAACACTGTAGTAGCCAGCCTCGGCAGTTTCACTTTCTTGAGAAAATCTTGAGCGATACCCATTCTCAGGCTCCGCTTCGGCACCTTTATTGGTATGTAATCTGCCAATTGTTGGCGTCATTAAAAGATTTCCCAAATCGCCAAACCAGCCAACACCGCTCATATGTGTAAAGCTAAAACCTTCTATTGTGGCGTGATTGTTGGAATAACCGCTCCCGTTGTCCCCACACGACCGTGTATCTGGGCTCAGTTGTACCAACCCAAATGGAGTAGTTGGTCCAGGAAAAGTTTTTCCAAAACCATGTATATCACGTGTCTTTTCACCATAGGTAACAGCCCCGATCATTGGATTTATATAGTCAACAAGTTGTTTTTCGCTCTTACAGCTAAACAGTATGAAGGTGAATGATAGTAATGCTATTTTTTTCATATATTATATTATTCAAATCTCAATATGCCCTATTGTTGCCAACTGAAAATTGCAGAAAAGATGCAGGTCATATGCAACCATTCTTTGAACACATTTACAATGTTGCATGATTAAAATCCCAATTCTTTTAGTTCACTGCCCCTCACGTAACGAATCGGCTCATCCTCATCAGTCTTGGGAAAGCGACTCATTTCAGCAGCATTTATGAAAAAATTATCGGTATAATCATCGCAAATCGTTGAAACCTCTACTGAAAGCACTGGTCCCTGGCCCTCCTCGGCCCAAAACTGGTGATATGTGTAAGCTGCCATGTTTATCGACTCTCCGGGTTTCAAACGTATTTTTTCTCCAGGATTTACACTAGTTTTTTTTCCTGAAACAGATACCTCCAATGGTTCATCAGAGAAGCTATTATCCGATCCGCATTTCCATAAGGTTACAAGTATATTTCCTCCATTGTGATTGATGATATCTTCAATCTTACTTCTGTGGTAATGAACAGGTGATTTTTGTCCTTCCAGTAAGTACATCGCTTTGTGTGCATAGGGTTTAGAATATCTCCGGTCACGGACCGACCCATTCCGCAGGGTAAAAATGATTCGCCCGGAGTTAAGAAAGTCCCCGCAACCGAAATCAGTCACATCCCAACCCAAACCGAGATCACGGATCTCATCACATTCCGGTCCTTTCTCCTTCCAGTCAGACGGCGACCAATATGCGAATGTTGGCAAAGGGAACTTCATGTCTGCAAAAAAATCAATAGCTTTTTCTATATAGTCATTAATTGCAGAGCGTTTCATGGGTTCAATAATCTTATTTGTCTTTTGTGTTTTACTCATTGGATTTGCGTCTTAACTTGTTATGATGTATGCAATAAATTTTATTATAAATAATCCGTTTATTCATGTTTCTGCGATGACCATTGAGATGCATGTTCAATCTTTTATCTGTACAAGGCTATTTCCAGTGAATTGAATTCGCAGGACACTGTCTCCCTATCAATATTTCTAATGACTACCTCATTTTCCCCACTAATAATCTTTTCAAGGGGTACTGTGTAAAACCTTAAAGTTTCATGGCGAGGATAAGCTTCATTTATAATAATTGGTTTAAACAGCTCATCTCCTTTGTGTAAGTAAGAATCCAATTTAATTCCATTAAACCACACTCCGATTTTAATATTCTTTAGGGATCCATAGTGTAACGATTCGGTATTATTTGAGGATTCATGGTGCAACCATGGCCTTAGTTCAACTCTTAGTACGGCACGGTCAAATTTCACGTTGTTGGTATCGTCCGGAATAACTAAATGAACAGTATTTTCATTTTTAGCTAACAGGTTCTCAAATTTGCTGTTGATAACATAGTTCTTGGATACGGTCTTTAGATAGCTCACATTAGTAATATTCTTAAGCGTCTCGGCCATGGTGGTGCGCATTTTCTTTATGTCATTTGCTCCGGGACCTGCTATACGAGTATCTTCCCAACCATTGGGGTCTATAATATAATCGAAATTAAAAAGGCTCAGCCCGTCTGCTCCTCGATATAAAAAATTATATGCCGTGGCACGATATGTTTCCGGAGTAGTGAAGCGACGTGCTGCCAACCCTTGGGCAGTAGCGTAGTTTTCAGTTATAAAATGCATCTCACCATAGATTTTGGCGTGTTCAGTTACTTCTTTAAACTCCTCAATTCCAATTTCCAATGTGTTTATATAAGAAGAGGATACATTGATCATGTCTACCAATCCTTCCGCATCCCAACCCCGAACATCAAAACCGAACTCTGAACATAGTTCAAGGTTATGTGGTAATCGGACACAGAGCTTCAATGTTTTATCACGTTCATTCCCAATTTTTTCCATCATCTGCCTAATTCGTTTCACAAAGGCTGTCATGATCGCCGTACCTTTTTTAATTTCAGTAGACTTGATGCATTTTGGAGCCCTCTGAAAATCTAGTTCAACTCCATCTACATCGTAGTTGGCACACAGTTCCCTGATAATGGAAAAATAGTGATCCCTGACCTCCGGGTGCATGTAATTTAACAGCCTGGATCTGTCATCAAACTCATATGTGTCTTCGCTTTTACCAAACCAATACTGGGGATTATCTCGCCAAAAGTCATTGTGGGTAGGCCAGGCTAAATCATTAAGGTGGTGCCAGTCGTTCATTCGATAGGAAATAAAAAAACCTTTCTCATACTTCCGGCAGGCTTCAAGGGTGTCTTTTACAGGATCGCCACCGGAATGAAGGTATCTCATTATGTAATCGAAAGATGGGAATTTACTCAATGGCCAGTCCGGCGAGTATTTTTTCCAGGTTTGGTCCACTTCTGAAGGAAAAAGATTGGCACGCCATGCAGTTGGACAACACATCACAGCATCCACGTCTGTGTCTTTAAGTTTCTCAACAAAAGACTGGATATATTGTGTGCTGTTTTCTTTTTGATTGGTAACAATTAATAGCTCATGATTAAATAGACACTTGTAATTTACTGATTTTGATGTTTTGTAAAAGTCCCTAACATTTCCTTCCTGTATAATGTTATCGACTCCATACATCTTGTTTGATAAGACTATTGGAACACTAAGTGAAGTAGCAGTAAGTGCTGAATTTCTTATAAACCGTCTTCTACCAGTTTTTTGCTTAGATTTCATGAGCAGTTATGAAATAATTTTAACACAATTCACCCTCGGATATCCTGCTTTGTCTGAGTCTGGGATAGCTGGCTCTGTTGTCGCACTCTATAGTTCTTGATATTTGATTTACAATCCGGCGCTGCGTAGCAGGTTCTTTTACACACATTGCTTTTATCGGTTATTATTTTTTTTGAAATATTTTTATCCTTCTCCATCTATATTTTTATCATCCTTCCTTGTCATATTTTATTGGCCAGCACCTTTTATCTTTCAGTACGTTTTGTTTTGATATGACATATTTGACTGGTTGAAAACCCTCCCAATTCCTTGAAAAACAAAT